>JADZAE010000075.1 GCA_020852715.1 Deltaproteobacteria bacterium
CATATCTTGTGCATTTCACTCTTTAACACGGAGCCGTTATTTCAGCTACTTAGCTTTCCTACGCATAGTCGCAACATACTAGCTTCGGCTAACCAACTGACTTTCTTAGATGAATTGTGGAACAGTAGTGGGTACTTTAACAATACCTAGTTGTAAATATGAAGTTGATTTATTTAAATCGGCACTAGAAGAAGAAATGGTGGAGCTGGTCGGGATCGAACCGGCGACCTCTTGACTGCCAGTCAACCGCTCTCCCAGCTGCTGTAGCCAAGATTTCAAAGAAATCTTGGCAAAATATGAGAGTCAGCCCCACACTGAAGGGTTAGGTTTTGATTAAGCCTAGTTGTAAATATGAAGCTGATTTATTTAAATCGGCACTAGAAGAAGAAATGGTGGAGCTGGTCGGGATCGAACCGGCGACCTCTTGACTGCCAGTCAAGCGCTCTCCCAGCTGAGCTACAGCCCCACACTGCGTGCCGTCTTATATGGCAATCAAGATAACTGCAAGGGGTCTTGATATTTATTTGATTCTCTTGAGTGCCGTGGCCAACTCAATGAAGCGAATAGGATCTTTGTAATTCCCATTGACCATTACTTCGTAATGGAGGTGGGGACCTGTAGAGCGCCCGGTCGATCCTAAATTCCCGATGATTTGCCCACGATTTACTTTTTCTCCTTCTTTGACTTGCGTCCTGGTGAGGTGAGCATAACGTGTCATCACGTTATTACCATGATCAATGATAACGCTCAGACCATAGGCACCATCCCAGCCGGAGAAGATAACTTCACCCGGAGCTGTTACTTGGACAGGGTAATTCCAGTCATTGATTAAATCCAGGCCCGTGTGCATTTGCATTACTCGTGAAAATGGAGATCGGCGTATGCCAAAACCGGAGGATAAGCCCCCTTGCATGGGTGTCCCTAAGGGAAGACCTTGCAAAACATTTATATTTTGATCGATGAAGGAAAGAACCGGTTTTTCTTTGGGTTTGTTATCCATGCGTCTAACCATCTCGCGTAGGCCAACAGTAGAATTTTCGTCGGGCTCAACACCGCCCATGCCTCCACCGCGATAAGTCTTTTCGTTGCCGGTTTTTGGTAAATCGGCTTTGGGAGCCATTAGCTCCATCCCGCTTAGGCCTTGCAGAACAGTGTTAATCTGTTCGGCTTTCCCCTTGAGCTCTTTCTCGTATTGCTTAACTTTAACGACCTCTCCTGCCAGATAATCAACTTTGCGCTGGTATATAGCCTCAGGAGAATCCCCGGAAAATATACTAAGCAGCATACCTGTTCTGATTACTTGGTAGGTGACAGCGCCAAAAAAGAATAAGCACGTTATCAAGGCTGCTGACCATGATAAGAGCCCGAAGCGCGAAAATGATATTGAAACTACCTTATTAGATCCGATATTGAGCGAAATCGCTACTTTTTTTCCAGCCACTATTTGTGTCCATCTTAAGGGATAAAGGGGATTATCAGAGATTAAACTGCAAACTACAAGCTCTGACTGCTCACAGGAGAATGCTTGCTATATCTTTCCTGCCTCCAAGGAAGATCAAGCGGTCCCTCCAAATCATTCCGGTCAAACATCACTACAACAACCAAGCAACCCAATGCTTTCAACCGAAACCGGAATCCCAAAAACCACACTTACCAAGGCTAGCCTCCACTTCCGGCTATAACGGATGACCCCAACTTCCCGAATCGTCCTACTTACCTCAATTGTGCAACTCTTGGGCGCTTTACCCACATAGTTATTAAAGTCACTTTTTCTAAAAACGGCATCTGCCGCTCTTAGTCTATTAGCAACTGCTTTTACTACTTTAGATAACTACCCGTCGCCAAAGTATTCAACAGTCTTGCTCCTTTCTGAAGTCGCTGCTCTTCAAGCCGCCCGACATTAATCAAAATGCGGCACTTACGAAAGCCTCTAGTTTCCTTCAAGGATTCCTTGCAAATCGCATACAACTTCAGGAAAGGCCAAGGCATTTATCAGTCCTCAGCTATTTAGGCAATAGCATTACCTAGTAGTGTGCAGGCCAATTCGCTAGTTATTTGTCCTTATTTAAGGCGATTATATTGAGCTGCTGTGGAGAGTTAAACTATGTAACGGGACTGCCTAAAAATTTACTTCTAGGCCATTTGCGATGAATGTCTGAGTAATTCCCTGGCGGATTCATGAAATTTTTCAGTAACATTTTTGCCGGCCAACATTCGAGCTATCTCAGTAACTCTACCGGCTTCAGGTAATTTCGCCAGTGAAACACTAGTGGAATCTTTACTGCTCACCTTACTAATTAAATAGTGGCTATCGGCCAATGCCGCTATCTGCGGAGCATGGGTGATCAAAAGAACCTGACTTCCTTTGGACACTTCTCTGAGCTTCTCGCCAACCACCTCGGCTACTGCCCCGCCTATGCCCGAATCCACCTCATCAAAAACTTGCAGCATAGGCGATAGCTGTTTGTTTAAAATTGTTTTCAGAACTAACAGCACCCGGGACAACTCGCCCCCCGAAGCCACCTTGGCCAATGGTTTAAAGGGTTCACCGGGATTAGCCGCCAGCAAAAACTCCACGCTATCAGCTCCATAGGCTGAGCTATTCCCTTCCTTGATCTCAATACTGAAGCGGGCTTTTTTCATATTGAGATTCACTAACTCTTTCTCAATAAGCGCCTGCAGCTTCTTGGCCGCTTCTCGTCTCTTTTCAGTAAGCTTAGCTTCCAACTGTTTAAGTTTTGCTTGCGCCTCATCGAAATCTTTCTTTAACTTCTCAATATCGAAGTTCCCTGCCTCATATTCGCTAAGCTCAGACTTAATGCGGTCATAATAGGTTAGGATCTCAGCGACTGGTTTCTGATATTTTCTTTCCAGCCGCGCTATCTCCGATAAGCGTTCCCTGAGTATCTCTAAGCGCTCGGGGTCAGCTTCTAATGAGGCTAAATAGTCGGCAAGTAAATAACGGGCTTCCTTGACTTGCTCGCAGGCCGATTCAATCAGACCAAAACTTTCGCCTAACGCAGTATCCTTTCTTTTGGCTGTATCCAAAATCCCTTTTAAATGAACCAACTGCGTCTCGGCACCTTGTTCACTTTCAATAATACCCAGTGCTTCATTGGCCCAAAGACCCAAAGCCTCGACGTTTTGTAAACGGGAAAGTTCCGTTTCTAACTCTTCACGCTCAGCAACTTTAAGCTGCGCTTTTTTTAACTCATCACGTTCAAACGCCAAGCGCCGAAAATACTCTTCTTTCTCGGAGCTCTGGCGCTCAAAATCCTGAAGCACTTTTCTGGCTGCAGCAAAGCTTTCATAAGCTGCACGAACTTCGGTTAGTAGCGCCGGAGCTATACCAAAGGCATCGAGTAGCTCGCGGTGATGAACCACATCCAACAAAGACTGTTGCTGATGCTGCCCGGTAATATCAAGCAGGAAAACGCTTATCTGCTGTAGTACGTTTAAGGGAACAAGCTTGGAGTTAATATAAATTTTGCCGCGCCCGCTTTCTTCGACTATCCGGCGGATAATAAGTTCATCTGAGGAGATAAATTCTTGGGCTTCGTCTATCTGCTTAAGCAGCACTTCACGCAGCGCCGGCGAAGTATAAAATAGCGCTTCGACTTCAGCTCGCGTCTGACCATGACGAATAATATCCCCGGCTGAGCGCGTGCCACAAAGAAGCCCTATGGCTTTCAAAATAATCGACTTACCGGCTCCGGTTTCCCCGGTCAGAACATTTAGCCCCTTAGCAAATTCGATCTCTAACTCATCGACGATAGCTATATTCTTAATTCGTAATGTGCTTAACATCGCACCTTATTAATTATTTATGACCTGAATGTTTTGTCCCGATAAAATCAATACTAATATTCGCTTGCAAAGTAAAATGAGCAAAACTTTCATAGCTTTCAATGTCTAATGGGCGATGGCTGCTTGCTCGATCCGCATAAAAAATGCCAATACTTTTAAAATTGGCAATCGCCGGAGCTAAAAAGAAAGCATTTGGTCCCAACAACGAACTGATAGAAGTCGGCAAGTCCTTGCGTGCTTTGGCTGGAATTTTCTCGGGATACCAACAGCTTCTCTGCTCTTCCAGAGCCAGAGCAAAGAGATTATTTTCACTTTTATCTACACGCCATTTAAAACCGTTTAATAGCTTGTCCGCGCCTTCGCCTAAAGCCGAGCGAGCTTCTAATTTATGATCCTGCGGAAAATATATCGCATACATTACTCTGTCCATCCCGACGCCACGGTAGATACCTTCCATAACTATCTCAATGACATCATTATAGTCAGCTTCCCCTGTTACCATCGCGCTGAGTTCGCGTAATATCTTTAATTGCAACATCGGATCAGGCTGGGCAATGTTACTGCCGACTGTAACAGCTTCCACAATCGGAGCTTCTACTGTCGGCGGCAGTGGAATATGATCAGCAGCTACATGCGCGCCATATTCGGTGGCGAGAGTAATAGCATGGCGCGTGTTATTTTCTAACCTTGGTCTAAGCTCTTCGATAGACAGGCCAGAGTTTTCCGAAAGATCAGCGATTATTTTATCCACTTCCGGGGTGTTCCAGCTATTTTCTACGTTTAGGGCTAAACGGTAGCAAAGTGATATCAGCCTAGAAATACTGTGCGTGCTACCCATCCCCTTAACGGCCATCGGTATCAGCTCACTAAGATTCCACTCGCGACATAGCTCAACCGTAAGCTGACTTAGACGAAAGCCTAATACTTTTTGCTCGGCTTCCCCGGGGGTTACTTCTCCGGCTTTGAGTTCGGCGTCTAAAAGGCCACGCAGGTTTTCCCCGAATACCCAAAAGGCCATTTCACCAATACGATAAAGAAGCGCCGCAATAAAAATTTCTTCCTGCGACTTCTCTCCCTTATATATTGCCAGATCACGCGCTTGCACAGCAGCATGAAAAGAGCGTGCTAATTCCCTGATCAAATGCTCGCGCGAGCCACCCTTGAGCAGCTCGTTAACAATAGAAACAGATACGCAAATGCTGCGAATTACATTTGCTCCAAGCACCACGACAGCTCGACTAATAGTATTAAGCTTTGATGTTGTTCCGCGAGGGCTGTAGTAAATGCTATTAGCCACGCGCAGCACATGCGAAGTCATCGCCGGGTCTTGCAAGATAATATTTGTAATTGCTGCCCGCGGGGCGTTATCGTTTTCGCAAACTTTAGAAATGGTGTGCACCGTGTGTGATAACACCGGCATACGCTCATGAGCTATTCTTTGCGTCCAAATATTTAAGGTTTTTGTATCATTCATGCGCGCGACTATAACAGTATAGCCCCGATTGGGCCATAATAAACATGCTTATTTATTAGCCGCGATAATCTCGTCGATTATCAAGGATAAACTGTGTTCCAGCTTCCACTGCGGATAGTCACGTTGAAATTTGCGCACATCGCTGATGTACCATACATGATCGCCGCTACGGGCTTGGTCAGACATGATATAATTCAATTTCTTTCCGGTTTTCTCCTCGACTTCGCTGATCGCTTCCAGCATCGAGCAATTACTAAACCTTGATCCCCCCATATTGTACACTTCTGCGGAGCGTGGATTTTGATAATAATGCCAGAAGGCATTTACCAAATCAGCAGCGTGGATATTATCGCGAACCTGCTTACCTTTATATCCGTAAATCGTATAGGGTTTACCGGCTAAGGCACATTTAATCAGATAGGCCAAAAAACCATGCAGCTCAGCTCCTGAGTGGGCAGGTCCGGTTAAACAGCCGCCACGCATGACAACAGTGTTCATGCCAAAATATCTGCCGTATTCTTGCACCATGACATCAGCCGCTACTTTGCTGGCACCAAAAATACTGTGCTTACTTTGGTCTATGCTCATCGTTTCATCAATGCCATGTTCTGCCCATTTGTGCGCCGGATCCAATTCCCAGCGCGTTTCTTTTTCAATTAGAGGCAAAGTGTTGGGTAGATCACCATAAACTTTATTCGTGGAGGTAAAGATAAAAGAAGCAGTCGGAGCGAACTGTCGTGTTGCTTCGAGCATCACCAAAGTGCCTTGGGCATTTACACCAAAATCAGTAAAGGGTTCACGTGCTGCCCAATCATGACTCGGTTGAGCAGCTGTGTGAATAACAACTGTGATTGACTGGCCGTATTTCTTAAAAAGAGAAAACGCCGCTTCCTGGTCTCGGATATCCAGGTTGTTGTAACTAAAATCCTTTAAGCTGATTTTCAGCTGTTCGGTATTCCAGGCGGTGGAGGCATCAGCACCAAAGAAGTAGGATCGCATGTTATTGTCTATCCCTACTACTTCCATACCTTGGGCATGAAAGAACCTGGCAGACTCGCTTCCTATTAGTCCCGAACACCCGGTGATTAGTGCTATAGACATTGCCCCTCTTTGAAGAATTTAAAGCCAGTTAGGTTTATAATGCGACTGACCTTTGCTTGGCAAGAGCTTTAAAAAGTGGCATTTAGACAAAGGTTAAACGTATCCTGACAATTAGAGTGAAATAGTCATTTTTGGAGAAAGCTATATGAACAACAAAACTAAAATCGTTGCTACTTTGGGCCCGGCTTCCAATACTGTCGAAACTATTAGCCGTTTAATTGAGGCAGGATTAAATATAGCACGTATTAATTTTTCGCACGGCGACCCGACTGTACATGCAGCATTAATTGAAAACATCAGAAAAGCAGAAGCCGTAACGGGTAAACAGATAGTGCTAATGGCCGACTTACCCGGGCCTAAAATGCGCATCGGTGAGCTGGAAACAGATTTTATTGTTCTCAGTAACGGCGATAAGATTGACCTGACCAATGAAAAGATTAAGGGCAATAATTCTCGAGTTTACGTTAGCTATTCTAAACTCCATGACTGCGTAAATCTCGGCGATAAGATTTATCTTAACGATGGTAGCATCGAGCTAGTTGTCACCGCCAAAAAAGAAAAAGACATAACTTGCGAAGTGCTGGTCGGCGGAGAGCTGCGCCCACGCAAAGGTTTAAATATTCCCAATATTAATTTAGGGATTAGCGCTTTTACGCCGCATGATTTCGAATGTTTAAAATTCGCCTCCGCACACGGCATAGATGCGGTGAGCCAATCGTTTGTAGAAAATGAGGTGGATATCAAACTACTGCGCGTAGCCGCTTCCGGGATAGATTATCATCCGTTTATCATCGCCAAGATTGAGCGCTCTAATGCACTTTTGCACTTGGATGCCATCTTAGAAGAGTCCGATGGTCTAATGGTGGCACGCGGCGATTTGGGAGTAGAAGTCCCTATTGAACAAATGGCTATTATTCAGAAAGAAATTATTCGTAAGGCGAACTTTAGAGGGAAGCCGGTTATCACAGCTACGCAAATGTTGGAATCGATGATCTGCTGCAATCGTCCCACACGCGCCGAAGCCAGTGATGTCGCTAATGCTATTCTTGACGGCACTGACTGCGTCATGCTTTCCGCAGAATCGGCTGCCGGTAAGTTTCCACAGGAATCAGTTGAGATGCTGGCACGAATTGCGCAAACAGTAGAACCTCATCAATCGGCGCACTATAGGAATGAAATCATCGATGGGGTCGCCGCTTCCCCCAGCTTATCTATTTTTGACATTTTGTCGTTTTCCGCTGAAGAAACAGTGGAGCATTTAGATCCGGCTGCTGTTTTTATACCCAGTCGAACGGGTGGCACAGTGCGCAAATTAAGCCGCTATCGTTTAGCACCGTGGATTATTGCTATTTCTAAAAACAAAGAAGTCTGTCAGGGTTTAAAATTTTCTTATGGTGTTAAGCCTATTTGCCTGGAAGAAGATCCCGAGTCTTGGAGTGATTTTGTGCGCACTTGGGTTAAAGAAAATAGCCTCAGTGGCGAATATGCAGTAATCATTCAGGGGCCCTCATTTAAGAATCCTGACCGCAATCACTCGATGGAAATTATCAAGCTCACTGCAGTGAAATAGTAACTACATAATCGAGCTCATTATTGGTGTAATGTTTTCTTAACAGTGCCCCAAATAATTTTATGATTTGTTAAGCGCGAGAGTATTACCGGCCCATACTTGTCCGTTAAAGTGTTATTGCGGAAAAGATCACTTAGCTCAGTCGCGCTCATCTCCCGAGAATTAAACGATACATTCCGATAAACACTATTACTGCCTAATGGATAAATGGTCAGCCTACTAGCATCGTCGTTGCTTGCACTATTTATAACCACCAAAGAATGTTTCTGTTCGAGGTAGTGATTAAAAGAGGATGCGGCAGTCGTTAAACGAGGAATCTCTCCAGTAAAAGCATAGGCCGTGTTCAATCGTCCGGCACAACCATAATTATATACAACGCTTTGCGCCAAAGCAGAATTATTGTTTCTCGGCGTAATCGCAGCATAACCAGCGCTATTATTTCCTAACACCTCAGAAGTATTTAGATGTATTTGACTAAATGCATATATTCTTTCACTGATATCAAGCAGCTTCTCGCCGTCCACCGTATATATTTTTACATTGACTGAATTTGACCTAGTAAGAGTATTGGCTATCTCCACCATCCTTGCTCGCGGCCGCAAGCTTCTTGGCTATTAGATAAAGCTACATATTGGACATCGCATTTACCGTGCTGGGCGCTAGCCGCAAAAGCATAATTATAAATGCCGCCAATCGCCTGACCGTTAGCGTTATAAGGACGCAAGGTTACCGTTCCCGTAGCAGTCCCAATATTGGAAAGTTCAAGATAGTTCTGGTAACCAAGAAAAGTATTATACTTCAAATAACCACTGCGCACATTTTTCACTAGGAAACTCCCGCTATCGTTCGGATCGGTGCCATCGGTTATTTCCTCAGCATCCTGTACGCCGTCACCATCTGTAACAATCTGCGCAGTTTCTTCACAATCTTCGATGCCATTATTGTTGCTATCAACGTCGGCTACATTACAACCGCAAGTTCCCGGAGTAGTCTTATTAGCGTCATTATCACAGGCATCATTACAGTCTGGCGTGCCATCACTATCCGAATCAGTATCGGCGACACCGTGACCACACACTCCCGAAGCATATTTATTAGGATCACTAACACAAGTGTCCGTGGTAAATACCCAATGAGGAGCTGCCGCCTCGGAGTCGATAGTATTAGGATCAGGTTGTTGCGAATTAACTGCGACGATATTAGCACCTAAGGCATCTGAGTTCTGAACAGTCACATAGTAAACTACTTGTTCGCTTGGCACACTTATGAAAAATGAATTTGTGCCGGGAAAAGCTTGTAATTTCCTTCGATCTAAAGTAATTCCCGTCTGTTCAGTAAACTCCAATGAACCTGTGATCGTTGCCGTAATTCCCTCAGCGAATAAAAAACCGCCATCAAATGTAGGACAAGACAATTTATGAGCAGTAAAGGAATTAGCGAATAATATTCCACTACGAAAGCCATTTAACTGATCGCTAATCACATCATGAAAAGTCGTATTTGGAACAGTAATTATTTGAACGCCTTGACCACTAAGCGTAAGTATGCCGGTGCCAGCACTAAATGCGCCGCCGCTTACTTCGAAATCACCAGCCAAGTTTATCGTCTTATTTGCTGCGGCTAAAGTATGGCCCTTTAATTCTATTTTTCTAGCTACAAAAATATCAGCCGCCAAAGTAACAGTTGCTGATGTCGCATCCTGAGTTCCTTGCGCCAAAGAACTAACTTCTGCCGCACTTAGCGCCCGGCGATAATAACGAACTTCTTCCAACATGCCGCTAAAATAATTATCTGAAAAACTGCGGCCACCGATTTCAACTTTATCTGCGCCATTAAATGTAGAAAAAGCTGCATTGTTCGCCGCTTCTGTGCCATCAACATATATTTTTTGCGTGCCATCATCTGCATTTTGCACAAGCACAATATGCACCCAACTTCCAGTAGTCGCCGTAGCTGGACTTTCTGTATCGCCTACCGAGGATAAATATGACCACTTATTTGCCGCCGATATCCCCAAACCGGCATAAGAGGCACTGTCTCCACCAAATGTAAAAATAGATTGTTCAGCACCAGGTAAATAGGGCAACTTGACCCATAGAGAAATGCTATGGCTGTCATATTTACTATGCTGAAATTCCGTCGCTGTTGAGATAGAATAAACTCGCTGCGCTGCTGCGAAAAATTTTCGACTTCTGCCATTTGTATAATCAGTAGGAGCATGCTCGGTCGGCGGTTCCGGGTAAGCACTGGAGCCGGAGCCGGCATAAACGCTATTGTGAACATGTCCGCTTGAATCTTGAGCCGCCGTTGCTTCTACACTTTCTTCCATGCGCCAATTCCCAACAATGCTATCATTTAAAGTCAGCATGTACAACAGGTCATCGGAATTAAAGGTTTTATCTGTATTCTTTACTAACTCGACAATACCACCTCGAATAGAAATATTAAAGTTGCCGGCTAATGAATTAAAGGCACCCCCTACGAATCAAAACCTGCCGAGTAATAAACTCCCCCACTAACAGTAAAATCATCATCAACCCGCATGTTATAACTATTTGTGAAATCAAATTGGCGAAAATTCCCGGGCTGCATGGTAAAATTGCCGGTGATGTGCATATCCGTTGCAGCAGTAAGAGTTGATCCTTCAACCTTATTAAAAATAACTGAACCGATTAATGGCAATGGACCAGGTGAGAAAATCGCATCGTTGGCTCCTGTCATTTCTAGTGCCACTAAGAGGGAGCCAAAAGGAGTTGGAGCGGTAAAAACGATATTGCCGCCCACAGCTACCGTAATTGCGCTTGCTGGTTCGACAAATTCCCCCTTCAGAAATAATCAGATCTAATAGCAGACTCAAACTAGAATTCAATTGAATAGAAATCTACCTTCCATTCACTAATTAACTTGTTGTTTGATCGTGCGCAGGTTATTAAGCCCTTCGCTAATGAAAATTTCACTTCGTTTAAAATTCATTAGCAATGGGTTTGTTCTGCTTTATTTTATTGTTTGGTAGTTAATAGGCGTTTTTCTGCGACCATAAAAACAGCGACATACTTTAAAGATTGGGGATAATATGAGTAATCAACAAGAACTTAAATTACAAATGGAGGCGCTAGGCCAATGGTTTCATCGTATTGATTTAGGCAATGGCCTAGTTACTCCCGGCCTGGAATCGGATTTGACATCAACAAAATTTGAAGTGATCAAACCATATATTACGGAAAATCTTCGTAACAAAACAGTATTGGATATTGGTTGTAACGCGGGCGCAATCTCGATTGAATTTGCACGACAAGGATCGCGAGTAACCGGCATAGATATTCGTGATATGTATGTAAACCAAGCCCGCTGGGTAGCTTCTGTTCTACAGTTAGACATTCGGTATGCCACTGTTCCTGTGTATCAAATCGATTCCCTAGGTGAGTTTGATATCATCGTATTTTTCGGAATGTTGTATCATCTACGCTATCCGATGGTAGCCTTAGATTTATTAAAAAAAATATGTAAAGGACAACTTTTTATTGAAACGGCCATCACCAATTCCGATCAAATAATCATGAAGTGGGCAAATCCTCATCCGGGACAGCGACCGCTTGATCAGGAAGCTGATTATAATTGGTGGTTTCCGTCACCAAACGCCGTGATGACTATGCTTGATGCTGCGGGTTTCAAAAATATTACTCTAATCACTTCTAATGGCGATAGAGCGTATTTCTCTGCAACTGCGCAATAAGACTTTCGATACAGCCCCATCTTTGTCTTAAAGCAATGTTATATTTTTGTTTGGCTCTTCATGCAGCTATCCTTAACATCAGTGAACCAATTCAAAACCATTTTTGGTGACAATTTTAATAAATGGGCGAAAATTAAACTGGCCACCGGGATCGGCGCTGTAATTACCTAGCTCCCCGCTAAAAGTTTTAATGTTGGGCAGATAGTAGTTAAAATATTTTTCTTTCGCCCCCTGTATAAATATTTTGGCGGCATCATAGCCTTATTCTACAAGGTAAATTGGCGCATAGCCTTGCTTCTTCTCGACGCGCTTAAATAAATCTGAGGTCATAATATTATTGGAGCTAAACCAAGTTCCCAGCAAGTCGCCGTCTGCCAGTTTAACTTCAGCAGGGTTTTCGGCTTGATGAACTGAAAATAGCTGATCCTGATAACCTAACTGACGCAGTTGCTTTGCCAAATTACCTCCCTGCGACGCAACCAAAATATTATATACTGCCTCGATATTTTTCTGCCTGATTTTCATAATCGATGATTGAAAGTCCAGTTCATTAGCGTTAAAACTTTCACTATAGGCCACAGTACAAGCATTGCTTTTTAGAAAAGCATCCTGCAAAGCCAACATTCCATCTTGATTAGTAGCTACGACTGCGCATGTTTTGTAGCCGCGCCTTTTGACTTCATCCACCACTACGCTATTTTCCATTTGCGCCGTTGGCCACATATTCATCACATATTTTCTATCTTTAGACACATCGACTGCAGTAGCGACGGTAATCACCGGTATCTTTTTCTGTTCCAAAATAGGCACTACTGCTAAAGAAGTAGTGCTACCAAAAAACATAAACAGCATTTACTTTATTTAGCTCAATGAACTTATAAACGTTGGTTGTCGTATTTTTGGGAACAAAGGCATTCTCTTCAAAAATAAACTCTACTTTGTCATCTCTGTCCCAATCTGCCTTGGCCGCCAGTATGCCCTCACGGAGGGGGTAGCGTAGCTGGCGAGGTCTCCGAATAGAGGAATGGACACACCGACCTTAATTTGCTCTCTTGGGCATGAACAGCGCCCACAAGAAATGCGCTAAATGCGATTATTACAACCAGCGCTATTATTTTTGATCTGGATTGTCTTTTCATTTCGTTACCTTTTCCATCTCCGGCCAAAACTTTATAACAAAATCTTCTATTACGGATTGCGCCTTGCTCTGAGCATTCTCTCTATGCTTTTCTCTATTTAAGGCGGCAGATATTTCGACTATGCCGCCATCCGAACGCCCTCTCAATAAGCGCTCTAAGCCTATGTATAAAAGTGCTTTCCAGTCCTGATGGAAAGTTCTCTCCCCTGCAAAAAACCAATAATAAAACATCGCCTGCGACATTTGATGCTGGCCAAGAACGACTGAGCTAACTATCTGACCTACAGGAGATTTTATTAGCTGCGCAGGTAATGTCGTAATCAACCAACCGTTACTCGGTAAACATAAGCGCGGTGTGTGTTTAGCTGCTTGCTTATCACCTGATTGTTTTTTCCAGTAACCAACATACAAATAAACAATCTCCCTATTATTGTTACGGTATGTTCTTTTTATATAACTATCAAGCTGCAATACTTCTCGCGAGATATTTTCCATGCCACTTTCGTCGATCATTTTCCAGTCGGCAAACTGTTTAGGCAAATCGGCTAACTTTATTTCAACCGTATTTTGAGCTCGCTTGCTAAGTAACGTCGAGTTAAACACTGCCGAAGCCAAGATTATCATTAAAGCCAGAAGTGAGCCGCTCAGAGAAGTTTTCACGCTTTTTCCTCCCCTTCGGCTAACCAACCCCATTTCATCATGAGCCTAGTCAAAGAGAACATTATTAGAAGTCCCAGAACAAAAACCACCATGCCGGTAAATTCATGGAAAAACCCTGTTGCCGTATCGGGACTGACAAAGTGCGCAAGCACCCCGGTAATAGTCACACGCAAAATATTAAAAATAACGGCAACTCCGGCGGCAATAGCTGTGATTAAGATAAAACCTAAAAATCTTAAATTAGTATAATAAGAGATAATGCAGGCAACAGTCAGCATGGAGATAACTGAGCGCATACCGCTACAAGCTTCTTCGACCAGCAGCGTCAATCCCGGAACTTCAATTACATTACCACGTAAATAAACCGGCACGCTCAGTAGCTCTAAAGTCCATGCACCCACTGAAGCGGCAAGCACTTGTAGCGGATTAAAAAGAATAGGGATAAGCGATTCGGGAATAGGGCGTGCCATAAATATTAATAAAATTGGCGGGACGAAAAGCCAACCAACCTTATTACCAAAACTAAGTAAAATAAGTCCAGTTAATAGAAAATAAAGCGCAATCCAACGAATAAACAATAGTTCGCCGGTTAACTGGGCAAAAGTATCAATCAAAATTCCGGCTAGAAAAATAACCAGCCCTAGAGAGGAAAACCTTACTGCTTCACCAGCAGCCGCTTTTAACTTAGCAGCAAGCTCTTCGCGCTTAAACCAAAGCAAAATCACTGATACAAACGGCAACAATACGCCGTGAGAATAATCATCATTAGTCTGACATTTATTATAAACCTCGAAAAGGGCCGGATAGAAATCAAATAGTATGAATGACAGGGCCACGATAAAAATAAGAAAGCCTGCTACTTTTCTTTGTCTATCTGTTATCATCGTCAACAGAATCCTTTCAAACTTAGCATGATCTCTATGGCCAGATTTCCAGTCTAGTCTGCACGTGGGCAAATAAGTATAAAGTCTATATTTCGCTTAAGGATATTCGCAAAAGCTAATTATCCTTAAGCGAGGGTTTTCGTATAGCACTGACACATCAAATACACAATGTCAGGCCAATGCAGCATTATCATAGCTAAGAAGTTTAACTGAAGAGCGGCAAAGCATTTAGGTTTTTATGGTTCGTAAACTAAACCACTACCGATTAAGCAGGTATTCCTTAGCGCCGGGAATGTTGATGCCATCTATAATCTCTTGGGCAAAAGCCGTAACAAGCATTTGCTTTGCTTGTGCTTGCGGTATGCCGCGAGCTTGTAAATAAAACAGTGCTTCTTCATCTAGCGCACCACAGGTTTCACCGTGGCTACATTTCACATCATCAGCCCAAATTTTAAGCTGCGGACGAGCATCGACCTTAGCTGTAGAAGACAACAATATGTTGGCATTTGATTGATAGCCGTTTGTTTTCTGCGCACCTTCTTTTACCACAATCGTGCCGGTAAAAACGCCGTGCGACTTGCCATCATAAATGCCCTTAAAGCGCTGATTACTGGTGCAGTTGGGAGCAGCGTGTTCCACATTAATAAAATTATCCACCACTTCTTGTCCGTCCAAACGGGAAAGACCTTTTAGAACGACATCAGCCCCTTGTCCTTGCAGCACTGAATAAATTTCATTTCGAACCAACTTGCCGCTATAAAAAAATACGCCATGCTCATAATTACTATGCGCCGCTTGATGAATGCGCGTGCCGGCCAGGTGATAAGAACTCTCTCCGTTATGTCCAACTTTTACATGTTTAAGCTGAGCACCTTCAGCAAGGCTTATCTCTATTTGCACACAGCTTAAATAATTATCGGCTTGCTTATCACCAACATAGGTTTCCACCACCGAACAACTGGCACCGGCTTCAAGCACAATAAAAACTTTCGCAAAAAAAGATGCCGCTTCTTTACTGCTTTGAGCAAAAATAATTTGAATAGGTTTATCGATAGACTGATTTTTACTGATGCGCAAAACAAGGCCAGATGTAAAATAGGCTGTGTTTAATTGACTAATAAACGGCTGCCCAGCGCAGGAGTTATTAGCAAATTGCGCCTGCATGTCCGGTGAAATTTCATCTAAAGATGAAAAGCTGCTTATCGTAAGTCCACTTTGCGCAGACAAAGTATTTTGGCTAAGCTGCCCATTTTCAAAAACGATAACATCGTCTGTAAGCTTATGCTCTTGCCAAAAGCTAAGATTGGTTTGCTTAGCAAGCGGCAAATCGCAAGGCCAAAAGCTAAGCTCTGCTAAGCTAGTAAACTTAAATTCTTCTACGGCACCTGTTGGCCAACCACCATTTAGGCAGTTGTCAGCGCACTTTTGACGCAGCGCATTTAATTCCGAACTTATCATTGCGCCCCGGCCATAGTCTCTTTTACCCAGCCATAACCTTTATCTTCTAAGGTTAGCGCCAAATTCTTATCGCCGGACATAACGATTCGGCCATCGACCATGACATGCACAATGTCGGGCTCAATATAATTTAGTAAGCGCTGATAGTGAGTAATAACTAAAAATGATCTTTCACTATTTCTTAAGCGATTAACTCCTTCGGCAAGAACTTGCAGCGCATCAATATCCAAACCCGAGTCGGTTTCATCTAAAACGCAGAGCTTGGGGCCAAGAAGCGTCATCTGCAAAATCTCATTGCGTTTTTTCTCGCCACCGGAGAATCCTTCGTTTACCGAGCGGTTAAGCATGAGGTCACTAATGCCCAAAAGCTTAGCTTGCTCTTTGACTAGCTGTCCAAATTCGCGCACGCCGTATTCTTCCTGTCCGCGAAACTTACGCACAGCATTTACAGAATTTCTTAAAAAATAAATCTCATTTACTCCGGGAAGCTCTACCGGATATTGAAAGGCTAAGAATAGTCCCAGCCCGGCCCTGTCTTCGGGAGCTAAAGACAATAAGTCTTTACCCATAAATTCAACGCAACCGCCGATCACAGTATAAGCATCACGACCGGCCATAATATTAGCCAAGGTGCTTTTACCGGAGCCATTGATACCCATGATGGCATGAACTTGGCCGGGTTTTATTTCTAAAGACAAGCCCCTCAGAATTTTATTTTCGCCAATGCTCGCTTCTAAATTTTTAACCGACAACATAAATCCTATTCCTTTTTAATTAGCCCACGCTACCTTCCAAACTAAGCGCCATTAGTTGTCTTGCTTCAATTGCAAATTCCATCGGCAGCTCCTTAAAAACTTGTTTACAAAAGCCGTGCACCATCATCGACACCGCGTCTTCCGTAGAAAGCCCTCGTTGATTACAATAAAAAATCTGGTCTTCTCCGATTTTGGACGTGGTCGCTTCATGTTCGACACGTGCTGTCGGGTTTTTTATTTCCATGTAAGGAAAAGTATGCGCGCCGCATTTATCGCCCATGAGCATAGAATCACACTGCGAGAAGTTGCGAGCATTTTCCGCCCCTTTCATAATTTTCACTAAGCCGCGATATGAATTCTGGCCGTGCCCGGCAGAGATTCCCTTGGAAATAATTGTGCTCTTGGTATTTTTACCCAAGTGAATCATCTTTGTTCCTGTATCTGCTTGCTGATACTTACTAGTCAGCGCGACAGAATAAAATTCACCGACAGAAGAATCTCCCTTCAGAATACAGCTAGGATATTTCCAGGTAATTGCCGAACCTGTCTCGACCTGCGTCCAAGAAATTTTAGATTTATAACCGGCACAAAGTCCACGTTTGGTAACAAAGTTATAAATGCCGCCTTTGCCGTCTTTGTCTCCCGGATACCAGTTTTGAATGGTGGAATATTTGATTTCGGCATTATCCATAGCGATTAACTCAACCACAGCGGCATGGAGTTGGTTTTCGTCGCGCATTGGCGCTGTGCAGCCTTCGAGGTAACTAACGTAGCTACCCTCATCGGCAATTATCAGGGTGCGCTCGAACTGCCCTGTGTTCTTTTCGTTGATACGAAAATAAGTGGAAAGCTCCATCGGGCAACGTACGCCTTTAGGAATGTAAACAAAAGACCCATCGGTAAACACTGCTGAGTTTAGCGCCGAGAAAAAATTATCCGTAGCCGGCACTACTGAGCCAAAATACTTTTGCACCAATTCCGGATGCTCTTTTATCGCTTCGGAGATGGGGCCAAAAATAATACCATGCTTTCTCAGCTCTTCTTTGTAGGTGGTCGCCACTGAAACACTGTCAAAAACAGCATCCACAGCTACGCCGGCTAGTTGTTTTTGCTCTTCCAGCGGTATGCCCAACTTCTCATATGTATGTAAAAGCTCGGGATCTACTTCATCGAGACTTTTATAAGTCTTCCTCTTGGGCGCAGCGAAGTAAACAATGTCCTGATAATCAATCGGCGGATAATGCAAAAACGCCCATTTGGGCTCTTTCATCTGTTGCCAATGGCGATAAGCTTTTAGCCGCCAGTCAAGCATCCACTGCGGCTCGCCTTTTTTCTGGGAGATCGTGGCAATAACTTGCTCGTTTAATCCCGGCTCGAGCTTTTCGCTTTCAATATCAGTAGAGAAACCCCACTTGTATTCCTGCGTTGAATGCTTCTCTAATATATCAGTCGATTCCGCCATGCTTCGCTCTTCGTTTTTTAGTTACGACTAAGGCCCAAATTATTCACCGCTGTTACAACCACCACTACAGCCACCGCAGTCTTTCGTAAAATTAGGATTATCAAATTTAAATCCGGTGCCATGAATACTTTCGACAAAATCAATTGTTGTACCCGTCAGTATCGGACAACTAGCCGCATCGATATAGATCTTTAGATCCTCTTGAGTGCAGACCTCATCTCCGGGACGTTCCATATTTTCAAAATCCATGGCATAAGAGTACCCGGAGCAGCCACCACCAACTACAGCTATACGCAGTCCGTGTCCTTTCATTCCTTCGTCAGCTAATGCTTTTCTCACCATAGTCAATGCACCCTCAGTTAAATGCACAAGGGAGCCGTTATTTGTTTCCGTGCCAGTGCTCATTTTCGTCTCCATTTTAATTAAAAACAGCCATTCTTAAAGAATCTGATCACAGCCAACTGAATCATTCTTGAGTAGGCATATACGACAGAATAGCGGCCGAAATTATTCAACCGAAACTGCCCATTAGGACTAGCTAATTAATGGAATTGCTTGATAAATACAACACTTTTGGCAACAGGATTTTTACCCGGCACCATTGCCAATTTAGCCTTGGTAATAGCCCCTATGTTCATGTCGCCAACAATGCAAGTGTTCTCGTTGACCTCAAAATCTACATGATCTATTGCATATTCGGCGATTTTCCCTATTTCTAACTGCCCACTTACCTCAATAATGTAGGGTTTGGTCGACCGTGCATAATTATTTGTGTGCTTATTTGTGCCCTGCGAACTCCCATCGGAGAAGAAAAAATCTCGCACATCTCTCCACGATATCGGACTGAACAAAACATTTACAAAATATTCAAATGATCCAATTTTGTATTTTTGTTTTTCTCGGTCATTGCGCATGGTTATATCTCCAGCCTAAGCCTCGAATAAGACGACCCGCCACGGTAGCTAATACGCTTACCTCAAAAACTTACAGATTGATACTAATTATATGTGCAATAGCTATGCCGTTTAGCAACGGAGCCGATTCTATTAGATTAGAAACAAGTATAGCAATTGCTTTCACAGGCTTAACTTTGTGAAAATTTTAAAATAATACCCATCGTCCCACGCTATAAAAGCGGACATGAGCAGGCGGCTACTTACCGCCGCGCAATAAAATTCACAGTTTAGTAATTTATTCGGCGGACGGCTTTTCGCCAATGAACCAAAGAACTCCACCAATTAAGAGCATGATTAAAATTATCGGAACAAATAATTCTCTAAAAACACCGATAACAAAACCCGCGCCTAAAGCAACTGAAGTCGCTCTGATCGGGTTGCCTTTAATGTGCAGTTCAACTTTCTTCCAATTGGATTTTAAAATTTGTTCAAATTCTTTGCGGTTCATAATTACCTCTTAAGGATTAATCCACCAACCATGCAAACAACAATAGATGGCGTATTATTAGCATATTATAAAATTTGCTCAATACTTTCCGGTAATTTTATTTAACTGAGTCGTCAGGAAGAAAGATATAGAATGTTGTTCCTATGCCTAATTCGCTCTTTATTTCAATTCGACCACCATGGGCATCAACAATATTTTTAGTAACATAGAGCCCCAAACCGGTGCCTTCAACAGCATCATGCTTATCCAAGCGGGAATAACGTTCAAATAAATGAAACCTCTCATGAGCATCAATACCCGGCCCTTCGTCGGAAACAGAAATCACTATTTCCGATCCTGCCTTTTCTGCCGCTAGAGTAACCACCCCACCACCACGGGAAAATTTAATGCCATTATGAACTAAATTGCCAAGAACACGAATGAGCGCCAAGCGATCGGCAAAAATCAATAAATCGCTACTGATAGGTTTTGCCTGCAAAGATATATTACGCGCTTTGGCCACAGGAAAGTAATCGAGAACAATATCTTCTAAAATATCCCCCACCGGATGATACTTCGGCTTAACAACCATCACTCCATCTTGAATACGCCGCGCGCTTAAAAATTCATCGATGATAGTAATGCAGTTACGCGCACAAGAGGCAATACGAGTAACTATTTCGCCACTATCTACGGCTTTACTGAGAGCCTGATCTCCTAGCAACTCGGCCGAAGTAAGAATCGCGCCCAGCGGCCCTTTCAAATCATGCGAAGTAGTGGAAAGTAAATCACGTTGAAATTTTTCTTGCTCTTTGCGCCGCGTAATATCGCGCACCCATAAAACATTTTTTCTAAAGCTGGCAAAAGCTTGTTGCTCTTCGTTAACATCTAATTGCACCGAGGTTAAAGTCAGCTCATAAAAACGCTCTTTACGTGGTGAATCCAGCTCGTCTACTTTCAGTTCGATCTCCGACGTCCAAAGCCCTTCATTAGACTTGGATTCTAATTGCTCATTCAAACTCTGCGCAACAGACTTATTCTTTGTCGCCAGCAGCTCGACAAAATTCACTTGTTTGGGGAAGCTGTCATTAAGCGGCTCATTAACAAGTAAACTACAAAAGGCACGAAATGTTTCGTTAACAAAAACAACGGAACCTTCGCCGCCGAGTATCGCTAATCCATCTTGAGCCGTATAAACTGAAGCCCAAAAAGCATTACGCTCAGCGCGTAGTTCGTATTCGCGCATTTGCCTAAGCTTTTGCTCCGCTGTTCTTTCCAGAGCTAAAAGTAACCGACCATCTAAATCATTATCAAACTGCTTAAGGAGATAATCCCAAGCACCGGAGCGCATCGCCTTAACAGCGTTATCAATGGAATTAGAAGCGGTCATAACGATTACGGGCAAGCCCGGACGAATGGAATGAATCACTTCTAATAGTTTTAGACCGTCTGTATCCGGAAGGTTCAAGTCGCAAAAAACTAAGTCAAAATAGCGTTGTTCCAGCTCCTGCACGGCCGATTTCCCGTCAGCGGCTACCACAATTTCCTGTGTATGCGCTTTGAGTGCACGAGAAATCAACAGGGCATGTGGCTTTTCATCTTCAATAAGGAGAGTTGATGAAAACAGAGATTTTAAATCAATTTCGCTGGTCACAAATTCCCACAAAATTCTGAGTTAGAATGAACTACGCTTTAGATGCCCCTAGCCTCAAAAAAGATACAACCTTTTAACAACATCTGCCATCTAAATTTAGTAGCTATTTCAGGGTATTATTGGGACAGTTTGTATTTGATAATTCTAGCCTAGCGGAGGCAGCAAAATGAAAGAGAACAATAGCGGCAATATTTTATTTCTCGCCGCCAGTTTCAAAAATTGGGTTTGCGATACTCTATATCAAGAGCAATTAGCAATTTCACTACGTCTACCCAATGCCATTTTTTACGGTCCCGGTTATCGCTATCGTAGCAACTATGTTCCACAAATCATTTCTGAACTCTATGGAGCCTCGGCCCCGGAAGCTATTTTTTGCTACATAGACGAGCGTCGTCTACTAGGAGAACCTTTAGCTGAACAAATTCGCAACCAGTATAACGTACCACCCGAGTTACATGTGTTCCCCAAGGGCCTTGCCGAAATCAAACTACCTAAGTTCGCTTGGATCAATGATTTCTGGCATTGCTCCAAAGAGGAGTGGGATAAAATACTGCTCGGCAATGGCTTTGACTTTGCCTTCTCTACTTACTGTCCGCCTTTTACAAGTTGCAGCGTTTTTGAATCATTTTTCAGCCAAAAAGTTCGTGAGCGCGTGCGCTTTATTCCTTGGCCCAGGTCAATTAATCCACGCATCTTGCCGGGCAACACAGCTATCCAAAAAGAACACGATATTTCTTTACTCGGCGCTATGTCTCCGCATTTTTATCCTTTGCGTTGCCAGATGTTAGAAACATTCAAAAATATGCCTCAGCTCAAAGTGTTTCATTCGCAACATCCGGGTTATCGCTATTTTATTGAAGGCGAAGCGATGATGGGTGATATCTATTTTCAAACACTTGCACAGTCCAAAATATTTGCCAGCTGCACAGGTAAATACAATATCCCCTTTATTAAGCTCTATGAGGTTTTAGCCAGCGCTACGGCTCTGATGTGCGACAAACCTTGCGGGGGAGAATTACTGGGATTAGTGAATGACCGCACTTACATCGAAGTGACTAAGGAAAATTTCGTTACTCGCGCCCGCCAGTATCTGGAAAGCCCCGAAGAGTTGCAGGAGATTTTCCAGCTGGCCAGAGAAACTTATTTGACCAGGCACACCACCGATATTCGCGCTAAAGAATTTGCTCTAACGATAAAAGCTCTATTGGATGGCCGCGAGGAAGATACTTGGATGAAGTATTCTCCTGCCAAACCGGTAAATAAAATTGCCCCGGCTATCTCAACAGAATCAGGAGGCCCCTGCCTATTTCGCAACGAATCGCAAGTGTATTTGGCCAATGCTGACCGCTGGGATTTGACCAAGAAAAATCTGGAAACATTAAAATCTTTTGAATTAGAGGACATTGACACTTACGCATCAGTGATTGGCGGATTTTCCGGATTAAATTATCTTTTACTTGTTAATCCGCAAAAAATAGTTTTCTTTGATGTTAATACTTACATGATTGATTATGCTCAGGTAATCATTGAGTTAATCCGCATCTCTTCCTCTCCGGAGGATTTTATTAGCCGTGCATTCGGCCGCTCGCTTTCGGCCTTTTCGGCTAAACTCAATGTCGAAAATCAGAATGAATTTTTAGCGATACCCGTAAACAACGCCATCGTCAACGATACTTTGACAAAATTATCTGAATCGGCAGCAGAAACATTTAAACATACATTGCTACACTCGATTAACGGAACCATCCCTCCCGGTCCGCGAAACTGCAAACGTCTATTACCATGTTGGCCGGAAAACGAGAGAGTTCCTGTCGGTGGCGGCGAAGAAAAGGGCTATGATGAACGGGGACAATTACAGCCTAATACCAATTCTTTCTTTTACGGCTTAGGTTGGCTGAAAGATTTGAGCTCCTTTCAGCGCATCCAGCAGCTATTAACCTCTCGTCCCATCAAATATACGGCATTTGATTTATTAGATGATAGTTTTGATAACATCGCTGAGCCCAAAGAAAAAGTGGCGATAAATATTTCCAATATCGATGATTGGTTCCCGGAGGCGACACAAAAAAGGATAGAAGAACAAACACAAAAGATTGTTAGTAACTGTGGGTTATGGGCCTGGATTACCAGCCATAACAGTATAAAGGTTAGTCAACTCAATCCTCACTATCATGCATTACTAGCGATGTTGCCACAGCTTCGCGGTCATATAGTTGAAGTGACACATAAAACTCCTTGGGGCTTCAATGAGTTCCCGCGCGAGAACATTCTTTATCAGGACTATTTGGTTAAACCCTGTGCGGCCGACACTATTATATTACACATTCTGATTGGCGAGGGTTTAGGTGCCCCTATCTTTTCGCAAGTGTTAGCTAAAGCTTATCAGGAATGTGCCAATATTCTCATTCTCGAACATGAAAGAAACTCCATTGATTGGCAGGGTAAAAACACTGCGCAGCTAATCAGTAAAGATGAATTGGCACAGCTGATTTTTCAGATAACTGCTTGCCGGAAAGAACAATTGCGGTTTGGCTATATTCGTGGAGAACGTGACGCCAAAAGAAACATGCTTTTTGTTCTAGCTAAATAATCTTTTGACTCTGTTGTGCGGTAAGCTAAAATTCTTTCATTCGATCACTAATAGCCATGGAATAATTAACGACTGGCATCATTAAAGATACCGGCAAAACATGCGCTGCTATTTCAATCAATTCCTCCGCCGGATAATAGTCAGCCAATACTCCGTAGGACCCGTACCAAGCACCGGAAGCATTTTGCAAAGAATAAAATACGTTAAAAACCTTCTCAGCTATTTCTCTTTGAGATAATTCCAGCCAAAGAGTGACAGCAAGCGCCATGCCCGACGTCGACACCCAACTAACATTATGAAATGCCGACAAGTAACCTCCAGCGTTCACATAAGACTTTAAATCAACCATGCCCTCAAGGCAAAGGTCAAAGCGTTTTAACTCGTAATATACAGCCATCAGCTGCACAAAATGCATTGATAATAATGCACTCTGACTAAATTTGGGACAAGGGTAGTCTATTTTGAGTTTTACTTTAGCCATTTCGCGACGTTCGACATCACCTAAAAGCGTCGCTATTTTTTTTAAATAACTCACGCTGACAACATTCGAGGGTTCAGCACTAGAATATTGGTAAGAAGTTAATAATAAATCTCACTGCTCTTTGAGCCGCGACTTTAGCTCCGGCTTAAGGGCCGAACAAAGAGCTTGATTCCAAAGTATAAATATCTGCTCAAATTTCCTTTCAGATTTAACTGCGAAAATACTCTGTTCTGCTGTGAGGAAAGATAAAGCCTTAACTGCCTACTTCGTTGCGCCCAACATGAGAAGCGGTTTAATAGCTATTGCTGTGGTAAAAAATATTGATCTCCCCTTATTGGTAGTATCAGCAAAGCTACCATCAGATTTCTGCTTGCCTATCAGCCAGTCAGCGGCATAATCAAACATAGCCTTTATCCAATTTGTTGTTTCGAGAATTCATTATTTATACTTTCCTTTCGCCAGCAGTTGGCTCTCAATAACATAAGGGGCCATTGTCGCACGATGCTTATTTTTCATGCTAAAGCCTTAATTATCGCTTATGAAAATTGCTTTGATCATTTCCGGAATGTCCCGAACTTATAAACAGGCGTATGCCTCAATTTCTAAATATTTAATTCCGGATCTGGATTGCGATATTTACCTGCATAGCTAGAACATTGAAGGCAATATCACTTTTGCCTTAGAGGGCGATAAAGTGCAGAAAGGCGTTACGTGCGATTATACGACCACGGAAGACGAGCTAATTGCGGCCTATCATCCAAAAAAAATTATAGTCGAGCCATTTGCTCCTTTTGAGCAGGCCCATCAAGAAGTATCTGAAGGTTTAGCTAAGTTTAGTATTAGAAAATTTATCTCGATATTTTTGCAGTGACACAAAGTGAAACAAAACTTTGCTATGCTTGAGAATCCCGCGGATTATGATTTTATTATCCGCACACGCTTTGATTTAAAAATGTGTAATCCTTTCCCTTGGAAATTATTTTTAGGTAGCAAAAGGCTGCGCGGTAGCTTATGTTTTACCGAAATGCTTCAATATGGTTTTGATACGCTAAATTGCCAGGTTTGCGATCCGATTGCTATTGCTAATCCATATTACATGGATATCTATTCTTCGCTTTATGATGAAATGATGAACAATACTTATGCTCATCTTTACGAGGCGACCAAACCCGAGCTCTCCTCAGAATTTCTTTTAGCTTGGCATTTAAGGACAAATCATGTTCCGACTGTGGTATTACCCTTTAATTTTCAAATTGTCAGGCAAGAAAACCTTGCGCAAACAGCTAGCTATATCGAAACAAATAATTTCATAAAAGAGTGGCGAGCATCTAACCCGATAAAATAGCATGAAAAACAGCGATATTCTAACAATAATTATCCCTCTCATTAACGCGCATTCGTGCGCGAATCTACTTACTTCTCTTAGTCAACAAACAAACTCTTCTTTTGCACTGATCATTATTGGCAATACGACTGAAATAGATAAAACGCTCCTCATTCATTATCGAGATTGTAAAATTCTTCCATCTTCCGCTTCCACAATGAGCGCACTACTAGCTGAGGGCCTGGGTTACAGTTACACTGCTTATAGTACATCGCTTTTGCCAATATTTTATATAGCCTCTACTTTTGTAGCTAAAACCCTGGAGGCAATCGCTTCTAGTAAAAATAACTTCGACACACTCATGCCTGATCATGCGGTAATTGAAAATGATTGCTCAATGAAATATATCATCAAAAACGAGCATCTTGAGTACCGTGACCTGATCACAAATTTTAGTTTGTTTCCTTCCCTGATCAGTAAAACCAGAAATTGGCAGTCGTTTTTGCAGCACTTTTCACATACCAATTACTATATCTAAAATTGGTATTATGCTCTGAACCAGGCGAAAACTGCCGTACTGCTTCTTCTATCTGAGATGTTGCTATACCACCCGGAGCAACCTTTGAGCATAAGCTTTTATCTTATCAAAACAAGGAAGAGTTAAAGGCATTTGCTTTTGCTGATTTAGCAAAAAAATGCCTTTGCTCTAATCTGGATTTATATACTCGTGCTAATTATCTACTATCTGTTGCTTACTCCATTAATAACTCCAATCCATTTATTACCTATATGTTAGCTTGCGTACGGGCTTTACTTAACAAAAAAGATGACGCCATAAAGATTATCGATAGTTTTCCTTTGAATTTAATTGAGAAAAAAGCTAGAGTTATTGAATCTATCATCACTTCTATTAATAATCTTTGCGCGAATAAAGCCAAAGGATTAAATAGTCTTGTCTTAAATGAAGAAGAACTTGGCGAACACGCCAATTGCCATGAATTTTTAGTATCACTCGAGAGAAGAACTTCAAGTTATCCGGATCCCTTAACTATAAATGACAAGGAATAGCTTATGCCAACCGTAACAAATAAACACATCTTAGACGTAGTCGGTGCCTTAACTAAAGAGCAATGGTATCTTTGGCTTCGCTATGGCTTAAATAATCGTCCTTACGAAACTCCTCCTATTGTTGTGGAATACCCTGAGCTTGTTGTCTTACGTGGTGTTTATTTGCGTGAGTTGGCTGTTATGGCCCAAGCAAAGACTTTTTTGGAAATAGGAACTGCTCGCGGCTATCAAGCAATGAGCTGGGCAGATTATCTAAATTCCCAGCGCCTTATGGATGGTATCGTTTACACATTTGATATCGATGCTATGGATAAACGTATCTATAAGACACCGATGACAGGAGATCAGGTTTTTACCAGATCTGAACTATGGGAAAGCGAGGCTTGTGCTCGTTTTATCTGCTTTACGGACAGAACAAAGCAAAGCATTTCACAAACGATTAAACATAAAATTGATATGAGCTATATCGACGGACAACACGAGGAAGCACCGGTGATCGAAGATTTTGCCGAAGTCTTACCTTTTCTTCATCAAGATAGCATTGTTGTGTTCGATGATTGCGATGAACGCTTTTCCGGGGTGCAGAAGGCAGTTGCCGCTATTGCCGAGAAACTTCAAGCCCCGTATGAAATAGTTTCGTTTGAGCCTGCTGGTTACAAAATCGCCGTCATGCGTCTGGCTAATTGCGCCATTAAAGCTAATTTACCCAAGCGCAACTAGTTTTCCTGCTTTTCGCAGCTTTGACTATAATGCTGATGCTCTTCACTGTAGCCATGCATATTTAAGTGCGCTTCCTGATCACTTTTTTGTTCTAATGTCTGCGCAACGCTTAATACCTTACCACTAATCATTTCCTTACTTAGGCGGTGCAGCATGGTTTTGCCCAAATAAAAAAGCAGCAGGCTATAAGGATAGTGAAGCAGAGCCGCGATATTTAAAAATATTAGCGCGGTCAATATCTCTACTTTTTGCTGGTCAAGTTTAGAGACTTTTAGCCAATCTTTGAGATAATTTTCGCAATCAACTGAGTTCTGCTTACGGAGAAAATTGAATTCGATCACATTTAATCTATTGTTCTCATGGATCTTATTATCGTGAATCAATTCATGACAAATAATAAAGCCGTGATTTAGCTTGGCCAGATCATAATACAGATCTCCATACTCGTAGATTCCCGCAAATTCCTGCCGTCAATCAAGAAGCGTAAAAGGCATTTAAGCTGTTCCACCGTTGACTAGAATATTCTCAAAATGAAGGTCTCCATGAAAGCGCACAGGCGACCCTTTGGCAATATATTCCCAATCAAGGCTATCGAGAATAGTGCTGATCATTGGCACATGAACACCATTAATAATTTCCTCGGCATCAATCCGCTCATATCTAGTAAAAAACCGTTTAACTCGCTGGTAAGTTTTATCTCGATAAAATTTAAGACAACTACTTTGAAAATTGGCACCTTGCTCAGCTACCAACTCTTTTTTCTGCCAAAAACCCTACATACATTCGAGAAAGAATCGAAACGTAAACACGGACGGCATCTTAGAAAACACCTCGCTTTCGATTAAATTATAGCTATACATGTTCTCGGTTTGCGCGGTAATCTGCGGCACATAATTTCCTAAATACTTTGTGCGCTCCACCCGATCAGCAATGAATTTTTTATTAACTGAGTATTTTATTACCTTATTATTAACAAACCAGATCGCTTCATCCTCCTTTTCTAAAATATTATAACTCTCAGCGGCGCAGTTAAAATGCTCACGCGCACGATTTAAGGCTTCCAAATTCCCACTATCATACCAATCAAATTCCCGCTCTCCTATTCCCTGCGAAATTAAAAACTTCAGTCCATAGCTTTCCCCGATTTCAATGGAGCCTTCATTTTTCCCCTCTTCCATTGCCTGCCAAAAAGCCTGATAATCCTTGATTCCCGCCAGTCCAATGTAAGGAGAAACATCACCGCTCGCCCCTTTCGAACAAATCTCTTTTACCAGACCACCTTCTTTAATTATCGAACGATACGGGGACGTATCTTCCACCTGACAATAATGCCCCATCCAAATCTCTTCAGGCTCGGGGATAGATTCTGTGACCAGAGTATCATTGTAACAAAATATAAAAGGGCACTGTAAAACATCTTTTGCACAAAGTAGCGAATATCCTAACCCACTTCCTTCCCCCTCGTATCGATCAACGTTGACAAAAGTAAATTTTCGATCGGGATAAACCATTTGCAAAAAACCCATCACTGTTTCTTTCTTGTAGCCTATGGGAATAACGAGCTCGATATCAACCGGAAATTTTTCAATCACATAGGAGATGGCCGGCTTGTTGCCTATACTAACCAGTGCTTTCTTCACGTGTTTAGAAAGAGTCTTTAACCTTGCTTCTAACCCAGCAGTAGGAATAACAACTTTATATTTCATAATATTAACCTTTTTAAACCCTGCACTAAACTCGATTATAAGCATCAGCAATGCGCACTACATCTTCAAGCTGTGACGTCGAGCTTTCTAAATATATAGAGTCCTCTAGCGACTCCATCTGGGACACTATAAATGGCTCAATTGTAATACAATCCCCGGCTACCAGGTCTTTCTGCTCTAAGGTATCCGCTGACTTCCCAATGTAAAGGTGTAGCGTTCCACTGAGAACATAAACGGTCTCTTTTTTTTTGCTCGTGATATTGAATGCTACACTTGTGCCCCTTATTCATGGTCAGTCTTTTAACTACATATTCGTTATTGTGCTCGAGCAATTCTTCCCGGCCCCATGGTTTCTCTGTAATTTTCATAATGCCTCTTTTTTGAATTGATCACATTAAAAGCGTTTAAGTATTTTATCAGCTTTTGTTCAATTGCTGACTTTAGAAAATCATCTAATGAAAATTTAAATTTGCGGGAAAGATACTCTTTGGCATCTTCTTTGATTTTTCGCGCTAGAGAATGGGGAAAATATAATATCCACAGATAATAGCTTTTTCGACGGCCGAAAGATTGCTCCCTTTAGCTTGCCATTTTATCCAGCGGCCAGAATCAACGGCTAATTTTATAAATGCGTTAAAGGATTCGCTCAGTCCATATAGATTGAGGCAATATAGCAGAGCCTGAGTTTCCGCCACCCCTAATTCCCGAGCAATATTGGAGGCATGTATCTCTATACCGGGTCTAAGTAACAGGGCCTCATCGGGTAAATAATCAGTATTATATTCCTTCAGTAAGATTGTGCGTTGATTACAAATGTCTAGTGTCTTTTTATTATTATCTCGTAAACTTTGAACAGACTCGTAATCAGTAAGCTCTAAATTAAAGGCACCAACATTACGCGTTTCAACAACTTTTGTTACGGTTTAAGCCACTACAAAAGTGGGCCGCGGATATTTATGTTGGCGACAGAATAAGTCAACTTTCTCTAAAAAATAAGCAAAGTGCTCGTGACATAGATACCCGCCTGATTGCTCTTCCGTGCCTAATTCAAATTCTATTGTCTTGTTATGTTGCTCAGCAAAGGAAACACAATAAGAGTATAGCTCAAAAAGTCTGTCAAGAACGATATCTAAATCAAAATCTCGAGCATCGGAACTAATACTAGGGTCGATGTGAATAAATGAAAAGTCAGATAGTATATCCTCCTCATATGATTTCTTTGCCGTTGCTATAGCTTCTTCTGTGGCTAACTTTTGTTCATTAGCTCCTTGCCATGGACCACCATGGTCACGAGCCATAAAAAGACATGGGCTAGCTAAAGATTTCACATAATCACTGAATTCTTCCGTGGAATAATTTTCTACATATCCTCCACCTAACTCTTGCGCATCAATCTGCCGTCGGCTAGCAATTAGAATCATCGGAATTTTATGATGGGCAGAAATTTGAGTACAAATATCAATGCTGTTTCTGCTCATTGGACCAAGGTACGGCAAGGTGCAACGATTGGCCGCTATATAGCTACGAATGTATTCTCCTAGACTCCCCATTTGCCACTAACCTTTATTGATAAGTTTGGTAGTTGTCACGGGTCATGAGGTTGGAAGAACTTTTCTAGAACGTGCAAACACGCTTCAGATACAGCACCATGACTGCCACTCGATTTTATTACATAAGAGGCAAATGGTTTGCTTACGGCATGAACATTAGCCGGAGCGATGGAGTAGCCGACTTCACGAAAAACATAGTGATCTAAAATGCCATCGCCCATATAGATGACACTCTTTGCTTCCCAATGTCTTTGATCCAATCTATGCGTTTGATTGTGCTGACAAGTTCCAGCGGAAATTTCATATCATCAACTACGCGCGCTTTGGTGATATCAAAACCTCTATGGTCCCCGGTGATAAAATGTATTTCTAAGTAAGGCTTGATTAGGCAAAGTGCATCATGGTCATCAGAGCCAAAAACTTTCATCACTTTGCCTTCTTTGATGTAATAGAAACGACCGTCGGTCAAAACGCCATCAACATCAAAGACAAATATTTTTGGCTCTACCTTCATAAAGACCTCTTAAAACCCTGTACTCGTTTGGATGACTTCCATGGCATAAGGATACCTGCTTATGCATCTATCTTGCTTCAACTTAAATAAAACTAAAATTGCCTTATTGTATCGTACGCAAGAAGTTAGTTGAACGGCATATTACTAAGTAATTAAGTTTTGCGTGCGGTATAAAGAAAAGCAAGGATGCTTTTCGCGGAAGCGAAACCCCGATTCGCGTCCGTAAATGCCCATAAATAAGCCATTGATGGCCTATTTATGAGCAAAATGAAACTAAGCCCCATCCGGGCGGATTTTGCGAAGCAAAATCATGGGGCAGAAACTAAGCCTTCACATATTTAGTCGTTTTCGATTAGGAAATGTCAGATTAATCATTAGTATTTTTATAATAGCGTTATTTGATTGCAATTTTTAACCATGTGAAGGTTTATCCATTTGCTTAGGGCAATGACAAAATGAATGCGCTATGGGTTTCTGCTCATATACTATGTATTAAAAATGGAAACTTATTGCATATTATATCATCCAAATTAACACTGCAGTGGAGGTTAAAAAGGAAACTAATGAATAGGCCAATGAAGATATTAACTTTTTATGATGTCCAAGGTTGGGCCTGGTGGCACCGTTCCCACCATATTCAAGAAAATCTTTCTCCAGCCTTCCAATTGGATATCAAGCAAGACAAGGAAAAGTATAATCCCCTAGATTATGATATCGTCATGATCTTTGATTATTATTTTTTAACTTTAGATCATTTTACAGTACCGCCGCCGGATCGCTTGCTCATCGGCTGCAGCAACTCCCGATTAATAGATGAAATGATTTATGTAGTTGAACAAAGCCACTGCTTGGCCGGTTTCATGAACAACTTTGGCGATTACAAAAAGATGACCGGACATCCCAATTACTTTTGCTGTCAAAACGGAGTAGATACCAGTCTATTCTATCCGCCTGCGCAACGGCCGGAAAAGTTTAAAGCTTGCTGGGTTGGCAGTCTTAACTCGATGTGTAACAAAGGCGGTGATCTAATCAAGGCCGCATGTGAAAAGGCCGGGGTGGAATTGATTTGCGTGGGAGTTGATCCCCGCTATGACAAGCTCCTCTCTCACGATCAGCTACGTGAGCAAGCATATCACCACGCTTCCGTCTTAATCTGCGCATCGGAATTTGAAGGCACCCCAAATCCAGCCTTAGAAGCTATGGCCTGCGGCGTCCCTGTTATTTCCACCCGAGTAGGCAACATGCCGGAGCTTATTCGTGAAGGATACAACGGTATTTTAGTCAACCGTAGCGTTGACGAAATCGCTGACGCTATCAGAGTCATTGCCGCATTAGATAAGGAAACCTTAGCCATTAACTGTCGCCAATCAATCGAAAATGGTTGGACTTGGAAGCAACAAACAAAAAAGTATGAGACAATGTTTACAACACTAGCAGCACGACGTGGCTTATAAGAAACATCATAACGGGGTAAGTTAAAATCATGACACTTTCAACACAGCCGAAAATAAGACAGTATCCCTGCGCAACGCTCTGTGACATTTCTGATTTTTTAGTACCACGAAACTCCGCATATTTAAAGATATGCAAACCAGGATTTACCCTCTCTACAAAAAGACGGCAGTGGGAATGGAACTTTATTGCCGAAAGTGCAGAAAACCTGGGGCTACTGGATGGAACAAAAATAGTGATGGGGGTAGGCACTGGTAACGAACCTCTGCTATTCTTTTTCGCTCGAACCTGCGCCGATGTGTTAGGTTCGGATCTTTATTCCGCAGATACAGATTGGAGTGTGGCGCGTTTTGAAAAGCATGAACAAATCTATAATAGCGCTCCCTTTGATTTTCCCAAGGAAAGATTACATTTTGTCAATGCTGACATGAGGAAACTGCCGGTCGAGGATAATAGCTATGACTTTGTATGGTCCACATCAACTATTGAGCATCCGGCATCCGCGCGTGAAGTTTACATGGCAATACAGGAAATGCTACGCGTCGTTAAGCCCGGTGGCTATGTTTTATTCACTACTGAATACTGCGTTAGCGAGCCGCCCTATTTTCTACCGCACTTAAATACCCTAGACCCGTATTTATTCGGTAAGTATTTTTATAACAATCAGGGATTTGAAATAATCGGCGATGTCGATTTAGAATTTAACTGGCAGTCTATTACCAATGATATTTCGCTAAGAAGAAATGTTCCAATACCGTATTATAAACATTTTGATCAGTTACAGTTTTATGCTCCGCAGAGCATAGTGCAAAGCTTAGGGTTTTCGTTGGTCGTACCAATTGGCATGGTTCTTCGCAAAATTGAAGGGAAAATGAAATCATGGGATAATTTAGGTCTCCCTCAGGTCTATCTGGATTATGCTAGCGCCGCGGAGGCATTTGACGAAAAAGAATTTAATAAATGTTATTCGTTAATTATCAATTACGGTTTACACAACAGCCAAAGTCTCCCGCTGCAGTTTTATGCTCAGTTGGCTACCTTAATTTTACGAGCTAAGCTGGAAATAGGAAATCCGTATGACAATGAGGCGCTGCAAGTATATCAAAATGTTATTCAGCGTATCCCTTATGGATTACATCAGGATGCTGATCTACTTGATATCCTGGCCTATTACGCTTCCGGTATGGATAATAAGGAAGTCAGCTCTGAACTGTTATATTTGGTTGTTAATTCTACATCTTCCATTGCCCCTCATGCTATTTCTTGCTCACTAAGACGAATGGAAATTCTCGCACAGCTGGGAAAAGAGGAGGAAGGAATTAATTTTGTAATCACTACCTATGGTGCCTATCTCAGCGAGGAAAAGGCTTCTGTCCCCTTTGCTAATATCATGCAAGAGATTATAAATAAATCTGCAACAAATCCTCTTTATCAAAAATTGCGTGAACGCTTAAAAGATTTACTCGAGAATCAAGTTAAAACAAGACGGCAAGAGTTAGCGGCTTTTGAACAAGCAACGAATAAGTATTAGTTCCATTAATACTGTCCTCTCAACCATGTCTTAGCCAATTCAGCGTTATAATTTCTGGTCATGCTCAGCATGCCCCTACATCGTATCGCGGTTATTCATGCGGATGAAAATGTCGTGGCTACTGGGCTTATTATGAAGGAATATGATTGGGCCCTTGCTATTGCTGCATGTAATCCTGTTTGTGATCAAGCAAATGTCTCCAGGCTTCCACCGTTTTATGCGCTACGTTATCCCAGGTAAAAAATTTCGAGCGTTCATAACCGCGTTCAACCAAATCAGCCCTTAGCGTCTCATTAAACATCAGCGCAGTCATCGCTTCCACTAAATCCTCATATCTTCCCGGTTCAACATAAATGACACAATCGCCACCTACTTCCGGAATGGATCCGCGCGGGGAAGTTATAACTGCGCAGCGTTTGGCCATTGCTTCTAAGACCGGGAAACCAAACCCTTCATATTCTGAGGGGAAAAGCAGTCCAGCTGCTCCTGCGTATAAGCACTCCAGCTCCTCTCGGCTTACGAAATCCGTAAACACAACTTCCTTGACCTCTTCTTTTTTTAGAACGTCTTGAAAAGTTACTTTATAAGGATCGTCTTTGATGCTGCCCGCGACAGCTAACATCGGTGGAAGAATTTTATCAGAATCAGCAAATGTTCGATATAATGCTCGAGCGGATCTTAAGACAAATTCAAAGTTCTTATGCGGATCACAGGCGCCGACAGTAAGAAAATACGGTGGTCGTAAATTAAATTTCTTTAAAACATCTGCTATCTCCTGGGGCGTATAAATTCGTGGTTTATCCGGCTGATTTAGGCCGGCCATAATTACCGCAATTTTATTCGGATCAACTCCACCATACCTGATTACATCCTGTCTAGTGCAATCAGAGATTGCCAGAATCTGAGTATTTGAGCTTATCACTTGTTCTAATCTTGAACGATATGCGACTTTATTATCTTCTGGCCACTGATCATAGTGGTAATGCGCAGAAACCAAGGGAATTAAATCATAAAAAATTGACGAGGTTGGTAAATGATCGATGCAACGAAACGGAGAATCAAAGTTTGTTAAGATGGCCATCGGATCCAAAACGAAATAGAGATCGGAATCGGGGCGTGTTTTAGCGCTAAAAAATCCAAATTCAAATGCCTCTTGGGGTAAATGTTTACGTATTTGCTGGATTGGTGCGCGGGGCTCTACATAAAGCTTGAAACGAAAATTGGGGTATAGTTTATTTATTGTCTTTAGCAAGTTTACCGCATAATGCCCGATACCGCGTGATATCGATCCCCCAAATGCAAATGTTCGTGCATCAACAGCAATATGCAAGTTCTTCATTACTGACATCTGCCAGGCAATTGTTTCAGCATTTGGCCAAACAAAAGTACTTTGCCCGACATCCAAAGAATTGCCTACCGGGATTACTTTCTCCAAACCAGCATCAGAAAAGGTGAGCAGATGCTCCTTCAAAGTTCCGCCTTTATTTTTTATTTTCTTAATATGTTCAATGAGCGATTTGATTAAGTTTTCTTCTTCCGAGAAGATAATCTCTAATGTTTTCGTGGCCAAACCGTTCACCGCTATATAAGTCAAATCTTCCGAGCGGATTGACAGTTGCTGCCACTGTGCTTCATGATAAGGTGAAATAACTAGCGGGCAGCTGTGTCCATCAACTACTTTTAATATTTGTTCATCCCAAGCTTTAGAAAATGTCGCGCCAGGCTGAAGGAATACTACTAAATCATCATTTTGTATCCAATTTAATTGGCCCAAAATATGATTATATATGGCACAAATGCTTTGCGTGGATTCGCTACGCATAAAGCCTTCCGTAAATTCCTCTAGTTGCTGGAGCCATTCTGTTGTGCCATCGCTGGAGCCATTATCAATCAAGATTAAATTATATGGACAGTAGGCACTGTGATAGAAAGATTCTAAAGTATCGGCTAATTTCATCAGACAGTTTGTCGCCACCAAGACAATGGTTAGACGGCGACGCTTTTGCAGCATTTCTTTAACCGCCTGTAGTGAGAATGGTATCTTATTCATTGTGTTGCTGGCTCAACCATTTTAACTAAGCTCCACACCGGAGTAGCTGATAATTTAGACAATTACTTATAAGTATTTGATGCGATTTAGATCAGTAAAGTTGCAAAGTAGATACCATTACTAAAAACTAAATTAACTTTTGAGCTGAAAAGCATAAATGCTTTCTATCTTTGTCCTAAGGTAATGGTATATTTTTGTTCGGCTCTTACTTCAGCCATCCATGGCTTCATTAAGAGCATTTTCGGAGGCGAATCGGGGTTTCGCCCCCGAGGAAACCATCCTTGGTTTCCTCCATACCGCACTCAAAAATAGTATTACCTAGTAAAGCATCGTTTAATTTAGTTTTTGTGTGCGGTATATAACGACTATTGCCATAATATCACTAGCAAATATCCGATTTGCTAAATTTGAATCAACTCACCTTAGAAATTAATCTTATTAAACAGACAATTATCCAGGGGAAGCAATGAGCAATTTAATGTCATTTATTATTTGTACTGACTCCTACTATCAGGAAGCCGAGTTAGTCAGTGTACTGATTTCCAGTCAGCAGCAAAGCATAGCCGATTTAGAGGTTATCTGTTTGTGCGACAATGATCGTTTGGCCGAGCTTAAAAACATTGCCGCCGACTTCACTGTTCCCGTCAATATTATTTTGACCGATGGAAAAAATGCGAACCAAGGCAAAAATTTGGCCCTGAAACAAGCTCAGGGAGAATATATTGTTATCCTTGAGCGAGGTTATTTCCCTCAACCTGACTGCTGTAAAAGAATCATAGAAATCTTTCGCAATAACCCAACAATTGGAATGATCTACTCATCCACAGATATTATCGGTTCTGACCCTAGTGATCCAAATAGAACGTTTACCTGTCTGCGAGAAACTCCCGGGCCGCTAATCAAAGCTAACATCCTTTACCGGCCTTTTTTTCCTGCACATACAGCTTTCAAAAAATCGTTATTGCGTCCAGAGATAACCTTTTCCGACCGCATGAATGACGCCAATAGAATTTTCTTCAACTCCTTATTTATTGAAGCAAGAGAACAAGCTTTTTATCATTCACGGCCTTTGTTTAAAAAATATGTAACGCAGCTTGATCTGATTAACGATGTCCAGTCCAGCAATCATTTATCTTTGGTCGATTCTGTTAGAAATTGTCCCGGACTGTATTCCCCGGAATTGTATCAGGGATATGAAACTTTCCAGCAATTATTTAAGGATAGTATGAGCAAACCGCTGCTCATTTATATTCCTCAGCCGAAAATTGGTGCTGATAATCTTATTGGTGAGGCTTCATGGCGCTACATTCAATGCATTTATGACATTTGGGATTTCATAATTCTCCAAGTTCCGATCAGTGACCCAGAACAAATGATTGATGGTTTGGTTAATGGCATGTTTTATTCTCGCTTTTACACTCAGAATATCGATGATACACTCAATCGTATTTGTTCCTTCGGAAAAAAAATTGTCCTAATAGCCGAAGAAAATCCTGCCCTTTTGATGGCTTCTAAAACCCGCCATCAAGTTATTGTAAGAATACTCTGCACGGCCAATCCTTTTACCTATGAGGATTTTGATCAAATAGATTTGGTGATCAAGGCCAGCGAATATACCCCGGTTCAGCTAAACAACACAGCATGCTTAGATACATCAATTCGCGAACTAACTGGCGATCCGGCGGTTCAAAGTGCCCTTGCGCAGCTATTTTATGAAAAAGAAAGTGAGCGCGATACAAATTTAAAAGCATTGGCTCTAAAACTAAAGACAGCTAAACAATATTTGCGTAATTATAAAGCCCCTAACCAGGACGAACTTTCATTATCGGTCATTATTGGTTGTCGCAATGTCCAACTGGAATGCCTAGAACGCTGCGTAGCCTCGTTACGTCAGCAAGATCACGTCTCGGCTATTGACATCATTTTATCTGACTATGGATCAGATAATCTTCACAGGGAGGAGTTAAAAGCTTTAGCCGATCGCTACCAGGCAAAGCATGTCTATACACCTTCGACGAACTGTTGGTCTCGTTCGATTGCGCTTAATATTGGTATCCAATCAGCAACTAAAAAATGGGTGTTAACAACCGACGCCGATATGCTTTTTAGTCGCGGTTTTATCTCGATGCTCTCGGCCTATCTTAAAGCTTTCGGCGAAAAGTGCGTATTCTATGCACAACCTTTAAAGCTACTACCGGTGCGATTGCCCAAGGATTGGAACAACAGCCTTTATGATCAATATGCACAACGAAGTTGGCTCTTTGACAAAATCGGCAAAGGTGGCTGTCAGGTAGCGACACGAGAACTATTAATGAAGGTACGCGGCTTTAACGAGATTTATTCCGTTTGGGGTCAAGAAGATCACGATATGTATGAGCGCCTAGGCTGGGCCGGGCTAGAACGAGTATGGATTGAACCCTGCTGGTATCTGCATCAATGGCATCTGTCGAATATTAACTACGCCGCAGCTAACAACGCCAATACCGAAGCTTACTTAGAGTTAAAAAAGATTCCCAAAGTAATAGTCAACCGTCCGTTTTGGGGAAAAAGTTCACCAGCAGCTTTCATGAAAGCGCAAAATTCACATACTTCGTTTGCTTCTACCGGGCTTAATAAAAATGACTTGGAAAGAGACATTCTCGAAAATGATTTTGATCCTGTAATGCAGAAACAAATTCTTACCGGTATTGTTCGGACACTCATTGAACTTGAGCAGTACGGTTCAGCATTACAAACGCTGGAAGATATCTGTCAGCTTGATAGCCGAGATTATGAGGCGTTTACTCTCAGGGCCCAAATTACTTCCATGTTAGGCGATCACTGTTTTGCCCGAATTCTTATCGATCAGGCTTTGGAAGCTAATTCTTATCACCAGCAGGCTCTTGATCTGAGTAATATGTTAATCCAGCGCTACGGATTATAGCTACTAGAGGGCTAGGGATTTTCTATACCACTCCCAAGAAATAAATTAACTTTTAAGCTGAAAAGCATAAATGCTTTCTATCTTCGTCCTATGGGAATGGTACATTTTTGTTTCGCTCTTAATCCTAAAAAAATCAGTCGAGGCGATAGGAAGCCTCAAAAAAATAAAAAATCGCGCCCACTTACCTTAGAATTTGAAAATTACCAGCGGGTGGCGCGATTTTTTATTTTTTTGAGGGCTACCTAAAGAGATTCACTGAGTTTTTGGGATTGATAAAACGGCTACTGCCGTTTTTAGGTTAATTTAGCCATCCATGGCTTCATTAAGAGCAGATGCGGGAGCGAATCAGGGTTTCGCTCCCGAAGAAAGCATCCTTGCTTTCCTTTATACCGTACACAAAAATAGTATTACCTGGTAAAGCACCGTTCAAGGTCTTTGTTTCAACTTTTTTGTGTACGGTATAAATATTACGCCTTTGATTGGGCTCGCGTCTCATTATTGTTCAATAGTAAATTCTTGCGGCAATATAAACAGAATGCTAGTAATTCCTATCGGCCCTTAGTTAAATAGATAGCCTACTAATATGACATTTTTACCTGGTTGTTAAATGAGCTCGTTAATCGCATTGGAGATAGAAAAGGGAAACATCGCTTTTGTTAAAGCCTATTCCTCCAATGACGGCCAATTTCTCGTATCTGAAATAGGTTCGCTTCCTCTTCCGCCGGAAGATCTTCCCGAGGAAAATTTAACAGCAAATGGGGAAACGGTGGAGACCTCTACGGAAAGCATCATTCCCGAATCTACCATTGATGACGAATCTAGCGAAGAAGATAGCCTACCTTTTGATTTAACCATCGCCCCGGCTCTTGTTGCTGATGGTTTTTTGGGCGTAATCAATCACGAATTTGTATCTACGCATAATATTAGCTTACCCTTCGGAGACAGAAAAAAAATAGAGCAGGTGGCACCACTACAAATTCAGGATGTCGTGCCCTTTGATATCGATGACTACATTCTCGATACGATAATTTCCAGCGGACAGGATAATGTTTACGACATCTGTGCTGCCTTAGCTCCAAGTTTTCAAATTCGGAGCATGCTTCAATCGTTACGGCATTTGCAAATCAATCCTAAAATTATCTCGACCAAAGCATCGGCCGTCTCCGCTTGGTCAACCTTTTTTCCGGAAGTAATCAGCAGCAACGGGCATTTGCTATCCTTTACCGAGAAAAGCTTCTTTGACTGCCTTTATGTTAACGGCCAACTACAGTTAATGCGCGAGGTTGATTTCCCCAAAAAAACGCTTGATTTAAAATTTGTGGCCACACAACTTTTGATGACTAATGCTAAATATGCTCGCGATAACAAGGTAACAATCTCCGATGCTTATTTATTGGGGCACAAAGATCTTGCCTATCAACTTAGCACTATGACAAAAGGCCGGGTCATCTCCTTGGATTTATCCGAATATTATAAGGTTTCCTCGGATCTTAATGTTAATGGAGATAATTATGCTTGGGCACTGGGGTTGATGCTTCATGAAAACATCAGGGGGAAAAAAACAGCGCTCATTAATTTTCGCCGTGGCCCTTTTGCTTACAAGCAATTCTTTACTGACATCATTAACGCCGCAAAAGAACAAATAGATTATTATTTTTATGCTGTGGCCGCTGTTGCTATTTGGATTTTCATTTCCATTTACACCACATCATTAGCGTTAGCCAAAATCAACGAGACAATCGATGAGCGAATGAAGCAGGTGTTACCTAATGAATTTATTGATGAGGGCAAAGAAATTACTTTACTTTCGCGCAAACTAGAGACGATAAACGATGAGCTCAAGGATTTAGGGCCACCAACAACAATTACCACGTTAGAATCAATTTTATTACTTTCATCAATTATCACCAAAGAAGTCGATACAAAAATTGAGACCCTAAGCATCGGTCCAGCCGGAATTCTTTTTCAGGGTTCGGTATCGGACTTAGCCAAGATTGGCAAATTACAATCGATACTGGAAAACAATCGAAGCCGGTTTTGTGAGGTAAAAGAGGACTCTTGCAAAATTAGTGTCGAACCAAAGGGACAACTTCCCGGTTCAAATAGAACAAAATTTTCCGCAGAAATCGTCACGATGGACTTAAAAGATAAGGGATTAGAACGGAATAACAATGAATTGGAGTAAGATACTAAACTCTTTTACGAACCTGAATAAAAGGGAACGCCTATTTGTGGTCATCGCTTCCGCCGGCGTCGTATTTTTTGTCCTCTTCACCCTGAGTGATTATTTATATTCGCTTGGTGACCAAAAGGTCGAGATTGCAAAAAGGCGCGATGAGTTAAAGCAAATAAGCCGCTTATTGCAGGTTTATCAGGCACGACAGACTCGTCATAAAATGGTTTTAGATATGCTTGCTCAATCGCAAATAAGTGCCGAACAAGCCTACAGTAACCTTGATAACATTGTAAAAAAAATCGGGTCTGAGAAATATGATCTTAAGCCTAAAGGTGAAGCTAAAAGACGTGGCGCTGATTATGAAGCCAAAGATTATACTTTAAAAATATCTTCATTAAAAAGAGAACAGCTAGTAAATCTTCTTTTTGAAATCGAACAAAGCAAGGGCCTATTTCTAAAAAAGGTCGATATTCTTAGCCGGGCCGGGGGTAATTTTGAGGCCACCTTGGAGATTTACAGTATTACAAAATCTTAGGTTACGTTCTAATGCTCAAGCAGCGAAAACTATATTTTCTGATAGCTGTTTTGTTCGGCTTGTTTTTATTTTCGGCTTTGATCGTTCGTCAAAGCGGACTTTCTTTATATCAATCGCTAAAGGATTCAGCTAGCGCACAGGATACGCAGTTTTCTGGATCTACCCCTACTTTCTCCCTGCCGTTAGTCTTTAAAATTGAGAACCTAATTGTTTCATTACCAACTAAACCAATACGTCTACCAATTGAGCTTAAGAATAATAAACTTCGGCTATCTTTACTGAACCTGCTTTTAGCGCGAGTGCGCGCTAGTTCCAATTCCGATTTTTATGAAGGAAAGGTAATTGGAGAAATAACCGGCCCGTCGTTTTCAGCTCCCGACAATTTCATGCTTAAGGGATCTAATATTTTGCTTGAACAATATCCGCTTTTACAAATGCTTAGATTAAGTGGCAAACTGGGCTTTGAACTTGAGGTTAATCAAGTGTTGGTTAAGAAGATAAAACAAAATAATTTTCGGCTAGAGGCCGAAATTAACGAGGGGTCTTATCAAGGGAATTATAAGATTCAAGGACTTTTTCCTATTCCTAGCATAAAAACTTATAACCTCAAGTTATCAGCTAGTGGAAAAGGTCGCTTTAGCACGCTAAAACTCTTAGACTTCAGATCGGATTTAGGCGACGTTAAGGTCAAGGGGACAGCGAATTTTAGTGAAGATTATCACAAGCTAAATGGCAGCATCTCTGGTAAAATCACCCTGACTCCGAAGGGCCAAAAAGAATTAGGAGACTATTTGAGAATGGCAGCAAAAAGCTCCCCCTCTGAATCCGGGGATGGATATGATTTCAACATTATGTTTGATGAAAAAAAGATCACCGATTTTACTGTAACTCCGGAATAGTTTAGCAATACTTATAACTTTAGATAGAAAAGATTAGGCAGTAATATGGAAATAAATTTATCATTGTTTCTGGTTATCGTAGTTGTCGTTTTAATTGTGGGCTGCTTGGCTATTATTAAACTACCAAAGTTCCTTTCCCATATCATCGCTCGACATATTACCAAAGACGCTGGTGACCTGGGAGCAGCAATAGTAGAATTAGATGACATAATTAACGATCTGCGTTCTCGCTTAGCTAAGATGGTGCCCAATCAACAATACGAGGAAATTAAAGCGAAAATTCCACAAATGGAAACCCAGCTTAAAACATTGCAAAACACTCTTGCCCAAGTGGAAAGAGAGCTGGCTACACAAAAAGGAATAATTAATAATAAGGAATCTCTACATAACGAAATCAAAAAGGGACGAGCAGAAAGTATAAAATTAGCCGACGAGTTGATTGCTAACAAAGAGATTTTATTAAATGAAATGAGTCTTCTCCAGGATCAGTTAGCCGATTCCAAGGCTCAGTTAGACTCCTTAAATGAAGAAGTGGAGCTTACTGATGCACAAAAATCTGCTTTGGCTGATATCAAAACATCTTTAGATTCGACAGTAGGACAGTTAAACGAACTAGCCGTGGCTTACGGCCAAATCTCGAAGAGCTTCGTTACCCTAGAAGGACAATACAAAGAATTAGAGAAAGAATATCGTAGGTTAATTGAAGTCGAACTGAGCCGCCACCAGTAGAGCCTACCCGGACCAGTCAGAATCTTGCCTTTTTCTAATGAATCTGGTATTAAATGCCCCGCGCTTGGATGTCCAAGCAGAAATAAAAACCTATATAAATAAAAGCTATGCAGAAGGTTAAAAGAAATCTGATTTCCAAATCTGAGTACGCTGTACTTAACAACCTGAATCAAAAATATCATTACAACAAGCTAAACCCTGTATCCGATATAAGTCAGATCTCCATTGAAACTGGAATTCGTAATAATGACGAAGTATTACGTGCCCTTTATACACTTGAAGGGAAAAGCCTTGTTTCCCCCGAACCGAAAGGGTCGTTTACGAGCAATATCTGGAAAATTACAGATATTGGACTTAAGGCTGTAGAGCTAGTCGAGCAGCAAAAGTAATGAGCTTTCTCGATTTCGGCTGACCACTGAGTCAAACTTCGCGGGTCGAGAGCGTTAATAATTGATTTCAGCCAATGTGGTGCTGCAATTCTTGGACAAGCTTATAGTTATCCGAATGACCTGTCATGCGGGCTCTCAATTTCCCCTGTAACGGCCGGCCTATCAGGAACAAATCCCCTATCGCATCAAGTATCTTATGGCGTGCCAATTCTTCCGGGAAACGTAATTCTGTATTGATTACTTTATCTTCTCCAATCAAGATAAAATTATTAAGACGTCCACCAGCAGCTAACCCGGCCTTTTGCAGTTTTTCGATATCTTTCATGAAGCCAAATGTACGTGCCGGAGCTATCTCCGATTTAAAGGTATCTTTGCCATTGAGCTTAAACTCGAAAAGCAGACGTCCTACCGGAGCGGGGTAAATTAACTCATATACGATAGTTAACCCGTCCTCCGCAGAAGGCTCTAAGCATAGGCTTTCTCCCATTTTGGCCTCGGAGAAATTTAATTCTATCTTCTCCTGCACAGCCAACTCGAACCACTGACCACCCTGCTCAACGATGCCAATCTCATCAAGCCTGTTACAAATTGTGCTTCCCGAGCCATCAAAAATGGGGACTTCATCATTACATTTAACCAACAGATTGGTAATGCGATAAGCGTGTAGCACCGCCATTAAGTGTTCAATCGTTGATACTGTGGCACGATTAGAGCTAAGTGCTGTAGCAAATGCAGTTGTATCAACATAATCAACAAATGCCGGAATGGTCTGGGTTTCCCCAATTTTTGAAAAATGGATACCGGAATTTATCGGTAGCGGTTCAAGTACCAATCCGCTTTTCTGACCGGAGTGTAGACACTGCCCATATAATATTGTGCTTTTAGCAATAGTTCTTTGCCCAAGATTTTTCCCCTTCCATCCGGTGGATAAAACACCACGGTGATTCAACAAGCCTAACTTGCCAGAATCATCACCGGATAAATTAATTTCTTTGTGCTTGTTACGTTTCTTCTCTAACGCACGCGAGGCAGAAAATATTACACTTTCAATATCAAAGGGTTTTTCGATAAAGTCAAACGCACCGCGTTTCGTGGCTTCTAATGCATTGGAAATAGTGGCGTGACCGGAAATCATGATCACTTCCGTATCTGGAGAGACCTGTTTAATTTTTTCTAAGGTCTCCACGCCATCCCAACCGGGCATCCAAATATCTAAAAAAACAAGATCAGGATTGTGTTTTTTAACAGCTTCCAGAGCTGCCTGGCCATCATGAGCGGATAGTGTATCATAACTTTCATCGCGCAGAACACTACTTAGAGAGGTGCAAATACTATCCTCGTCATCGACAACTAAAATCAACGGCATTTTTATTTCTGTGGAAGCATTTTCCAGTCTATCCATGTTACCTCACTCCATTACTTAGTTAGCCCAAAAATCTCTCTGACGTGGTTGGAATATACTATTGTTTGGGATCTCTCCGGACCAATAGAAAAACCCGATAAAGAACAGCCCATGTATTGTTCAATTTTTTGCAAGTATGTTTGTGCATTTACCGGCAGATCAAACAAAGAAGTAGCTTTACTGATGTCTTCCTTCCAACCGAGAAATTCCTCATATACTACTTGCACTTTCTCTAAATCGGTATCCCAATCCGGTTCCACCATTGTTCGACCTTGATATTCATAATGCGTAGCGACTTTTAAAATATCAATTCCGGTTAAAACATCCAATTTGGTTAACAATATACTATCAACCCCATTTAAGCGAATAGCGCGACGAAGAAGGGGCAAATCAATCCAACCACAGCGACGAGGGCGTCCCGTCACCGTACCAAATTCATTACCCGTAGTCCTAATCTGATCACCGGTTTTGCCCATCTCCTCGGTTGGAAACGGCCCGCCCCCTACTCTTGTACAATAGGCCTTAGAGATTCCCAATACATAATCAATGGACTTAGTTCCAATTCCGGCACTAACGCAAGCTTCCGGAGCAATCGTGTGGGAAGATGTAACAAAAGGATAAGTGCCATGCGCAACATCCAATAACGTGCCCTGCGCCCCTTCAAAAACAATTGTTTTCTTTGCTGCTATCGCCGCAGTAAGCTCGCGGCTGACGTCGCAAACAAATGGTCTAAGTTTTTGTGCAATCTGGAGTAACTGCTCTATCTGCTCTTGCGCATTAATATCAAAATTAGTTTCTAAAACTTTACTGCAATATTCCTTGGCATGTTTAATATTACGCTCAACCAGCGCCCGTAGTTTCGCCTGATCAAATAGATCGCAGACTCTAATCCCGTGACGTCCAACACTGTCCTCATAAGCAGGACCAATCCCCTTTCGTGTCGTCCCTATCTTTTTCGCGCCACGTTGATTTTCCCGCGCTTCATCAATAGCTTGATGATAAGGCAATATGAGCTGAACTTCAGGAGCAAGCTTCAACCTATTTGGCTTTATCTCAATGCCGGTCTTTTCAATGTCCGCGATTTCACTAAGAAAAGCCCAGGGATTTACCACAACGGAGCTTGCTAAAAGACAACAAACATTTTCTCTTAAAATACCGGAAGGGATTAGTCGTAAGGCGAATTTTTTACCATCAACAACGACAGTGTGGCCGGCGTTATTTCCACCCTGAAAACGCACCACGTATTGGGCATTTTGTGTTAAATAATCTACTACTTTGCCTTTACCTTCATCGCCCCATTGAATGCCGACTATAACACCTACAGACATGCTATTCCTGTAAATCAGCTATCACTTATCTTTCTCCGTCACGCGCATTTTTTCTTTTTCTTCGTCAGAGTAACCAACGGCGACTTTCTCATTTAAAGCGACATAATCTTTCCATTGATCAGGCATATCTTCATCTTCAAATATAGCCTCTACCGGACACTCTGGTTCACAGGCCCCGCAATGAATGCATTCATCAGGATTGATAATGAGCATACCAATATCCCCGGCGGTTTTCGGGGCCTTTCCTGTTTTCGTGTTTAACTCTTCATTGGGATAGTTATAGAAGCAGTCCACAGGACACACTTCCACACATGAACGATCTTTAGATCCAATACATGGCGCAGCGATTACATAAGGCATATGAACTCCAACGTTATAGTAAATTTGGAGGCCCGACCCGGATTTGAACCGGGGATGAAGGTTTTGCAGACCTCTGCCTTACCACTTGGCTATCGGGCCATAAAGACTTAACTCTCAATGGACTCATAGCTACTGCCATATAATAGTTAATAAATAAATAGCAGTTTTTTGGTAGCTTATTATTTTTTATATGCCTTGACCGCCGAACGTAGCGGCGCCGGATAACCTTCAATAGTTTTGCAACTATCGTTTTTATCCAGATAATCAGCCAGACTTTTCACCGATCCATAACAAGTAGAACGTTGCTCGGCTGTTGTAAGTTGCACTTCCGAAAATATTTGAGCATCAACAAATCCTGATCGTTCCAACCATGCCTTAATACACTGTGCAGATGGGAGATAATATACATTTCTCATTTGAGCGTAGCGATCGAAAGGGAATAAAGCAAGAGGTAAATCAGAACTAATTCCCTGACTTTCGACTATAATCAGACCACCGCTAGCCATAGAGTCATAGATATTTCTCAGCATCTCTAGCGGATCTTTCTGATGATAGATAATCCCCATACAAAGAACCACATCAAAAAATTGAGGAAACAGATTTATGTCTTCTACGCCTAGGCGTAAAAAAGATAACCTTTTATCTAACAAATACTTTTGCGCTAAATGATAAGCGAAGTAAAAACTTTCATATGGTTCAAAACCGACAATAGATTCCGGGTCTAAGGATAGAGCCCTAAACATATAGTAACCGTTACCACATCCAAGGTCGGCAATTTTTTTACCACGGATATTTTGCAGTTCCGGCACTATGCGTGCCCATTTCATATCGCTACGCCATTCCGCATCCACTTCTTCTCCAAAATATCGAAATGGCCCTTTGCGCCAGGGCTTTAGTTGGAGAAGCACTTGGATTAAAGCCTTCTGTTCCTCGGCCGTTAAGTCTCCCTCATTGCCAATAGAAACAATGGACTGGAGATAATCATGATTACAGGAATTACGGGCATTAAGTAGAGAACCATCAGGCAAAGCAGAAAAACTCTCCAATAGATGGTCCCAAATACCGCGGCCTAAATCATTAACTAAGGGCAAAGCTTTTGCGACAATGGCATCATAATCCAATTGATCATGGTATTTGAGTAGCAAATTAAAATCATCGATAATTTGATTTCCTAGGTTAGCGAGCAGCTTTTGGTTGATGTCATTATTGATTAAAGCCATAAAAATTCAAAAATAGTGAAGGGATACGTTTAAACGGTGTCCTTCCGCGGATATCAGCACGCGATCAACGGTATCATGTTAGCAGTTTACAAAGTTAAGCAAACTACTTAATATCCTGATAGCCTTGAGCAGCGAATATTGCTTGTTAGGGGTTAACAACAAGAGTCTTTATTGTCAAAAACGCACTTTCCGCTAAGGGACGGCTTTCCTATGCATTTAAGGTCATCGCTTATTTGTATCTTCGCTATGCTTATAGTCTTCCTCTATGGTTATAAGGGCAATGCTATTTATTCTTTTGCGTCAAAAACGCTCGGTAATGTTCCTACTCAGGTGATGACCTACGCCAATTCAGCGCTCTCGGCAGTAGGTCTTTCCAAAACTGAACCGGAATCCACGACCACTGAGATAAAACAACCTCCGTCAACGAAGCCTTTTGCTCAACAGAAACCCAATGTAGCTGAAAACCGTTTTTCTAATCTGCATGGTACTCCCCCCAAGAACGCAGCTGATAAACAAGGGTTATATTTTGATCGCTTACGCGAGCAGCTTCGCGAAAGACAAGCAACCGCCAGTGAAGATGAGATGATGGATAACGAACCGGAAGAAGATACCCCACAGGATAACGACGAAACGGTTGAACCGGTTGCTGATCCATATGCACAATTTAAGAGACCGGCAGAAGCCAACAATCAAAATCCCCAACCTTTTATTGATGCCGAGGACACAGAACCTGAAGAACTTCAAGAAGATACAGAACCAGACATGGAACCGGAAACAGGAGACGATGAGGTGCAAGAAGAGCCTATCGATAATATAGAAAATGAAGATCTATAGTCAATCAGGAGAAAATTATGTTTAAAAAACTATCCGGCTTGAGCCACGATGAGATTCGCTTGGATGTTGATAGCAGCGGAAATCCTACCGAAGAAGATTTGTTAATTGCCACCGGTGTATTGCTGCTACAAATGGCCGGCAGCGATTCCGATTACGCGGCTGAAGAGGTAAAAGCTATTTTCGCCATCATGAAAAATGAATTCAATATCCTAGATAATGACGTTAAGCACTTCTTAGGTCAGGCTAATCAACTAAGAAACGACAAGGCCCGAATTGATGAGTTCGTTCAAGTAATCAATACACATTTTTCCACAAAACAACGTATTCGTGTTTTAGCTATGCTCTGGCGAGTAATTTTGGCGGACGGTAAAGTTGATAAATTTGAAACTAACTTTGCTATAAAAATGAAGTTTTCTTTAATGCTTACTGACCAAGAAGCAGAACAAGCCAGACAACTAGCATTACAAAAAATGGTCTAAATATACCTTACACAAAAAGTTTGAACGGTGTCTTACTGGGTATTACTATTTTTGTGTGCGGTATAAAATACATTGCCGAAGAGTACATAAGAAAGGGGGCTAACCGCCCCCTTTCTTTATCGCCTATTTCTTTCGATTAGGCGCGAGTATTGTTCACGACATCTACTCTACCCCGCAAGAAAGGATATTTACTACCATCTGATAACACGCCGGCAATATGCTGAAAAACCGCTAGATACCGAGGTATGCGGTGGCTCCAATCATGCTCAGCATGAGCAGCTTCTAACATCAATGATCGGCGAAAATCTGTGCTTCGAGTTCTTTCGATTGCCCAACAAATCGTATTACGTAACGCTGTGCTGGAATAATCATCAAACAAGAATCCATTGCCTTTACCCGTCTGATCATTAAAGCGATTCAAGGTAGCCGAAATACCGCCGACATTTCTAGCGATAACTAAATTTCCCGCAGCCAAGGCCTCAAGCTGGGTTAATCCACCCGGTTCAAACCGCGAAGGCATTAATGCAAAATCACTGGCTGTAAACACCTCCATAGCAAAGTCATGCGGCATAAAATCAAATATGCCTACTACTCTGCCCGGGAAGCAGCGGCGCAAGTGATCGACCATGCCACAAAAATGTTCAGACATATTATCACCATCAACACGTGGCCCGGCAACAATGATCTGCGTATCGCCAAAACGCCTGAGCATATATTCCATTACGCTGCAGTTATCTCCCGCAGCATTACCCATCAGTAGCTGAATCCCTTTTTGTTCGACCAATCGACCAACAAGAGAAAGAACTATTTTATTGCCATCCTGATGCAAGCCAAAATTCTTTTGCATACGAATTTTTGCTGCGTTCTTGTAGCTTAGAAGCTGTTCAAAATAATGCGCTGCATCTTCTGAGCTACCTGCGGTTACCGTGCGACCAAGATCACGTAAAGCACCTTTCCCTATACGTGTTACAACACGGCGTAAGTCGCGCTGATCAACCCCATTGCTGATACCAAACAAGGCGTCGCGTTGTTTCCAAATTAAATGGCTTAATCCATCGCTGCCTTCATTGGATAATAACTGTTGTGCATAAGGTTTACTAACTGCGATTACCGCTCCATTTAAGTGATGAATGGCGGCGGCCGTCATGTTAAAGAAATTTTTCTGATTTGGATCCATCAATCCTTCATAATGGATCGGGTTTAATTCCAACATCGGAAACAGACTCTGATTATCATGATGATTGGGGAATCTGCCATGATAATCACGGCCACAATTATGAATTAAGTGAATGGTTTTACAACCACGCAGTTGGTCATTCTCGCTGTATCTTTGATCAAGCTTTAAGAAAACGGGAATCAAAGCACCGATCCAGTCATTTGACAAGATCAGCTGCGGCTTAATACCATAGGTAGGATTTTTCATCACCTCCAAGGCACCGCGACAGAGGAAAATTGCACGACGCAATTGCTCATCACCAAGTAAACGCGGATAGAGACGATCTGCGTAGCGACAATGACGAATCAAAACAACACGAATCAGTCCGCGCTCAGCAATATAAATATTGGCTCTTACTGAATGCGGCTGTTGTGCCCATTGAGTGGTATTAGCTCTATGCGTTGGACCAAAAGGGATTTCAATTTCACCGGCATATTTTGGACGAACCAATTCACCGTTAATCATCACCCCCCGACGTAAAGTTGTCTGCGCATCGGCGTGCTTATTCCCTTGATTTTGCTCATAAAGCGGGCCAATAAAAGTAACGGGAATTTGGCTTGCTGAAAAGGCATTAAGAAATCCTTCCATTACCTGTGCAATGCCACCGAATGTCGCTTGCGGTCCTTCGGGTGATACTAAGACTACTTCACCGACACCGATATTATTGATCGCCGCCGCCAGCACGTTAGCACGCTCTGCCTCTTTAGATCCGGCGACTGAAGCTGATTGGCGCTTTAAGGCCTCATCATATACTCGCCCCAAAGACTCACAAAGCTTTTCGTTATCTTTAGTCGCCTCAAAAAGGATTCGGCTTAAATCACGCTTTGGACCATTAAGATACATTTCATGAACTTGGCTCTCCAGCTGACGATAATTGTGAATCTGTCTAACAATCAGCTGCGTGGCATCAAAGAAATGCTTTTCCCTGACCACGTGTGTCCTTTCAAATAATTCACGGCTATCTTCGTTGATGCGAAATTTCGCATCATGGGTAAAACCATTTCCCTGCCAAATTTCCTTACCATCACGTGTATCGCGAGCATAACAAGTAGCTCCATACCAACCACGCCTTAAAGGTGGTAAAGACTTTTTAACGTAATAATGGCCCTCTTCGATGGTGACAATATCATCGGCGGTAATAGACAAATCTTCCCAATTTTCGGGAATATCATCATAGCTACCCCAGCGAACAATCAATTCGGTTTTACTGAAAATATCTTTATCAATGAAAAAATTTATGTAGTAAATAGCGTCGCTGCCACTGACATTAACATGTCCGTGATCTTCAAAGCGAAAGGCTTCCCTTAACGCGGGCAAAGCTTTAACGGGCTTTACTCGTTTCCGAGTTAAGGCGCTAATATTGCTTTCTAGCTCGTTCTCGCCTTCAATTACCTTATCAACTATGATCTTTACGATTTTCTTTTCGGTAATCGAATCTACTAACGGAGAATCCTCATACATTGCCTTAAGCAAATTCGTATTAACGTGGATATCCTTCTCTATAACCTTCGCCGTATTTTCTTGCTTAGACGGATTAAATTCGTTTACGCAAATTGTAATGGCCATGAATTCCTCAAAAATGGCATTCGACAAGCATTAATGCTATTTCGGAAATGCTGCAAGCTCTGCCGTTAAGAACTCAGTAGCGAATTTGCTTCATGAACCACAACAAACGCAACATCCCACTTCTTCAATCTGACAGTGCAAAGCAACTCTTTCCTTACTACCCAACGAACTTATAGACGCGCTTTTCAAACCAAAGGGTTCAAAAAAATGCCTATTGAATAAGAAAAAAGTTATCGCACCAACTTCGACTACCCCCAGCTAAACAAGGTCAGAAAACTCGAGCATCGTTCCCATAAAAAACCAGTATTTCCTTAGGGCGGATACTACGTTAGTTTGTTTGCAAACAAAATAGCATTTACAAAACTTTTACATCTTTTTGTTACAAAAACCGACCTCTAGCTGTCAACATGATAGTCCTTAGTTCTTGTACTCACAGATTTAGAGAGAATTAAGATCCCTAACTGCGATGGCAATCTATTACCTTTACTTCGGTAGTAATAGCTGGGTGTAAAGTTAAGCTCTCTAAATAGCTATCATTTAAGCCTTAAGAGGGTTTTAATGTATCCGTTCACGACCTTTACTGAGTTTCTATTCAAAAGCCTCCAGAGGAAGCAAGTTTTGCGAAGCAAAACTATGGAGGGGACGAAGACTAAGCCTTCACAAGATTAGTTGTTTCCGATTATAAAACGACAATAAATAACTATAAATGTTCATATTTGCAATACCTCAGGAACGCTATTAGTAATAATCCGTGAAGGCTTACGTTTTAGCTTCGTTATCCACAGCTTTACAAATTATATGATTGCTCAAGCGCCAAGCTTTAGTTAATTAAGCCGAAAGTCTAGCTGGGGATAGCAACATATCTTCCTTAGCGGGATAAGTTATTTAATAAAACAAGGGTATTTGCATATATGCTAATCGATAGTATTTATTGGGCTTCCCTGATCAAGAATGGCTAATCTGGGAAAGCTTAGTTTTTAGTGATGCACAGCTTTTCCTTCAGAAATATTTGAACTTATTAGGTTATTTATGACAAACAAACTAAGACTTGCCAGTTTGAAAAATTGTTCCCCCAGGTTAATTAAAGCAAATTTAGAATTTCCTCGTTTCTTGAAAGTCTTCGTTATCTTTGTTTTATCTCTGCTCTTGTGCTTGCTCATCGCATGCCCCGACCAATCTTTGGCTGAAACTAGAAAGAAAAACACCTCACAGCAAAAACCCGTTAAAAGCGCTAAAAAACAGCAGAATGTAAAGACGGTGAAACGTAGCACCAAGGCGGCTAAAGCCGCCAAAGCCAATGAGGAAAATATAAAGCGCCTCACCTCCAATGAAGTCGCTTCCAGCTGTCGATCAAGTATCCTCATCAACGCCGATAACGGAGAAGTCATTTTTGAAGAAAATTCTGCCGAGTCATTACCGCCGGCATCAATGATAAAAATGATGACTGTGTATGTAGTAATGAAAAAAATCGAATCCGGGCAAGCTCATCTTGATGACAAAATAACCGTCTCTCCCCATGCCTCGAAGATAGGAGGTTCGCAAGTTTACTTAAAACAAGGGGAACAATTTACGCTCGAAGAGTTACTAGAGGCTGTCATCGTACAAAGTGCCAATGATGCTGCCACCGTAATTGCTGAGCACTTAGCTGGTGATGTATCCGGTTTTGTGACAATGATGAATGAAGAAGCAAAATTGCTAGGCTTAAAGAACACTATAATAAGAACTCCGCATGGCCTACCTCCGGCAAAGTATCAAGAGCCGGATTTAACGTCTGCAAAAGATTTAGCTGCTATGGGAGCAGCTCTTATCAAGCGTTTCCCGGCTGTAATTGCTTACACATCTAAGCTCACTTCCACTTTCCGCAACGGCTCATTTACGATGACTAGTAGCAACCATTTATTAAAAACGTTTCCCGGCTGTGATGGTCTTAAAACAGGTTATACAATACAGGCCGGGTTTGGCGTAACAGCCACTGCCAAACGTGACGGGGTAAGAATGATTGCCGTGGTAATGGGTTGCGATAACGGGAAAAAACGCTTTAATGAAACGGCCCGCTTACTAAATATTGGTTTTAGTCATTATCGCTCAGTCAAAATTGTTCAGGCCGGTAAGTCAGCAAAGGCTGTTGTCCCGGTAAAACATGGGGAGAATGCCCAAACTTCATTAATTACCGCTACTGACCTGACTGTCACTACGAAGGCTGCTGACACTGAGAAAATTGTGGAAAGAGAGGATACCTGCAATGAGCTGGAAGCTCCTGTAAAAAAAGGAACTAGCTGTGGCTCAATTACCTATTTAATAGGAGACACCGAGATCGGCAAGGTAAGCTTGATTGTTCCCCAAGATATTCCTGCACTTAAAGGTTACGGGAAAATTTTGCGAGCACTTAACGTGAAGTAACCCTATTCATTTAAGTAATTAATCAGCGACTTAAAAAACATTAGCCCGTCAGTAAGCCCAAGCAAGGAATCTGTAGCTAAATCGATTCTGGGCATCAGACCCAAAACATTACCTTCCTTGTTGGTTACGCCGGCCAAAGAGTGCAGCGAACTTAGAAAACCATTGTATAAATCTACTTCGCCATATTGATCATAATATCGCAGAGCCACACGCTTGGCGTCTTCTAAATCTTTAATCGTTCTTTTATCTGTATAAAAGGACCCATAATAGCAGGCCATCGGCAGCCGCATCATTGTGTCTTCAGGTATATACTTAGTGAAGGGGCTGCCATGGCTTTCTACTCGCACATTGGCCTCTTCATTACAGAACTTCATGCTTGGATTTTGCAATAAAACACCTGGCAAAATTCCTATCTCGCAAAGAATTTGAAAACCATTTCCAATCCCCAAAACCGGCTTGCCATCATTAGCATAGCGTTTAACCAATCCTGTTACCGGGGTGCCTTTAACCAGCGCCCCCGGACGTAAATAATCGCCAAAAGAAAAACCACCGGGAATAATAATCGCAGCTGCTTCTTTGGCCGACTCGGCTCGATAATTGAGCAAAAAAGCATCCTGATCCAAATTTTTAAGGATGCGAACGACCTCCGCTGATGAATTTGATCCGGGAAAATCGACAACTGCAATCTTAGCCATAACTATTTTTTCTCTTCGAAGAGAACAGTAAAATTCTCAATATCAGGATTAATCAATAAACGATCGCACATTTGGCTAATACGCTCACGCGTCCCCTCTTGATCCGCTGATTCGATATCTAGCTCTATTAACTTGCCAATTCTGGCAGCACGCACTTCGGCAAAACCAAGCTCTACCAACCGTTGCTTTAAAACTCTGCCGGCAGCATCGATAACATCTTCGTTTAAACGAATAAGTACATTGGCTTTCATAAATCATTCCTTTTCTTCCACTAGGAAATTTTAAGCAAAACACTAAATCACTACATATAACGGTTAATTCATAACTGGGCTTTAATCCTAAGACAAGAAACATTTCCCCTTAAATAGGGGAAATGCCTAGTTCTCAGTTCTGGCCAACGACTTGGGCATATAAAGTCTCACTGACTAACTCAATTTCCGAACGGCCACTAAGCTCGGCAACTGAGAACAGCTCTGTGGCTACCGCTACTCCGGCCACAACAAAATTCGGCTTAGCCTTGACCTCTCCCCAGGCACGATGAAATTCTTCGACAACCAATTCCGGGGTATTTGATTTCTCGCTGATATGCGCCGCTACGACAATCTGCAAGCGGCAATTTTCCTCAGCTCCGATTTCGGCTACCAAAGACGCCGCACACTGATTACTTAAATGGCCTTTATTGCCTTTGATTCGCTGTTTCAGTTCCCAAGGATAAGCACATTCTAAAAGCATATCCGGATCATGATTAAACTCTAAAACCAAAGCATCAGCAGCAGCCAAATAGTGTTTTAATGTACTGCTCACCCGCCCGACATCCGTAACTACGACCAACGACTGCTCTCCCAACGTAATTTTATACCCTACCGGGTCAATAGCATCGTGATCGATACTGAAAGCCTCAATTTCAAAATCTGCAATATTAAATGCTGCTCCCTTCTCCACTTCCACAGCATTTACATTTGACCAAGAGTAATTATCTTGAATCACACTTAGAGTATTAGAATTAACATAAACAGGAATCTCGTATTTTTTTGCCAGTTTTGCCACACCGGACACATGGTCACCATGCTCATGAGTGATCAAAATGCCAGCAATATCTTCTGTCCGAGCACCGAGCCCTTCTATTCTTTTTGTCGCCTCGCGTAGGCTCAAGCCGCAGTCAACCAGAACAGATTTCTGTCCATCAGAGACAAAAGTGCCATTTGCTTTGCTGCCGCTTGACAATACAGAAAAATACAGCATGTTATTTGCTATTCCTTTATTCTCTTTTTCTTTTAAAGCCGCTATAGGACTAATCTATCCAAAGCAAAAAGGCAATTTATTTTAAACAGCAATGAAATATCGATTATTCTTATTTAGTTTATTTTGCATAACCAATATTGCGGTTGCGCAACAAACGTGTATGCCACCTACTATCACTGAAGAATTAGAAAAAGTAATTGCTTCGGCTAACCCCTTTTACAATTCGATTAATGCTCAAGGATCTTTAAGTTACGAATCCCAACGATTGCTTGCTGAGGCGCAGATTTTAAAACAAACCCACACAGCAAAAAGCAAATGCACCGATTCCTGTCTCCTGGCAAAAGATGTTGATATTTTATTCACTACTGTTCCTAATAAATTACAAAGCAATTATGCTGAGAGAAATAAATGCTTAGAGATGCAGAATAAAACAACAGCATCTCCTTTCTTATTTACTCCCGAATCATTTGAAGACACTGAGGCCTTCGGGGCCTGGTTTTCAGACTTTTCCCGCGGTAACGGCCAGGATGGGAAAAAGCTATACGAACTCTGCCCGGGTGCTTGCAGCCCCCGTTACAGCACACTGATTAGGCCAATAAACCAAAAGCTAAAAGCTGAGGTAAGCGTCATTTGCGGAGAAGCCCGCGATAAAATGGATAATAAATATCAGCTAGGAATTGCCTTACAGTGGACATGCCGACGGCAGTAACCTTGTAAACGTAGCTAATCAGTGCTAAAGCCCGTTGTTCTTTCTAAAAGCATTTCTAGTGTAGATCCGAGACTTTCTCTCCTAGACACAAGACTCAAATCGAACTGATCGAGGAAATCTTCTGTGTAGGAGGAAGGCATTTAGGTTTTTCGGGGCCTTGCACTGGTCAAAAATATTTCCGAAAGGAGGCTAAAATGGAGACAGCATTACCCTCTCCTTTCGTAGCCGCAAACGGCATCAAATTGTTTCACATAGAAAACAATGTTTACCTTAGCTTAGAGACTGAGGAGAGCAATAAGTGGTATCGCTGCGTCCTTGAAAAAAGCTATCATGGTTCATGCGGAGTTGATGAAAAAGGTCACTCTATCCCTATTTGGGAGGAGACTATCAACCTCATTAGGGATAATGAACCGCTGGTTGTCAATTCTGGTCCCAAAGTTGAGTCTATGCAATTTGTCCAAGGTGATGTTGATAATATTATTTTTTGGGCCTGGCACTGCCGTAAAGACAAACTCTTTGTTTCAGCCCTGCGCCTGCATGGCGATGTAGAAAAAGGAGCTCGCATCGCGAGGATATTCGGACAACTTATCGCAGCTTGCATCACCTTGATTGTTATTACTTTCCTTGGCCTGTCGAACTTTTATTTGTACCTACAAGCCATTCCTTACGGACTGGGTAATATTGGCGCCTGGACATTTACGACCTGCTTATTTTTGTTTTTGCAGTTTTTTTTGGGCGAGACATTTCAAATAAGAGCATTGATGCTTTATGCTCAGAACTTTTGGCTTGTAGAGCAGGAGGGTCGCCCTGTTTTTATTCCAATATAAAACTCTGCCGACCTATTGGTTTTGTCGCTGCGGGACAGCATTTATGTCCCGCAGCAGAAACGGTTTGATGCCTTCTCCGCAAAAAGTTTACTTTCCCGGTAAATTGACCATTAAAAGAAAACACTCCTGACTTTTTATCTGTTGTCTTAAGTAAGCGGCCGGCCTAAGGGTTACCATCCGCCACCACCGCCGCCGCCTCCTCCGCCTCCAGAACTACCACCTGAACCACTACTACGGCCGGGAGCATTACCCGCAGCAATAATTGCATTACTTAAGTTTACCCCAATGGCTTTATCCACAAAGTCAGCCGAACTCCAAATGCCATTTCCAATATGCCAACCAGGATGATAGTGCGAAAAATCCTTCCCCTGAGCTATTAAACTAGCTTCAAATTTTTTCGTCCAGTTAGAAGCTACATCCAAAGCTACTGCATAAGGCAGATGCTTTTCAAACATCTCAGTAGTAATATTTTCGGCTTTAGCTAAGGCTATATCTTGAGACTCGGCAGTAGCTAAATACATTTTATAACCTTCGATGTGATCCATCAACGCACGGCCTTCCACTGTCGGAGTTTTTAGCAAATACAAAAACAACGCTGTTAGAGCTGCTCCCAAAGGTAAAAATAATGCTAGAACTACCGGTAGAGAATCCGATTGCAAAGCAAACGTGAGCCCAACAAGCCCAAGGGCAGCAATCGTCGGCGGAATCACATATTGATAATTCAAAGCAAATATTTTCTCTTTGTAGTTGTCCCTTAAGGTGTTTTTTAATATCCGGCGCACACTATAAAAAATACGGTGATTTTCGTTACTCGGTTTAAGTATGATCATATCTTGATTAGCAAACAAAGTCGTCCAAATCATGTTCTCAACATCAGATAGCTTACTTAGCTCACCCTCTTTTCTCTTTAACAGAATATTAGTTTGATCAAATAAGCCTCCAAGCTTAGCCTCAGTATGTTCTGAAATCTCAATAAAACCTTTAATGGCTAGCTGCGAAATTGCCGCCAGGAGGCACTTATTATGGTACCCCATCGACATTATATATTTCACCGCCGCCGGCTCTAATTGCTCCGGCGCCTCATACTGTGGGATTATCGTTCCTTTCTTCGGATCTCTCCCCACTTTCCTCCAAACCACTAAATAATAGATAGCTAAAACAATGACGAGCAACAGGGCAAAAGCAACTCCTTCAAAAACCGGACTAGCCGGACTGGATTGGCTGATATTGCCTTTAGGCCAGCTAACAAAGACGGTTAAACCCTCGTGTGCTCGCAATGGTGCTGTCGTTTCAAATTGAATGATATTCGAAGCCAATAGACGCGCTGAATAGTTACTTCCGCGCACTTCCTGCGGCCCGGTAAACGCCTTATAATCATTAATTTTTATCTCTGTCGGTAATGTAATTCTTGCATAAGCGTATCTAATTGGGAAAATCCAACCCGTGCCTACTGTGTTAAAATATAATTCATCATGATCAGCAAAATACCCCAATTGTCTGTTTGTCTTAAAAACTAGCTCATAAGAATATATCCCTTTGGCCAAATAAACCTTGGCATCTCCGATATACACTCGCGTTCCATTGCTTATTGACTCCGTATGCCACTTTTCACTTTGTCCATCCCGTTTAACTGAGAGAACTTTAAAATCAACCGAAATAGTATGGCCACTGCCATCTTGGTATTTTGTCGGAAAATCGCGATAAATACCCCGCTTAATATCAACCTGTTGACAGTTGACCTTAATCTTTTCAGTAATTATCAGCTCTCCGTTTTTTTGCACCTCGATTTCTGAGCCATAAGATAATATCTCCTCAATCTGAGCAGCAGCAGAAGAGACAAGCAAGCTGGCAGAAAGGATTAATAGTCCAAAAAATAATTGTATTTTCATAAGCTGACCTTGGGTGCTTCTTTTTCTGTGGCTAACGTTAATTCAAAAAATGGCGAGATTTGATGATGACTGATACCGGCAACAAGGTTACTAGGAAAGCTCTCAATGAGAGTATTATAATTGCGCACACAACCATTGTAATAACGACGGGCACTTTCCAAATCATCTTCGATCTCAACCAAGCTGGTTTGCAATTGAATAAAATTCTGGCTTGCTTTTAAGTCCGGATAGGCTTCGGCCAAAGCAAAGATCTGCTTGAAGCTGTTTGTTAAATTATTTTCTATCTGTGCCGCTTCCTGCAAATTGCCCGCGCGCGCAAGCGCCCCATCTTTAAAAGTGCTGCTTTCATGCTTAGTATATCCTTTAACACTCTCCACTAAAGTAGGCAGCAAGTCATGGCGCTTCTTTAGCTGTACATCAACATCACTCCAAGCCTCATTATATAAATTTTTAAATTTGACGAGTTTATTAGAGACGTAAACAAAGTAAGCTACGATTAAGACAATGATAATCAAAAAAAGCATATTAAGAATTTTCCTTGCTAAAATTGGACATTTAGTCTGTTAACCATAAGTCACGGTTTTCATATCCTAAGACCACTACTTTTGTATGTCTCGAAATTAAGGATCCGGCTTGGCGTTTTCTTGGTCTATCCGCCTTTCTGTTCACTTCCAAAACGCCCTTATCGCACTCTCCATAAATAAGCTAATTTATGCTCGGAAAAGACTTTGGATTTTTATTCGCTGCTCTTAAGGGATGGTATTTTTTGTTTGGCTATCAATAACATTTACGAAGACAAAGATGTTTCAGGTGCGAAGTGGAAATTATTATCTTACAGAAGGATAAGTGATGTTATTTTAGGGAACTAAACGCGAAATCGCCCCCTAAACTGATATCTTGCTGTTTAGGGGGCGATCTGCAAACTTTATTTAAGCTTCCTTAAGTTAAAGCTGCGCCGCAAGCTGCATTAGCACTATTGATTATATTTGATATAAGCACCTTAGCTTTAGCTGCAGTTGCTGTGTGAACATTGCCACGTATTTGCGAATAAGACCTTCCGATGCTCATGAAGTATTCACACCATACCACTCTAGACATGATATCAGGTCCACCTACTCCCGAAATATCACATGACTTACTGTAAGTTGATGTATAGGTAGTGAGGTAAGAACTTGAGCTTGGAGCAATTCCGGAGCAGGCATTATAAGTATTCTCTCCTCTCCAATTATTCCGAACATTTGGGCCCAAATCATTCCATTGCTCTTCAGCATTCTCCAAAGCTGAGATACTGCTTGAGTTACCATTAAATGAATAAACGCAGTCATTGCCTATAGTGCGAACGTAGCTTATAATATCACGCGAGCAGCTAAAGCCAACTTGTGGATCTAGAAACTCATATGTAGTGACTCGACGAAAACCTAGCTTTACCACGGCCGATTCCGGCACACGCACTTGAGCAGAATCAACTTTTCTAAGAACATGTGCTACCAAAGTCCCTGCTGAATTCAACTTCGTAAGACTAGCTTCTGACTTAAATGGCAGAAGAATAGCACCTGTCGTGGCATTTATGATTTCGCCTTCCTCGCAATTCTCCTTGGCCATTGCTAAAACTGATCCATAATCTTCCACAGTCTGAAATAGCTTATCTCCTTCTTGCAAGCACTTATCACACATCGGAGAAGTTCCTGACTTAAGAGCTAATTTTTGCTGTAATAGTTTAGCTGCCGTAAGGTTATTAGTAAAAGTAGTTAAACCAGTAACAGCAAGTGGGTGAGCAATATTCAAGGGAGGATACTCTCTTAACTGACCCAAAGGTTTTAATGCCACCACCGGAGAAATATTGGGGCTATAACTAGCATATGTCCTTGCCGTTGGACGATAAGGCTTCAATTATGTGCTGATGTTATATGCTAGCATGTAAATATCCAATTCCAAATCACGAAATCCCCTATCTGATTTTTGATAAGATTTTACCTTCCAAGTTTGGAGAGTGGTATTAAAATAAATATCCGAGTCCTTAGCAAAAACGATAGACACATCCTTACCGTTATAAAAAGCAACTCTACCCGGTAAGAGCGCATTATACGCGGGGCACATAGCCACAGCAAAAGAGCAAGTTGCACTTCCTACAGTTAGAACAGTATTAAAGCAGGCTCGAAAATTGGGGATAACATAGGGAGCGGGAGTGGCAGTTTGGGCAGATGCCGCAGAAAACATCGAAAGAGCCAATGTTGCTCCCAAACCAACAGTTCGTAAACTTTTTAATATGGAAGTGTGGGGATATTTCTTTTTACCTCTTTAATAACCTTCATTAATAAGCCAAACCAAACCTCATAACCTGGAGATACCTTGACTAATCAGGCCTTCCGGCTCAACTGCTTCGGTAAAATGAATCCATTCACGATTTTTACTGAGTTTCTATCCAAAAGCCCCAAGAGGGGGCAAGTTTTGCGAAGCAAAACTATGGGGGGATGAAGACTAAGCCTTCACAAGATTAGTCGTTTCCGATGAGGAAACGTCAATAAAATTAAAAATATCCATTTTTTATAATACCCCCAAATTTTTAATAAATCTTATCCCGTGAAGGCTTACGGTAAAATTTAAAATGACAACTTAGCCTAAGCTTTTCCGCCACTTACCCCAAGACAGTGCAACCTCCTTCGCACACAAGTAAAGCTTGGTTATGATTTTTCAAACGCACATAATTAATCGTGGCAGACACGAAGTGGGAACGTGCGCAGCGTGAGTGTTTCAAAAAGAATCTAGCGCCAGCTTCACGAACTTCCAAATTGCCAAGGCGTTTTTATGGAACGCGGACCCACATTGAGAGCGAGAGCGAACAACTGGGTCGCCTACGCTACAAAGGCACACGATGGTTGGCGGAACCACAAACCACGCTTGCCGGCATTCTCACCGCCGGCGACCCAGACTCGGCTACGCCGAGGTCATGGGTCGCGTTCCACAGCGTATGCGGAATTTTCACTCGTCCATGGCGCTTACACGTTACGCACAAAATAATTCGGATCTTTTTCGAGTCGCGATGGCCAACGACAAAATTGCCCGAAATCGCACCCAGCTTATGTTTAGGAGAAGAGCAAGTTTGAGCCGGAGACTAGGAAGACAAGCGGCGAGCCCCAATCGGAAGCCTCCGAGCGGCTTCCGGCCCTGTAACTCTTCATACCTAACGCTAGTAAATTAAAACAAGCTCACAAACTCCCACAGTGTAGGAAACTACATGCGGAGCCGCGCAGTCTGACAGCGTATCCGGCCAAAATTGCTCTTCTCCTAGCGACGCAGCATTTTTTCGATCGCTACTACCGGCAAAATAATCATTCCCATCAAGGCCGCCATCCCCCAATCCTTTAAATCAATGGGGGTGGTGGAAAATATCTTACTCATCCACGGTAGGTAAATCACAGCGGCTTGCGCGAGAAGCACCCCGAGAATACCGAGGTAGATTGTCCAGTTGCTAAGTAAACCTATTTCCAAAACGGAGTTTTTTAAGGAGCGACAGTTGAGCATGTAAAATATCTGGAACATGATGACTGTGGTTAGCGCCATAGTTTGAGCTTTGGAGAGGGCTATTTTGGAATCCATGCCTAGTTGCTGAGCGCTGGAGTACTCCATCTTAAAAAGGACGATTGCGCCGATGGTCATTAAAATCGAAGCGATAATAGTGCGGGTGACAAGGAACTTATTAAAAATAGGAGCGTTGGGGCTACGTGGATGGCGAGTCATGATGTCCGGCTCCATGTGCTCAAAAGCTAAGGGCAAGGCAAGAGCCACTGTCATAATCAGGTTAATCCATAATAGCTGTGCGGGCTGCATGGGAAGCAGTAAGTCCTTGGTGGCAAAGTCAAAGGGGAAGAAAATCACGGCATAAACCAAAATAAGAGCAAGACCAATGTTGGTGGGAAGAACAAAGGCGAGAGATTTGATTAAGTTATCATAAACGCGACGGCCTTCTTCGACGGCGGCGGTGATAGTGGCAAAGTTATCGTCGGTAAGCACGATGTCGGCAGCAGCTTTGGATACGGAGGTGCCGGTAATGCCCATGGCCACGCCGATGTTAGCTTGTTTAAGAGCGGGAGCGTCGTTGACGCCATCGCCTGTCATGGCGGCAATGTGGTTGTTTTTCTGAAGCGCAGAAACTAGCCTTAGTTTGTGCTCAGGCGCGACGCGGGCAAAAACATTGGTTTCGTCAACGATGTGGCGAAGCTGTTCGTTGTCAGCTTGTTCAATCTGCGCGCCGGTGACAACAGTATGATCTTTGATTAAGCCTAGCTGAATACCAATAGCTTGAGCGGTTAGGCGGTGGTCACCGGTTATCATCTTTACTGTCACACCGGCGGCTTGGCATTCTTTAATGGCCGCAATCGCTTCTTGGCGTGGAGGATCTATCATGCCGACCAGCCCCAGAAATACGATTTCGTCCTTGATGTCAGGCATATCCAAAGACTTCTTGGTAGAAGCAAAGCGCTTCTCAGCAATGGCCAAAACGCGCATACCGATAGAAGCCATGGTTTCGATACCGGAGAGCACGCGCCTTTCATCTATGGCTTGGCCGTCAGCGAAGAAGCGGCAGCGCTTTAGAATAACTTCAGGAGCGCCTTTAACAAAAGCGACAGCTTCGCCATTTGGGTCTTGGACAAATGTTGCCATAAATTGGTTTTCGGATTCAAAGGGGATAGCGTCAATCAGGCGATACGAGGAGCGCAGCTGCTCAGCGACCAATCCTAGTTTTCGTGCGGCTACGACAAGCGCAGCCTCTGTCGGATCGCCTGTTATCGTCCAGCTTTGCCTGTCTTGAATCAAAGTTGAATCGTTACAAACAGTCGCTGCTGTAAGTAGGCGCTCTAGGTATGGAGGCTTTATTGTCAGCACTTGTTCGGCAGAGAGGATATCGCCTACCGGCTCATAGCCCACGCCCTTAAATTCATAAGACCCTGAAGGCGTCCAAACGGACTGAACTGTCATCTCGTTTTTGGTAAGCGTGCCTGTTTTGTCTGAGCAAATAACAGTAGTGCTACCCAGGGTTTCTACGGCCGGGAGCTTACGCACAATGGCTTTTCTTTTAGCCATTCTCTGCACGCCCACGCCCAGAGCAATAGTCATAATAGCGGGAAGCCCTTCGGGGATAGCGGCGACAGCTAAGGCCACAGCGAAAATCATCATTTCGATTAGCGCCTTATCCAGCGGAAAGCCGTTTGCTGTTACGCGAAAGGTTCCGACGGCTACGATTAAAATGGTGATAACCAAGATAGCAAAAGTTATATATTTAGCGACGACCTTTAGCGACGAGGTAAGTGGCGTTTCTAAATTAACTGCTTCGTTAAGTAAGCGCGAGATTTTCCCTAGTTCTGTGCGCATGCCCGTGCCCGTAACCACAGCCATAGCGGTGCCGTAAGTTACCATGGTGCCGCTAAATACCATGCACAGCCTATCGCCTATGCCCGCATCTTCCCTCACCGCGTGAATATTCTTCTGCGCCGGCACAGATTCTCCTGTCAGCGCCGCTTCTTCGACTTGCAAATTTTTATGTGACACAAGGCGCATATCGGCTGGAACCCTATCGCCGGAAGTAAGCATGACAATATCGCCGGGCACTAATTCGGCAGCGGGCAGGGTAATCTTGTGCCCGTCCCGAATAACCGTTGTGTTTTCAGGCACCATCTCGATAAGCGCTTCAATCGCTTTACCTGCTTTAAACTCTTGAATGAAGCCAATAATCGAATTGAGTATGACAACGGCCAACACAGTAGAGCCGTCAATCAGCTTTCCCAGGGCCATGGCTAAAGCCGCTGAACCCAGCAGCACCCAAATGAGCGGGCTATTGATTTGCCGCCAAAGTAAGACCAAGGGGCTGTCTCCTTTTGCGCGCGGAATTGAGTTTGGCCCATACTCGCCGCGGCGCTCAACAACTTCGGCCTCAGTAAGCCCGGAAAGACTAACCCTCAATTGCTTTAGAACTTCTTCCACGCCTAAAGCGAACCAGCATAAGCCTTCAGTTTTGGATTTCACATCATTGACCACAGAATCACCCTCAAATAAAAATTTTTGCTGACTATAGCAGAGGAGAAGCGTTTTAAGAAATAGCCTTATTTGAGATAAAGTAAACGAATTGGGCGCTGCGCCAACTGGAGCAGAAAAGCAAAACGCCCCGGCATAGATGATTTCTTACTATGCCGAGGCGTTTTACAGGGAAATTAAGTGAGCTCTTTTAGCCTAGTCCTCAAATCCCTTTGGCGCTATTTTGGATTTCTTAATTGCCCAAACAACTAAGCCGATACAAACTACCACAACAGCAATCCAAACTCCGTCAATGCCCTTAGTCTGCATAGCAAGGACAGGTGCGAAGTCATTCTGCAACTCAGCTGGCAATGCGCGCACACCAGCTTTTACTGTATCCACGACCTTCTTGTCATAAGCAATCATCAAAGGCACACCCAGCACCGACACCATATTCATTACTTTTAACAGTGGATTTACGGCTGGTCCTGCCGTATCCTTCAACGGATCGCCTACCGTGTCGCCGGTAACAGCCGCTTTATGCTTTTCGCTACCTTTACCTGTGTTCTTCTCTAAGTCGCGCGGTTCATCTTCGACCATCTTCTTGGCATTATCCCAAGAACCGCCGGAGTTACACATAAAAGAAGCCATGAGCTGACCGACAACAATTGAGCCACCGAGGAAACCGGCTAAGCCAATAGGGCCTAGTAAGTAACCAACGCCAATCGGCATAAGCACGCCAAGCATAGCCGGTCCGACTAACTCTTTTTGTGCCGAGCCTGTGCAAATATCTACTACGCGGCCGTAATCCGGTTTCTTGGTGCCTGCCCAGATTTCTTTGTCGCGGAACTGCACACGGCATTCTTTCACAATTAAGAACGCAGCTCTACCAACAGCACGAATTAACATGGAGCTAAACATCATCGGAACAGCACCACCGATTAGCATACCGATTAGCAGCTTTGGATCGGAAATGCTCAGTAAGCCCGCTACCCTTTCAAAAAGGTCAATAGGCAAAGGCTTATCTTCGCTGCCACCGCCAGAGCCGATAACTGTAATAAAAGAAGCAAACAAAGACACAGCAGCAATTACCGCTGAACCAATGGCCACACCTTTAGTAACAGCTTTAGTGGTATTACCTACAGCGTCAAGGTCAGCTAAGATTTGGCGCGACTCCTTATATTTAGCTTCGCCCATCTCTTCCTTTTCAAAGCCCATCTCAGCAATACCGTTTGCGTTATCGGCCACAGGACCAAAAACGTCCATGGATATGGTGTTACCGGTTAAGGTCAACATACCGATACCGCACATAGCCACGCCATAAGCAATGAAGATAGCGTTTGTGCCGGCATAAATACCAACGGAAGCAAAGATAGCTATACAAAGCGCAATCGCTGTCCAAACAGCCGACTCATAGCCAACAGAAAAGCCTTCGATAATCGCTGTGCCATGGCCGGTTTCGCATGAACGTTGAACGCCTTTAGTCGGCGAATACTCTGTGCCTGTAAAATACTCAGTGATGCGATTAAGCGCTATGCAAAGTATAATACCGATAAAGCAAGTATAAGCAGGGCGCATGTCTAAGCCAACTTGACCAAAATTCGCCCAGTAACCAAGACTTGCAATACTGTCCCAAGCACCTTGGCTGAGCTGACCAAGAGCAACCATGCCTTGATCAAAGCGCAGATAGAAAGCGCCTAAAATCATGAAGCCAACTACTGATATCAATGAACCTAGGATAAAGCCTTTGTTAATCTGCTTTAGAGCTTCGGCTACATTTCCCTTATCTCCGGCACGTACTGTGTATGTGCTGATAATAGAACCAAACACACCGATAGCACGAACAAGTAGTGGGAAAATTACGCCTTTGTGACCAAAAGAAGCATAGCCTAAAATCATGGCCGCAACGATAGTTACCTCATAAGACTCGAAAATATCAGCCGCCATACCAGCGCAATCGCCAACATTATCACCAACGTTATCCGCAATCGTAGCAGCATTACGCGGGTCATCTTCGGGGATATCCTTTTCGATTTTACCAACTAAGTCAGCACCGACGTCAGCAGCCTTGGTGTAAATTCCACCACCCACGCGCATGAATAGCGCCAGCAAAGTGCCGCCAAAACCAAAGCCCAACAGAGCTTCGTAAGCGCGCTCACCGTAAACCATAAAAATCAAAGTGCCACCTAGTAAGCCTAAGCCGTCGGTGAGCATACCGGTAATTGTTCCTGTGCGGTACCCGAGCATTAACGCGCGACCGAACCCAACTCGCGCACCAGCGGCTACGCGTAAGTTACCTGCCGTAGCTAAACGCATCCCAACAAAACCAACCAAGCCGGAGAAAATAGCGCCCATTAAAAATGCCCCCGCACGCCCAAGTGCAAATGGGTCATTTATACCAAGCGGAGATGACATAGCCTTGGAAAAGAAAAGAATAAAAACAAGAGCTACGATAAGATAAGCAACTGTAGTCAGCTGCTTTCTTAGATAAGCATCAGCGCCCTCACGAACAGCAGCTGCAATATCTTGCATTTTCTTTGTGCCGGTGTCCGCTCTGTAAACTTGGCCAACCAGCATCCACGCATAAAGAAGCGCGCAGATGGCTACGACCACGCAAATAATCAACCCTGTCTTTTCATAGCCCAAGAAATGGGGGCTAGTAAAAACTGAGAAATATTCAAAGTGATGCTCTGCGCCTGTGCTCGCACCGGCAATGCCGGACAGCATGCTTGTTCCAAACAATCCGCCAAACATCAACATTAATGTAAAGAGCGCCCAAGAAGGTAACCCTTTTCGTTGATTGCTATTATTATTCATTTTCATCTCCAATCGTTTAGGAAAATACAAAGTAAAAATCCTTAAGGTTTGCCAGCTGCGCTTAGACAAAACTTGTAGGGGTAGCTTTGCACTTGAATAGACTAAACCGTCAATAGAATAATTAACTAAGGCGTGAGGATAGATTAGTTAAGCACAATTACTATAACTAAGATGAACCACAGAAGAAATAAACAAAACCTAACATGAGGGTTCTACTACTTCAGCATGGTGAGCTTCATGCTTTTTATTTCTTAGCCTTACCGCAGACCAATACTGCAGCTTCCGTACAACAAACGCTACAAACTCAATGACCAAAAAAGCCATAAACCCGGCAAAAGCGATACCCGGATGATTAAAACCGCAGCCCATACCGATAGCGCCAGCGAGCCAAATCAAAGCTGCCGTAGTAATCCCCTCAACATGATTGCCGGTTTTGAAAATCACACCGCCACCCACAAAGCCGATACCAGTAACAATCTGCGCAGCGACTCTAGTCACGTCATGTGGATTGCTACCACCAGCCATACCTTCCATGGACAATATAGTATAGAGGCAGCTACCAGTGGCGATAATGGCAAAAGTCCTATAGGAAGCCACTTTTTTATGCCAACCGCGCTCAGCACCAATAATCAAACCAAAAACAACGGCAAGCATAATCTGCTTAACATAAGCCTGTATGAGAATAGGCTCACCAAATAAATAAATAGTCGAATCTATAAAACCCATATCCCCTCTTATCTTGAGGCTATTTGACGCGCATAATGAGCCGCCCCTACTAATCCGATATCGTCATGGCTAATCAATTTAACCGGCATCATCGCAAGAACGCTGTGATAAGCTGAGGATCGGCAGAAGGTTTCAATAAATAAAGGATTATTTACCAAAAGGGGATTTTTAGCCGCCAGTCCGCCAGAAATGTACAGTCCGCCGGTGGCTAAAACATCAAGTGCAAAATTTCTAGCCGCCACCGCATAGAGTTTCGTCGCGATATGAAAAGTTTCGGATTTTCCATCTAAATGAAGGGCAACTTCTGTGGGAGTGAGCTGTTTCCCTGTCACGAACTCGTGAATCAAAGAGAGCCCCGAACCCGACACCAAGTGCTCCATCACCACATAAGGGGCATTAAGTTTTTGCCTGACAAATTCCTGAAGCTCAAACTCTTCCTTCGTCTCAGAAACAAAATTGACATGGCCGCCTTCACAAGGGAAAGCCCGCCGGATACCATTAGTGTCACTTATGACAAATGCTTTACCCAGTCCCGTGCCCGCACCAATCACCGCCGCAGTTCCCGACTCCGCAGCCCTGCCAGCTTGAATCTCAATCGTCTCTTGCGCATTTACGCTGCCATAAGCCTGAGCCACAAAATCATTAATTAGCTCAACGCGTGCAGAGCGAGGAAACTTTTCCAAATCAATCACACAATCAGCATTAGTTAGCTTACAATATTTCCCACCAATAATCGGCCCCGCCACAGCTAATGCTACAAAGTCATAATTAGGCCACGACAACTCCGCACAACTCTCTATCAGCTCCAGCAAATCCTCACTTGACCTAATACCGGCTGTCGGCAGATTGACCAACTTACTCAAAACCGGAAACTCTTCGGTTCCAACCGTAAACTCCCCCAAACGCAGATTAGTCCCACCAATATCACCAGCTAAAATTCTCATCATTTTCTCATCCAGTTATTACTCAGCAGCAAGCAACGGCATCTATTGATACATAAAACTTTCTTTCTCAGCTGGCAATCAGAAAGGCAGAACACCAAGGACAGGAAACAGGAAAGTAAATCAATAATCACAACAAGAATTGAAGCAAAATTGACATTATCTATCGCAAAATGGATTAAAACTTATCCCCTTACATAAAGAGAAAACAAAAATCGCCCTCAAGCGCTCATTGAAAGATAATAAGTTTGGAGGTTATCCCTGAGAAGGTTGTAATAAAGATATCAGAACCAATAAAGATTGAACCATCTTCAGCTCCTCCGTCAGTAATGTCTCCGTCCCAATTAAAGTCAACGTTGTCACCACTATCAAGCTTCCCTATTAAGTTAATCCCCCATTAGGAGCAACAATTACAGACCTGCCCAAGTCATTGCCATATTGTGTCACTCTTTTGGCATATTCCCAATTTCCCGCTGAATCAAAAACGCTTACAAAAGCACCTGCTCCACTATTACTTTCCGCACCACCATCAGTATAATCACCATCGCCGTTCATATCAGCATTGCCAGTAATAGAACCCGTAACAATAACAGAATTTGCAGAATTCACGGCTACCCCATATCCAATATCTGCACCTGTCCCTCCTAAGCGTTTAGCCCATTGCCTTGAGCCCGCGGAACTAAATACCGAAATGAAGGCATCAGTGTCGGCATATCCCGTAGAACTCTCAGCCCCCACCAGCTGCGCTAGCATCACCGTTCATATCTGCCGCACCACTTACCTTACCAGCAACCATTATATTTCCAGCGACATCTACTGAAACAGCATTGGCATAATCGGCACTTGTGCTACCTAAACGCCTTGCCCAGCGCCAAACAGCGCCGGAATCAAACACTGTCACAAAAGCAATGAGCATATTGCGCTTATGCCTGATGGTAGTGGCAATGTCGGTATCGGCACAACAGACCCGCTACAACAGCTAGCGCTAAGCAAATCAATTAGGCTAGAAGAAACTACAGCGTCTGATATTGGGGTTGTGTATAAGGGGAGCAATCGTTTCATTCATGACTTCCGAGCTTAGGAAACTGATGGCCAAAATATATTTGTTGGTCTTAACACTGGTAATTTCACATTGACCGGAACGATGAACCAGAGTGACAGTAGTTACAACACCGCGCTCGGTTATAGTGCTCTTACCGCTCTAGAAACAGGAAGCTATAATACCGCAATTGGGCATACTGCATTAACAGCTAATACTACTGGAACTGATAACACAGCTATCGGTGCAATGGCTCTTGGTATAAATACGGAAGGAGCAGCGAATGTGGCTATTGGATCGGGGGCTTTATCCTTAGTAACAACAGGGTCAGATAATGAGGCCATCGGTACTGGCACGGGAGCAAACTTAGTAAGTGGCTCTAACAACACTTTTATCGACAAGCAAGCGGGGGTAGAGATTAACGGTTCGGGAAACGTTTTTATTGGTTACAGCGCCGGATTTTACGAGACAGGAAGCAATAAACTGTTCATCGACGCACCCTTACGACTAGGCCGCTAATCTATGGCGACTTTAGCACCGATAGGTTAATTATTAATAACACCATACAGCTCGGTAGCAATAGTGCTGACGGAAGTTTTACAATATTCTCAGAGCAAGGAGGAACCGATTATACTGTTGCCTTTTCTCCTCATGCTACAATGACGCAAAACGTAACTTATACATTGCCGGCGAATGATGGCGATGCGGGACAAGTATTACAGACAGATGGTAGTGGATCTCTGAGCTGGGCAACAGCAGCCTCGACGGCGCATGATCATAATGCTAACTATATTGCCTCGCTTGCTCATAATCACGATACGAACTATGCAGCCGCAGCACACGCTCACTCCGATTATTTAACGTCATTGGCACATAATCATGATGCTGAATATATCACGTCTTTAGCTCACGATCACGATAGCGATTATGTCGCCGCAGCGCATGCTCACTCTGATTACTTGAGCTCGCTGGCACATAATCACAGTGGGGATAACTCACTTCCTTAGCACATAACCACGCCGCTGATTATTTGGCTAAAGGCGGGGACACAATGACAAGAAGCTTGACCTTCTCCGGTGTGGGAGGTTCCTTATGCGATTACTATCCGTAACATAAAAGTCCTTACTGTCGGCGGCTTTGACGAAACAGATAGTAATGGTGGAACTGTTGTCGCCGTGGATAGCGACATTACTGCTACTGCCGGCACTAGAGCTTCGGACGACGGATCGCTTACTAACCCGACAATCGCCGCCAACAATAATGTCTATTGGCATACAACTTCGATCTTCGGCTCACCAACCACTATTATTGTAACTTTCTACGACACAGTTGATTCCGTGAACTAATCAGCTAGTCCGTAATCTAATCATACGTTTTTATGGTTAGGGCACGTGCAACGCTTAAGTCTTATGGCCAATTCTCCGATGCGTGTATTTATTGCTGTTAAAGAGATCTCACGAACTTGTAAATAACCGTTGCGTTTTTGTGGAGCGCGACCCATCTGGGAGCGGCAGCGGACAGTAGGTCGCCTACGTGTCGGTTTCCCAATGGCCTTAAGGTGTGAGGCGGCTAGGGCCGAGAAATGCTTTTTTTACGCGATCCTCAGGCAACCCAGTCGCTCCGCAACATGGTTCGCGTTCCACAGGTACCACGACTCTTGTTGCATTAGCCCACTTTATCCCAAAATAAAAATCCGATATTCTTAATGGGCAACTTGTGTATAAGACTCCCGTGCAACGTATTCCTACAACATAGCATCGTAATTTAGAAGTTTTGTAATTTGTGTATAATACTTTGCTCGTCTATACTCCTTTTGCTCACAAACAAATACCTCAAGGCTAGATGTAGGCAAGCAAAGATAAATTTGCTATTGTCAGCAGAGATAGAAATTTAATTAAAAAGACATGACAAACCCTTTTTCCGAACATAAAGAAGATACTTTAGTTGAAGATGAAATCGAAACTAAAGAGCCGAGTATGTATAAAGTCATTTTATTAAATGATAATTATACGACTATGGATTTTGTGGTCTTGGTTTTAGAACAGATTTTTAAGAAAATGCCTGCAGAAGCACAGCAAATAATGCTTAATGTTCATGAGCAAGGTGCAGGACTGGCGGGAATTTACACAAAAGATGTAGCGGAAACAAAGGTTGCTTTAGTTCATAAATTCGCCCGGGACAGAGAGTTTCCGCTTAAATGCACAATGGAGGCAGTTTAGATGTTTAATCAAGAACTAGAATGGACCCTGATTGCGGCAGAACGTGAAGCTCAAAGCCGCGGGCATGAATGCGTATGCGCCGAGCATTTGTTATTTGCGCTGTTACATAACAACGAAGCGCTGGGTGTATTGGCAGAGTTGAGTGCCGATGTGGATCTATTAAAACAACAGTTGGAAGAGTTTTTTACCACTAAACTAGAGATTCTCCCGCCGCAAAAACAAACTCAAGTCTACTACAGCATGGGCTACGAACGGATAATAAATCGAGCAATTTTGCACAGCAAATATTCGAACTCAGAGAATATTACTGCCGGGGATATTTTGATCGCTCTGCTTAATGAAGCAGAAAGCCATGCTGTGTTTTTTCTACAAGCGCAAGGGATAACGAAGCTCGCAGTGCTAGAAACTATCTCCCATAGAGATTTGGAAACTCCCGGCTTCAAAAACACGAAAGCTGAGGAAGATAAGGCTACCAACAACAAAGCTAGCACCACTGCGAGCATCGACGATTATTTAACTAACTTGGTAGCTAAAGCCAAAGAAGGGAAACTAGATCCGCTCATTGGACGCGATGAAGAGATTTCTCGTCTTGTCCATATACTGTGCCGACGAAACAAAAATAATCCGCTCTTGGTAGGCGATCAAGGCGTTGGAAAAACTGCCGTAGCCGAGGGTCTCGCTATACGCATAGCTGAGAAACAAGTTCCGGAGCGCTTGTTTTTCTCTCTCATATTTTCACTGGATTTAGGGGCGATTTTAGCAGGCACAAAATATCGTGGCGATTTTGAAGCGCGTATCAAAAAAGTAATCAAGCATTTGGAGCAAATTCCTAACGCAATTCTTTTTATTGATGAGATACACACTATCATTGGAGCTGGCTCTACTTCCGGCGGAACTTTAGATGCAGCGAATATGTTAAAGCCCGTTTTAACTAATGGAGAGATACGGGTTATTGGCAGCACTACTTACGAAGAATACAAAAATCACTTTCAAAAGGATCGTGCTTTGGCCCGACGCTTCTCTAAAATTGATATCAATGAGCCTTCTGTTTCGGAAACAGTGAAAATTCTTCAAGGATTAAAATCCCGCTTTGAAGAGCATCATCATGTTACTTACCCTGACGCAGCAATTAGTGCCGCCGCCGAGCTGGCGGCTAAATATATTAATGACAGATTTTTGCCGGACAAAGCCATTGATATAGTTGACGAGGCTGGGGCCGAGGTAAGCTTGGCGGCTAAAGGTTCTGAAGAGCAGGAAGTAAGCATAGAGCAAATTGAGAAAGTTATTGCAAAAATTGCCAAAATACCAACCAAGACAGTCAGCACTTCGGATAAAGAAAAGCTGGTTGTCTTGGAGCAAGAGCTACGCAATGTTATCTTTGGCCAAGACGAAGCCTTAGCCGTCCTCTGCAAAGCAATACGCAGGTCGCGTTCTGGTTTGGGTAGCGAGGGCAAACCAATTGGCTCATTTTTGTTTGCCGGCCCCACCGGCGTGGGCAAAACCGAAGTGGCCAAACAGTGTGCGAAAGTTTTGGGATTAGATCTGCTACGCTTTGATATGAGCGAATATATGGAAAAGCATGCGGTCAGCCGCTTAGTGGGAGCTCCTCCCGGATATGTTGGGTATGAGCAGGGCGGATTGCTCACGGATGCTATTATCCGAACCCCTTACACAGTGTTACTGTTAGATGAAATCGAAAAGGCTCATCCGGATATTTATAATATTCTTCTGCAGGTAATGGATCACGCCACGCTTACTGATACAAACGGGCGCAAAGCAGATTTTCGTAATGTAATTATATTTATGACGACCAATGTGGGTTCGGAAGAAATGTATGGTCAGGCTATCGGTTTTGCTACCGGCGGCACAACGGTGGGTCAGGGAAAAATTGATAAGGCGTTTCGACCGGAGTTTCGCAATCGCTTAACGGCAATAGTGAAATTTAATCCGCTTTCAACAAAAGTGGTGGAACAAGTAGTCGATAAATTTATTACTGAAATAGATGTCCAGTTGGGGTCTAAAAATTCAACCATTTCAATTAGCGGTGCTGCGCGTTCCTGGTTGGCTCAAAATGGATTTAGCAACGAATTTGGAGCTCGTTCGCTATATCGCTTGATTCAGAAAGAAATCCAAGATCCCTTAGCCGACAGCTTGCTATTTGGGGAGTTGACCCAGGGAGGAAGCGTGTACGTGGATATAGTAGGTGGTAAAATCAACTTAAACTTTAGTAAAAAATGCGATAACCCCATGCCTACATTAGTAACTACTTGATATATATAGCAAATAAAAATACTTAATATTGATATAGATTATTAAGTAAACAGCCAGAAATGCCGAGTTTAGTACTAGGAAATGCGAGAATTAGAAGTTTACTAACGGGAAATAAGGACCAATAGAAAACAGCTACGGTTTTTTATCTGATCCTTCAAGCAGGGATAAGGCTTATGGCAATTACTATAAACAATAATATTCCTTCGTTACAGGCTAACCGTCAGATCAATAAACAATCTAAAGAAATCGGCGATAGCTTTGATAAGTTATCGAGCGGGTTAAGAATCAATAAGGCCTCGGCTGATCCGGCAGGGTTAGCGGTGGCTTTAGATTTATTAGCAACCGCCGACATTAGCTCTGTGGCCTCACGAAATATCAGTGATGGGGTATCGCTCACCGCTATTGCCGACGGCGCACTTGAGAGCGCCGGAGAAATCACGGGTCGCATGTCCGAGTTGGCAACGCAAGCCGCTAACGGCACATTAAGTGATGAGCAGCGGACTGCTCTCAACAATGAATATCAGCAGCTAAAAAGTGAACTTGATCGTATCGCGCAAACAACCGAATTCAACGATCAAAAACTCTTGGCTCAAGATAATACTATCAGTTTACAAGCAGGAACTTCGGGGAATGGCAGCTCTCAAGTAGTTCTCAGTTTGCCCGGAGTTTCCTCTTCTAGTTTGGGTATGCCAGCCAACATATCTTCGCAGGCTAATGCACAATCGGCGATAGATCAAATCGCTACAGCTAGAGATAATATATCCCAAGCAAGGGGGGCAATTGGTGCCTCGGCTAGCCGTTTTGAAACAGCGTATAACAATCTGCAAACTTCGGAAATTAACCAGAGAGAGGCAGCTAGCCGCATTAGAGACGTCGATGTCGCACAAGAAAGTTCTAATCTGGTAGCCAATCGTATTAGAGAACAGATGTCGGCAGCAATGAGTTCACAAGCCAATTTACTGCCAAATCTGGCGCTAAAACTGTTAGGTTAGCTGTTAAGCGTTGCTAGTTTCTTTGTGCAGATTACTCCATTCCCACTATCGTTATAGTTGACGCTGTCGAATATCTTTGAAATAAGCACAATTCCGCGGCCACTAAATTTGCCCTCATTGGCAATTTCCTGTGCCGTAGTTCGGTAAGCACGCCAATTAAATCCTTTGCCCGAATCGTGAATAATACAGGTTAGAAGGTCCTCGGCTAATTCTATTTTAACTTTGATAACTTTGTTTTCTCGTTCAGCAATGCGACTTTGCTCGGTGACAAATTCATCAAATTTTCCCGCCTCGCACAAACTAGTTTTAGTTTCATAATCAATACCTAAATTCCCATGCTCCAGCGAATTGCGCAGTAGCTCTTGAATACCAAGCTCTATTCTTGCCAGCTCCGATCCGATACAGGCAGAAGTCAAAAAATTAGAAATAATAGCTCCTCCATGCCTAATGGCTTCCACCGAGCTTTTTAAGACCATTTCTAAATGAGCGCTGTTAAATAAATGAGCATGAAACTTTTTGCTGCTGCGCCGAGCAATTATATTGCAAAAACGAGATACGACGAGGAACAATTCGTCTTCGCTTATCGGGCGCGGAATAAAATCACTTGCTCCCGCTTTAAGACAATTAATAATTTTTTCATCCTGATATCTACCCGTGACCACGATTAAAACTTCGCGATTTTCATAGCATAAGACGCGGATAAAATCCTCAGTAGATAAATTTTGTGGACGGGTATCAACTATTACTATTTGGGGGAATTGCTTCTTGTAGTAGCTAAGCGCATCAGTAGTGGTAGTGGCGCTCATCACATTACTGCAAGTTCGAGCAAGCACGGCACCGGCTACGGCACTGTCATGAGCATCTAAACCAACAATTAAAGCTCTTATTGTTTCATCCATCGCCGCCTCTCTTTTCTAACCGGCAATACCTTTCAATTAGGCTTGTTTGATCATTTAGCCATAGGTTTAGATGAACATCGGTGCGCAATAGTTTCAACAGCAAATCATCGATTAAATTTCATTTCGTGCTAAGCATAATAATCTATGGATTATTAAAATATGCCTAGATTTAGAGAAAATGATCGGGGTGAGAGGATTTGAACCTCCGACTCCTTGATCCCAAATCAAGTGCGCTACCAGGCTGCGCTACACCCCGTAAATAAAACTTCAGGCGTCAAAGAAAGCGCCCCTATCTATTCAAAGCTATATAAATTGTCAAATTAACACTGTTTTTATTGGGGAAGATTGGGGATCTTCTGATGGAAAAGAGATATCAAATCACGACTTAACTAGGGGAAATTTTATCTCAACTATAGTGCCCCCATCCTCTGGAGTATGAAAGTGGATGAATCCATTGTTAAGTATTAGGTATTTGCTAACTATCGCTAGCCCCAAACCACATCCTTGCTGCTCTTTGGTTTCTCTATCGATCTGAGTGAACATTCCACATACTTCATTAACTGCAGAAGCTGATATTCCCTGACCATGATCTCGGATGAATAAAGAGGCATCTTCGGAAGTTGCTTGTATATTTAATTCAATAGAACCTGAGCGACCACCAAACTTTAGGGCATTGGATAATAAACGATGAATAACTTCTGATATCTGTGGTTCACATACCATAATATGAAATTTAATACTTTTATCAAAGATTGGCTGGCTGATGCGTTGAAAATCTTTAACCGCAATCTCATCTTCAAATGACCTCATCGAACGTTGCAGCAATTCTACAAAATTAATTTCCTTTTTATAGCGCTTAGCAACTATCTCTGCATGACCGGAGTCGATTTGTTGAATAGTAATAAAATCTTCAACTAGGTGCTGTAGGCGCTGCCCACCGTGTTGTATTGATTCTATCAAGTCAAATAATACTTTGCGATCCAACTTATCTAATTGATCACGTAATAACTCAGTGCCGGTATTCACCGCTACGAGCGGTGTCCTAAATTCATGCGATAAAGTGTGAATAACCCGTTTTCGGAAGCTTTCCATGCGATGATCTAATATGCCATGAAACTCTTCAGATCTTTTTAATTTTCCACGAACTAGGCTTAATAGATCCTGCGTGTCGAATGGTTTAAACATATACTCATCGATGCCCAATTCCTGCGCTTCCCTTACCTTTTCCGAGTCAGTGACTCCTGTTAAGAAAATGAAGGGGATCTGTGCTAATTCGTGGCTCTTCCGCAAAAGCTGATGTAAGGCACCACCATCTTCATTGGGCATTACGATGTCGGATATTATTAGATCAGGAATCATGGAGTTAAGAATTTGGCGAGCTTCATCAACGCTGGTGGAGGTGACTACTTCATAGCCATGGTGAACCAATATATCCTTGATCACTGAGAGGATAGGAAGATCATCATCCACGACAAGAATACGGTAGCTCTTTTTTTGCTCCGCTTGTCCTTGATCACCATTGATTTGAAAACTACTAGGATGCAACTTCTTAACTTCCAAAAACTACGCAAACTTCAAATATACGGACGGAGCCTATAGCTATAGCCGTATAAGATTTATCGACTAAAAAATGTATCCACTTAAGAGAGAAGTTTAAATTAGAGGTCAAATTACAATTGTTGGCTATTTTTATAACTAGCTGTTATTCCTCAATAAACAGCATTTTATTATTATTTTGGTCATTGTTGGCTTCCTTTAATCATATATTGCTGGTAGCTGAGAAGGCTCGATTAGAGGACTTGAGACGTATTGAATGGGGGAGGATATGAAGATTGCTGGTGTGTTTCCAGGGCAGGGTTCGCAGAAAATAGGAATGGGGAAAGAGCTCTTTGAAGAGAGTGGGTTAGCTAAAGAACTGTTCAAGCGAGCAGATAATGCATTGGACTTTTCTTTAAGCTCTCTATGTTTTAATGGCCCCGAAGAAACGCTTCGATTAACGGAAAACACGCAGCCTGCCCTACTTGTCGTTTCGTATATAGCTTACAAATTAGCGGAAATTGAACTTAGCTGCGCGGCTGGCCATAGCTTAGGAGAGTATTCAGCGCTACTGGCCGCCGATGTGTTCGATTTTGAGGATGCTGTTACTTTAGTCCATAAACGTGGTCGCTATATGCAGGATGCCGTTCCTCCTGGAGCTGGTAAGATGGTTGCCGTAATGGGTCCAACAGAAGCGCAAATTCGTGGCGTTATTGCTGAAATTTCATCGGGCACTGTAGAAATCGCCAATCTTAATTCACCCGGTCAAACCGTCATTGCCGGCGATATCGTAGGCATAGATACTTTTATCAATTTGGCTCCTTCGATTAATGCAAAGGTTATTCCGCTAAATGTTAGCGCGCCATTTCACTGCCGCTTGATGCAGCCGGCCGCCGACAAATTAGCCAAGGATCTTGATAAAATCATATTTAGAGATCCTAAATTCCCTGTTTACTCGAATGTCTCAGCAACTATCATTAAGACCGGAGACGAAGCCAGAAAATATCTTAAGGAGCAAGTATGTTCTTCTGTTCGTTGGACGGATTTATTTGTTAACATGTGCAATGAACAGAGCATCACTCATACCATAGAGTTCGGCCCGAGCGGAGTGCTTACAAAGCTAATCAAAAGAATCAATGAAAATATTGTTCGTTGCGAAATATCTGATACTCAAACACTTGCTAAAACCAAGCAGGAATTGATCTAAGAGCCACAACGACTAAAGTTTCACACATCTAAGCCTTCCCAGATCGGGTGAGAAATACTGATTACTATATTAGTAATGGTTTTCTTGTCTTAAATTTACCCCGCAAGGCCTAAGGATGCTCCCTTGTAAATATTTTAATTCCATTAATTTCAGGTAGATAGCTCGTAAAAATTTTACCGGCCAAGAGTATCCACCTTCTAGCTGATGCCCATAACATGGGTGCTGCAGCAGGTCATTGATTGGGGGAGGTTCTTTAACTTAATACTTTTATGAAAACCTTATCTAATATTTTATTCGTCGTCGGTTTGGGCTTTGTCTTATTATCTTCAACTGAAGTCCAAGCGCAAAGTTCATACAAAAATGCAAAATTGGGACGTCTGCCACGATATGAATGTGATGGTAAACTTTATGCTGAGCCCTGTAAGCAAAATAAGAAAATGATTCAAAAGAAGCCAGCTCAGCCTAAAGAAAAACGTGAAAAAACCATAGATCCAGACCAAATGACAGAAGACGAAAAACAAGCACTAGCAATTAGGGAATTTGATGAACAAAGGGCGATGACGACAAAAAAGCGGGCGCTGGTGGCTGGATTTGATGAACATTTGCAGTATTATCAGAAAACTTATAACATCCTTCCTCGCGAAGCAAAGGAAGTAAAATCTTACTGCATGGTTCCGCAAGTTACGATTCAGCAGTGCCGGGATAAATTGTCGGATGTTAAAGTTTTACTGACTGATTATGAGGTGAAGTATCACTTAAATAAGGGCGAGTATTTCCAACCATATGATAAAAAGTGGAAACAATACCGGGAGAAGAAGAAACTTTCTCAATCACATACGTTCTAATGTTAATGCTTACATTTTTTTTATCGCATTTATTGTTCTTATTGCTCGTATCCCGTTCTGCGCCGCTGAGAATTCCGTTAATATTGGAGAAATAGCCGATGTTTTTCCCTTCTCTGCTTATCATTTAAGCACTGCCCCAACTACGGCAAGAATAGCAGATCAAGGTAACTTTCGTCTCTCTCAACAGCTACTTATAAGCAATTCTTATACTAATGAAACACCGAGCTACTTAGTGGACATTGAGCAATACTCCTTGGTTTCCGCAATTAGATACGGCTATTCGGAAAATCTAGAAGTGGGGGCTAAATTCAATATTGATTGGCAAGGCGGTGGCTTTCTCGATCATAGTGTCAACCAGTGGCATGACTTTTTTGGACTACCGCAAGGAGGTAGAGAAAATATCGAAGATAATCAAAACACTGTTTCCTTTCAAAATAAGAATGATGAGATCAGCAATATCGATGCTCATGGGTATAGTTTCGGTAAATTATCTTTGGAAGCTAAATATCTACTCTCCGATTTACGGACAAAAAACACAAAAACAACTATTCACTCAATCTTGCTGTTGCCTGTGGCCAGTGATTATTATCAACAGGATAGTTTTGATATCGCTTTAGGCCCTGTTTTTGAATATCAAGCGAGTAATTTTACTATCACCTCCGGCCTTTATTACACTTATATTAATGATACGTTTGAAGATGGTATTAAGTTTAACCAGCATCAGGTTTCTTCATTCGTTAACTTTGATATCCCCCTTTATGAAAACTTATCGTTAACAACCTCTCTCTGGAGTGCCTCTTCTAACGTGCAAAATGTGCCCAAATTGCCTGATTACCAAACTTATTTAGATATAGCCTTGAGCTTTCCTATAAGCACTACTAATTTTGTCGTTGGATTTCGAGAAAATCCCATTCCTGATGATGGAACAACAGACATCACCTTTTTCCTGCAAATGGCTGAGAATTTGTAAAATAAAGAGTTTGGTCTTGCTTTAAAAGAAATTATCAACAACGCAGAATCCTCCCGTTTCTTAAAAAACAATGGATTTTGATGACAACTTAGTCTTTGAAAGTTGAGTATTATTTTTATTTACTATATATATCACGGCCTTAGTGCGGGGTGTAGCGCAGCCTGGTAGCGCGTACGGTTCGGGACCGTGAGGTCGGAGGTTCAAATCCTCTCACCCCGACCATATTTTATTCTCTGTGTTCACAACAAACGCCAAACGATTCCCTGCTACGCACTGTCAGCTGGGAAATTGTTCAATGGTGAATTGAATTGTGACACAGCATGGAAGCGCGGGATTAGGTATTTATGTTTCTTCCTTTTGTATTTTTGCTGCTGGCTTTCTTTGTCGGCGCTATTCCTACTGGCTATCTCATCGGAAAATATTACAGCATTGATATTAGAAAAGTAGGTAGCGGGAATACGGGCGCAACCAATGTCAAACGAGCATGCGGGAAGAAAGCCGGCCTTCTGACGTTGATATGTGATATATTAAAAGGCTCTTTTGCTGTTGTAATCCTATCCAATCTTTACGGAAACAGAGTCTCCCTTGCTGATGGTTCTGAATTTTCAGCATTTATTGGATTAGCCGCTATTTTAGGGCACTGTTTTTCTCCTTTCCTCGGCTTTAAAGGCGGGAAAGGAGTGGCTACTAGTTTAGGAGTCTTTCTTGTACTAAGCCCCTACTCCGCAGTTATTGCGTTAATTTGTTATGCAGTGGTAAAGAAAGGATTTGGATTTGTTTCCCTTGGCTCGCTAATTTCCGCAATCAGTATCCCCGTCGCCAATTATTTATTTATATCTCGTTACGGCCTTAATGTCTTTTGGATATCAGTTATCGCTGCATTACTTATAATTATTCGCCACAAAGAAAATATTAGGCGTCTTCTTAATAAGGAAGAATTACGCGCCTGATTCCTTTTTAAACTTTCTGCAAGGCATCAGGAACAAAGTGCGATACTGTGCCATTATCCCAAAGGACAGTTATTGCTACCCCCGGGGGTTCAGCACCCTCTTGCTTCACTGAGGCACGCACTGTTTCAATTCTCACATTTTGCACTGTGCCCACCGGCCCATTAACGCCAGGGCGAGTTACCCGGTCCCCTTGTTTAAAAGCAACTTCAATATTTTTCACGTTTATATATCTCCTCCAAAACCCTACTAAGCAGGGCTTTACATCTGCTAGTGGCAAATACTATCTTAAGACAACTCTAGATAGCAATAAATCAGCTTATGAACAACGGGATTTCTTATAAAATTATCAGTAGATATCTTGCTGCTTGCTGTTTTTTTGTAATTATTGTCGCACTTTTATGGGGACGAAAATTACAAAATACTTTTCCTGCCGGCATTGACTACTTTACTGAGCTAGGGGTTGTTTGCTTATTAAGTGTTATCATCATCGCCTACTACCATTTTCGTTATCAACTCTCCCTGGTTAGACCTTTCTTTTTGTTGTTCGTCCTAACATTATTTTTTGCACTTATTACGTTATCGGCATATTTAGTTATTAGTATTTTCGTTCAGACCGATATTGAGCAAATGCATTTAGTTAAATATGGATTTTTTGCTTTCTTTATATTTTATGGTCACTCCTCCCCATCTAAATGGAAGCGTTTTATCGTCGCTATGTCTTTGTCCTCTTTAGTTGGAATCTCAGAAGAAGTTCTGCAAATTTGGGTTCCGGAAAGAGTTTTTGACTACAAAGATATAAGGTTTAACCTAGTCTCCTGTTTTATCGGCTCAAGTTTTGCTTTATTCTTCACACTGCTAAAAAACAAACTTGTTATGAAAATCCAGCCCAGCTAAGTCATTAAAGAGGGTAATAATTTTTGCTTTCCTAGCTAGGGTTAAGATAAAAGGAACTACTCGTTTTGTTGAAATTTTGCGTTCAAGTTTAGCCGTTGACTCTCCGATTAATATTTATATCCTGAAACTTTCAGTATTTGCGTATACTTAACCAGACCCTAACATTTTTGAAGTAAAACTACGCACATGCTCATCTAACTGAGTATAGTTAAGTTTTCGGGGGTAGGAAGGCTTCGATTATATCGATTCCCAATTGGTAGGATTTATTAGGTTTTTTTGAGGTTAGCAGTGATTAACAAAAACGACAAATACTTAAAGCAAACGACTTTATATTGTTCCTTTTGCGGCAAGCACCAGGATGATGTGCGAAAATTGGTAGCCGGTCCGAGTGTTTATATTTGTGATGAATGCGTAAGTCTTTGCAATGATATTTTAACAGAAGAGCTAGAAGTTAAGGCTGGCGAAAAAAAGCAAGGCAAGTTGTTAACGCCTCAGGAAATTAAAGATCACTTAGACCAATATATTATCGGCCAAGAACATGCCAAAAAGATTTTATCAGTTGCCGTACATAATCATTATAAGCGCATAGAGAAGGGGAGTTTAAAATTACCTGATGCAATTGAAATTCAAAAATCAAATATCCTACTTCTCGGCCCCACCGGCTCAGGAAAAACGCTTCTTGCCCAAACCTTGGCGAAACTACTAGATGTGCCTTTTACAATAGCTGATGCTACCAATTTAACCGAGGCCGGATATGTCGGCGAAGATGTCGAGAACATTATTTCCAACTTATTACAAGCTGCTGACTATGATGTCGAACGCGCGCAACGTGGCATAATATACATTGATGAGATAGATAAAATTTCCAGAAAATCTGACAGCCCCTCTGTGACACGTGATGTTTCCGGAGAAGGAGTGCAGCAGGCATTACTAAAGATTATCGAAGGCACAGTGGCTCATGTTCCACCAAAAGGCGGACGCAAACATCCGCAGCAAGAAATGTTAGATGTGGATACTACTAACATCTTGTTTATTTGCGGCGGTGCCTTTGCCGGGCTAGAAAAGATCATTAATAAACGCATGGGTTCAAATAAGATCGGTTTTGGCGAAAATGTTGTAAAAATCAACGAGCACAAAGAAAACGCCCTTAATGAGGTTGAGACCAAAGATTTGCTCGGTTATGGTTTGATTCCGGAATTAATCGGGCGTTTGCCAATTGTCGCTACGCTAAATGAATTAGCAGAAGCAGACCTTGTACGCGTACTTCTCGAGCCAAAAAACGCTTTAATTAAGCAGTATCAGCATCTATTTAGCTACAGCAATGTTCTGCTAAGTTTTACTGATAATGCGATTAAAGAAATAGCTCGCCTGGCTATCAAGCGCAGTTGTGGAGCACGTGGCCTAAGGGCAATTATTGAAAACGCTATGCTGGACACCATGTTCGATATTCCAAGTAAAAAGGATATTCGTGAAGTGGTTATTTCTGACAAAGTAATAACCGGCGCAGAAAAACCATTGCTGATACCAGAAAATCAAGTAGCTAATCACTAACTTAAGCTCAGCTATAAAAAAGTCCCCTATCGTTTCCTTCTGTATCTCGAGATGCTATAAGCTGTTCCGACTTAGCGCATTTTTTACGATGGGTTTAATAAATGATTAATTCACCAAAACTACTTCCAATTTATCCTAATCCTTGGAAAACTCTGAGCAGTAAAATTATTTACTCCAACCCCTGGATGCAGATCAGAGAAGACCAAGTGATTAGACCTGATGGCAACTCGGGAATTTATGGGTTGGTGGAAGCGCGCACAGCAACAGGAGTAGTAGCTGTAACCGAACAAAATGAAATTATTCTTGTTGGTCAATATCGTTATCCTACCGAACGTTATTCTTGGGAAATCATTGAGGGTGGTTCTGAAAAAGGCGAATCTTCGCTCAGCGCAGCGCAAAGGGAATTAAAAGAGGAAGCAGGAATCATTGCTCAGAATTGGTTACAACTTGGCGGAGATGTACAGCTTAGTAACTGTTTTACAAACGAAATAGGACATCTTTTTCTAGCATGTAATTTAACTTTTATTGAATCTGCGCCTGAAGGCACTGAGGTTTTAGAAGTAAGAAAAGTTACCATTGATACTTGCAGGGAAATGCTCCAAAGTGGGGAAATTGAGGACGCGATGAGCATTATTGGGCTTTACCGATATTTGGACTTAGTTCGCTAGGCTGCTTCTCAATTTTTTTGCTCAATTCTGCCTTATGTCGCATACGAATGTTTAACACTTCAATCCCCAGGGAAAAGGCCATAGCAAAATACACATAATTACGATCTAAATGCTTTCCGAAGCCCTCAGCTAAGAGCAATACCCCAACCAGTAACAAGAAAGATAAAGCTAAAATTTTCAAGGTCGGGTGGTTCTCGATAAACTTAGAAATGGTTCCGGCAAAAAATAACATTACGGTAACTGCAACAACAATCGCAGCAATCATAATGGAAATTTGCTGGGCCATGCCGATGGCCGTAATAACCGAATCCAACGAAAATACTATGTCCAAAAGCACAATCTGGATAATAACCGAGAGGAAAGTCCCCTTTTCATGCACTGGCGCCTTATGTGCTTCGTGAGCTTCTACGTTGTGGTGTATTTCCATTGTCGCCTTGGCTAATAAAAATAAGCCCCCTAGTAGCAAGATTAAATCTCGACCGCTAATTTCTTTCCCGAGGACAGAAAATAAAGGGGCTGTCAGTTGTATCAACCATGATATAATCAGTAATAAACCTATGCGCAAAAACATTGCTAGCCCAATGCCTAGTTGTCTGGCTCTGGTTCTGTATGGTTCTTGTAATCGCTGTGCAGTAACGGCCGTAAAAACTATATTGTCTATACCTAAAACAATTTCTATCGCTGTGAGCGATAGAAATGCACTGAGCATGTCAATTGATAAAATTTCCATTAGTCATCCCTGCTTGTCTGGCCTGCTATTATCCGTTGCCTTACAGGAGCCAATACTGCATAAGAATTGTGCATAAGTAAAGGATCAATAATGGAATATAAATATCAAATTATCATCTATGACCTTGACAGCACCCTTATTGATTCTCAGTGGGACATTGCTGATTCTTTAGTCTATGTGTTGAACGAGCTTAAAATAAACTGCCCTGAATATTCTCAGATAGTCATGGGGCATCGTAATGGCGCTCTTGCTTACTTAAAAACCCTGCTTACTTCCGAGGTAACTTTTGAGCGAGCGGCAATTCTTTTTAAAAAACACTTACTCGCTAACCTCACCAATAAAACATGCCCATTTCCTCACGTTACCGAAACCCTCAGCTCGCTAAGGCGCGATATTAAGCAAGTTATTCTAACTGATAAGCCTAGCGAGTTTACTACCCCAACAATAGCTAGCCTAAAAATAGAAGGGTATTTTGATGCTATATATTCCGGAGACTCGTTTACCGAAAAGAAGCCTAGTGCTCAACCGGTGTTGGAAATTCTAACAACTTTTAATATTCCTAAAGAGAAAGCACTTATTGTCGGTGATTCAATAAAAGATATTTTATGCGGTAAAAACGCAGGTATCGATACCTGCGGAGTAACTTACGGGACTAGCGAAAGGGAGGCACTGGAAGCATTATCCCCTACTTATGTCATTGAAGATTTTGCGGAATTATCTGTGCTTGCTAGAGCTTAAAGCAAAAAACGGCAGTAGCCGTTTTATTAACCCTAAAAAACTCAATCTATCTCTTTAGGTAGCCCTCAAAAAATAAAAAATCGCACCCACCCGTTGGTCATTTTCAAATTCTAAGGCAAGTGAGCGCGATTTTTTATTCTTTGAGGCTTTCTATCGCCTCGACTGATTATTTTAGATTAAAGCTTTTCTTAATATAATTAGCAGCAGTTAAAAAATCTGAAGCAATAAATACTTTTCCGCTCATGGCTTGAACCTTCTCGACATCCCCCAGCTCTTTGGTTTTTGGACTCTGTACTAAGATGCCAGTTCCGCCGATATTAAGTGCCATTTGCACATCGTTCGCTCTGTCGCCAATGACAAATATTTCGCTATCGCCCTTCACTGCTTGCGCTGCCGCTAAGGCCTTTTCAATCATCCCTGTTGCTGGCTTAATATCGGCATGACCATCAACAATAAACTGAGTATCGACAACCTGCCCTTTTTGCGCTGCTGCTGTTGCATAATTACTATCAACATAGGGGCAAGCATAATAACCATCTACCTGCGCTCCCATTCTAATAAGCTCTGAAATAATAAATTTATTAACTTCATGCATGCGCTCCAGGTTCAGATTATCTAGCTGTCCACCTGTAAGTGCGACACCTGATTGATTGGTCAAAATATAAAAAAAAGATTGAAGAAGAGCATTGATCGTTTTTATTCCTTCAACAACGCCCGGCAAAAACTCTACTTGCGCGCGCCATTCTGGATCCGAGCCCAGATAATAGTTCTCGTCTTTATTAATTGTCCCGTCGCGGTCTGAAAATATGAAGCAGCGTTTCATCATCAGCTGAATTTATAGGAATAAAAAAAGCCTCAGTAAGTAATAACCTACTGAGGCTTAAAAGAAATAAAAATCGTGGCGACGACCTACTTTCCCACCAGTGGCAGTATCATCGGCGCGAGAGGGCTTAACTGCTGAGTTCGGGATGGGATCAGGTGTTTCCCCTCTGCTATAGCCACCACGAAAATCTTTCACTGTTACAGTGTTAACTTTGCTTTAATCAACAAACTCAACACAACAACAGCAACTCTTCTACCAAAGAAATAAAAAAGGATAGATAAGTATAGCAACTTGAGACAACTCATTCGTGAAACGCTTAATTAAATAAAAAAGGGAAAATTAAGCCTCACGGTCTATTAGTACTGATCAGCTACACGCATTACTGCGCTTCCACCTTCAGCCTATCAACGTCATAGTCTTTGACTGACCTACAGTCCTCTAAAGAGGAGGAGAGATCTTATCTTGGGAGGGGCTTCCCGCTTAGATGCTTTCAGCGGTTATCCCGTCCGTGCATGGCTACCCAGCTATGCCCTTGGCAGAACAACTGGTCCACTAGAGGCACGTCCATTCCGGTCCTCTCGTACTAGGAATAGCTTCCCTCAAATCTCTTGCGCCCACGGAAGATAGGGACCGAACTGTCTCACGACGTTCTAAACCCAGCTCGCGTGCCACTTTCATAGGCGAACAGCCTAACCCTTGGGACATACTACTGCCCCAGGATGTGACGAGCCGACATCGAGGTGCCAAACCTCCCCGTCGATGTGAACTCTTGGGAGAGATAAGCCTGTTATCCCCGGGGTACCTTTTATCCGTTGAGCGATGATCTTCCCATGAAGAATCACCGGATCACTAAGGCCTACTTTCGTACCTGCTTGAGCCGTCGCTCTTGCAGTCAAGCGGGCTTATGCCTTTACACTCGACAGCTGGTTTCCAATCAGCTTGAGCCCACCTTCGCGCGCCTCCGTTACTTTTTGGGAGGCGACCGCCCCAGTCAAACTACCCACCAGACACTGTCTCCGACGAGGATTCACTCGTCAAGGTTAGAACGCAGAGAAAGCAAGGGTGGTATTTCAAGGGTGACTCCACCGAGGCTAGCGCCCCAGCTTCAAAGTCTCCCACCTATCCTACACATGCGTTCCCCGCGCTCAGTGCCAAGCTATAGTAAAGGTCCACGGGGTCTTTCCGTCTTTCCGCGGGTAGTGCGCATCTTCACGCACAATTCAATTTCACTGAGCCCGTGATTGAGACAGTGGGGAAGTCGTTACGCCATTCGTGCAGGTCGGAACTTACCCGACAAGGAATTTCGCTCAATCACTCCATTAATGTTTCCATTACGGTTGGACTTTATCTTAACTACCTCGATTCATTTGACTGGCGAGCTTGCGAATCTGCTCAATACCATCTGTCTTCAAATGATCGCCAGCTCTAATCACTTCCATTATGATTTTAAATTTTTCAAAATCATGACGTTTCTTTGTTTTTAGCTGGTACTTTACGAAGAATGGAACGATGTGTTTATTTAAATGGTCGATACTACGGACTCGATAAGATATTCGGTCTCCATGGTTTGTTCTCACAACACCACAACCAAAATATTCTTTCAAGGCATGTAATATCTGCACATCGCGTTTGTGTTGCACGACGGTAAATTCAGGTAAAACCTGATATTCAGCTGTCATTTCTTTATGCGGGTTTATCCCAACATAAAAACAGCCTTCACCGTCCACAAATCCTATTATCCATTGTGCGTCAAGTTTCATAGGTTAGCTCTGAACGTAAAGTCTCTGAGGGTTCCCAATGCATTTGGGCCTTCCCTGCGGATTGTCCCCATGTCTAGTTGAATTTTTACTTTAGATTACAATCTATGAGTATCAACTAGCTGTTAAACAGGCCAGATAAATTAGCTATGTGCCTAACTATCAGCCTACGAGGATATTCCCGCAAATAGTTCAGTTTTACTAAGGCAACGATTTTCACCTTAGGACCGTTATAGTTACGGCCGCCGTTCACCGGGGCTTCGGTTCGATGCTTCATAGGTTACCCTATTGACAAGTCCCCTTAACCTTCCGGCACCGGGCAGGCGTCAGACCCTATATTTCCTCTTACGAGTTCGCAGAGTCCTGTGTTTTTAGTAAACAGTCGCTACCCCCTGCTCTCTGCAACCTTCATTAGCTTCAGACGCGAGGTCTTACACCAACAAAGGCCAGCCTTCTCCCGAAGTTACGGCTGCAATATGCCTAGTTCCTTAATCACGGTTCACTCAAACACCTTAGTATATTCTACTCGCCCACCTGAGTCGGTTTGTAGTACGGTCACAACATTATAATCTAGAGGATTTTCTTGGAAGCATGGGATCAATTACTTCTCCTTGACCGAAGTCGCGGATGGTCTCGCATCTCGGCTTTAGCGATGAAACGGATTTGCCTATTTCATCAGCCTACTTGCTTTCCCCGGGACAACCATTACCCGGTAAATCTACCCTTCTCCGTCCCCCCATCGAAAATGTTGTGGTACAGGAATATTAACCTGTTTTCCATCACCTACGCCTTTCGGCCTCGGCTTAGGGACCGACTAACCCTGAGCGGATGACCCTGGCTCAGGAAACCTTGGGCTTACGGCGACGTGGTTTTTCACCACGTTAATCGTTACTCATGTCAGCATAATCACTTGTTAGCAGTCCACACGTTCTTACGATCATGCTTCAACCCGCTAACAACGCTCCCCTACCACTAGAACAACCGAGGTTATTCTAGTCCGCAGCTTCGGTACAATGCTTGAGCCCCGTTACATCTTCGGCACGGGCCCGCTCGACTAGTGAGCTGTTACGCTTTCTTTAAATGGTGGCTGCTTCTAAGCCAACATCCTAGTTGTCTGGGCGTTCCCACATCCTTTCACACTTAGCATTGATTTAGGGACCTTAGCTGGCGGTCCGGGTTCTTACCCTTTTGTCGACGGACCTTATCACCCGCCGGCTGACTGCCATGCTCAACTACAGTGGTATTCAGAGGCTAGCTGGGTTTGGTAGGCTGGTAGGCCCCCTAGCCCAATCAGTGCTTTACCCCCACTGTATATACATGACGCTATACCTAAATATATTTCGGGGAGAACCAGCTATCTCCAGTTTTGATTAGCCTTTCACTCCTATCCACAGCTCATCCGACATCTTTTCAACGAGGTACAGTTCGGACCTCCACTAGGTGTTACCCCAGCTTCATCCTGGCCATGGATAGATCAACTGGCTTCGGGTCTGTCTCGTGCGACTAAACGCCCATTTCGGACTCGCTTTCGCTACGGCTACACCTATCGGCTTAACCTTGCCACACAAGCACAACTCACTGACCCATGATGCAAGAGGTACGCAGTTCCACTGTTATCCGAAGACAACATAGTGGTTCCACTGCTTGTAGACACACAGTTTCAGGATCTTTTTCATTCCCCTCTCGGGGTTCTTTTCACCTTTCCCTCACGGTACTAGTTCACTATCGGTCGGTTAGTAGTATTTAGCCTTGGAAGATGGTCCTCCCAGATTCCGGCAGGGTTCCACGTGTCCCGCCGTACTCAGGTACGTACTCATCGCCGTTGCCAATTTTATTTACAGGGCTATCACCTTCTATGGCCGAGCTTTCCAACTCTGTTCAACTATCGGGTCCGGTCAACTTTATGCACGCCCTACAACCCCAACTCAACCGAAGTTAAGTTGGTTTAGGCTATTCCCTTTTCGCTCACCGCTACTGAGGGAATCTCTATTGATTTCTCTTCCTCAGGGTACTTAGATGTTTCAGTTCCCCTGGTTGGCTTTCCTTACGGAATGACCGTGCTACTCACGGTCGGGTTTCCCCATTCGGAAATCTCCGGGTCAAAGCCTGTTTACAGCTTACCGAAGCTTATCGCAATTTTACTACGTCCTTCATCGCCTCTAACCGCCAAGGCATCCTCTGTGTGCCCTTAGTAACTTAATTCTCCCGTAAATGCCTCTCGGCAATTTACAATGCAAATAATTTGCTGACGTTGCTTTCGACGCATACTTTTCTTGCTTTTTTATGCGCTACGGCAACAGATATTTTCTAAGGTTCACGTTTGAGTTTTTCTCAGTTAATCGAAATGTTTGCAATTGCAAACACTCTTTAATTTGTCACTATACTCATCTACCCATATATGTATTTCTGATCGACACCGCAGAAAAAATCAGCAGAGGTCTTTCAAATCTAGACTAGAAAGAGAGCGCTTGGTAAGCAGATATAGGTGTATGAACAACCAACCGATTTCAAATTTACATCGACAAGTTAGGATCTACAATTCAGTTAACTTCTCCCGCTTAACAACAAACTGTTAAGTCGTAGTAGAAGCTCCCTTAAAGGAGGTGATCCAGCCGCACCTTCCGGTACGGCTACCTTGTTACGACTTCACCCCAGTCATTAATCATACCATAAACGCCTGCCTCCTTACGGTTAGCTTAGCGTTTTCCGGTACAACCAACTCCCATGGTGTGACGGGCGGTGTGTACAAGGCCCGGGAACGTATTCACCGCGGCATTCTGATCCGCGATTACTAGCGATTCCAGCTTCATGAAGTCGAGTTGCAGACTTCAATCCGAACTGAGGAAAGTTTTTTGCGATTTGCTTGCACTCGCGAGCTTGCAGCGCTTTGTGCTTTCCATTGTAGTACGTGTGTAGCCCTAGACATAAAGGCCATGAGGACTTGACGTCATCCCCACCTTCCTCTGGCTTATAGCCAAG
>JADZAE010000076.1 GCA_020852715.1 Deltaproteobacteria bacterium
TCTGTCCCCCCCCCCCCCCCCCCCACACACACACACACAGTTTTGCTTCGCAAAACTTGCCCCCTCTGGTGGCTTTTATATAAAAACTCAGTAAAAGTTGTGAACGGATACTCGTAATAATAAGGCTTAACAAAATTGTGACTTCTTACGTGAGCATTCGATTTTTGATACAGTCCCTGATGATTACTCTAGGATGAAAACCTTTTTATTTCTTCTTACAGCTTAGAGTGCGCTAAACCGTATCGAAACAGCATCTACTCGCTTTCGCCTAATAATTTGCGAGCTAATGAAAGATCGCTGGCGCTTATTGTCCTTATGTAAGAGGAAAGCAAACATATTTGTCGGAAGTATTTTAATAATAATTTCAATAAGTTTTGAGTTTTTCTTAATAGTGACCAATGACTATGGATGGCTAGCATTTGTGTGGTCTATCTTATTTATATCTTTCATCTTTTTTTTATTCGTTATAGAAGTAAGCGCAATTGTCATTATTATTAAGTGCGTCATTATTGATTGCCGGCAGGCAAATAAGCAGTTGAAGGTATGGAAAAGCAGTTTATCGGTAAATACGAGATAGTTTCAACTATCGGGCGTGGGTCTATGGGCGTTGTTTATAAGGCGCGTGACCCGGAGATTGGCAGAATAGTCGCTATCAAAACTTTGCGCACACTTTTTTTAAGCGATGATGAACAGGGGCGGGAAGCCTTGCAGCGTTTTCGTCAGGAGTCTCGTTCTGCCGGAAGTCTTCAACATCCAAATATTATTACTATCTATGAAGCGGGGAAGACCTCTAATGGTTCGCCGTATATAGTGATGAGCTTTATCGACGGCAAGAGCTTAGAGACAATGCTTAAAGAGGAATGCCCGATAGAACCTTTTGCTGTAATGCATTATTTGGCTCAGGTGGCTAGCGCCTTAGATTATGCGCACGCGCTTAATGTTATCCATCGTGATGTGAAGCCCAGCAACATTTTAATTAATGATCAGAATCGCCCCTTCCTTGTTGATTTTGGTGTAGCAAAGTTGAGCGACAGTTCGCTAACTCCGGCTGGGACAGTGGTCGGCACGCCCAGTTATATGCCGCCGGAACAAATTCGCGGAGAGAAAATAACAGGAGCAGCAGATTTGTTTTCCTTGGCTGTTCTGGCTTATGAATGCTTGTGTGGAACCAGGCCTTTTGCGGGCAATGATTTTAGCACGGTGGTGCGCAACATCTTGCAACGTGAGCCGCTGCGCTTTGAAGAGATTAATTGTAAATTACCGGTTGAGCTGGAGGCTGTTTTTGCTAAAGCCTTAGCTAAGGAAGCAAATGAGCGTTATTTGACGGCAACAGAATTTGTTATGGCGATGGCTAAAGTTCTCGACATAGCAGTTGACCCGGGTGGAGTGTTAGGCGGATATCGCTTAAGCATGAAATATGTTTATCATGATGCCACGGTTGGCCCGGAGCAACTAAACGTTAAGCCTGAAGATAGCGAGTCAAGGGAGGAAAATATTCAGCCGGTTGTAGATGTGGCCACGCAGAGCTGTATGGCTGCGCAATACGAAACTGCCCCCGGGGAGGTAAGGCGGACTACTGGTTCGCGCCGCTGGGTAGTACTAATTTTGATATTAGGTGTGTTTGTTGGCGGCTATTTCTTCTCGGCCTCTTCGCCGGAGAAGGAGACTGCTCAGGAAACATCTCTGCAGGTTGAAGAGTTTAGCAGTAGTCAATCGATAGTGGCAACGGAAGTGCCGCCTAAGCAGTCGAACCCTGTTGCCGCTGAAAATCCAAAAATAGAAACGGCTACGCCGGAAGTCGATTATGCTGCGCTAACGATGGCGCAATTAAGCTCTCTTCCTACAGAGGCCCTGATTACTGCCTCCCAGTCGGCTAATCTTCCGCAAGCAAATCGAGTTTTGATTATTCAAGAGTTTGGGAAAAGGGACATCAATGCCGTGCTTCCTGCCTATAAGCAGCTGGGCAAAGATAAAGATTATATAATTCGCTTAGAGGTGGCTAAGGCGCTTAAGAATCTTGCTTTTGCTGATAACGATAAGGTCTTCGCGCTCTTAGTTGATCTGCTTTACGATAGCGATGTTTATGTTCGTGGCTTTGCCGCTAAGACACTAGGATTTTATAATACGGATAAAGCCAAGGCTGCCTTAAGAGAGCGTTTATCTCAGGAAGAGCAGCAAGTAGTAAAGAGCGTGATTAACAAAGCTTTGGGCGACAAAGGGCAAGAGTCGGCGGTGCCGAGTTCTTCTGCTAGTTCAACAATAACTCAGTGAGAGGCAAAATGAAAAAATTTCTTATATTTTTAATAATGACACTGACTATTGCTTGTGCCGGACGACAAACCAATGTTGAGGATGCCAATCGTGCCGATCAGGATAGGCTTAATGCGCCTCTGGCACATACTATTTCCTTTAGCGGGGAGAATCTGGCGTTGATTGCGCGCTGGTACACAGGTGATTCAGCGAATTGGAAAGTAATTGCCGCTGAGAACCCCAGCATTATTCCAAACAAGATGCGCTTAGGGGATCGGGTGATAATTCCGGCGCGAATTTTAAAAACACGAGATCCTTTGCCTAAGGACTATGTTTGGAAGGGGCAAAAAGCCAAAGAAGTTCCTGCGGTGGAAGGAGTGGATGCGGCGAACTCGTCTTCTTCAACGGCGGCAATGGAAGCTTCTTCCAGTAGCGCGCCAGCCATGATTACCGAAGAGGTAACCATTCCCACTAGTTCGGCTGCTGTTTCTAGTGAGCAGCCCTCATCACTGGCCGCCGAAGTTGCTAAGCCTGTTGTTGAGCAAGCCAGTAGCGCAGAGGCTACTTTGCCGGCAAAAGTTGACGGCTTAAAGACGGCTCCTACTGCCGAAGATTTGAACAAGGCAAAGCTACTTGATGAGTTACTCGAATAAGCATTTATTGGCTATTAAACCGTTGCAGCAAAACAGGGTTTCATAATGGCAACCTTAAACACTAACCCCGGCACGTTGATAGCAGGACGCTATCGTATCATGTCGCAAATTGGCGCCGGCGGTATGGGCATGGTGTTTCGTTGTCATGACATAACTTTAGATTCCGTTGTTGCCATTAAGCTATTACTTCCGCATTTAGCGGCCGATCAGTCTGTTTTTCGGCGTTTTCGCAATGAAGTCCTGGTCGCTAGAAATCTTACCCACCACAATATCGTGCGTATTCACGATATTACCCAAGTTGAGGAAGGCTATTATTGCCTTTCAATGGAATTTGTAGATGGTGTCAGTCTTAAAGATATGATCTACGGCGAGCCCGATAGCTCGCTTACCGCGCGTATCGATTTTACTTGGGAACAGGCGCTTGCCGCTTTGTACCAAATTTTATGCGGAGTTTCTTATGCGCATAACAAAGGAGTCATTCACCGTGATTTGAAACCGGCTAATGTGCTGATTAGTAATTCCGGTGAAGTGAAAATAGTGGATTTTGGAACGGCGCGAATTGTGGGTTCTGACACTAGCCTAACTATGACCGGCCAGATAATTGGAACTCCGGACTATATGTCACCCGAGCAGATTAAGGGCGAGGCGCTTACCTCCTCCTGTGATATTTATGCGCTCGGTTTGATTGCTTACGAGTTAGTTACCAAGAGGAAGCCTTTTATTGCCGACAGCGCTGTTGCTTTAGCTTTTAAGCATTTATCCGAACCGATTGCCGATGCGCGCAAAATTAATCCTCGTGTGCCCGAGTGGTATCAGCAGATGATAGAAAAAGCGGCGGCTAAAGAAGCCACGCAGCGTTACGTATCAGCTAAAGAAATGGTGACTTTGATTTCGCAATATGAGCCGGAGCTGGTGAAACGTGTAAATGCGAATTCTCCTGATGTTTTGTTGATGCCGGTAGCGGCTGCGCAAGAAATCAATCAGCACGCCGAGCAGGATACGGGTTCGAGTAGTAGTGCTAGTTTTAATGGGTTACAATGGGAGGCGAATCAAAAGGGCGAAAAACCTTTTCAAGGAGTGGAAACCAAGAAGTCCTCGACGTCAACAGATCGTTGGTCTTGGGGATCTCCGGATGACGTCCATGAATTACCGGAATTAGGTCGGAAGAAAGAGTCCAGCTTAGGGATTTGGTTGCTGGCTTTTGTCATCTTAGCCGCAGGTGGAGTATTTTATTGGGCTCGTTATACGAATTGGCAGTTTTTGTCGCAAAAGGAAGTCGGGGCACCGGAGTCTCTGATCACTTCGGGTTCCAAGGGCAATCAAGAAGAGAAAAGCAGCGTCTCCTCAAATCGAGAATTAGACACAAAGGCAATTGTTCCGGGTAAAATTATTGTGGAGAACGGCGAGGAATCAAGCGTTAATGTTCGTGAACAAATCGTTCCGCCAAAGATCAGGCCGGCAGTGGAGTTGGATAAAGAGAAAGTACAGGCAGTTGTTCCTGCTATTATTCCGGAAACTGCAGTGAGTGCAGCCGGCGAATCTGCGTCCGAAGCCGTTGTTGCTTCTCTTAGTTCGGAGTCTTCCGCTTCTTTATTCAGTCAAGAGACTAGCGCTTCTAGCGTTGCTTCGGAAACGATAAGCCAAAGTGCTGCCGTGGAGGTTCAATCTCCGCAGTCGAGCAGCGTGCTAGTCAGTTCGATCAGTGAAGTAGGGGCACGCTCATTTAGTAGTTCTTCTTTGGAAACGCTTTTTGAGCTACATCCGGAAACGATTTCCGCCTTAATTAGTTTTGAGCGTTCCAATCGCAATTTGCGCGGCTCTCAGCTGTCCACTAAGTGGAGCGAGAGTGTGATTATTAGTGTTAAAGTAAGTGGTTTTAAAGAGCCTCTAAATGAAGCCATCGCGGCAAAGATCACCAATAGCTCAGGGATTTCTTTGGTTAATGCTCAGGTGATGAGGCCTGTTAAGAAATTAGCCTTTACTAGTAGCCGCCTACTGCCAACAAACGAGATAGAGATCGAAGCTGTTCTTGCTGCTGCTGACTTAAGAACACTGAAACCGGGGGAGTATTCGGCTAACCTGCTGGTAGCCGGAGAGATGGTCTCCACAAAGATTTTTACAGTAGTCGAAGAGTCTGAGCAGGTGAGTAGTTCAGTGGCGGCCAAGCCGCTGCGCGAAGAAGTAGAAGAGAGCGGCGCAAAAGAAAGGCGTGTGCCCTGGAATCTGCCAAGCGTAGAGCGTTCAGCCGAGCGCGAGATTATCCAGCCCGGCTCCCGCGAAACAATGCCTTTATTGCCCGGAGAATCTTCTCTTCCTGTGCAGGAACCGATGGCGAATTATGAAACATATTCCGGACAAGCAACTATTTCTTCGGAAGTAACCGGCGGAAAATCACAGCGTTCAATTACGCTTAATATTCAATATGGAGCGGCGCAAATTGGCGGCACTGCTAATGTTTCTGGTATCGGTCAAATGGGCGTCAAGGGTGGCGTCTATCCGCGTGGATTTGATATGGAGCTGACGACATCTGTCGTACATATAAGACTTACCGGATCAAAGAAAGATGGTGTGTTGCGTGGTCGTTACCTCTGTAACAATCCTAAAGAGACAGGAACATTTGAGGTGAGCAAATAAATATGCGGCAGATATTCTATCTTGTTATCTTGTTGCTGTTGTGTTCTTGCTCTCCTTCAGCGAATAATCCTCAGATCAACATTAAGTTGCAGAAAGCCGATAATTCTTTGTTAAAGGAAATCCGAGCGGAAATTGTTTATACGCGAACGGGGCGAAATTATGGAATGATGTACCGTAAGCAAATGGACGAAAACGCAGCCATGCTTTTCCTTTTTTCCAACATGGAACCGCGGTCATTTTGGATGAAAAATACCTATTTGCCGCTGGATATTGTTTTTGTTGATGAAGGTAAAAAAATAGTTTCCATTGCAAAAAATACTCAACCGTTATCTGTTCAAAATATCCCCAGTGGTAAACCTGCAAAATATGTGCTTGAGCTATTGGGTGGTTTTTGTGATCGACATGGATTAAAAGAAGGCGATCAGCTTGTTTTTGAAATACCGGGAAACATTATAATAGAGAATTAGCGTTTATGGCTAAGGAACCGTCAGTTTGGGAGAAGCGGGAAATGGCCGCTGTGGACAAAAAGATCGAAGCCTTTGATAAAGCTGCCCACGTCATACAGCAAAAAGAAAAGGCAAAGCAAAGGCGAGAGAGAGTTTTTATTTATAGTGGCTTAGGTTTTGTTGCTCTTTTTGTATTAGGTGTTTGGCTGTCCGAGGGGCGGCTGATTGATAAGACGATGGGAGCTATGCGCGCAATTGATCGACTCTTTGTCCCGGAAGCCGGTAATGCAACTAAAAGTTGCAAATTAGCGGCTAATCGCAATACTCCATATTGTCAAAATAGATTGGGTAATAAAAGGAGTCAGTGGAAGAATCTTACCGGCCATGGCGAGAAGGGTGGGGCTGGACAGTTTTCCTTACATGGAAAGTAATAATGGCTTAGGAGAGGCATGGAAAATACAATACCGGAAATTGTTACTTATCAATTTGGCGAATTAACATTGAGGCTAAAAAAAGGGCGTTATCTTGATGATACTTTGCTCTCCGGATTAATATTTGAAGATGAATCGGTTAAAGCTTTGTCGCAAATGATCAAGCCCGGGATGGTTGCCGTTGATGTCGGTGCTAATTTTGGTTATTTCACTTTGCTCTTTTCTCGTTGGGTGGGGCCCACCGGTCGTGTGATTGCGTTTGAACCGACGAAGGAATACGGATCTCGTTTGACTGAGCACGTAGCTATTAACAATATTACCAATGTTCTCTACCAGCAGATGGGATTGTCTAACCGCGTGGGGAAAGCGGCTATTAACATTGGGGAATGCTCGGCTACTTGTCACTGGGCGTTTGATGAGCTCACGCCGCGCTTGCATGAAGAAATCGAATTATCGACCCTTGATCAGTGGTGGCAGGATTATGTTACGCAAGGGAACCCTGATAAACTTGATGCTCTTAAAGTGGACCTTGATGGTCATGAACCAATATTTTTATTGGGTGCAATTAAAACCCTAAGAAAATTTCGTCCGATCATGCAGATAGAATTTTTTAAGCCACAATATGAGCATGCGGGATTTACTTGCCGCAATGTTATTGAGTTTCTGGAAACTAATTTCGAATACAAATTTTACGATTTGGAAAAAGCCTCTTTATATGTGGATAGGGAATACATGATAAACAAACTTGATGATCCTAAGAGAAGCTATAATATAGTTTGTTTGCCTTAACCCTAGCAAAAATGTCTCTTAAATAAGGTAAAATATATTATTGGTAATTTGTTTCCCCCCACCTTTAGAATCCACACTGAATTTATTAGCAGTAATTTTATCGAATATATTTGCGCCTTTAGCTAATCTCCGGCTGTGCCGATAATCACCTTGCAGAAATAAGGGTCGGTATAGGGTGAGATGAATGAACATAAGTGCCATTATTAGCATTGTGGTAGTATCAGCCGGTGTGTTTGGCGGTTTTGCCATGGCACACGGACCATTCCACGTTCTTTTTCAACCATCGGAATATTTAGTAATCGGCGGCGCCGGTATTGGCGCATTAATCGGTTATGCTCCTCTCAATGTTACTAAGAAAATTTTCAAAGGCTTTCCTATGGCCTTTAAGGGAAGCGGAATTAATAAGGTCACTTATTATCAGTTGATGGGCTTATTGCTGACGATTTTTAATGTCATTCGTAAGGAAGGTGTGCTCGGTATTGAAAAGGATCTCAGCGATCCTCATGCCAGCGAACGCTTTAATAAATACCCGGCAATATCTCATAACCACCACGCCATGGATCTTTTAGTCGGATCGCTACGTTTGTTCGTCGATGGTGTGGTTAATGCTTTTGACCTTGATAAATTAATGGAAACTGAAATTGATACCCACCATAAAGAAATGGAAGTTGTGCCAACGCTAATTAATAAAATGGCTGATGCTTTCCCGGGTATTGGTATTGTCGCTGCCGTGTTAGGAATTATTATCACCATGCAATATCTCGATGGCCCACCTTCGGAAATCGGCCACCACGTGGCCGCAGCATTGGTCGGAACTATGCTTGGTATCTTACTGAGCTATGGCTATGTCCAGCCAATAGCTTCAGCGATTGAAATGGTTAACCACGAGAATCATGTCCTGCTTAACGCCATTCGCGCCGGCGTTGTTTCTTTCGCCGGAGGTGCTCCCCCGGCGGTAGCACTAGAGTTCGCGCGAAAATCAATCGAAAGCGATATGCGGCCTACTGAGCAGGAGATGGAAGAAATTCAACAGGCGGCAAGAGCTAAGTAATACAAGGTAACTATGCCACAGGGTCCGGATGGAAATACCATCATCATAGTAAAGAAGGTAGCAGGGCACGGCGGTCACCACGGTGGATCGTGGAAGGTAGCTCTGGCTGACTTTATGACCTCGATGATGGCATTTTTCATGGTTATGTGGCTGGTAAACACCGCTTCTGTAGTCACGCGAGAAAATATTGCTAGCTATTTTAAACAGCCGGGTATTTTTGAAAAAGGTTCAGGCACTCCCTTAGAGCTTGGAGAGAACGGGGTGCTTCGTGAGGCCTTTGCCCCAATGACCGAGGGAAATTCCGCTATTCTTCCTGATAAAAATATCTATCGTCTCGATGTTGGTGGTGATTTGCGCACAGAGGGATTCATCGGTGGCATAGACAATAAGGCCGGTCGCATTCCTCAAGCCAACGTCCAAGAGATGAAAGATTTACAAAAGGAAGAATTTGGAAAAGTAGCCAAAGAAGTAAAAAAGGCTGTGCAGCTTAGTAATACTTCAACCCTGGGGGATGTTAGTGTTAAGGTTGATGAAGTTGGGTTTCATTTGGAAATCATGGATACGCCAACGGATTCGATGTTCGCTTCAGGCAGTGCCCATATTATGGATACGGCGGAGGAACAACTAAAAAAGATCGCCACACTGATTAAATCTTTGCCTAATCCTATTGATATGGCCGGGCATACTGACGCCAAGCCATTTAAAAAAGGGTTACGTAGCGGTTATGATAATTGGGATTTATCCACCGATCGCGCTAATGCTGCGCGACGTGTTTTTATTATGAGCGGCATTCCCGAAGAACAAATCCGCAGCGTTGTTGGTTATGCCGATAAAAAACCCAAAAAACCCGAAGAGCCATTGCATGCTTCGAACCGTCGCATTAGCGTTTCGTTGCGCTACAGCGCCGCCGCGACCGCGCTCTTAGAGCAGAGAGCAAAAGATAAGCTGCAACCTCTCAAAGATAAGCTGATAGCCCCGTTGGTTGTTAGTTCCAGCAGTTCCAGCGCTAAGGCGGAAAAGGCAGTGTCTACCAGTAGCGCTTTGCCGGTCATTACAGCTAATACCGGAGCACAAAATTCTTCCAGTAGTTCGTCTATTGTTGAAGCTGATAAATTTAAAGACCAAACTAGTGCGGCTAGTAGCACCGCCGCAACACTCGATAAGGATAGTCCCACAGTAACTGAGGGCAAAAAAACGCCAAGTTCAGCAAACACTACTGTGGTTAAAACCCCGATAGTGGAGCAAGGTAAAAAAGTAACGCCCTTACGGGAAGCTAATGCTGCTAGCAGTGCAAATAGTTTCTCTCCGATAGTACCAAAAATGAACAGCAGTGAAGAGCCGCTATGGCAACGAAGTAACCTGATTTTTGGCGATAAAAATCCTTTCAGCACCGACAAATAAAAAAGTGTTATTTTAGCTAGTTAGCTTAATCGAAAAGGCCTATTTTCATAGTTCATCGCTAGGGTTTGGTGTCTCGCCTCATGATAACGTCTTTACTTGTAGGCTTATTGATTATAAGGGGTTCTATTTGACGTTAATAGTGTTTGGTGTCCGGGGTGAAGGTGAGATACAATGGTAACTGTCTCCCAGATAGAGGCTTGGCGGTAGGAGTAGCGCCGAGTTATTAAGAAGTCAGTTTTTCTACAATTAGGTGAGAGATGAGGAAACGCGAGCTTGATAAATTTAAGAAACTCTTGGTGTTAGAGCAGCAGAAAATCCTACAGCATCTTTCTTCGTTAGAGGGAGCTTCAGAGTCGGAATTATCTCAAACCAATACCGGAGATCCGGTGGATTTAGCTTCTGTCGAGATTAACCAAGCCAGCATCCAAAAGTTGGGAAATAGGGAAAAGAAATTGCTCAGCAAAATTCAATATGCCCTGGAAAAGATTGAGAACGGTGAGTATGGCACATGCGAAAGTTGCGGTGAGCAAATCTCAGCTGGCCGGTTAGAAGCTCGTCCGGTTGCCCAGTATTGCATTGATTGCAAAACAGAGATGGAGCAAAATGAGCGTCGTTATACTGATGACGATGGGAAAGAGGATGAGGATTGGCCTAATGATGACTATGATGACGCCTCCTGATAACGTTTCCGCTTTTGGCTGACTACTTTGTCAGACTTCGTTATTTTGTAAATGTTCATATTTGTAGTAATTTGGAAACGCCATTGGTAATAATCCGAGAAGGCTTGCGTTATTTTTTGAGCTTGCAGATTGCCTAAGATTAATGAAATTGCAGAATGTGCTACTGAGCAGGGTTTGTCGCTGCTCTCTTTCCTCCCACGGCAAAGTGCGGAACATATTCTCCAAAAAGAACGAGCTTATTTAGATTCTTATCAGGAAAAAGGCTACGCCGGACAAATGAGCTATTTAAAGCGGGATAGCTCACTCTATGGGACATTAGATACTGTACTAAAAGACTATCGCTCAGTGGTTTCGCTAGCTTGGCTTTATCCGCGTAACAGCTATCTTCATACGCCTTTGCCTGAAGGCTACGGCCGGGTAGCCAGTTATGCTTGGCGTAATGATTATCATCAACCCTTTAAAGAAAAGCTGATACGTATTGCCAAAAAGCTTGAGTTGAAATTCGATGCTCAATTCCGCTATCGCTGTTTTGTTGATGCCGCGCCAATCCTTGAGCGTCCCTTAGCTCAAGCCGGAGCTGTGGGTCGAGTAGGGAGAAATGGGTTATTTATTCGCCCCGGCCTCGGTTCTTATATGTTTATTGGCGAAATTGTCTCCGATCTGGAAGTCGATACCGCCTTGACTACCGATAATGTTGTTACTGATTTATGTAAAAGCTGCTGTCGTTGTTGTGAAAATTGTCCGACACAGGCATTGGTTGCCGACTATACCCTAGATGCTCGCCGCTGCATAAGCTATCTTTCCATTGAAAAGAGAGGAATGCTTGCACCAAGCGAATCTTTGCAATTAGGGGAGTGGTTATGGGGTTGTGATATTTGTCAGGCATGTTGTCCCTATAATACCGGCCGTCGAGCACTGCCTGAGGATAGCACTGATTATTCAGCGCAAGCTTTTATCTCACTTCGTGAAACGCTTAAAATCCGTGAGGAGCGAGAATTCCTTCGTCTTTATCAAGGCTCAGCTTTTATGCGCGGGGGTCGGCAGCAGCTTTTGCGCAACGCTTGCTGCGTTGCCGCAAATACTCACGCTTTATCGATTGTCGATCAACTGATAACTTGTGGCAGTGAGGACTCTTCGGCCATCGTTCGTCAACAAGCGATGCTTTCTCTAGGGCAATTAAAGGGGGAGGCCACGGGAATTGAGTGCATAAAAATTGACAATGCCTTAGCTAAACTTTTATACCGTACACAAAAAGCTTGAAACAAAGACCTTGAACGGTTCTTTGCTGGGTGATACTGTTTTCGTGTGAGGTATAAAGGAAACTGAAGATGGTTTCTTCGGGAGCGAAACGCCGATTCGCTCCCGTAAATGCTCTTAATCCAGTCATGGGTGGCTGAATTAAGAGCCAAACAAAAATATACCATTACCTTAGGATAAAGTTAGAAAGCATTTATGCTTTCTAATCCAAAGGTTAATTTACTTTTTGGTAATGGTATAATTGCGTTACTTATTGCGACTGTTATAGCATCGATTCAGGGGATGAATTAGCCTTCGGGGGATTTTTATGAAACATTTTATTAGTATACTATTTGTTATTACCTTTCTTATTTTAACCAGCTGCGGGCCAACGCTGCGCAAAACAACGCCTCTAGCAGAAATTCCTGCACCTAAAATAGAGGAGGGTAAATATCTATTCGAAATTCAGCCAAGCGTTGCAGTCGGTGGCGTTACGGATCAGCGCGAAGATTCCTATATTGTAAAGTCTTACGATCAAACGAGCGAGCCTGATGGTGAAGTGGGCGAGCAAGTGCAGGATGTTTTGCAGCGCCTTTTTGAAAATATGGGGTTAAAAGTGGAAGAGGGTTCACCAGTCGAAATTCGTGGTGCGGTTAAGGTTTGGCTGGTAGATGTAAGTAGTGGTTTTCCTGCAAGTCTAAAAGCGAAAGCGGTTGTCTCCCTGGAGGTCCTAGACCCGGCTAACAGAGTTGTTTATCGCGGAACATATAAAGGGGAGGCGACTTTGCAGCGAATGGGCGTGGAGATCAATGATCTGCAACTCGCTCTTAACTACGCAATGACCGAAGCGTTGTCGCAGATAATCAAAGATAAAAAATTGCTGAGTAATATCTCAGCTTTTTGACAGCTGCTTCTCTAACTCTTTAATGCGCAAGGCTTGCTTAGCATGAGATTCGACTAGCCAGGCATTCATTGCCGCTATGCCTTTAAAGCTGTCGTCTAAATGAACTTTGATCAGCGGGTAAGTCATCTTTTTTAGAGCAACTATTAGTGGTCCAATAAACTTACGATGAGAAGTTATTTTATTAGAAGGTTTTAATGAAACCTGAGAAAGCTGGCAGAGAGAACGTAATTGGTTACAAAGTTCTTCGTCAATGGCAAAATCTTTCGGAAAAAGGCGTGCGGACTTATTTGTTAATTTTGTAATTTCTTCTTGCTGATAATTGGCATTTGCTTGCAAACGGTGGCTAAGAGACTCCTGAACTATATTATTAAGATCGGCAAGGTTCATATAATATTTTGTTATTTACATTAAATTTTAAAATGGCTGATCGAGAAAGTCCGCAACCTTTATCTTACTAAGTGGTGCGAGCTTCTACTTGCAGTCATTTATTATTTTTGCTTCGGTATTGTTCTTTGCTCGCGTATCATCATCAGGGAAATATATCCACGTGTAATCATTAAATGTCCTCATACTGATGCTAATCAGCGAGGAATATCTTAGTAATTCTAAGTCCTTATGACTTCTCTAAAGCGAGTAAAAATTTAGTCCTAAATGAAATAGAGCTCAAGAAACACAGGGCAGTGGACGATATAGGGAATAGCGCCGGAGTTCGGCGTCTATTTTGTAGTAATAACCAATGCAGTAAAAACTTTAAAAACACTGCTTGTTTTTAGCGAAGCAAGCGGTGAGGCAAGGATGCCTCAGGTCAAGGATAGCCTGATTTTTAAGGTTTATAATTCAAGGAGGATTCGAATATGCCTATTACAATTAATACCAATATACCTTCGCTAACAGCGCAACGTAACTTAAATAACACCACATCAGCATTAGTAAAGTCGTATGAAAGACTATCCAGTGGTCTTCGTATTACTCGCGCATCTGACGATGCTGCTGGTTTGGCTATTGCAGATACATTACGTGCTGACCAAAGAATAGCATCCGTTGCTATTCGTAACGCTAATGACGGTATTTCAGCCATCTCCATCGCTGACGGAGCTCTGAATGAAATCGGTTCCGTATTAGCTCGTATGGCAGAATTGTCAGAACAATCAGCTAACGGTGTGTTGAACCCAACACAGCGCTCGGCTATTAGTTCTGAGTTTGCTTCATTAGGATCGGAAATTCAGCGTATTGCTGACACTTCGGAATTTAACGGCTTAAAGCTGTTGTCCGGTGGTGGACAGATTTCGTTGCAGATTGGATTTAACTCTCAATCTACAGCGCAAATTTCCTTTTCTGGTGTTCAAGGAACATTGAATTCATTAGGGTTAGCAACAACTGATAATTCATTAATGTATTCATTGAACGACACAACAACGGCTGGTGGACAGGCTGCCGCTAGAACAGCACTTGATGCTGTAAAAGGCGCTATCGGTTCATTGACCGCTAATCGTGGTACTTTGGGCGCAGTTGAAAGCCGCTTGAACGTAGCTGTCAACAACCTCCAAGTAGCTCGTGAGAACTATGCTGCTGCTGAAAGCCAAATTCGCGACGTGGATGTAGCTTCTGAAGCTGCTAAACTTACTCGTAACAGCATCTTGCAGCAAGCCGGTTCCGCTGTATTAGCCCAGGCTAACCAGCAGCCAGCTCTTGCTCTAAGCTTGATCGGGTAATAAAAAAACCTAAATTCACTTTATTCTATAAAGTGGAAATAGTGGAAATGCCGGGGTAACACCCGGCATTTTTTTAATCATTTGCCCAATAAACCACCGCTACTCGGCAGAAACCCCAAAGGGGCGGATTTTGCGAAGCAAAATCATGGGGGCGAAATTAAAGCCTTCGCATATGTAAGTCGTTCCCTATTAGGGAACATCAGTAAATATAGCGACTAGTCTATAAATATAGCGACTAGTCTATTTTAGGGGGCTTTATTTTATTAGCTGCGTGACCTGTGAAGGCTTTGGCCGACTACGTTGTCAGGCATTGTAGCTGCGGTGCGCGAGTAGATTACTACACTTACGCTCCTCGCTACTCGCCTTCCTAGTATTCGGCTCAAAATCGAAAACCCTTACAAGCTGAAAGGCTTTTGAATTCGTTTGCTTAAAACCAATAACTCACTATTTTCTTGCTTTATTATATGTCATGAAGTTGAAACTTCGTCGTGATACAGTCGCCTCTTTCCGGGCCAAATAGAGTTGGGGGATTTGCTGGGGAAATAGTGTGGTAATCTGGGGACAGAGAAAAGAAAAAATCTTTTTTATGAAAAATAATACTCAAGCAGGCATAATGCCGGCCGATATGTAGTTCTAAGCAGAGCAAAAGGTTTGCAATGCTTAATAAGTTATCAATCGATTACACTACACCTCGCTTGATAGCTTAGTCGAAGTAATAAAAGATTTATTGCTCCGGCGACATTAGGGATGATCTGACCAGGGAAAATACAGACAAAAATATCTGTAACCAGTCGGGTTGATTATTAAGGTAGATAATTATTCCAGGGAGGAATATCAACCATGCCTATTACAATTAATACCAATATACCTTCGCTAACAGCGCAACGTAACTTAAATAACACCACATCAGCATTAGTAAAGTCATATGAAAGACTATCCAGTGGTCTTCGTATTACTCGCGCATCTGACGATGCTGCTGGTTTGGCTATTGCCGATACATTACGTGCTGACCAAAGAATAGCATCCGTTGCTATTCGTAACGCCAATGACGGTATTTCAGCCATCTCCATTGCTGACGGAGCTCTGAATGAAATCGGTTCCGTATTAGCTCGTATGGCAGAACTCGCAGAACAATCAGCTAACGGTGTGTTGAACCCAACACAGCGCTCGGCTATCGGTTCTGAGTTTGCTGCTTTAGGTTCGGAAGTTCAGCGTATTGCTGACACCTCAGAATTTAACGGCTTAAAGCTGTTGTCCGGTGGTGGACAGATTTCGTTGCAGATTGGATTTAATTCTCAATCTACAGCGCAAGTCTCCTTTTCCGGTGTGCAGGGAACATTGAATTCATTAGGACTAGCTATTGGCGACAATATCTTAATGTATTCTTTGAACGATACCTCAACAATCGGTGGACAGGTTGCCGCTAGAACAGCACTTGATGCTGTAAAAGGCGCTATCGGTTCATTGACCGCAAATCGTGGAACTTTAGGCGCAGTTGAAAGCCGCTTGAACGTAGCTGTCAACAACCTCCAAGTAGCTCGTGAAAACTACGCCGCAGCTGAAAGTCAGATTCGCGACGTAGATGTAGCATCGGAAGCCGCCAAACTTACTCGTAACAGCATCTTGCAGCAGGCTGGTTCAGCTGTGTTAGCTCAGGCTAACCAACAGCCCGCTCTAGCACTGAGCTTGATCGGCGGTTAATCGGGTAAGAAGAAAGATCTCTTCTTAATCCCTGGTAGTATGTAGTACTGAAGGGGTAGCTTCCGCTACCCCTTCTTTTTTTGTGTAACCAAGAAGCGATTTACGAAGTGCCGCGATTTCGATGTAGCAAACTTCATAAAATATTTATCAGGTATTCTTATTTGAGGCACTTGAGACGGAAGCCATTTCCTGTGAGATTTATAGTTGTTGTTTTTATGGCAGCGGAATTTGGCCTTGTGTATTGGGCAACAACTGTGATCACTTCTGTAGTATTGTTCTAGTTTTCAGCGTTTACATAACTGTTAGGAAAAGCATACTGCACACGGTAGGTCGCTGCCTTAAAGCGATATTTTTTATAACCCATATTGAGAATCGTTTGATTGGCGACGCCGGCTAAAGGTAATTCCTCACCGTTAGAATTAAAGAGATAATTCACGGTTAAGCTATGATGTTGAGGTAAGGTTCCGCCGAGGTTAGAAATATCAAACTTAGATAAGGGTATTAGTGTTTTGGTTGCACTTGCGCCGTAGCCAATACCGAAGGTAGATTCGAGAAACAGCGTTGGACACTTATCTGGAGTAATTATTTCTTCTCTGGTTAAAGCTCTAGCAGATAACGGAACTAATAATGCTATACAGGCTAGTAATAACTTTGTTTTCATAAATATCCTTACCTTTTATGTTTAAATCACTATAGTATTCTCCTATACATTACATTAATATTTTAAAACTGACAATTGCCACTTAATCCACAGGCGACAACGGAACATCCTACAATTTATTGCGATAATTGGAAAAATCTACGAATTAAACATAGATTCAGTATAAATTTGGCCGTGTATCTGTCGGCGCGATTTAAGCCGCCGCCGACGATAAACATTCGTTAATATTCGTTTTGCTTTGCTCACTTTCGGGCGAGAATTCTTAACATAGAAGCTTATTAACTACTGTTTGCCAATCGGTAGTAATAGGAAGCTTGGCTTCTCGGCGCAGATTTTCGTAGATGCACTTATCATCAAGTAAGGAATTAATAGCGGCTGCTAGAGCTATGTCGTTAGGCTCCGTGATCAGTCCGTTCACTTCGTTTTCGATAAACGCCAGCGATCCGCCGCTGTCGGAGCAAGTGATGACCGGCGTGCCGCTGGCTAGGGATTCTAAGGTTACAAATCCCAAATCTTCGTCAAAAGGTGCGTAGTAAGTTATAAAGGCTTGAGCGTAAAGCTCCAAGAGTTTTTCGTCAGAGACGTTGCCCAGAAATTCTATGCGCCGGGCTAAATGATGTTTGTCGATCTCGCTTTTTATATAGTTTTCGATTTGTGCTTCATCAGCTGTGCCGACGACCTTTAATGTCAGCCGCTCGTCGATATTTGCCATAGCGCAGATAATCATATCTATCCGCTTAATCGAGCAGATTCGACCGACGGATAAAATATAAGGCAGATAATTGCTTTGGTAATAACGCCCGGCGAGCGGCAGCGGAGGTACAATAGTTGCAGCGCGCAGGCCGCAATATTTATCCAAGCGCTTGGTAACATTGTCGGAAATAGTAAAAAGTTTTTGGCATTCGTTCAGCGCGGTTAAATCAACCTTTGTTAGTAGCTGACGCAGCGCTTCGTCGTTATCGGCAGTTGATAGGTCGCCAAAACGGGTGCCATAAAGATCGTAAATCTGGCGGTATTGGTGTATGAGCCAAGTGATTTTCCGCGGATGATTAATGAGATAGGATGGAAACTTGGTGCAAATCACGAGATCTACGGGTAAGCCGTTAAATGAGGTAAGATCAAGGCTGCGCCAATAACCAATGCTTTTCAAAAGAGACTCTTTTGGAATGGCGGTAAACGGGAGCTGGACAATATCGACCAGGGCGCCGGTCGCTTTTAATGCTGAGCTGAGCCTATCAACAAGGACCTCAGCGCCGCCGCGGGTAAAGGGAACTTGCACGGAGGCAATAAGTATTCTTGGCGAAAAATCAGACATCTGCTTTTAACTTTGTCAAAAATTGTTTGAGCGCGGCAATGTTCTCTTGCAATCCGATAATTTCTTTTTTTAATTCTATTGAGCTCATTTTATTGGTGGCCAAGCAATTGAAGTATAAGTAATCACACCGTTCGGTTAGATGGGCGGCCTCCTGGTCTATTTTGCCAATTAGTTGCCAGAATAACTCTTTATTGCGACCATCGATATAGCGTGCTGAACTATTTAAGTGGCGCACCAGTTGCATTTGAAATTCACGTTCTTTAGCGAAATAAGATTGAAATAAATTGTCAAAAAATAGGCTAACCAGAAAGCGTTTCAGGCGAACAATGAATTTACCGATTATCGGCCGATGCGAAGCAATTGCATTGCGCGGATCCCAATCCCCCCAGTGGGCGTTTAAATAATTGAGCTCATTGGAATAAAGAATGGGTTTTAGTGTCGCTGATTGTTCTTGCTTGCCAAATAGTTCAACGGGGATTAACGGCGCGTCTTTGCCCACGCAATCTTTCAAAAAAGATTGTTTAATTTCTTGTTGTTTGAATTGGAAATCTTTTGCTAGCGCGTTACCCACAAGCTCCCCCGTGATGAAGACAAATTGATAGCGCTATCTTTAGCGAGAATTGCGCTAGATTTCAAGCAAGGAAACGGAGGCCGAAAGCCGGAAGATCTGGGTCGGCAGCGCTAGGAGTGCCCCACAAAACGCCACGCAAATTATGGGTGCTTTTGATTAGACCGGGCCCAGGCACGGATCAGGGCAGTTAAACTTTTATCAAAATCATCTCTATTTTTATTAAAGGCGCTGGCGAAGGCAAACTCTTCTGTGTTGTCACGGGATAGCTGTCTGAGGAAATCGCGAATGCCGGTCATACCGTAGGTGTTCACTAAATGTCTGACAATCAGTAACGATTGCCCGTAGGCTACCGGAACAAGCTCTTCATTGAGCATTGTAAAGCCGGAAATTAACCAATCCAATGGTAGTGAGTCATTTGTTTTAATCCATTCTCTAAGGCTGGGACCCAGCAGTTGATTCGGCTGTCCTTCGATTAATTGAGCTAATCCTTCATCAAGCCAAGCCGGGCAACGGTAATTAGAAAGTTCGGCGATGACAGCGTGGGTATATTCGTGGCGCAGAGCGCGTTGTAAATCAGACTGCGACGCTTTATTTTTTTTGTAGGGGATTATTATTTCTCCGCGAAAATACATGGCGCTTGTCCAATCCGGCGCGCCGGTGTGAGCGGTGAAATCTTTGCTTCCCAATAAGCGCAGCACTACTTTTTGTTTAGGCTCGTAGCCGATGATACGTTGAACTTGTTCCGAGACGCCGCCCAGAATGCTGTTGGCGCTCTGGACAAAAACGGGATCAACGCTGAGAGTTTTATCCAAGGAGTCTTCTTTGCCGACGCTCAAAATAAAACGTGGAGTGTCAAAACTATAGCTTTTGGGCGCTACTGTTGCGCTACAGGCATTGAGCAAGAGTAATGGCAGTAATACCAAATATATAGGCTGGAAACTTAAATGTTTACCGGCATGATTCATAAATTAACTTTCCCCTAATCCGGAAACTACTGAGATCAGGTTACTTGCAAGAAGCCCCATAATCATTACTGTCGGCAAAAACTAAGAAATACTGAATAGTTAAAATACCAAGAATTATGTTCTTAAAACGAATATAAGCGTGGGTTGTGTAAAAAACAGTTGTAAAAAAAATTATAACTGGCCGATATTGCTACTATGAAGATCGATGCCGAAAAACAACAGATTCTTTGCCATTTGCACGAGGCTATTAAAAAGGGTCTTTCCAGCCTGACTTATAGCGAACTCAGTGCAAAATTAAAATTAGACACAGCGACTATTCATTCTCATGTTGAAACTTTAATTAAAAATGCGTTGCTTGATGATTTGCGCAAAGAAGGAATGGTTGCACTCAGCGCATCGGGGATAAAAGTTGCCAAGAGTTTTGCTGAAGGGAACAATGCTACTCAAGTAAATTTTAACTCGGGGCAGGAAGGAACTAATCATACTGTTTCGAGAAGCACAGATAACCACTTACATGTTGCGCATAATTTGATTCGGGCCTGGAAGCTAGAAATAGAAAATTCCAGTTTGTCCGCAGAAGATAAACTAGGGTTGTTAAAATTTATTACTATTCTTGAAGATCATCCGGCTTCCAAGGAATTACTCAGAAGGGCATTAACAAAGTTGATGGGGTAGGCACTGGTATTATCTATTCTACGGAAAATGAGTCTGGAATTCTGGGAGAAACTTTTAACTCTCGACGCCCCATGTCCCAATGGATTTTAAAATAAAGACTTAATCTAGCCGAATAAAATTTTTTTGCAGAACAGTTCTTTGTTGAATCATCGAGAATCCTCTGTCATCATATCTTTGTCAGGGAGCTAAAAGGGTAGTAGTTGTTAATATTCTTTTGAGTTAAAATATTGAAAAACTTAACAAATACCTTGACAGAATAAGGGTTTGAATTTTATTTTTGGCCAGAGTTAAAGGCGCGCTCGTCGCTCCCTTTAATTGCGTTGTTTAGTGAAATAGCTTTCGATTTTAGTAATAGTGTAACAATCTGTAGGAAAGGGTTTTATCATGAAAATAAGGCTCTCTATTTTATTCGTCATATCGTTGTTTGTGTGTGTTGCTGTGTCTAGTGCCCAGGAAGTATTACCTCGTGACAACGGTATTTTTACCTATCATTCCGCCCCGGACTATCGCGAAAGCGAGTCTCATCCGCTGAGAACAGTGGCTTATGTACTCCATCCAATCGGTTGGGTCCTGCGTGAGGCGTTTTATCGTCCGTGGAGCTATTTCGCTTCCAGTAGCGAATTTACTCGCAGCTTTTTTGGCTATCGCGATCCCTATGATTTTCGCGATACAGTTTGCTTTAACCCTGATGCTGATGTTCCTGACTGTGCTTTAATTCCTCCATATTCCAAGATCGGATATGGTCGCGAGGCAGAGGGTGATGGCGATGTTTCTGCGCAAAAGCAAGTTTGTTTTCCAGATGTTGCTTTTGACTATAATAAATCTACATTGAATGCTTTAGGCAAAGGACGTATTCGCCAGATTGCTCAATTGTTATCTGCTGATCCGAGCTTGAATGTTGTGCTCGAGGGGAATACTGATTCCCGTGGTAGCGATGATTACAATATGAAGCTGGCAGCTAAACGTTCGGAGTCAGTAAGTAAAGAACTTACTGATCTAGGCGTTGATCCTGCTCGTTTAACCACAGTATCTAAAGGTGAAGCCACTCCAATCTTTACCGAGTCCGAGGACTGGGCTTTCGCTGTTAACCGTCGCGTGCGAGTTGTTGTCGGTGGGGAAGAGTAAACAGATTTTGTAGTTTTACGGTCTTCTACCGAGGAGGGGGGTCGCTTGACCCCTTTTTTTTGTTTGCTGAAAACATGTAACGTTTCCTTATACCGGAGTTACTGCGCCTAGCAGGCTGCCACTTAGTGGAAGCATCCTGCGCACCCGGTTATTAGTGAGAAAATGCTTTGCAATCCGTAGCGGCGACCGGCGCTGAGTCTTATACACAAGTTGTCCACTAAGAATGTCGGATTCTAATGTTGTTACAAAATGGCATGACGCAATAAAAGTCGCGTTCCACAAGGCCTCATTGTAATTTGAAAATTTGTGGAGCTAACGCTAGAGGCTTTTAAAAGCTACCCTTTCACAACTAGTGCATAAGACTCAGCAGGTTAGGATTCCCCAAAGAGAGATGGAGTTTTTTAGGTTGATACGGCCTAACATAAAAAATGAGAAGACTACCTACATATTTACACTGAAATACTAATCAAACCTAACCTTTAAAAAATATCTTTCCAGGACGCTGGGTTTTCGCTAATACTCCTTATGATTTAGCTATTTATCAACGTATCTTTATACTTGATGGAGCAGCGGACTAAGGAGGCCTTAGTTAAAGTAGATAGAACATAAGAGGTGGATGATGGTCGAAAGGGAATATAGCGCGATTGAAGTTAGAGAATTAATCCAAAAGATTTTTCCTCAGCGTAAGCTGGTGCTATCGCAGTTTACTTTTTTTAATCACGTCGGCGTTGCTAAACCTTCCGGCGAAACTTTTCGTCGCGGCCGTAGGTGTTACCGTCTTGTCGACTTATTGTCTGTCGTCACAGTTTTAGCTTTAAAAGAGCAAGGTATCCCTTTAAAAAATATTGATCTTGTTCCTTCTTTGATCCAAGAAAATGCGCAAACCATTTTTAATATTGGCGCAGGTTGCCGCCTCAGCGGTCATGGTAGCACCGTATCTTTGAATCTTCCTAACCAAAACTCAGCAAACGAAGCGCTAGATTCATTGCTCGGGGGCGAAATGCGTAAAGATATTCTTTTTTGGTCTTATGATGTTGGCCTTTTAGCGCGACAGCTGCAAGAAGTCGCAGAGCAGGATCTTCGTCAGTTCTCCATCGCTGCTTAATATAAATGGCCTTCTGCCTTCGTTATCGATAAAGACTCATGCTTGCTTTTTAAGCCGGGTTAGCGGGATTTGGTTAGATTTAAATCGTTGCCATAGTTGATGCTATACTGGCCGTTTTCTAAAGCGGTTACTGAATTTTGAGCCAAATTTGCCTCGGGTGTAAAAAGTCGCCAGCGGCCTTTGATTGTGTCTTTATCGCGAAGCCCTGTAATCTCTAAGTTCGGATAAACAATAGCCGCCTTGATGCCCTCTTTGACATAGGCCCGGCAGGGCATAATTATTTTAATCTGGCTGAGCTCTTTACTGCTCTCTGCGGCCAGAGAATCAGGATTAAGAATAGTTAATCTGTCTAACCAGGGAATGGAATTAATGCCTTTCAAGAATTCATTTTGCGTAGGTTTTTTTGGGGTAGATTTTTTTATTTTAAAATCAGCCTCAACTACATTTTGCTTCAGTGAAGCCAGAGAGATCGTTGCCTCGAAATTATCAATATTAATTTCTTCTCTCCACCATTCATCGGCCTTGATACCGGCGGGGCTATTGCTGTTCGCTTGAACCGGTGTCGGTGCAGAAGCTTTTAATATCGCCTGTTGCTCTTGGAGAAGCCTACTTACTAATAAAGGATCATTAAGAGCCGAAGAAGTGGGAGTATCTTCTTTTCCTGATAAGGCCGCAAAGAAAAATAACAAACAAAGAACAGAACAAACACCGGAGCCTAAAAGATACATGTTTTTCGGTTTGGGTTTCTCCTCTACTGCCGAAAGCGGGGTGGAATCATTGTCGGCGGCTAAATTTGATACAGGCGCAATAAAAGCAGCGTCATTAGCGGGTTTTGCAGCAGTTATTGCAGCGGACGAGGGTTCTTTAGCGACTTTAGGCTGAGTGGTCGCCGCCAGGGCCGGCATTTTTATGCTGAACTGTTGAGATAAGTCGCTATCGCTTTTTTGCGGAGTTTTTGTTGCAATCTGCAGCGGCTGATTATCGGTCGCATAATCAATATCAAAGTCTAATTCTGGAACATTAAATTTGTCCTGATTTGCCCCCGAAGGCGCGGCTGTTTTTTGTGGTCTTTTTGCCTCCAGTGAATCATCTAAGACAAATTCTAAAGAACTATCTGCCTGAGCGGCAGAGGTTTTGCCGGCTGCTTCTTTTTTTACATTCGCTTGCTCCGGGCTATCATTTAAGTTGAATTCTAACTCTGGGCTTGAAGTCGAGTTCGGTTTATTTACTTCCACGACAGTTAGCGCTGGTCCTTGAATCTGAATAATTGCACCGAACTTACTAAATACTTGTTGTAATTTAACTGCTTCTTGCTCGGATAAATTTTCTTCAAGAACCACAGGAAGAGAGGCTAACATTTCTTCAATGGTAGCCAAATTAGATCCAAAATGGTTAACAATATTTGCTTTAAGAATAGCCATACCACGCGGAGAGTTATCTTTTGCTCCAACCAGTATTACCTTAAAGTGATTCATAAACCTGTTTTCTTTTTAAACGCGGCGCTCAACTTTGGTGATTACCGCATCATTTTCTACCATCCAACAAACAAGGCTATTATCTAAGCCCCAAATTCCCCGCTTTATACCATTACCAAAAAGTAAATTAACTTATAAGCTGAAAAGCATAAATGCTTTCTATCTTTACCCTAAGGTAATGGTATATTTTTATTTAGCTCTTAATTCAGCCATCTATAGCTGAATTAAGAGCATTGTCGGGAGCGAATCGGCGTTTCGCTCCCGAAGAAACCATCCTGGGTTTCCTTTATCCCGCACACAAAAATAGTATTACCTGCTACAGCACCGTTCAACTTACTTTTTGTGTGCGGGATATTTTGCAAAGAACTTTTCAAAACCCACGATAATATAATGAGATACCTATTATTAATCGGAAATAAATTAAAAATACCTAAGTCCTCCCATGTTAAATAATTGTAACAATAACAACGAGATAGAGATCAAGAAACAATTATTATTGGCCATTTTGCGTGAAAGCAAGATCAAACGCATGGAGAAGGCTTTTATCTCCGAGCAATTTTGTTCGCAACACGGAGATTTCGCCCAAGTGCGCGCCCTCCTTGAGCGCTTAGATAAAAGCACCTTTGAAATGGCCGGCGAAGAAATAGTGCAAGTTAGAGCCGCTGGAGCAGATATTATCTGTATTGGAGAAAGCGCCTATCCTTGTGTCTTAAAAGAAATGAGTGATCCACCGCTAGTGCTTTTTATTCGTGGCAATAAAATTTGGTTAGAACAAGAAACTATTACTCAGCCGCTATTATATTTAGCTATAGTAGGAATGCGCAAAGCAAGTTCAGAAGGTTGTCGCTTTGCTCGGCAGCTGGCGCACGAACTGACAGCCAGTAAGGTATGTATTGTTAGCGGGCTGGCTTATGGCATTGACACAGCAGCGCATCAAGGTGCTGTGATGGCGGTAGATGATGCAAAGAAATCAGGTGCTTTGCCTCTTTGTCCGGGTATAGCTGTGTTAGGCTCGGGAGTGAATAATATTTATCCGGCGCGCAATCGAGCATTGGCTCAAGAAATTATCGCCGGCGGTGGTTGTATCATCAGCGAATATGGATTAGATGCCGAACCCCTTGCCTATCGATTTCCCGAACGCAATCGCATTGTCAGCGGATTTGTTTCCGGAGTGATAGTGGTCGAGGCTGCAAGCCGCAGCGGCTCATTAATTACTGCGCGCCTAGCCTTAGAAGAAGGCCGTGATGTCTTTGCCGTGCCCGGAGCCATCAATTCCGAATCTGCCGAAGGAACTAATAATTTACTTAAACAGGGAGCTATCCTCGTCACTTCAGCTGAAGATATACTCCGCCATTATTGGAAAATAAAATTTCATCAGCCGGAGGCAACAAAAGCCACGGCAAATATCAGCAGCGAAAATAAAATCCTGCATTGCTTAAACCAGCATAAAAGTTTGAGTTTTGATGAAATAGTCGAAAAAACGGGGAATTCCTCGCAGAAAGTGGCCGCCGAGCTGACAATATTGGAAATGACCGAAGAAATTTATCGCCACCCCGGCAATCTCATCTCCATTCACCGCTTTATTGACAACTAAGCGAATATGTAGCAAAAAGTCCAAGTCCAAGCCTTGCAACCCTATGGTGGATGTAGCTCAGTTGGTAGAGCGCAGGATTGTGGTTCCTGTGGTCGCGGGTTCGACCCCCGTCATCCACCCCAGTTATCGCCCTCTGCGGAAGCTTTGGCGGGGCACGCCCTGGAAATTTTCCCGACAAGTCAGCTCATCTTAGTTATTTCCAATCCAAAAGTTTTGGGTCCCAGTATTTATTATCTACAGTGTGCATCGTCCTGAAAAATGTTGACAGGTAAACAAACGTTAATAAATCGCCAAATCGGTACATGTACTTACCTTGGCAGCTTCCCAGCCGCCAAGGTTTGCCCCCTGCAGGGGGCAAAAATCTCGACTAAAATCTTGCTTATTCTTTTCAAAATAAACTGCCGCCGGTGTCCTCATCTTCAAGCTCCAGTGTGGACGAATGTCGTTGTAAACGCCAATAGCCTGCGCAGTAGCCTTGAGTGCGAACTTCGGCAACTCAAATGTGGCATCCAAATGAAATTCATCTTTTAAAATGCCATTAACCCGCTCTGCATGCGCGTTCTCATACAGGTTACCTTGCTCAGCCATACTAATGCTTATTCCATTGGCAATCAATAGCGCCGTATAATCCGTCGAACAATATTGAACCCCTCGATCA
>JADZAE010000077.1 GCA_020852715.1 Deltaproteobacteria bacterium
GTTCATAACGGCAAAAAGTTTTTACCTGTTTTCGTTACTGAGAATATGGTGGGGCACAAACTCGGTGAGTTTGCTCCGACAAGGACATTCCATGCTCACTCCGGAAATAAGGCAGAGGCAACAAAATAAGCGCGGATGGTAAAGATGAAAAAGCGTATTAAAGAACAAGGATACATAGCAAGAGCGAAACTAAGCAATGTTCGGGTTAGCCCGCGCAAAGCACGTTTGGTGGCCGATCTGATTCGCGGCCGGAAAGTTCAAACTGCTGTTGATGTATTAAACTTCAACGACAAAAAGACTGCTCCGTTGATGAAAAAGCTACTGCTCTCCGCTGTAGCTAATGCCAAGGATAGGGCCAATGTCGATATCGATGAATTGAAGGTGGCCAGTGTTCAGGTTGCTGAAGGACGTAGGCATAAAAGATTCCTGCCTCGAGCCCAGGGACGTGCCACACCTTTGATCAAAAGACATAGCACGATTACCATTACATTAGATGAGCAATAGTCAGATTTAGAGATAGGATAACTAAAAGGAATAAATAAATGGGTCAAAAAGTTCATCCACACGGCTTTAGATTAGGAGTAACAAAAACTTGGGTATCGCGTTGGTATCGCAAGAAGGGCTACTCTGAACAGCTTCATCAGGATTTTTTCTTGCGTGATTATGTCACCAAAAAGCTTGCCGGTGCAGGAATTTCCAGTGTTGAAATTGAGCGTGCCGCCAGCCGCGTTAAGTTGAACGTGCGCACAGCTCGCCCGGGTTTGGTCATTGGTAAAAAAGGAAAAGACATTGAGGATTTACGTGCCGAACTCAAAGAGCTGGTCGGCCGTGATATCACCATCAATATCATTGAAGTTAGAAAGCCTGATTTAGATGCCGCTTTGGTTGCTCAAAATGTAGCCAACCAACTAGTGCGCCGCGTAGCTTATCGCCGTGCTATGAAAGATGTAATCGGTAAAGCAATGCGTATGGGCGCTGAGGGCATAAAAGTTATGGTTGCAGGCCGTTTGGCCGGCGCGGATATTGCCCGCACTGAGTGGAGCCGTGAAGGCCGCGTGCCTTTGCACACACTGCGCGCGCAGATTGATTATGGTTTTGCCGAAGCCCTAACCACATACGGAATTATCGGCATTAAAGTTTGGATTTTTAGGGGTGAGCTTGCTGAGAATATCGACTCATCTGAGCATGTAACACTGTAAGCTAAGGAAAAGGGGAGTTTAACAGGATATGTTAGCGCCAAAAAAGATAAAACACCGCAAGCAGATGAAGCAGGTTCGCCATTTGCGCGGCGTGGAGACACGCGGCACAACCTGCGCCTTTGGTGATTATGGATTGATGTCACTGGATTCAACTTGGATTACTAACCGTCAGATCGAAGCAGCGCGTGTGGCGATCAATCGTTGCTTAAAGCGTGGTGGTAAGGTTTGGATTCGTATTTTTCCGGATAAGCCACTGACGAAAAAGCCGGCAGAAGTTCGTATGGGAAAAGGAAAAGGCGCTCCTGAGGTTTGGGTCGCTGAAGTACGCAAAGGACGTATTATGTATGAAATCAAAGGCGTCGATGCGGCTTTAGCTAAAGAAGCTCTTACTCTGGGCGCTAGCAAGCTCCCGGTTAATACTAGAATTGTAAGACGTCTTAGTGCTTAGTTTGAGAGGTAAACAATGAAACGCAAAGATAAGTTAAATGACTACCGCGGACAGAGCAAAGAGGCTTTGCACGCCAAAATCGACAGCTTGCAGCAAGAGCTGATGAATTTACGTTTTCGCAATGCTTCTAGACAGCTGGAAAAGACTGCTCAAATCAGCTCAATTAAGAAGGATATTGCACGTATTCACACAATTTTAAGAGAAGCGGAGTAGAGGAACTATTATGGCAGAGAAAGAAGCAAAACGTGGTTTAGCTAAAACACGACAAGGGCGTGTAATCAGCAACAAAATGGACAAAACCGTTGTTGTGGCAATTACCACGCACAAGAAGCACGCTCAGTATGGCAAATATGTATTGAGCACAAAAAAATATGTGGCCCACGACGACAAGAACGAATGCCAGATAGGAGATCTTGTTTCACTGATTGAGAGTCGGCCGCTAAGTAAGACTAAGCGCTGGCGCGTTAACCAAGTCGTAGAAAAGGCCGTATAAGGAGGGCATTATGATTCAGCAGGAAACAGTGCTTGATGTAGCGGATAATTCAGGCGCACGAAAAGTAATGTGTATCAAAGTGCTCGGCGGCTCGAAGCGGCGTTATGCTTCAGTCGGAGACATTATTGTTGTCTCTGTTAAAGAAGCATTGCCGAACTCCAAGATCAAAAGAGGTTCTGTGCAGAAAGCTGTTGTTGTGCGCACAGCCAAAGAAATTGCCCGCGAGGATGGATCATATATCCGCTTCGATGCAAACTCCGCGGTGCTTATCAATCAGGGAAAAGAGCCGATCGGCAACCGTATTTTTGGACCAGTGGCACGTGAGTTACGTGGTAAAGATTTTATGAAAATCATATCTTTAGCTCCTGAGGTATTATAATGGCTAGAAAATTAGCAAAAAAAGGAATCAATAAACATGATTTCACTACTCTGTTACGCACAGGCGATACCGTCATGGTTATCTCCGGCGGCAACAGCAAGTCTAGAGAGATCAAGGGACAGACAGGGAAAATCCTTCGTTTCAACACCAAGCGCTGCCGCGTGTTTATCGAGGGGGTAAATATGATCAAACGTCACAAACGTGCACGTTCGGCGCAGGAAGTCGGCGGAATCATCGAGAAAGAAGGTTCGGTGCATATTTCCAATGTCATGTATTTCAGCGATGAGCTTAAGCGCCCGCTACGCTTACGGCAAAAGCTTTTAGATAATGGCAAAAAAGTTAGAGGGTTCACTCACCCTGAGACCAAGAAATTTGAACAAATTGATGCTGCATAATGGAGAAAAGCATGAAGGCTCGTTTGCAAGAAAAGTATGAGAAGCAGGTAGTGCCAACGCTCAAAGAGCAGTTTGGTTATGCCAATGTTAATAGTATCCCTCGTTTGGATAAAATTGTCATTAACATGGGTGTAGGCGAGGCATTACAAAACGCTAAAGCCATTGAATTTGCGGTTAACGACTTAACAGCAATCAGCGGGCAAAAACCGGTGATTCGCCGTTCTCGCAAGTCAATCGCTAATTTCAAGCTGCGCGAGGGACAGCCGATTGGCGTGAGTGTTACATTGCGCCGTCGCAAAATGTATGAGTTCCTCGATCGCTTGATTTCCATTGGGCTACCACGCGTACGTGACTTTCGTGGAGTTCCGAAAAACTCTTTTGATGGTAAGGGCAACTACTCTTTGGGGCTTAATGAACAAATCATTTTCCCGGAGATTGATATTGAGAAGACCTTGCTCAGAGGAATGAATATTACATTTGTAACTACAGCCACCAACAACGATGAAGGCCGTGCGCTTTTATCTGGGTTTGGCTTTCCGTTCAGACAATAACTGGAGATAGGATAATCAGGCATGGCAAAGAAATCTTTAATAATTAAGTCAAAGAGGACACCAAAGTTTAAGGTAAGAGCATACAACCGCTGTGAATGCTGCGGTCGCCCGCGTTCATATTACCGCAAGTTTGGTTTGTGTCGTCTGTGTTTACGCAAACGCGCACTCCTTGGAGAAATACCGGGTTTAACTAAGGCAAGTTGGTAAGAGGTGCTATATGATGACTGATCCCATTTCAGATCTTTTAACAAGAATACGTAATGCGCAAACAGCCGGACACAAAACTGTGACTGTTCCCGCATCGACGAAGAAGATGCAAATTATTCAAGTCTTGCTCGCTGAGGGTTATATCGAAAGCGTGCAACAAGATGAGGATGACAAAGGCAAGAAATCTTTTCGTATTGTGCTACGCTATGACAATTGCGGTGTTCCGGCGATTCGCGAGCTTAAGCGCGTCAGTAAGAGCGGCCGCCGTGCTTATGTTAAAGTTGATGAGATTCCATTTTATCGCTCCGGATTGGGAACGGTGATTGTTTCCACATCGCAGGGCATGATGACTGGCCGTGAAGCGAAGCGGCAAAATATTGGCGGTGAGTTAATTTGTTCTATTTTTTAGGGAGAACAGACGATGTCTCGAATTGGTAATCATCCCATCGAACTGCCTCAAGGGGTCAAAGTTCAGGTTGTGGGGCAAACAATTAAAGTTGAAGGTCCCAAGGGGAAATTGGAAAGAATCATGCGCTCTGAAATCAAGTGTAAACAAGAGGGCAATTCCCTGGTGTTCACTAGAGCCGATGATTCCAAACCCTGTCGTGCTTACCACGGTATGGAGCGGGCGCTAGTTAACAACATGGTCACTGGCGTATCCAGAGGATTTGAGAAGATACTGGATATCATCGGCGTGGGTTATCGCGTTGATGTCAAGGGCGATGTTGTTGACTTAGCTTTAGGTTTTTCTCATCCGGTAGAGTTTAAGCTTCCGGCCGGTGTGAAAGGCAGCCTGATTAAAGAAGGTCGCGAAATAGCATTGAAACTCGAAGGCTCCGATAGGCAGCTGGTTATGGAAATAGCCGCGCGTATTCGCCGCATCAGACCGCCGGAGTGTTATAAAGGAAAGGGTGTTCGTTATCGTGGCGAGCAAATCAAGCTCAAGGCCGGCAAGACAGGTAAGAAATAAGTTTAATTAGATAGCAATTTAAATAGAGGGCCTATGGACAAGGCAAAAGTAAGAAGAGAAACACGTGAAAGACGCAAAATGGGACAGCGCAAGAAAGTGCAAGGCACTGTCGAGCGACCTCGTTTATGTATTTATAGAAGTCTTCATTACACCTATGCTCAGCTAATCAATGATGCCTCGGGCACAGTGATTGGCTCTGCTTCTACTAAGCAAGTTATTGCTGAGAAAAGCTCATCCAAGTCAGTGGAGAGCGCCAAGGCTTTGGGTAAGAAAATTGCCGAGATTGCCAAGGAAAAGAAGATTGAGAAAGTTGTATTTGATCGCAATGGCTACTTATACCACGGCCGTATCGCCGCGGTAGCCGAAGGAGCCAGAGAAGCCGGATTAAATTTCTAAAGTTGGGAGAAAAAAATGGGAGCAAAATATAAAAGGCCGGTTAACAGAAAGATTAGCGCTAGAAGCTGCGGCGAGCTTACTGAAAAGGTAATAAGTATTGCCCGTGTAGCAAAAGTGGTAAAAGGCGGCAGGCGATTTAGCTTTAGCGCGCTGGTGGTTGTTGGCGATGGTAACGGGTCGGTCGGCTATGGCTTGGGTAAAGCTAATGAAGTACCTGATGCAATTCGCAAAGGCACAGAGGCTGCTCGCAAAAGTTTGGTAAAAGTGCCTTTGGCTGGCGCAACCGTCCCTTACGAAGTTTGGGGACGCTCGGGCGCGGCTACAGTTCTGATGAAACCAGCCTCTCCGGGAACTGGAGTTATTGCTGGTGGAACAGTTCGAGGCGTACTGGAAAAAGTTGGGATCGGCGACATTTTGACTAAATCTTATGGTTCAAGAAATCCGCATAACGTGTTGGGCGCAGTGTTTAATGGCCTCTTGCAGCTTGAAGGATTAGATGAAGTAGCAACCAGACGGCGTAAAAGTTCGGAAGATTTGGAATTCCGTCCGTATGGCGCACAAAAGTAAGCCGGAGGAGAAGAGATTATGGCTAATCAGAAAATAATAGTTAGACAGACACGCAGTGCAAACCGCCAGCCAAGCAAGCATTTAAAGACTTTGCAGGCTTTGGGGTTGGGCCGCATTGGCAAGAGCAAGCTTCATGAAAGCACTCCTTCACTGATGGGAATGGTAAAGTCTGTTTGTCACTTAGTGGAAATTGATAAAGTTAAGTAGGATTAACATGAGCAAGAAAAACGAATCTACAAGTCTTTCCAATTTGGCCCCGGCAAAAGGGTCCCGTAAGACAAGAAAGCGTAAAGGCCTCGGTGAAAGCTCGGGCTTAGGTAAAACAGCCGGTCGTGGTTATAAAGGCCAGCGCGCCCGTACCAGCGGTAATGTTAGAGCCGGTTTTGAGGGCGGACAGATGCCTTTGTCTCGTCGTTTACCAAAAGTAGGATTTAAATCCAGAAGGAAGCTGACAGGTGTAAACCTATATGCTGTTGTTAAAACATCTCAGTTAGAGAAGCTGGGGTTAAGCGAAATTTCAATGCAGGCACTTAAGGACGCGCGCTTAGTATCGGGCAAAGGCACCAAAGTAAAAATCTTGTTCAGCGGCGAAGTGTCCAAAAAATTTACTGTGGAAGCTCATGCTGTATCGGCTTCGGCAAAAGAAGCGATTGAAAAGAAGGGTGGAGAGGTTAAGTTGCTAGCTTAATAGATAGGGAGCGTGGGCAGTGATCAACGGATTCGGCGAATCGTTTAAAATTCCGGAACTACGTAAACGAGTTTTTTTTACAATAATGATGCTTGTCATTTATCGTATCGGGGTATTTGTGCCCACCCCGGGTATTGATGCTGATAAGTTTAAAGATCTTTTTGAGCAAGCTTCCAGTTCGCTTTTTGGCGTAGTTAATATGTTCTCCGGTGGTGCTTTGGAGAACTTTTCTATTTTTACCCTGGGCATTATGCCTTACATCTCAGTGTCTATTATTATGCAGCTCATGCAGGGTGTCTTTAAGCCCCTAGAGGAGCTAGCCAAAGAAGGTGAGCAGGGAAGACGCAAAATATCCAGATACACACGAATCATAACAGTATTTCTCGCGCTCTTTCAGGGTTACATGATTAGCATGGGCTTGGAGAAGCAAGGCCTCGTTATCGGTGGCGGTTTTGGTTTCCGTGTAGAAACAGCCATCACGCTAACCGCCGGAACAATGTTTGTGATGTGGTTAGGTGAGCAGATTACTGAGCGCGGATTAGGTAATGGAATTTCCATTGTCATCATGGCCGGTATCGTCGCCAGAATGCCGGCGACGATTGGTCAGACTATGGATCTGATGACAACTAATGAAATTTCACCGGCTAAAGTCCTTCTATTATTTGTGTTTGCTGTAATGACAATTGCCTTTATAGTTTTTTGCGAACAGGCTTTGCGAAAAATTCCGGTGCAATATCCTAAGCGTGCCGTTGGTCGGCAAATGACTCAAGCTGTCACCCAGCATCTGCCCTTAAAGATCAATAGTTCCGGAGTTATTCCGCCAATTTTTGCATCGACTTTGCTTTCTTTTCCTCTGATGATTATTCAATTTGGTCAGATTGGCTTCTTACAGCCCTATGTTAATTATTTTTATCAAGGTAGCTGGATATATGAGTTAGTGTTTGCCTTATTGATTACCTTTTTTGCCTTTTTCTACACGGCAATAGTCTTCGATCCGGAAAAAGTGGCAGAAAACTTAAAACGCAATGGCGGCTTTGTTCCCACGGTGCGCCCGGGGAAAGATACAGCCGAGTATTTAGATAATGTGCTTAAGCGTTTAACTGTTTGGGGATCCGTTTATTTGAGCTTGATATGTATTTTGCCACAAATCGTTTATCGGGAGTTAAATGCCAGTAGTTTTATTTATTTCTTCGGCGGGACAGCGGTGTTGATTGTTGTCGGTGTGGTACTGGATACAATCAGGCAAATCGAGTCTCATGTTGTGTCGCGCAACTATGATACATTCATGAAAAAAGGATTTGGCAAAATGCGAGGCGGTGCAACTGCGGCTATGCCTCACATGAAAGGCAGATTAATACAAAGGTAGATATCATGTATCGGATGATTTTTTTAGGTGCTCCCGGGGCAGGCAAAGGAACTCAGGCGCAGTTGTTTGCTGAATTTGCCAAAATTGCTCATATCAGCACCGGTGCTATGCTGCGTGAAGCTGTTGAGAAAGGGACAGCATTAGGCCAGCAGGTGAAGCCAATCATTGAGTTCGGCGCTTTGGTTCCTGATTCCATGATGGTTGATTTAATTGCTGAGCGCATTACGCAGGGCGATTGTAGCAATGGCTATATTTTAGATGGATTCCCTCGCACCGTAGCTCAAGCTGAGGCTTTAGCGACAATGTTAGGGAAACGCCAGGAGAGCATCACCCATGCAGTTATGTTTGATGTAACGGAAGATGATGTATTGCAGAGATTAGCGGGACGTCGAGGTCATGAGTCGCGCGCCGATGATTCTGCCGAAGTGCAGAAAGAGAGGTTGCGTATCTATCAGGAAAAGACAGCTCCGTTAATTGATTATTATAAAAATAAAGGTCAGCTTACTTGTGTAAAGGGCGATGCCGGCGTTGAAATTGTTCAAGGTCGTCTGAGAGAAGCGGTAAGCAAATAGTTGAATGTCAGTTGAGCTAAAAACTGAGGCGGAGATCAGTATAATGCGACGGGCTAATATGCTCGTTCATGATACTCTCCAAATACTTGCTCAAATGGCAGCTCCGGGAGTAGCAACAAATGATCTTGATCGGCGAGCCAGAGAAATGCTGGCTCAGCATAATGCCCAGCCGGCTTTTTTAGGTTATCCATCGTCCAGCAGAAGCGTCGCACCTTTTCCGGGTGTGATTTGTGCTTCGCGCAATGAGGAAATCGTTCATGGGATTCCTAATGATGAACCTCTGCGCGCCGGTGATATCCTGAGTATTGATTTTGGAACTTGCTTAGATGGTTATTACGGAGATTCCGCAATAACAGTAGCCATCGGAGAGATTGGTGCCGAAGCCAAACGCCTCATGGATGTTACTAAACAAAGTTTGGAGGATGCGATTAGCCAGTGTGTAGAAGGAAACCGTATTGGTGATGTTTCGTATGCTGTGCAATCTCGAGCAGAGAAGGCCGGTTACGGAGTAGTGCGGGAATTTGTTGGTCACGGGATTGGTCGCAATATGCATGAAGCGCCCCAAGTTCCGAATTTCGGTCGGCCCAATCAAGGCCGAGTTCTGAAAGCGGGCATGGTGATAGCGATTGAACCAATGATCACTGAGGGATCATTTGAGACCAAAATTCTCGGAGATGGTTGGACAGCAGTGACTAAAGATGGGAAATTAGCAGCCCATTTTGAGCATTCTGTAGCCATCACTAAGCGCGGTCCATTTGTGCTAAGCCGCCCCTAACAATGCGGAATAGTGCATATTCGGCTTATTGACTTAATCAGTGTTTTAGTGGATAAAGCTGCGCCGAATAATTCATGGAGTAATTTGCTGATTTTCAGCTTAACGTATTTATTTAGAGGAATGGCAGATGAAGGTAAGAGCTTCTGTAAAAAAGATGTGTGAGTATTGCCGTGTAATAAAAAGGCGTGGGGTTGTTTATGTTATTTGCAGCCGCAGTGCTAAACACAAGCAAAGACAGGGATAATTATAATTTTGTTTGGAAGTGATAATTTAGGAGAGAGTTAATCTATGGCACGTATTGCCGGTATCGATTTACCTAAGAATAAAAGAGTGGAAGTGGCGCTGACCTATATCGTTGGTATTGGTAAAACGACTTCTCGTAGAATTTTAGCTGAAGCTAACATAGATCCTAATCTTAGAACTGAGGCTTTAACTGAAGATCAAATTGGCCGCATGCGAACCATCATCGAAGCTAACTATCCTGTGGAAGGCGATGTGCGCCGAGAGTTTTCACAGGCTATTAAGCGCCTGATGGATTTAGGAACTTATCGTGGATTAAGACATCGCCGCGGGCTTCCCGTGCGTGGACAAAGAACTCGCACCAATGCTCGCACCCGTAAAGGACCGCGTAAAGGTGCTGTAGCCAATAAGAAAGTAGCCACGAAGAAGTAAGATTTAAGGTCAACACATAGAAACTGTGGAGTGATATGGTAGAAAAGAAAGTCGCCAAGAAAAAGGTAAAAAAGAGAAATGTGCCCATTGGGGTAGCGCATATCCATGCGACGTTCAACAATACGATTGTAACGATTACAGATCCGGCGGGCAATGTTGTCGCTTGGTCAAGCGCGGGCATTCATGGCTTCAAAGGCTCGCGTAAGGCTACGCCATTTGCTGCGCAAGTGACCGCTCAAGCTGCAGCACAAGCAGCAGTCGATGCAGGCATGAGAACAGCTAACGTATTTCTTAATGGCCCGGGCTCAGGACGCGAATCGGCACTGCGCACTCTGCAGACAGCAGGTATCAGCATTGCTGTGATTAAAGATATTACACCGATTCCGCACAACGGCTGTCGTCCGAGAAAACGTCGTCGTGTGTAGAAAGTAGGCAAGATAGATTTCATATTAGAAGCATAATTAGGAGGAAAATAAGAGATGGCACGCTATTGTGGAGCAGTGTGTCGGCTATGCCGCAGAGAGGGGGAAAAGCTATTTCTGAAAGGAGATCGCTGTTTTTCAACTAAATGTGCACTCGAGAGGCGTGAAGGCGCCCCTGGTCAGCATGGTCGTAATCGTGGTCGTTTTTCAGAGTATAAACTTCAGCTGCGTGAAAAACAAAAAGTTAAACGCATGTATGGCTTAATGGAAAAACAGTTTAGAAATTTGTTCAAGCTGGCTGATGCCAAAAAAGGCATTACCGGTCAGAACCTGCTACTGGCATTAGAAAGCCGTCTGGACAATATGGTTTATCGCGCCGGTTTCGCGATTTCTAAAAACGAAGCGCGGCAAGGGGTTTCTCATGGTCACTTCTGCGTCAACGGCAAGCGTGTGAACATTCCTTCATACCGCCTCAAACCGGGCGATATCATCAGTGTTCGTGAACGCAGCCGCACATTGGACGTAATAAACAACGCCGTTGCGACAGCCGAAAGCCGTTCTATTCCGGAATGGATCGAGCTTGATCGCAAAAATTATACGGCTGTAGTGCGAGTACTCCCTGTGCGTTCACAGATTGTAACTCCGATTAAGGAACAGCTTATCGTTGAGTTGTATTCGAAGTAATTGGTGCGTTTTAGAAAACATAAATTATAAAGAGTGGGGATATGCTACGAAATATTGTTAAAGACTTTGTAAAACCTCGTCGTGTTGAATTTGAACAGAAAGAGGAACATAAAGAAGGCACAATAGAGCGCTACGGTAAATTCGTTGCCGAGCCATTAGAGTGTGGTTACGGAACAACAATCGGTAACAGTTTACGTCGCGTAATGTTATCTTCTCTTCCAGGTTCAGCTATCACCTCCGTTTGCATTGATGGTGTCAGCCATGAGTTTGCCACAATTAATGGCTGTGTTGAGGATGTAACCGAGATCGTGCTTAATCTCAAAGAAATTGTACTTCAGGGGTTAGGGAAAGAGGAGTTTCACTTAACTCTGGAGGCTAATGGACCCGGAGAAGTCACTGCCGGCATGATCAGCTCAGATTTGAGTGTTCGCGTGATCAATCCCGATCATCATATCTGCACGCTCAATGAAGATGGCAAAATCAGAATGCAGATGGTCGCCAAAATCGGCCGCGGCTATGTAACAGCTGAGTTTAATAAGACCGAGAATGATCCGGTTAATGCCATTATTATCGATTCTATTTTCTCCCCGGTGCGCAAAGTAAACATGGTGGTAACTAACGCTCGCGTTGGCCAGAGGACTGACTATGACAAACTAACTTTAGAAGTTTGGACCAATGGTAGTCTTTCCCCACAAGAAGCTTTAGAAGGAGCTGCTTACATATTACGCGATCAAGTTGGCGTATTTGCCGGCACTGAAGAGATTAAAGCTGAGGAGACAGTTGAACATTCGGTGATCGACATTGATAAGCCAAAATTCAATGACAATCTCTTCCGTCGCATTGATGAGTTAGAATTGAGCGTACGGTCTTCTAACTGCTTAGAGAATGCCGATATTAAGTATATAGGCGAGCTCGTTGTCAGGACTGAGGGCGAAATGCTTAGAACTAAAAATTTTGGGCGTAAGTCGCTAAACGAAATTAAAGAAATACTTTCCGAAATGGGTCTGGGCTTGGGAATGAAGCTGGAGGGTTTTCCGGCACGTGAAATTCTCGAGAAGATGACGGAAAACGCTAGTAACAGTATGAATGACTAAACTGCTTAGGTGTCCTTATGAATCATGGAAAAGCTCTAGGAAAATTAAAACGTAATACAGCGCACCGCCGGGCACTATTAAGGAACCTGGCTACATCGCTAGTCCTGCACGGGCGCATCAGAACTACTTTGCCCCGCGCTAGAGAATTAAAGCGCGTTGCCGATAAGTTAGTTACTCTCGGCAAGAAAGATACACTTCATTCGCGTCGTAACGCCATGAGTTATCTTTTTGCTATTAATCGTCGTGCCGAAGGCAATGCCCAAAAACTTACAGCTGTACATAAACTATTTACCGAAATTGCTCCGCGCTATGCAGAACGCCATGGCGGCTATACTCGTATAGTCAAAATGGCTAACCGCCAGGGAGACAACGCCGCTATGGCCTTGATTGAGTTTGTGGAAGGCGAGGTCCAGAAAAAGACCGCCCGCCGCGAGCGTCGCGTAGCCGCAGCAACCACGGAAAGCGCCGCCGAGTAAAAAAGCTCGACGGTAGTAATTCCGAAATGATGCAGGTGGTGGCACCGCCGATCTGAGTCTTATCCGCAAGTCCACAGAATACGTTACTGGAGAGATTTTCGCGCTGGCGCCATCGGCGTAAGAGAATGCCACTGCGGTTATTACAATATCTTTTTCCTGAGGCAAAATAGACAACTTGTAAGAAGGCACGCTTTTACCACTTGTGCATAAGTCTTGGCGCGTTACTCCAATTCAACTCAATTTCGCATACTATTTTTATCATAATAATCACTGCCATAGCAGGCCCTAAGCACTTGCAAAAACCCCTATGTTTTATATAAAGTGTGAAAGTCTAGAATGGCTATTCTAATTTGGGGGAAGCATGAAGTTATTAGAAGGAAAAAAAGGCCTTATCATGGGGGTCGCCAACCAGAAGAGCATTGCCTGGGGGGTAGCTGAAGCTTGCCATCAGCATGGTGCCGAGCTGGCGTTTACTTACCTTAACGAAACACTTGAGCGCCGTGTTCGACCACTGGCTGAGTCTCTTGGTTCGACATTTCTACTGCCTTGCGATGTGCAACGCGACGATGAAATCCAAGCAGTATTTACAAGCATAGAGAAAGAGTGGGGGAAACTTGATTTCCTCGTACACTCAGTCGCCTTTGCTAAAGGAGAGGATCTTAATAACCGCTTTAGCTTAACTTCGCGCGAAGGATTTCACTTAGCAATGGATGTTAGTGTTTATTCTTTCATCAAGACTATGGCCTGTGCTAAAAACGTTCTGGGCAAGGACTCGTCAGCGCTCACTATGAGCTATTATGGTGCTCAGAAAGTTGTTCCCAACTACCGCATGATGGGTGTAGCTAAAGCCGCTCTGGAAGCATCGGTTCGGGAGTTGGCGGTTGATTTAGGTCCTGATCAGGTTCGCGTTAATGCTATCTCGGCTGGTCCGATCAAGACATTGGCGGCTTCCGGAATATCGGATTTTAGAGATCTGCTTAATTATTTTGAGCCACGAGCTCCTTTGAGACGTCTGATCTCAATTGAAAACGTTGGATCTTCGGCTGTTTATTTGCTTAGCGATTTAGCCTCGGCTGTCACAGGGGAAGTCCATTATGTTGACTGTGGGTTTAATGTAACTGCTGCATAATTTTTTTAAATTGTTGGAGGATTAATATGGAGAATAGAGCTGTAGCAATTGTTGTTGGTGGTGGACCCGCTCCCGGTATTAATGGCGTGATCAGCGCAGCAACTATTGAAGCGATCAACCGTGGACATAAAGTTTATGGAATTATGCACGGTTTTAGTGAAATCATGCAAGGAAACAACCATAATGTTCGCGAATTACAGATCTCCGATGTTTCCCGTATTCCGCGAGAAGGAGGCTCTATCCTCTGCACATCGCGTGCTAATCCCACTAGGAATCAAGAACATTTAGATAACGTGGTTCGTGTTTTAACAGAACTCAATGTTGGTTATCTGGTGACCATCGGTGGCGATGATACAGCTAGCTCAGCTAAAGCTGTCGCCGATGCTGCCGGCGGAAGAATATCGGTGGCTCACGTTCCTAAAACTATCGACAACGATTTACCTTTGCCCCATGGTGATTGCACTTTTGGCTACCACACCGCAAGAGAAGTCGGAACAATTATCGTTGAAACGCTACAAACTGACGCCAAAGCTACCGGTAAGCGTTGGTATATGGTTATTGCTATGGGCAGAACCGCCGGACACTTAGCATTGGGAATCGGGGTTGCTGCCGGAGCGGCAGTAACTTTAATTCCAGAGGAGTTTCACGAAAAAACTATTCCTTTGCAAAAACTCACTGACCTTATCGTTGGTAGTATTCTTAAGCGTCTGGTTGCCGGTAAAAATTTTGGAGTAGCAGTAGTGGCTGAGGGAATTGTTGAAAAAATCAACCCGGATACCATCCCTGATATTTCGGCAGTTGAGCGCGATCCACACGGCCATATTCGCTATGCGGAGTTAGCTTTTGGTCGCATGCTTAGAGAATCTGTCGCCAAGCGCTTGAAACAGTTTAACTGCTCGATCACGGTCGTGGATAAAGATGTCGGCTATGAGCTACGTTGTGCGCGTCCAATTGCTTTTGACCGCGAATACACGCAGCAGCTGGGCTATGGAGCCGTAGAGTTTCTCTTAAACGGCGGGTCTCATGCGATGATGTCACGCCAAGGTAGAGAACTGGTGCCCATCGCTTTTGCTGATATTGCTGATCCCAAAACTGGAAGAACAAGGGTTAGGCACGTCGACGTTCACACGGAAACATATAAAGTGGCCGGGAAATATATGATACGTCTAACCAAGGAAAACCTTGCTGATGATGCTTTCATGCTGAAGTTATCGCAAATCACTCTTTGGGATGTAGATAAACTCCGCGAGGAGTTAGTAGACGCGGTGAAATAAAGTAACGTGGCCAGTGGATTTCAACAAATTGAAGCTCAGACACAAGCTTTAATTAGTAGTGCGCGTGAGCTGCTGGCCTATCAATCGGAGGAAATAGGTGAGCTTTACATTGAAAAGCTTGCCTGTTACACCGATGACTTTGAACGATGGGAAATTCAAATCGCTAAACTCCCGGCGCTTACGGAAAGCGGGGAAGTATCCTCTCCACAGCGCGCCAGTCTAAAAACTCTGTTCGAAGAATTAAATGTTTTACATAACCAACTCCTCGAATCAGCGAAAATGCTTCATGAAAAAGTCGGTGAAAATTTAGGAAGTATTCACAAACGCGCCAAAGGAATCAAGACTTACGTAGCACCCAGCAGCGAACCAATTACAATTACCGGCCGACGCCGCGGATAAATTAGCGAACAAAGGCAGTGCGCTCATGAGAAAGTTGTTAGTCTCAATTACGTCAACACGAGGGGTCAAGAGTGGAGATTGGAGTTTTATCGAAGATGAAATCCTCAGTGTTAAAGAATTAGGGCTACGGGAGATCGCTTTTTTCCCAACCTGCCTGAATGCCGAAACCAGAAAAACAGTTTATCAATTACTGGAACAAGTTCCGCACTTAAGTATCCCTTTTATTCATGCTCGTGCTGACATGAGCATTGATGAGTTTCATTATTGTCAAAGTCGCTTTCATACTGAATTTTTCAATTTACACTGTTCAAAATACTTTCATATTCCCGCTGAATTGACTGCTCTAAAAAACGTAATTGCCATTGAAAACTCCGGCCACGCCATGTATTTGCAAGACGTTCGAGGCTATGCCGGGCTTTGTCTTGATCTAACACACTTAGAAAGCGACCGACTTCTCAGACCGGAAAATTATGAACGCGTTAAAGAAATTATCGAGGCAGTCGGCGTGCGCGCCAATCACATTAGCGCTATTCGCGATAAAGTCTTTTATGCTCCTCATGATCCGGCCGGAGCTGAACACTACGATTGTCACTATTTGACGGACATGTCACAGCTTGATTACGTAGCAACTTATCCTGAGCATTATTTTGGCAATTATGTAGCGATTGAATTAGAAAATCCCCTGAGCGAACAAATCAAAATGAAAGCTTACCTAGAAACCACTTGCCCGTTTTTAAAAGCATGAAGAGTGAATGATATCGTAAGGCAAAAATCGCCGCGTAAACAAAAAAAGGGGCTTCTGCGGAAGCCCCTTTTTTGTATTAAGCGTTTTTAATATTGCCTACGCCAGCACCTCTTTCATGTCTTCGCTGACCGAATTGATGCCTTTTAAACCGAACTTCTCAACCAGCACATTGGTTATATTTGGTGACAAGAAAGCCGGAAGCGTTGGTCCGAGGCGAATATTCTTCACTCCCAAACATAACAGCGCCAACAATACAGCCACGGCCTTTTGCTCATACCAAGCAATGTTATAAACAATCGGCAGTTCATTTATATCATTAAGCCCAAACACTTCCTTGAGCTTTAATGCCACAACCGCCAAAGAGAACGAATCATTGCACTGCCCGGCATCAAGCACGCGTGGAATGCCGCCAATATCGCCTAAATTTAATTTGTTATAACGATACTTGGCACACCCTGCTGTCAAAATAACCGTATCCTTAGGAAGCTCTTGCGCGAAGTTTGTATAGTAAGAGCGCGAAGCCAAGCGTCCATCACAGCCTGCCATGACTACAAATTTCTTCACTGCACCGGACTTCACTGCGTCAATCACTTTTTCTGCTAGCGCCAGCACCTGATCATGGGCAAACCCACCGACAATCTCACCTTTCTCTAACTCGATCGGAGCTGCACAGCTTTTAGCCAAAGCAATGATTTCGGAGAAATCTTTTTGGCCGCTAGTATCTGCTGCGATATGTTTAACGCCTGGATAACCGGCCATGCCTGTTGTGAAAATCCTGTTGGCATAAGTTGGGCGTACCGGAACAATGCAGTTAGTAGTCATCAGGATAGGGCCATTAAATTTTTCAAACTCCGCGTTCTGAGCCCACCAGCTACCACCGTAATTACCGACAAAGTGTTTATATTTCTTAAATGCCGGATAATAATGAGCCGGTAGCATCTCACTATGCGTATAAACATCAACACCGGCATCTTTGCTTTGCTCAAGTAACTGCGCCATATCTTTCAAGTCATGGCCGGAGATCAAGATACCGGGCCTTGTTCCCACACCAATATTAACCTTAGTAATTTCCGGCTTGCCATAGGTTTCATTGTGCCCTTTGTCTAATAAGGCCATAGTAGAAACAGCATTTTCACCAACCTTCATGACCATAGCCACAAGCGCGTCAGCATTATTAGTTGAACCAACAGCAGCCAATGAAGAAATAATAAACTTAGCAATATTTACATCTTCAAAGCCTAAGTGCGCCGCATGTTCATAATAGGCACAAACTCCTTTCAGTCCATAAACAACCAGCTCTTTTAAAGAACGGAGGTCTTCATTGGCTTCGCTCTGCACGCCGACGCTACGACCTTTGTTCAGTAGCGCCGCTTCATCACCAGAGCGCCAGGTAATACACTCACTCAAGCTTCCCTCAAACTTTTCACCCTTGCTTTTCTGGTGATAGGCCAAAAATTTATCAACCAAACTATCTGCATAAGAAAAGGTCTCTTTGATACGGGCCAAAAAACGCTCTTTATCAAAGTTGGCATTGGTAATCGTCTGAAACAAAGAGCATGAAATAAAACGTCCCAGCGCCTTACTATCCTCATCGCTTAACCCCGCTAGCTCGCCAATTTGCGCTAAACCCTTCGTAGAATAAATAAGCAAATCCATCAACGCTGATGTATCGTCGTTTTTTCCACAAACGCCTTTTGTTTCACAGCCATAACATCTAGCTGCTTCCTGACATTGATAACAAAACATATTGGTCCTCCTATCTTTTCGTTATTAAATCCAACTATCTTCGAGAATGTTACCGTCTCTGGACACAATGACTTGCTTAATGGGCACTTTACGCTTTCCCAGATTCGCCGCCTGCATGGTCAAAGCCAAAAGCCCGCGACAGCAGGGCACTTCCATGATGGCTACAGTAATCGTGTTCACCTGCGCGTCTTCAATCAGCGCCATCAATTTATTGATATAAATATCCTGGCCGCTATCGAGCTTAGGGCAAGCAATAATCAATGACTTACCTTTGAGCATCTTTTGGTGGAAATCACCATAAGAAAAAGCCACGCAGTCGGCTGCTAATAATAAATCTGAGTTTTGATATTGCGGCGCAGTTGGGGAGATCAAATGTAACTGTAAGGGCCAGTGAGTTAGCTCAGAAGGGACAGTGCCTGTATGCTGTGCCCCATCTTGTTTTTTTATCTGCGTGAATACTTGCGAAGCCGCTCCCGGACAAGAACAGCCCGTATGACCGCCATCATCCAACTCTCTGGTAATCGGCAGATCAATATTATGTTCGCGTAGTATTTTTATAGCTTGATTAAAGTATTCTGTCTGCTTATGGCTTTTTAAATGATGCATGTGGGCCTTAATCGTATTAATTCCTTGCGGAATAATATTTTCTAAAACTTTACGCTCATCATAGTCTTCGGCTTCAGTCGTTTCAAAAGTGATGGCCCCCTGTGGACAAGTACCAATACAAGCGCCAAGCCCATCACAAAGCGACTGCCCGACAAGTCTAGCCTTGCCATCTATAATCTGTAATGCACCCTCGGGGCAACCGCTTACGCAGTCGCCGCAGCCATTACATTTATCTTCATCAATTTTTATTATTTGTCTTAAGCTCATAATCGTAATAAAGTTATTCCTGACAGTCGTTGCTGAAGCTAAAGCTAATACGGCATTTCGTAAATAACCTACCTTGACTCAGATCAAGGATTTAAAAAATAAATTTGAAAGGCAACTAATGATAATTAACGAACTTTTGTTAAACTCGCAGTTATTTACAGGGTTTAGCGAGGCTAATCTCGGACAGCTGGCCGCGATTACAACTAATAAATCCTATCTCAAAAGAGAAGTGATGTTTTTTGAAGGCGAGCAGGGGGCTTTCTTTTGTTTATTGATAAATGGCGTTGTTCAAATCTCCAAAATGGCACCTGACGGCAGAGAAATTGTCATTAAGATTATTCAGCCCGGGGAAATGTTCGGCGAAGTTATTCTTTTTGAACTAAACACTTACCCCGTAACGGCCACTGCACTTGCTGACAGTGAATTATGTATTATCCCCAAGGATAAATTCATGGCGCTACTTGACGAGCAATCGTTTAGAAATGAATTTATGCGCATTCTCATTGCTAAACAAAGATACCTAGCCGAGCAAATCAAATACCTCACTGTGCACGACGTAGAGGATAGACTATTTAACTTTTTCCATCAGCATTACGGTCAAAGCAAAACTTTCGAATGTGATCTAAGCAAAAAAGATCTCGCCGCCGCCATCGCTGCCACCCCCGAGACACTTTCGCGCCTCCTGCTGCGCCTTACCAGCGAAGGCAAACTTAAGTGGGAGGGTAGGCAGGTGCAGATAGCCATTTGTTTAAAGTAGCTGTTTTTTGCCTTCTATTAACACCGAAAGTGGATTACCTTGAATGAACATTTCAATCGCTAAGCTTCGTATCTAGGGCGAACTCAATAGTTGCAATTTCGCGCTATAAGGCTTATCTTAAACATCATGGGTGTGCCGGGTTCGACCTGACACCCCCCCGTTAAGGGGGTGAAACGGGTTCGACGTGAGTTATGAGGCTTTAGGCTGCATGTCCCGGATGTCACTGGCCGGGTTAAAAAGTGACAAAATGTAATCGCAAATACAGACGATTACGCTACCGTAGCACTAGCTGCTTAAGCTTGTGCGGCGCTTGATGAGTGCGCCTGCGGCTTGTTAAGTGCTTAATTAGTGGGCTAGGGGACAAGCGCCGTCTTGACGTTTGAACCCGAAATAATTTCAGGACTAGCTTTGGAGTATCATGTTTGTATGAGCCTCCACTGTGAACTCAAACTACAAACTACACATTGTAGACGCCTCTAGTATCAAATTTGCGGACGGGGGTTCGACTCCCCCCACCTCCACCATCTTCTTCCACCACGTAGTGGGGAGTCGAACCTGCTGCGAGGTTGTAGCAAAATAGGCATGTGCACAAGAGAAGCCGCGAGATGTTGCGGCGAGTTGAATGCTCTTTCCGCGACATCTTGCGGGCTTCATAAAAAAGATAGGCTTTTGATACAACCTCGAAGCGGATAAAGACGAGACTCCCTACCCCATTCGCATAATAAAAAATTTAAACCCGGCCAAATTTTAACCCCTCTTGTCTATCTACCAAGATTTATTGTAAACCAAAGGCCACTCTATTTATGAAGTGACCGTAACCGTTCACGACTTTTACTGAGTTTCTATATAAAAGCCCCCAGAGGGGGCAAGTTTTGCGAAGCAAAACTATGGGGGGATGAAGATAAGCCTTCATAAAATTAGTCGTTTCCGATGAGGAAACGGCAATAAATTTAAAAATATTCATACTGGTAATATCCCTGAAATTTTAATGAAAATTATCCCGTGAAGGCTTACGAAGTGACCCTTCGCGAAACTAATATTTTAAAAAGTTCATAGGCTTACAGGTATAAGTAGCTCTTCAGTTATTAAAAATTTGCTAACCGCGAATTGCTAATTTTGTGAAGGGTTAGTTAATGGATACTTACAATTTGGAGATGGTAATATGACTGGAATGCAAGCAAAATTCTTAACCATTGCCGGATTAACCCTCGCGCTTAGCCTGGGCGGTTGCGCCAAGATTTCACAGGTGCCTATATTTAAAGCTGATGTGCCGGAATCGATTCATACTCCGGATAAAGTTCATACTGAGACATTAGGCACGCTAAGTTTTTTTGATGCCTCACCGACTAAAGAAACTGTTCGCAAAACCTATGATTTTCTTGACCTCACTCGCGGCATCTCTATATGCCGCACTAGAAGGCTTTAAGGCCGCCGGGATGAACCCCGGAGAGCTTGGTATTTTTGAAGAACTCATGGATGCACGCTCCATATTCCTTACGGCAAATTCGACCACAGTCTATTGTATGACTGAGGTGAACGTAAAAGATGAGCCGATAGTTGTGCAAGTACCGCCCGCTGTTTTAGGTCCAGTAGATGATGCTTATTTTCGTTTTGTTACCGATATCGGGATCACCGAACCAGATAAAGGGAAGGGCGGCAAATATCTTTTCGTACATGAAAGCTATCAGGGAAAACTCCCAAAGGATATTTTGTGATCAAGACGCCAACTTACAGAAACCTTCTTTTCTTTAGAGCTTTTGTCAAAGACGGCGACATGAAAGAAACGGTTAATGCTGTAAAGACCAAGTTCGCTATGTATCCTTTATCGCAAGCGAAAACTCCACCGCGGGCGGTATTTCATAATCTCTCCGGCAAAAAGTTTAATACTATTCACTCTAATAACCTCAAATTCTACGAAGAAATTAATTCAGTGATCCAGTATGAGCCGGCCGACGCCTTTGATCCGGAGTTAGTTGGTTTATTTGCTTCCATCGGTATTAAAAAAGGACAACCCTTTGCTCCTGACGAAAGAATGAAGAAAATTCTTACAGAAGCAGTGGCTATCGGGAATGCCACAGCCCGTTCGCTTTCTTTTGCTCCTCGTAAGAAAAGTGTTTATTACTATGAAGGCAGTCAGTGAACATCTCCATGTGCCGGGCTTAGCTATCAGTTCTTAAATAATGGCGAGCGCGTATTAGATGATCGTATCTTTTTCCGTTACACGGCTACAGGAATTACTCCAGCCATGGCGGTGCCACACGTAGGAACTGGTTCAGTCTATGCGTTTACTCCCAAAGACAGTGAGGGAGAATATCTGGACGGCGGAAAGACTTACAAAGTCCACATGCCGGCGCCAATTCCGGCCAATAACTTTTGGTCGTTTATAGTATACTCCGGACAGCATCGTTCCATGCTCGAGACAGACAAAAAGTTAGCTGGTCTTGATATTATAATCGGGCGTTAAAAGCCAATGCTGACGGGTCTTATGCCATGTGGTTTGGCCCACGGGCGCCTCAAGGACATGAAAGCAATTGGATACAAACCATACCTGGTAAAAGCTACAGCGTTCTCTTACGACTCTATGGCCCTTTGAAACCTTGGTTTGATAAAACTTGGCGGCCCGGCGCAATTTTGAGTTGGTCAAATAAGCAACGCGAAATCATTCCTTTCCCCCAGCGGCTTGCCTTTCACTCGCCGCTGGGTAGTTTCTTCTAATTCTCCGTATCTCTGTTGATTACAATTTCTAAGAACCTAGTTAACTATTTAATACAAGGTTTATCGTATTTTAATTCAGCCTACTTGCTTGTCCAAGAGTTGAAATATTTGGCTAGCAATTTGGCTCTTGTTTTTCTATAAGATATTGGTGAGATAAAAAATGAATATTGGGGCATAGTTTAACTCGGATATTGGAGGTCTTTCTCGGTGAATCAATCATTTCGTAACATTGCTTTGTGGATTGTTATGCTTGGCCTGTTGGGGCTATTTTTTGCGGCTAGTGAGAAGCATAAAGATTCTCCTGCTGAACTAAATTATTCGGAATTTAGACAGGCCGTCGAGCAGGGCAAAATTGATAATGTGGTGATCAAGGAAAAAGAGATCACCGGCTCTTTTCGAGAAGGTCGAGAGGAAGGGCGGCCAAGCAAATTTATTACTCACCAACCACAAAATGATGAGACTTTGGTTCCATCGTTATTAAAGCTTGGCGTTAAGTTCACTGGGTCACCTAAGGAAGAAGATTCTTGGTATTTCTTGTTGCTGGCTAATTGGTTCCCGATGATTTTAATTATTGCTGTATGGATTTTCTTTATGCGCCAAGTGCAGGTCGGCGGCGGAAAAGCTTTGAGTTTTGGTAAAAGCCGTGCCCGCATGATGGAAGAGGGGGCAACTAAAGTTACTTTTCAAGATGTGGCCGGCGTTGATGAGTCTAAGGCCGAACTTACTGCCGTTGTGCAGTTTTTAAAAGACCCTAAGAAATTCACCAAGCTCGGCGGGCGCATTCCTAAAGGCGTGTTGCTGGTCGGCAATCCTGGCACCGGTAAAACATTACTGGCTAAGGCCATTGCCGGAGAAGCAGGCGTGCCGTTTTTTAGCATTTCCGGTTCTGATTTCGTGGAGATGTTTGTCGGTGTGGGAGCTTCTCGTGTGCGCGACTTATTTATGAAGGGTAAAAAGAATGCGCCGTGTATAATTTTCATTGATGAAATTGATGCCGTTGGTCGTCATCGTGGTGCTGGGCTGGGCGGTGGGCATGATGAGCGCGAGCAGACTTTAAATCAGCTGCTTGTGGAGATGGACGGTTTTGAAGCTAATGAAGGTGTAATTTTAATCGCTGCTACGAATAGACCTGACGTGCTTGATCCGGCGCTATTAAGACCGGGCAGATTTGACCGCACAGTTGTCGTGCCGCTACCGGACTTAAAAGGGCGCTCGGATATTTTGCGCGTACATACCAAGAAAGTGCCTTTGGCCGAAGATGTAGAAATCGAAAAGCTTGGCCGCGGCACGCCGGGGTTTAGTGGTGCGGATTTGGCAAACTTGGTTAATGAAGCTGCGCTCTATGCAGCACTACAAGATTCCGAGAAAGTCGAGATGCAGCATTTTGAGTATGCCAAGGACAAAATCCTCATGGGCGTCGAGCGCAAGAGCTTGATACTTACTGAGCAGGATAAAAAAATAATTGCCTTTCATGAAAGTGGACATGCCGTAATTGCCAAGCTTCTGCCCGGCGCTGATCCGCTGCACAAAGTGACTATTGTGCCGCGCGGTGTGGCCTTAGGGCTGATGCAGCAGCTTCCTGAAAACGACAGGCATAATTATACCAAACAGTATTGGCGCGACAGAATTTGCATCACATACGGAGGACGCGCAGCTGAGGAATTAGTTTTTAACGAGATAACAACAGGTGCTGCCGGTGATATCACTGCTGCCACTTCTATCGCTCGGCGCATGATTTGCGAATGGGGCATGAATGATAAGCTCGGGCCTTTGTCTTATGGAAAAAAAGATGAGGCTTTGTTTTTAGGAAAAGAGCTGGTGCACAACAAAGACTACTCTGAACAAACAGCAAATATGATTGACCAAGAGGTGAGGGCGATCATTGATGCGGAACTGGAAAGAGCACGCAAGCTGCTGCGAGAGAATCGAGACAAACTTGAAGCTTTGGCCGGTGCGCTGCTGGAGTTTGAGACTCTGGAATCAGAACAGGTGGAGGTTATTATGACCGGCGGGAAACTGGTAGCTGCGGTGGAAGAAGCAAAATCATAATCTATGGAATGGGTGAGTAACATTTTCCTTAGCTACGAGGCGTCACAGGCGTGGACGATAATCACTAACGTCCTTGATCTTTTACTAGTCTCTTGGCTGATTTATCGTACTATGCTCCTCGTTAAAGGCACGCGCGCCCAGCCGATGCTGACGGGTTTAATCATCATCGGTTTTATCTACGTCATTTCTCGCTCTTTAGATCTAGTAACTTTAAATTGGATTTTAGGAAACTTCCTGGGCTCAGTTATTTTGGTGATCGTTGTGCTCTTTCAGGAAGATTTTCGCCGTGCCTTAATTAATGTTGGCTTGCTGCGCGGTTTTAATACCGATGTTCCTATCGCCATGGAAGAAGCAATCACCGAAGTTGGTATTGCCGTCTCCTCTATGGCCGAAAAGCGCATTGGCGCTTTAATTGTTATCGCCCGCGACATCGGCTTACAGGATTATGTGGAACATGCTGTCCGCATTGATGCCCAAGTAACGCATCAGCTCATAGAGAGTATTTTTCAACATTCATCGCCTATTCATGATGGGGCAATTATTATTCAAGATGGCCGCATTATCTGCGCCGGTGCAGTTTTGCCACTAACGTTCAATCCCACCATCAGTAAACGCTTCGGCACTCGCCACCGAGCAGCTATCGGTTTATCCGAACACTCCGATGCCATTACTGTTGTCATTTCCGAAGAAACAGGCTCCATCTCGATGATCCGTGAGGGAAAAATCATCAAAGACCTCAATGAAAAGACCTTAGTCAGTGCTCTAAACCGTTTAATAATTATCCGCCAATCAAGACGTAAGAAACTTTTAGCTCGTTCTTTTATTAGCTCGGAACGCTTAAGGACGGAGTTAAAAAAGAAAGAAACTTTATTAGTTACCGAAAGTAAGGATCTGGATGAGTCGGTTGAACAAAAAACAACAGAATAAATTATGCTGAAAAAAATTTTTACAGAAAATTTATCTCTAAAACTCATCGCTTTAATGCTGGCAGTGCTCCTAAAACTGTATTTTTTTAGCTCCGATAACATGGTTCAAGAATCTGTCGAACTGCCGATAGTAGTTCAGAACATCCCTAACTCTTTAATTCTCGTTAAACCTAGAGAGACGGCGGCCATGAAAGTCCAAGTTAAGCTGCGTGGCCCATCGCCGTTAATTGAACAGTATCGAACTCGTAATCCGCAGCTGCGTGTGGATTTGCCCATGCTTCATGCCCGTGGAGACAAAGCTGTCACACAGCAGGTAAAGTTAAGAAAATATTTGGATGTGCCTAACGGAATTGACATCGTTGAGCTATTACCTTCAGAGGTCGATTTAGAATTCGATCGTCTGATCAAAAAAGAACTGCTGGTTGTTCCCAACTATATAGGACAACCGGCTCCGGGTTACAGGCTGGAAGATGTGCGCGCTTTACCGGAATCGGTGGTAGCGACGGGACCGGCCCACGAGCTGGCAAATGTGGCCGCGGTACAAACAGAAGAGGTAGATGTTTCACGCTTTACTTCTCCGCAAAGATTAAGCCTCACTCTTGTTGAGCAAAGTAGTTTTATTTCCTTTAACGTCAACTTGGTTACTTTAGAGCTTAAGCTTTCGCCGATATACATGGAAAAGTCTATATCTAATGTACCAATCAAAGTTCGAGCGGCTGATGGATATGCAGCCAGCGTGGAACCATCCAAGGCCACAATCTTGCTCAATGGGCCAATGAAGTCTTTAGAAGCAGTCAGCGAAGAGGTGATCGAAGTGTATGTAGATGCTGAAAATATGGCGGTGGGTGAACATCAAGCTGACCTGAACCTTTCTTTGCCCAGAAATTTCAAAAATGTGCAGATGATTAATAGTAATCCCAGACAAGTTACCTTAAGGATAGTAAATAAGTATGAGTAGATTATTTGGCACTGATGGAATGCGTGGTGTAGCCAATATCGCCCCAATGGATTCAGATACTGTACTTGCGCTCGGTCGGGCACTGGCGCAGGTGATGCGCCGCAATAAGGGCAGACATTCGATTCTGATTGGCAAAGACACCAGATTATCCGGTTATTTAATAGAGACAGCGGTTGCTTCCGGCATCAGCTCCATGGGTGTTGATGTGCTCTTGGTCGGCCCTTTGCCCACTCCCGGCGTAGCGTTTATGACGCGCAGCATGCGCGCCGATGCTGGCGTGGTGATCTCAGCCTCGCATAATCCTTATGAAGACAACGGCATAAAAATCTTTGGCCCTGATGGCTTCAAACTCCCCGACGAAGTTGAAGACGAGATAGAGCATTTGATGTTTGCCGGGAAAGAAGAGTTAGTCCGCGCTAAGCCGGAAGAAGTGGGCAAGGCATTTCGCATTGATGATGCTGTCGGCCGCTATACTGTATCTTTAAAAAGCATTTTGGAGCGCACCTGTAAGCTTGATGGTCTTAAGTTGGTGGTTGATACGGCTAACGGTGCCGCGTATAAAGTGGCGCCCATGGTCTTTCGTGAGCTTGGTGCTCAGGTAATCTGTGTCGGCAATGAACCCGATGGTAGAAATATCAATCGCGGTGTGGGAAGTTTGCATCCGGAAGTAATTGTCAAATTAACTCAGGAGCACAAGGCGCATTGCGGTATTGCTTTTGATGGCGACGCCGATCGTGTTGTGCTTTGCGATGAGCATGGCCAGATATTAGATGGGGATTTTATTCTGGCGATGCTAGCTATCGAAATGAAGAAAAAAGGTTTACTTAAAAATAATACTGTTGTCGGTACTGTCATGAGTAATCTCGGACTGGAGAAATGTCTTGAGCAGCAGGGAATCAACTTTGTCCGTTCGGCTGTAGGTGACCGCTATGTGCTCAGTGAAATGATTGAGCATGGCTCTAATCTTGGCGGTGAACAATCCGGACATATCATTGTCATGGATTATAACACGACAGGGGACGGCACAATGGCGGCGCTTTTAGTGCTGGCGCAAATGCTAGCAACAGGACAACCTTTATCGGATTATAGAAAGCTAATGAAGCGTTACCCGCAGGTGATCATTAATATCCCTGTAGCCCGAAAAGTCCCGTTTGAAGAAATAAACAGCATCAGCGCCGAGCTGAAAGATGCCGAAGAAAAGCTAAGTAGCAGCGGGCGCGTGCTGCTCCGCTATTCGGGAACGGAAAAGAAAGCTCGCGTGATGGTCGAAGCAGAAGACGAGTATTTGTGCGAACTCTGCGCACAGCGCCTAGCGGAAACTGTTAAAGTCGAGCTCTCATAGTTCTATGAAAGTGCTCACCGGCGAACAGATGCACGAGCTTGATCAGCAAACATTTAGTTCTTTAGGCCTACCTTCTGTTGTTTATATGGAAAATGCGGCACGCGAAGTTGCGCATTTTATTGTCGAGCATTATCAACCGGCATACGCATCGGTGGTGATCTTCTGCGGCCCCGGTAACAACGGAGGAGATGGTTTTAGCATTGCCCGAACGCTTAAACATTTAGGCTGGCATGTTAGCGTCCTTAGCACACGAGAGATGGAACTATTAAAAGGAGATGCCGCCCTCCAAGCTCAAGCCTATCGCAAAATTGGCGGAACTATAACCACAGTTACGGAGAATTTGCAGGAGCTAAGCCATCATATCAGCAGCGCTCATCTGATTGTCGATTGTTTGCTCGGCACGGGATTTAATGGCGCGCCGGAAGGGATACTTGCCCAGGTGATTGAGCTGATTAATACTGCTTCTTGCCCTGTGCTTAGCGTAGATTTACCTAGTGGCGTTGATGCTTCCAGCGCCAATGTCCCCGGCGTTGCTGTAAGAGCAAAACAAACTATCGCTATTCAGTATCCCAAGCTGGGCACCGTTTTGTTCCCCGGCGCGCAATACACGGGAGAGCTATTTGTTGTCGATGTCGGCATTTGTCATCGGGCAGAAACAGAATATTTTTTGATGACAGCTGATTTTGTAGCACAGGGTTTGCGAAAATATTTTCAACCATCAACGCAGAGGCATAAGGGGCAGCGGGGAAAGGTTTTGGTTGTCGGCGGAAGCGCGGGGTTATACGGAGCACCGAAAATGGCGGCCGCGGCAGCATTAAGGACAGGAGCCGGTTTGGCGACCTTTACATTGCCGCAAACTGCCGCTGCGCATATTGCTCCCGAGCAGATGGAATTAATGTGCGCGGCCTTAGCCGATGATGGTCAAGGGGGCTATGGACAGGTTGAGCTGGCGCGCTTAGAAGCTTTACTGAAGCAACATAATTGTCTTGTTTTTGGTCCGGGGCTGGGCAGAAGCTCCCAAGGGCAAGAGCTAAGCAGATTGGCATATACGCTCGCCGCTAAGAATAATATTCCGCTGCTGATTGACGCTGATGGATTAAATACTCTAGCGGAAAATGATTCTTTAAAATCGATTGTTCCTGCTAATTCTATCCTTACTCCTCACGCCGGAGAAATGGCCGGATTGCTGGGGAAAGAAGTTACCGCTATCCAAAGCCAAAGATTAGAAGCGGCAAAATTATTAGCGCAGTCTTTAAACTCGATTGTGGTGTTAAAAGGCGCAAGAACGGTAATTGCTGCACCCTACGGAGAATTAGCTATTAATCCGGCAGCGACCGATACGTTAGCCACGGCCGGCTCAGGGGATGTTTTATGCGGTATCATTGCGGCACTTGTTGCACGCGGTTGTCCTCCTTTTGCGGCAGCAAATTATGGAGTTTATCTGCATGGAGAAATTGGTCAAAAGTTGCACGACGAATTTAAATCCTCAGTGGGTGTTACAGCTACAGACATAATCGAAGCACTACCAAAAACTATTGCTGCTTTGTGTAATCAAAATGAGGTGGGCAGCGGTTTTTGTCGTCAATTATTAAAGTTCCCGTTAAGCTCTGCTTAAGTAACGGGTTTAGTGAAGACGAGTTCATGACTGAAACACTGACTTTAATTTCTAATTCCCCACTTAGAACTAGAGAAATAGCTAATAGTATTTTAGATTCTCTTCACGGGGGCATGTCTTTGGCCTTGGAAGGCGGATTGGGAGCCGGTAAAACTGAGTTTGTTCGTGGACTCGCTGCCGCGCTCGGTTTAGAGAGCGAGGTATCAAGTCCTTCATTTGTACTGGAAAATATTTATTCTTTAACCAATCAAAGCAATGTTGATAAATCGATAAAGACCTTATTTCACTGGGACTTTTATCGACTGAATAATAGCTCAGAGCCGGAAGAGCTGGCGGATAATTTTCAAGATACACAAGCACTGACAATAGTCGAATGGCCGGAGCGCGTCATCTGGAGTCACGGCTTTCCTTTTGATCTTCTGGTGCAAATTAAGTTTTGTAAAAGTAATTCGGGACAGTTTTTAGATGAGCAGCGCGAGCTAATAATCCGCGGGGCACCCGAGCTAATTACAAACATTTCCGCCAAAATCTAAAAAGAGTCGTCTCGTTTTTTTTAATAAACCTCAATAAAAAAGCCTCTTTTATTAAGAAAAGACTTGCGTCATGCCCTATTATAATGGTCTGCTAGTGCTGAGCATAGGGTAAGCTCTTCCATGATGCGCTCCTCATCGGAGGGTGTCGAGGAAGGGTGTACGTAGCGACTTTATAGTATTCGGCATTTAACTTAGGTTATTTGCTGTGTGCTGTTGCCGGGCACAGTGATGTTAGGCCGGCCTGCAAGTGTGCGTAAACCCATCGGTTTGGTGTTTGTAATTTTTTGGAGAATAATAGACGTGGCTGCAAAAAAAGATACTTGCGTAAAGAAATGTCAATGTTCAGCGCCCAAGAATGGTGTTCAATATAGTCAATCTGAATTCTATGAGTGTTTACGGTCTTGCGCCTGCCTCGACAGTCGCAAAATTGCTAAATCCGTTTATGCCGCAATGGCAGAAATGATTCAGGCTTCCTTAAAGAAGGGCTATAAAATACCTCTTCCGGGCATTGGTAAAATTCAAGTTCGTCAGACAAAACCGCGTATCGGTCGTAACCCGGCAACCGGTGAGCCGATTCGTATTCCGGCAAAGAAGCGCGTTCGCTTGACCCCAAGCAAGGCGCTGAAGGATGCCGTTCTAAAGTAATCCAGATAACTTTGGATTCTTGGGAGGGGGAGATGTCAGCATAAGACAAAGTGGTTTTATGCGTTTGATATCTCCCCTTTTCTGTTAGTAAATTGGAATTTTTATGCGCCATCGCCAGCTAAAGGGTTTGAGATTTATCACTACCGTTTTTGTCGGCGTCCTCTCGTTTTTGCTGTTTACCTCCGCTACCTATGCTGAGGAATCGGCTGCTGTAGTAACTAAAGCTCCTTCAAAACATATTAGCATCTTCGATGCCTATTTCTATGAAGGCTTGAATGCCTATTTTGATAAGAAGACCACAGAAACTGCCGAAAAGTGGGAGCTGTTGCGTGAAGAAGGAGAGAAAAAGGGCTATCATAATTTTCCGGATTTTTCTGCCATTATTTTAGAGCAAGCAAAATTCGCCATTGCCCATAAAGAGTTTTCGGATGCGCAGTTTTTGATTAATAAAGCGTTATCCTTATCCCCACAGCGGGCACAGATTCATTTATCAGTCGCCACATTTTATCAAACAATCGGCATCGGGCAGGCGATCGGGCATGTTTCTAGCGGCCTGAAATTAGCAATCCATGACACTTACGTGCTTATCCCGCTGCTGCGCAATTTTTTGTTGCTCGCCTTGTTTGCATTAAGTGTTGCCTTTTTGGTTTTTGCTATTATCCATGTTTGCGTCCAACGCGAGCTGATCATTAATAAGCTCTCCCTGCGTATCCCTGAGCAGCACCGGCGATGGCTCACCCCAACGATATTTTATTTGCTTAATGCTTTACCCTTATTACTGGGACTTTTCCCAGCGCTCGCTATCTGGTCAATAGTATTAGCGCATCATGTTTACCATTGTCGTAAATTGGCAATTTATGTCTCCGTTATAATTCTTTGTTGGGCTGTGTTATTGCCGGTTTTTGAAAATGTTTCGCAGCAAGCTATTCATCCTTTAGCCAAAGCGATGGGGAATATTTCGCTTTTTAGTTACTCCAGTGAGGATTTAAAAATTCTCCAAGAATATTTAGCACAAAATCCCGATGATCCGATGGCGTTAGTATTGTTAGGTCAGAAAAGTTTAATTGATGGCAATCTTACTGATGCCGATAAATATCTATCCCGATATTTACAACTGCCGGGCAAGTTAGAGTTTATGACGCCGGTAAATGTTAATTTGGGTATTACTTACCTGATGCAGAATCAGGCGGAGCTGGCCTCTGCGCAGCTGATTAAAGCTGAGCTACAAGAAACCTCTGTGCAGTTTTTCTATGTTTATGCCCAATTGATGTTGCAACAGTTAAACACCAAACAAAATGCTGACTATTATCAGAAGGCGCTTAAACGTGACAAAGACTGGTTAATGACCAATGAGCAATATTTGCAGGATAACTTGGCGATTGCCAGTCGCTCCCTGCCGGTGCTTGCACAAGTTTTCTTTTATTTGCAGCCGCATCCGCTTGCTCCGCAGGAAGTGCCGCATGGCGCATTAAACACGCTCGTGGGAACAATGGCCCATTTTCATTCTAATTTCGCCTTATATAGTTTAGGTTTTATTACTTTATTTTTCGCGGTTATCAGTTCGCGTATTAGTTATCGCAGTCGCAACCGGAGTAACCAAAAAAATAAGGCAAAACTTGCCTTACGTGAAACAATTTCTGTCGTTTGGTTAATTATCCCCGGTGGCTATCATTTACGAAGTTCTTATCCTTTTGTGGGAACTTTAAACTTCGCCATTTTGCTGATGCTACTGACGTTTCGTTATAATGAACCAAGTGGCATGTTTCCAATTCTCCTTGTCGATCTGGAAATGTCTTATCTGACCCCGGTAGTTATTGTGCTGTTTCTACTCTTGGGACTAATCGGGTTTGTTATTAACAAAGCAACTCCGCGACAGGTAGGTTAATATGTTTTCCGGCAAATTATCCCAACAAACTTTGCTTTCTTTGTTTCGTCTGCTAAGTCTTAAAAAAAGGCATGGGATTCTGGAAGTCCACACACGGCATTATTCCTACCAGGTAGTGGTCATGGAAGGGCTATTTGAGCAAATCGTCTTCCCCGACAACAGCGAAGTTAAAATGCTTTTAAAGCGCCTGGTTTATGCCGGCGTTTTAAAACAAGACGCGGCGAAAAAACTGCTGGAATATCCATTTGTCGATTGCGTGCGCCTTATTCTGAAACATAATTTGGCATCCTCGGTGGAAATTTTAAGTGCTAAGCGTTCTTATGAATACGATTTATTGCACTTACTCTGGAAAGAAACAGAAGGGGACTATTCATTTAATGCACAAGTTATTGCGTTAAGTGATGATTATTTGTTGCGCGCTTCGCCTACGCAAATCCTCTTGGATTATTTAGAACAAGATGAAATCGAAATAGAAGCTCCGGGAAAATTTGGCGACAATAATGCCCAGATTCGCACGCGCGCCTTTCAGCCTTCAATAAAATTGCAAGCTTCTGAACAGCGAATCTGGAAGCTGCTCTCTACCGGAACTACTTTAGGCAATCTGCTAAGGGTGTCCTTATTACCGGAGTTGGAAGTAAAACGCTGCTTACAGCTATTTGCCTTGCATGATCTGGTAGAAAGCATCTTTGAAAACGTTGAACAAGGGTCAATGGATTTTAGCTTGGGTGGTAGCGGCATTAATAGCGTAGCCAACAAACCCTCGGCTGCGGAACAGGAAGAAGATCTCATTGAACGTGCAGCGCAGATGTTGTTGACCGTCGACGACGAGGCCGCAGCAGCAGCAATGACCGAGGTGGCCAAGCATGGCAAAACCCAAACTGCGATCCCCGTTATCAAGCAGCAACAAGAAGAAGCTCCTTTGCCTCCTTATAAACATCAGACTTGGGCCGAACAGTTAGAAGAATTTCAGCAAAGCTTAATAAGCGGGCAAGACTATTCCAATAGCGCACTACTGGCCATGATTGTTTTTATGTTTACCGTTGGTCTATTTGTGCCCGGCTATCTGAATAACTGGTTTGAAGCACTTTCTAAATTTACACATTAGAATATGTCAGACGAAGATAACATACCGACTAAAACCGAGCTTGCTCAGCAAGTCTCTGCGCTAAAAGCCCGAGTGGACAGTGTCATAGAAAAGCGCCAGCAATTGCCACATCCTTTATTTTGGTCTCTTTTTCATAGCGAGATCGATAAAATTCGTACCGAAAGAAAAGCGAAGCAATTTGAAAGACGTTTTTTATTTGGAATCGATTGGTGAAAATATGACAGATTATCTTTGGGGAGAATCCCCTCTGACAGGCATAGTCTTTATTGACGATGAACACGAAGAGATATTTTCGACGTTGGCAGCTTGGCTCAAGGGTCCATCTGCAAACAATCCCCAACCAACAAGCAATGAAATCCAACGTCTGGTCGATGTTTGGATCAAGCACTTCCGACAGGAAGAGGCGTTATTGGTAAGGCACAATTACCCGGGTTTAGATAAACAGAAAGCCGATCATCTCTCTATGGAAAGAAAAATTCGCCAGTTCTTTTCCAAGGCCGCCGGCGAACCGATTAGTGCAGCGGACATTGATGCCTTATTAAAAATGTTTATCGCCCATACTTTGGGGCCGGATATGGCCTACAGCGAGTTTCAAAAAGGGGAAGGAGTTAGATAAATTAGCTCTATTAGATATCAGATCACAGATTCAGACTCCTTGCTCTGTTCGGCCAACTAGCTAATCTTTATAACAAAAATATAATAGTAATTTAAGTGTTGATATATTCGCTTTAATATGTTTGAAGTAGTGCGGCTTAGTTATTTATTTAAAGATGAAAATCATGGCTTATTCACCGAGCAGCACTTTTATTGCACCTGCCCAAACAGTTATTGCTCCAAGGCAGCCAATAGCGCTTACTGATTTTTCTGTGGACTTGGAGTTTTTCTTCGGCCCATTGGATTTACTGCTGCATTTAGTGCGTGAGCAGGAAGTGGCTATCGAAAATGTTCAAATGTGTCTCATTGCCGAACAATATTTATCGATCATTGCTCAATCCGACTTAGTAGATTTGGAACGTGCTTCAGAATATTTAGTCATCGCCGCTACCTTGATGTCAATAAAAAGCCAGTCCTTACTCTCCAGTGTCATAGAAGATGATCCTGATAATTATGAAGAATCCGAATTCTATGAACAGTTAAGAGAAAGATTAAAACAGTATGAGCTAACAAAAGCCCGAGCCGAGGCCTTACGCGCTCGACCATTATTGGGTTACGAAACCTTTTGCCGTCAAGAACGTGCAGCATTTGCAGATAATAACTCCGAACAGGCTCCTTTGCAGGAAAACCCTTTTACGTTAGCTACGGCCATGGGGGAATTACTCAAAAGGATTAAGGATTCAACGCAATCATTTTTGATTCGCATGGAATCGATTTCCGTAGTCAGCTTCATGATGAAGATAGTTGATTCTTTTAAAACATACGCGGATGTAGTTAGTTACCGGACAATCCTTTCATCTTTTCTCGTGAAAAATAACGGCAAGTCAGAGGCGGGGACATTGCGGGGCACTTTGATTGGATCTTTTGTCGCCATTTTAGAATTAGGTAAAAGAGGCTTAGTTCTTGCTTCGCAAAGCTCTGATGACGCAGAAATTATGCTTGATTTTCGCATTAAGCAGCAAGGGCAAACCGACAACGCGAAATTCAGCTCGGAGTTCGATGGCGAAGATAAAGTAATTTCCATGGAGGAATTCAGAACTGAAGCAGCAGCAGAGGAGAGAAAGGAGGCTAATTGTGGATAAGGAAGTAGTCAATTCACAAAAGGAAATAGAACTCGTCGAAGCAACCGGGGATCAAGAAGAAGAGGGATCGTTAGATACTATCACTGAAGAAACGCTTAGTCCGATTGTTCGCGTTTGCGCGTTGCTTTTTGTTGCGCAAAAACCGATAAAATTTGAAACAATAAAATCAGTCACTAGATTATCCGTCGAAGAAACAGAAGGGGCTATTAATCAAGCTTGCACTTTGTTTAATGATGACACGCACGGCTTTTCTCTGCATGAGGTAGGCGGCGGGTATCAGTTTCGCACAGCACCCGGTGCCGCAATGACCATTAAACGCTATCGTCCGCCGAGACAGCGGCGCCTGAGCAAAGCAGCTGCCGAAACTTTGGCTGTCATTGCCTACAAGCAGCCGATTCAGCGCACCGAGATCGAAAATATCCGCGGCGTGGATGCCCTACCGACTCTCAAGACATTGCTGGACAACAAACTAATTCGCATTGTCGGTCATGAAGATTCTGTCGGCCAGCCGGCATTGTATGGCACAACCGAGGAATTCTTAGAGGTGTTTGGACTAAGCGACCTGTCGCAATTGCCTTCACTAAGAGAGCTCACCGATATAGCCAGCGATCCGGGGGAAGTCGGCACAGAGCCTGCTGAAACTGAAGAAATAGAATCCACAGAATCTTCCAGCGAAGACGAGAACAAAGTTTACCAATAATCGGTTGGCTGGCAATTTATACTTATGTCTATAATCACGGCCATTCGTTTACAAAAATTTCTCTCTCAAGCCGGTATCGCCTCACGTCGCAAAGCGGAAGAATTTATCAGCAGTGGCTTTATTCAGGTAAATGGCAAAGTCGTCACTGAGCTGGGAACTAAGGTCATTCCCGGTAAAGATGAAGTTAAATATAAGGGCCGCACCTTAAAATCTGAGTCTCTGCATTTTTATTTATTTCATAAACCGCGCAATGTTCTGAGCACAATGAGCGACCCACGCAATAGACCTTGTTTGGGGGATTATGTATCTACTCTTCCGGTAAAAGTATTTCCTCTGGGACGGCTGGATTTTGACGTTAATGGGCTGATTCTTTTTACTAATGATGGCGACTATGCCGATCATTTGCTCCACCCACGCTATGCGCAAGAGCGCACCTACTGGGCTATTGTTAAAGGATCTCCATCGGCCAGTGAATTCAATAAATTAAAACGCGGCATCATGCTCGAAGATGGCAAAGCGCGAGTCAGCGCCATTCATTTGCTTAGTGAAAAAGATGTGCCTTTTGCTCAAGTACTGCTCGGCAAAGCAGATGAAACGCAAAGCTTTGTTGAAGTTAAAGCCCAGGAGGGCCGTAACCACTTTATCAAACGTATTTTAGCTAAAGTTGATTTAGACGTGGTTAAGCTTTGCCGAATCGGTTTCGGGCCTTATCGATTGGGTAAGCTAGGGGTTGGCGAGATCAGGGAGATCAGATACTATAAGAAAACTTGACTTTTTGCTGAGATTTTCCTATATCAGCTGCGCCTTTCTAGTGTCGCGGGGTAGAGCAGTCTGGTAGCTCGTCGGGCTCATAACCCGGAGGTCGAAGGTTCAAATCCTTCCCCCGCTACCATTTCCTTAATTTTAATCCATATCATATCGCATTACGCTTATCAGGCTCGTTGCAACAAGAGCTACTCAAGTATATAACCTAGATCTGTACGAATTTAATTAAGTTTTACTCTTTATTTTACTAGGGATAACGGCGATGAGTGACGGCTCAAATAAATACAATTACCGAGATAGCGAAAATCGTTGGGCGACAGCTTGGGACGAACACAAAGTTTATAAATGGCACGAGGATAGGCCACGGGAAGAAACATTTGTTGTCGATACCCCGCCGCCAACTGTATCCGGATCGCTGCATATAGGACATGTGTTTAGCTATACACACACTGACATCACAGTTCGTTACCAGCGCATGTTAGGTAAAAATATCATGTACCCCATGGGCTGGGACGATAATGGGCTGCCCACGGAAAGGCGCGTTGAGAATAAATTAAACATTCGCTGCCGCCCGAATCTTCCTTATGACAACAGTTGGAATATTGAGAAATCTCAAGGGACAGAGAAACAGCCGGAAGGAGTTTCTCGCCTTAATTTTATTGAGGCCTGTGATGTCGTATGTAAAGAAGACGAAGCCGCCTTTGAAGATCTCTGGAAGCGCCTCGGTCTTTCAGTCGAATGGGAACAAACCTATGCGACTATCGATAAGAATAGCATCAAATGTTCTCAGTGGTCTTTTCTCGATCTAGTAGAAAAAGGATTGGTTGTTAACGCCGAAGGACCAACATTATGGGATTTTCGTTTTCAGTCAGCAGTTTCCCAAGCTGAGCTTGAAGATAGAGTAACCGCAGGGGCCTTTCATGATTTGCGCTTTGCTATCGAAGGGGGTGGGGAGTTTGTCATTTCCACCACGCGCCCCGAACTGCTGGCTGCCTGCATTGCCGTTGTCGCTCATCCGAGCGATAGCCGTTACCAAAAGTATTTTGGCAAATATGCTATCACTCCTGTTTTCGGAGCTCGTGTGCCAATTGTTGCCGCTGAACATGCCGATCCGGAAAAAGGAACCGGTATTTTGATGGTCTGCACATTCGGCGATATTTACGATGTGCAGTGGTGGAAACAATCCGGAATGCCCATGAAGCAGATGATTAACCGCCTGGGCTTAATGCAGGCGATTACATTTGGCGAAGAGCCGTTTTCTTCGGTAGATCCCCAGCGCGCCCAAGCTGCTTACAACCAACTGACCGGGAAAAATTTAAAAGCGGCCAGAAAGATTATGCTGGATCTGCTAAAAGAAGGCGGATCGGGTCCACATGGTGAAGGAGTAGCACTAAAAGGAGACCCCAAGCCGCTTGAGCATCCAGTAAAATTCTATGAGAAAGGCGATGATCCGGTGGAATATATTGCTACGCGCCAATGGTTTGTCGATGTGCTTAATCATAAAGCCAACTTAATTGAGCAAGGTCAGAAGATTAATTGGTATCCTGCTTATATGCGCAGTCGCTATGAAAGCTGGGTTGAAGGACTGAGTCATAACTGGTGTATCAGCCGCCAAAGATACTTTGGTGTGCCTTTCCCCGTCTGGTATCGTATCGATGCCAATGGTGCCATTGATTATGAACACCCGATATACGCTGACCGGCAGAGCTTGCCGATTGATCCGCAGAGTATGCCGGCGCCCGGCTATGATGAATCGCAACGTGGGCAAGCCAATGGTTTTTGCGGTGATCCCGACGTGATGGATACTTGGGCAACGTCCTCGCTCACTCCACAAATTGTCAGCAAGTGGACAGACGACAAAGGACGTCACCAAAAGTTATTCCCCATGGATTTGCGCCCGCAAGCACATGAGATCATCCGCACCTGGGCCTTTTACACAATTTATAAAGCTTGGATGCATGAAGGAACTATTCCCTGGAAAAATATCGCGATCAGCGGTTTTATCGTTGACCCTGACAGAAAGAAGATGAGTAAATCTAAAGGCAACACGGTAACCCCGCATGGCTTATTGGATAAGTACTCTTCTGATGCTGTGCGCTATTGGGCCGGCCGTGCGCACCTTGGCGTGGATACTATTTTTGACGAGAGCATTTTTAAGCTCGGTCAAAAATTAGTAACAAAGCTCTTTAATGCTGCCCGCTTTGTAGAATTTCAGACACAGAGCTTTGTTGACGCTCATGGCAGTAAACCAACACTAGCGGACATCAACGAACAACTAGACCTTGCATTGATTGAAAGCTTGCGTGGGACCATTAAGCAAGCGACCAAAGAGCTTGAAGAATATGAATTTGCCGGAGCCTTGCTAGCTGTTGAGAGCCGCTTTTGGCATTTTTGTGATCACTATGTGGAGATTGTTAAGGGGCGCTCCTATGACACAGAAAATGTCAGCGGATTTCGCTCGGCCGTAGCTACTCTCTCTTATGCGATAAATGTTTTTGTTCACATGTTCGCGCCTTACCTACCTTATATCTGCGAAGATATCTGGCAATCTAGAAGTGAAGCTAAAGGCCAAGCTTTTAGCTCTATTCATACAGCAGCATGGCCCAAACTCGAAGAGCTTAGTGTTATACCAGCGCCAAAAGATAGTAACTTGCTTGATTTGGTAATTGAAGTTGTTGAAGTTGTCCGCGCAACCAAATCTGAAAATCAAAAAACTCTAAAGTGGCCTGTAGAAACATTGGAAATCAGCGGCAAAGAAGTGGATATCGATGCCTTACAAAGCGCTTTATATGACATCAAGCGTGTTACCCGATCAAGCGATGAAGGAATTATCTTGAGCATTGGAGCTCCGAGCGAAAACAAGAATTTTGAGATAAAGGCTCAGCTTGCCGCCACCTTTGACGAGGGGTAAGTTTGGAGAGTTGATGAATATCATTCGGCGGTTAGCGTCCAATAGATGGCTAAACTTTTAACCGGAGAAAGATTGTGAAAGTAATCACAGCTTTTATGTTAAGCGTATTCATGCTTTCTTTACCGGCTTTTGCTGCCAATGTGGAAGTCGGGAAACCGGCACCTGATTTTACTATAAAAGGTTTTAAAAATGAAACTGTTACGCTCTCGGCAATGAAAGGGAAATTGATTGTGCTGGAGTGGTTTAATCCGGCCTGCCCATTTATTCGAAAGTTTTACTCCGATAAAGATATGCAAGCTTTACAAGCTAAGTATATTGCTCAAGGCATAACTTGGCTAACTATTACTTCCACTAATCCCAATCACGAAAATTATGTTACGCAAGAGGTAGCAGATCGAGTATTTAATGATATGCAGTTGAGTTCTAACCATCTTCTTGATGATAGCGCAGGCCTAGTTGGGAAATTATATGGAGCAAAAACGACACCGCATATCTTCATTATCGACACTAATGGAAACATCGCCTATATAGGCGCAGCTGATGCCGATAGCTCTCCAACGGCGAACCCAAAGGAAACAAAGAATTATATCGCCGCCGCGCTTGATGAGCAGCTAGCAGGGCAGTCTGTTTCTACCCCGGTAACAACTGCTTATGGATGCTCAATAAAATATTAATTCCGATAGGCGTTTTGACAATTACCTATAGATGTTATAGTTTTAGACCCCTCTTTTTAATTTTGATATGAGTAAAGGTTGTTAGGCTCACAGCGCCGCGCTGCATGTGCGACGCTGTGAGATAAGTAGGAAAGGTTTAAAGCTGACTTGGTCAGCTTCAATGTTTTTTTGGGGAGGATTCACTATGTCAATCGGGTATCAGTACTGTAAATGGATTGAGTTTTTATTCGGGGATTACGATCCGGCTTTAAAACTCGGTGGAGACATTAAAGTTTCCGACGAGATCGAGCTAAGCATACTCCAGGCTATCATGAAAGCAACTAGTATAGTCGGAGAGCAAGATCCAAATGTCTTAACCAATGCACTTATGACGCTGGGAGGGCAGTTCAAAGTAGCTGCCGTTTGCTGGGTAATACAAAGCAGCACAGCAAGAAAAGCAAATAAAGCTGCTAATAATGCTGCAAAATGTTACGATATGGCCGTTGATTGTGCGGAGCTTGCTGAGCTTGATTGGACCATTCCTGAGCTGCAAGAGATGGAGTCCGAGGCGCATACTTTGGCACTAAAGACACTTCCAAAGCCGGCACGGGATTTTCCAATTCCTTAAAAAATATTTTTTAGGAGGTTTTAAGATGAATAATGATGAGACTAGTCCTCTCAGACTACTTGAAGTAATTCGCGAGGAACTGGCCTCGCAGAAATGTCGGAGAGGGATTCAGACAGAATTATCCTTGAAATAAAGGCTGCACTTAATGTGGCTTTTAGTCAAGTTGATTCAGATGCCCGCGAGTTGGCATTTGCCATGAGCGAGTTGGGAAAGCAGCTCAAGATCGCAGCGGAAACCTGAGCCTCTCAATATGAGACCCGGAAGAAAGCCGTTGAAAGCGCAATCTGCGCAGCACTGTGCTATGGAAAAGCCACCGTCCATCCCAAGTTAATCAGCCAAAATTGGCTTGATCAGGAAGACGAATGGCAAGGTAAAGAGTATGAAGCGATCTCTTTCGCTAATACTCTACTCCGGAGAAGATAGTCTTATTTAAGCATGCCCGCAAGATGTTATGGTTAAGCATAGTTACTGACCACAACATCTTGCGGCTGAAGGCCGGGGCATAGACGGAGTCTTATGCACGAATCCATCGGTTGCGTTACTTCAGAGTACCCGCGCTAGCACCAATGACGCCCATAATATTGCGGCGCCTATGGAACTCGACCCATCTTTGGAAACGAAGCGGACAAAGTGGGTCGCCACCGATGCGCATTCACGCGGTGCTTGTCGGCTTCGCCACACACCGCCGCCGATATAAACCCATCGCTGATGAATTTTGAACAAATCAAGGTTGATAGAAACTACTTGTCTCACTATTCTTATTACTGACATTACCGGGAATGCAAGAATCATCTTGCCTTGCCCTCCTGAAAACGGAAACGGATATCTATACCGAAGCTGTTAGCCGAACCGCATGCAGAAAATGTATGTTCGAAAAAGTAAAACCCTGGGTTGATTTTATTGAGCTGGAGCACAAAGTGCTTCAATTCTGGGATAAAGAGCAAATCTTCCAGCAACTAATTTCAAAAAACCAAAACGGCCCACGCTGGTCTTTTCTCGATGGCCCAATCACGGCCAACAATTCAATGGGAGTGCATCACGCTTGGGGGCGCACCTTAAAAGACACTTTTCAGCGCTACCATGCCATGGAAGGCCAATGCCTTCGCTACCAAAACGGCTTTGACTGCCAAGGACTGTGGGTGGAAGTGGAGGTAGAAAAGCAGTTAGAGTTTAAGTGCAAAAAAGACATTGAAGCATTTGGCATAGAGAAGTTTGTGAATCTTTGTAAAGAGCGAGTTCACAAATATAGCAAACAAATCACCGCGCTGTCTCGGCGGCTTGGTTACTGGATAGACTGGGATAATAGTTATTTCACCATGTCCGATGAAAATAACTATACGATCTGGAGCTTCTTAAAAAAGTGCCATGAGCGCGGCTTGATTTATCACGACTATGACGTTATGCCCTGGTGCCCACGCTGCGGTACCGGTCTATCACAACACGAAATGGGCGAAGGCTATAAAGAAATTGCTCATACCTCAGTGATCGTCAGATTCCCGCTCACCGAGTGTGGAAACGAATATCTGCTTGTCTGGACAACAACTCCGTGGACTTTATCTTCTAACGTTGCCGTTGCCGTAAATCCGGATACAATTTATCTTAAAGCCCGACAAGGCGGCGACATTTTAATACTCGCCAAGGCGCTAGCCGATAAAGTGCTAAAAGCTAAAGGTGCCTACGAAATCCTATCTGAGCTTCCCGGTAGCGAACTACTTAATTTGAAATACGCTGGTCCCTACGACGAATTACCGGCACAGGTTAAGAACAAACTACGGCATAAAGTAATTGCCTGGAAAGAAGTAAGCGACGCTGATGGCACAGGCTTAGTGCATATCGCTCCGGGCTGCGGCAAGAAAGACTTCGCGCTAGGAAAGAAAAATGGTCTGCTCGCGCTTTGCTCGATCAGCGAGGAAGGCATTTACGGCGAGGGCTTCGGCTTTCTCACCGGCAAACACGCAAGTTCAGTCGCCGAAGAAGTGGTAGCGAATCTTAAGAAAAAACAAATTCTCTACTCACAAGAAAAGTTCAAACACAGCTATCCTCATTGTTGGCGCTGCGGCACTGAGCTCTTATTCCGCTTAGTTAAGGAATGGTTTATTTCCATGGATAGCTGACGCTCTGAAATCATGGAAGTAACTAAGCAAATCACCTGGATTCCAAGTTACGGCAAAGAGCTGGAGCTAGATTGGCTTAAAAACATGCATGATTGGATGATCTCCAAAAAACGCTATTGGGGATTGGCGCTACCGATCTGGATTTGTCAGGACAAAAACTGTGCTCACTTTGAAGTTATCGGCAGCAAAGAAGAGTTTAAGGAAAAGGCAATCAGCGGCTGGCAAGACTTTGATGGTCATTCACCGCATCGACCATGGATAGATAATGTCCTCATAAAATGTCCAAAATGTGGTGGCCAGGCCAAACGTATTCCCGATGTCGGCAACCCGTGGCTTGATGCCGGTATAGTTCCTTATTCAACAATCAAATACAACTCCGACCAAGAGTATTTTAAGCAATGGTTTCCGGCTGACTTAGTGCTTGAATGCTTTCCCTGACAATTTAAGAATTGGTTTTATAGTCTGCTCGCGATGAGTACGATGATGGAGAATAAGCCACCTTTTAAAACTTTGCTTGGACATGCCTTAGCCAGAGATGAAAAGGGTGCCGAGATGCATAAAAGCGCCGGCAATGCCATCTGGTTTGACGATGCCACAGAGAAGATGGGCGTCGACGTTATGCGCTGGTTGTATTGCGGCCAGGACGCCACAATCAATCTCAACTTGGCTTTAATATCACCAAAGAAATTAGGGGAGGGGTAGTTAATACCTATTGGAATACTTACTCGTTCTTTTGTAACGTTGCCGCCGCTGCCAATTTTATTCCTCAGCGCTCAGCAAGCGAGCCCAAGGACAGGCCGGAAATAGACAGATAGATTATCGCCAAGCTCAATGCCTACTATAAGGTTGCCGCACGTTGTTATGAGCAGTGCGACACCCACGCTGTTGACAAAGGCGCTGAAGATTTTCTGGAAAATCTTAGTAACTGGTATATTCGGCTCTGCCGCCGACGTTTTTGGGGAGAGTTATCGGTAAATTCCGACGCGCTTAGCGCTTTTCAAACACTTTATGAGTGCCTGGAGGGATTAACGCGCATTGTAGCTCCGATGCTTCCGTTTATAACTGAGAATATTTATCAAAATCTTGTTCTCGGTCATGATAAAAATGCGCCGGCCAGTATTCATCTAAGCGACTTTCCAATAGCTAAAGAGGAATTGATTAACACCAAGTTAATCGACGAGATGGACGCTATCAGAAAACTTACCACACTGGCTTTATCAGCGCGGGAAAATGCCAAAATAAAGATCAGACAACCTTTAGCTGAGATTGTTGTCGAGACCGGGGATGTTTTAGTAAAAAAAGCAGCCGATAAATTTAAAGATTTATCACTGGAAACGCTGAACATCAAACTGATGCAGATAAAAGAGGTCGGGGCTCTCGGCTACCAATTCAAAGTCCAACCCAATTACAAAACCTTAGGACCTAAGCTTGGAGCAGGGTTAAATAAAGTAATTGCGGCGATTGCCGCTCAGCCCCCCGCAGCGCTTAAAGAACAAATAGATAAACATAAAAGTGCGGCCCTGACTGTAGAAGGACAGTCTGTTACTATAAGTGCTGAAGATATCACCTTTAGTATATTACCCATTGCTTCATACAGCATGGCTTCTGACGCCAAATCTGTTGTCGCGGTGAACACCACAATAGATGAAGTGCTGGCTCAGGAAGGGTTAATGCTTGATCTGTTGCGCAAGCTCCAAGAGCTGCGCAAAGAAACTGGCCTCGATATCTCTGATCGGATAAATCTTAGCTACAGCACAGAGTCTCAAGCACTAAAGGCGATGTTTAGCGTTTGGGGGCCATACATCAAAGACGAACTGCTTTGCGAAAAGCTTGAAGTTAGTAGTGACTTAGCTAAAGAACTTGAGGTGCTTGGAGAACGATTGGCCGTGCAGATCACGAAAATCAATAATCCGCAACACCCATAATTTCACTCGCATTTACACACCGTCATGGTATCATCCGCGCGTTACTGGAAATATAAAAGCTCATAATTCCGTCAGACGTAATCATATACACAAATGCATTCGTAGGGAGGGCCTTTGGCCATCCGCCGCCTCCGCATAATCATGGTGGCATTCGGCAAAGCCGCACGGCATGGCGATCACTCAACCTGAGGGCACGCACAGCGTCTGAGTCTTATACATAAGTTGTGAAAGTGGGCTTTTAAAAGGCTCTAGCGTTAGCTTCACAAATTTTCAAATTACAATGAGGCTTTGTGGAACGCGGACCCAGTCGCTCCGCAACATGGGTCGCGTTCCACAGTAGCTACGACTTTTGTCGCGTCATGCTATTTTGTAACAACATTAGAACCTGACATTCTTGGTGGGCAGCTTGTGTATAAGACTCAGCACAGCGTGCCGCTACGTCATCTCATTAAATAATATTATTATGAGGGGAATTAAATTCATATGTTGCAGCGTTCATATTGTTTGCCGTGACAACATACGTTGTAGCGGCACGCTGCGCGTGCCCTCAGAAAACAAAATCACAATTATGCAAACCCGCATGCGCCGATTCCCCTACGCCCACCACCTTCTCCCCATCATGGTGGCTCATCAACTATGTAATACAGGTAAAATACTACAAAATTATCCTCCCTAACCCCCCCAATGTTTATTCATAACAATTCTTTGACAATCCGCTATACATTTAATAGAAACTAGCTCAGTTCTTTTTCATATAGGTAAATACGATTCTAACTCTCATAGCCTCGCACTTATTAGCGGGAGGCTGTGAGATAAGCCAAGGTTTTAAAGAAAGGAGAAAAAACAATGGAAGCCATTGACCGGCACTTAGCACTTTCCTGGGAGAGTTTCTTTCGGGTATTTACACAGGTGAAGGGAAACTGCACACAGGTCACCTCTGATCAATTTGTAGAATTGCTGCAATCTTTTCAAAGCGTAGTAACCACATTTGAACATGGGCCCACGCAGACCCAGATAGCAAATATGCTCAGCGCACTGGGGGCAAAAATAGCAAAGCTGGCCGTACAACTTGTACACAACGAACCCCATTCATTACTTTGTTGTCGCGCAGGCATGGATTTATTTATTTGTGCCCAACACTGCCAGCTGCAAGCTGCTCGCATTTATGGCGACCAAGGCCATCATAAGGAGCAAGACGAGGCATATTTTGCTTTGCTTGGAAGTATTGGCAGCGCGCAGGTAGCAGCTTTGAAATTGGCCCGAACTTGACCGAGAAAAGGTGGAGATTGTCGCTAATCTCCACCTTTTAGGATTTAGCTTATCTCACTAACTTTAATAATTTTCTGCTTCCTACTAATCTACATGTTTTCCGTAAATTCAAATTCGCAAATCCGTCACTATCTGCTCTTTCGTTCATGTAAACCTTGACGAACAAAAGGCGGCTTTTGGTTGTGCCAACACCTCCAACGATGATGTTCCCGATGATGAATGGACAAGGATATTCGAATCTCACAACGATTTAATTAGAACAGCGTTAAACAAAGGAGAGACAGTTGTTCAAGAAACTGCCAGCACAACTCGAGAGTGGCGCGCTCGTGCTAGGAAAACAGCGCAGGATCTGGGTTTTGCTCCTTATGTAATATTTGTTGATATTTCTGAGTCTGTTATCTGGAAAAGGTGGCAGCAAAACGCAATTAATCACTCCCGCTATCACACACCAAAAAATGTCCTCAGTGCTTACATTCAGGAATTTGAAAGGCCTAGCGCTGACGAGAACGTGCTTCGTTACGACGAATCGATACCACTAATCAAGTAGCTAAATACTTTAAAGCTTACTGCTAGTTAATTTGATCAACGCACAAACTTCTTCTTCCTTAACCTAATAAATAGCTAATGCCTAACTAAACAATTTGTTATAAACTCTCGGTGTCGCATTTTTCTAATCCGAACATAAGAAAATTTGAAATATGAAACTCTTCAACAAAACCGTTCTGATGGCCACAGCTTTAGGGACGGTATGCCTGGGTGCTTTCGCATCTAATACGTCTGCCGAAAAAGTATGCGTCAATAGCAGCGGAGTTCTATATTATCGCTCTACTACTGCATGTCCGTCCGGGCAAAGAGATGTTACGGCATCAATTATTGGACAAACTGGATCAACAGGCGCAACTGGGTTAATTGATCCGTCAGGTTGAGTCGTTTATACGAAATCTGATTTAGGCACTCTTTTCGATTCTCCTCCCTACACAGCAAGCGTTTCTAATGATTGCGTCGTTGATGTCTCTCCGGATTATTATATGTTGACATGGGGATTCACTTCCTCTGCTTCCGGAAGCGCCACGCCAAGCAAAGCTAACTTAATTTATAATTCTTACTATGCTACAGGAATTGATGTGATGGTGACAAACAGCACCGATCAAACTGTGAACGTCAGAGTGGTTTGTTGCCCAGGGCCAGTAACTAATTAGCCCCCCGATGACCGTCTGCCTGGTACCGGGTGCCAAAATAGACGCAGATGTCCGCTTGGTAGCGGGTGCTAGTATAGAGGCCAAGTGAGCGAACCAGCAAATATGGAACACAAAGCACCACACTCACCTTAGATCGACTTCATCACCTAAAATCAGGCTAACTACATCACAATAAATTTGCTAATTGCCGCTCTTCAACTAAATTTAAATAGAGAACTCCACTAGAACTGCAAATTCCAACTCCAATGAGGCTTATCGGTAACCTGGATCTTCTTAGATGCGAAAATCAAGCGCCATAAAATTAAAAATATTATATTCTTAGGGGTTTGCGACTATCGGCGCCGAAGATACCGGGTGCTAGTTTGCGGCTGGGGTTTGAGGGGAGCGGGGGTTAATGTTTAGCTAGTTTCCGCCGAAATGAGCTGATGGGCCAGCCGAAGCCTGCGCTTTCCTTAACTGAAATGCTATGTTCTTAGCCTTAAATTCAGTCAATGGGTCTAGCATTTTGGTCGCCATTTGCGCCAGTTCTTCATAGGCTACTGCATCGTCAGTAATATCAAAAATAGCAATCGAGTTTCCGGCCCAGGCAATAGGCTTTCGCTCTCTTAGCCAAGCATGAAGCTCATGATCCGAAATATACATATCGACCAAGCTTGTCGCCGAGATAGCCAGCAAGTCTCGCCCACTAGGATCAGGGCCATCTTTATCGGTTTCCAGCAGGACCGAACCAATATCGAAACGCTTATCCCGAATGCGATGATATGCATTAACCCCATGCGCGCTTGGTAATGCCGTCCCAAAATATTCCAGCCATAAACGGCGATAAGGGATAGAGCGAAGCTGCTCGGCTAATTGCGGCAGGCCTTGACCCCAATCAACATTAGCATCAGACAATAACTGCCAAGTTTTTTTGGGCCCCCCGGCAATTTCATTAGAGTAAGTGATGGCATTGGGATGATTAGCCAATGTTCCTATTCCCAACCAATGCAAAGCTACTATGACAATAACGCGCCCAATAGAAAACTGCAGTAGATGTGCCATTACTGCGCCACCAGCCACAGCAAGAAAGGGGACAATAGGGAAGATTTGCCGAACCCCATTACATACACCGGAAACTGTAGCGCCGGCAAATATCAACACCGGAACAGCCAGTATAGCAATCACCATGTCGGGAGCGCGGCGAAGATGCAAAATCACAAAACATATTCCACAAAGCGCAGCGACGATGATGGGAATCGGGGTTTTTATTAACCAGCCCAAGGGAAAATACAAAGGCCAGCAATGATCAGAATATTGTCCTAGGAAATAAGACAAATGTCCTTTTTCAGCGTGGTTATGTTGAAACTTCAGCGCCTCCCACCAAATAGCTGGCCCCTCAGGAAGACACACTATAGTAAAAATATTTCCGGCAATCATTGCAATAATAGCTGCCGACAAGGCACGCCCACGAAGCTCAGCAAAACTTGTTCCGCCGCGCCGAACTAAAGAAGCAACCACAAGCAAACAAAGCACGGGGAGAATAATCACGGCGGTCACTTTTGAAGCCAAAGCAAGGCCAACAGCTAATCCTGCCCCAAATAAAAACCAAGGCCGTTTATTATTAAGCGCCGCTACGCTCAGCGCAAGTGCAATAAAAATCAGAGCAGTGGACGGCATATCTAAAGTTGCCAGCCCGGCAAGGGCAACCACTTGTGGATCAAAACAATAAATGGCTAAAGCCAATATTCCTGCAGCTTTACCAAAAAAATGCTGTGCCAATAACCATACTCCACAAGCCAATAGTACAGAAAGCAGCAGGACTACCGAACGTGCGCGGAGTAATAATGTTGGAGTAAGCGTTGGGTCGCCATACAATAGCGCTGGAGCAAAAGTCCATATCAAATCTCGCTTATAGCCAGGCACTGTTTCTAGTGGCGGCAGGCCCGCGCCTAGCCATGAAGCGCCAAGCAATATTTTAATTGCTGGCGGATGATCAATTAAAAACTGCTTATGGGAATCCACAATGAAAGCGTAACCAGAACTGGCATAAACCGGCTCGTCGTAAGTGGCCGATTGGCGCCGCGCTTGATCAAAAACCAACCCAACATGAAAAGCAATAAATGATAACCCCAACAAAACACCAATCCATGGTTTTTTAGTTAGCCCGCGCAGTGTTTCAACAATAACCATCTCCCCTTGATCCCAGTAAAACAATTCTTTCAATATGCTTGCACCTGGAATAGCAACTACCATCAGCTCAGTCAACCGCATACTCAATCGTCTATTTTCTGGTGTTTTTTTTGATAACAACTCTCCCTTAAAAAGGGATAAGTTTTCTTCATGTTAAGAAACTTGATTGACATCACAATTATTGTTCTGGTCTCGCTCGCCTGCTTTTCTAATACATTAGAAAATAGCTTTCATTTAGATGATTTCTACAGAGTGCAAGATAATCCAGGCATACAAAGCATAGCTCCTCTTTGGCGCCATTTCGTAGAGCCACGCCCCATGTCCACGCTCGATAGGATTAAGCAGTTTCGCCCATTATTGCCGCTAACGCTATCATTTAATTATTATTTTCGCGGTGAACACATAGCCGGTTATCATCTAGTAACCTTGGCTTTACAAACCATCACAACAATCTTTGTATTTTTATTTCACCTTGAGCTCTTAACACGCTGGGTCGGTAACGCCGACGAGCAAAAGGGACGGAGCAATGAACTCATCGCTTTTTTGGCGGCGCTTACTTTTGCCATTCATCCTGTTTCCGGAATACTGGTTAATTATATTTGTGCCCCCGACTTAATTCTCATGCAGTTTTTTATGATACCAACGCTTTTGATATATGCACGCATGCGCCGCAGGGTAGAAAACTCCCTGCTAAGCTGGATTAGTATCTTCAAACCAAACCTCCTTTCCATCTTGTCCAAAACAGACACGGCCATGCTCCCGGCAATTATCTTTTTATTTGAAATATTTTTAAACAAAAAAACTTAAAAGAGATCAGCCCATATCTACAAACTCTGCCTATCGCTATCGCCATTTTTTGCTATTTTGCATATACCAAATATTATTTGAAATTTTCCGATTTCGAAAACGTCGTCAACACCCATGGAGCAGCATTTGATTATTTCAAACCTCAACTAGCTCTGCATCTTTTTTATTATCTACGCAATTTCTTCTGGCCCTTCTATTTGCGGCAGTTACCAATGATCGACACCGAAACAGCGCTATTTCACGCACAAACCGTAATTGGTGCTATTTTTATACTCCTAACATTATTGATTGCGCTGCGCGCTTGGAACAAACAGCCAATTATTTCCTTTTGTATATTATCATACTGGGCACCACTTTTCCCGGCAACTTCATTTCTGCCGTTTCATCACTTGATAGTTGACTATCGGCCATATCCAAGCAGCGTGTTTTTATTTCTGCTACTTGCATATTTAGCCCAGCGATATTTGCCCAACAAAGCATTTATTTCAATAATGCTAAACTTTATTGTTTTCATAGCTGCCGCCAGCTATTTTCATAACTACAATTGGCGCACTGAGGCAACCCTTTGGACACAGAGTGTGAAACACGGAGCCGACGCCACAGCACACATGAATTTAGCAATGTCAATTAAAGATAGAGACGATCCGCGTGTGGAGTATTATTTCCGCGAGGCTTTAAGAATGGCACCGAGGTTCGCTCTAAGGAATATCAATTTGGGGCTATTATTGCTCGATAAGAATAAGTAAGAAGAGGGGCTCTGGTATTGCCGAAACGCTGTTACGCTAGCCCCGGGCTGGGGGCAAGTCCACTATTGGCTTTCACAATGCTATAGCAAAGTAGGGGATAGTAAAAATGCATGCTACTCGGCGCTAAGAGCAACCCGACTTGATTCGAAAAATATCAGTTATCTTCATCGCGCCGCTTTTTTAGTCCAGCAATTTAATGACTACAAGCAAAGCTTAAATCTCCTCCAAAGCGTACCAAATGGCTACCAGGACGCCCTTTTTCTCAAAGCTTTTGCTGCACAAATGAGTAATCAAAATCAATTAGCGATTAACGCCTATACAGAACTTCTGAACCGACAACCCGAACATATGCAGGCCAACTTTAATCTCGGCTATACTCTGATGATAGAAGGGAACTACGCAAAAGCAATTCCATACTTTCAAAAAGCCCTAGAACTCAAACCCGACTATGATAAAATTCATAGTTATCTTAGCCGCTGCGCAGATGAGCTAAAGACTCGCTGACTGATAGACCAATCCCCAAAGGATATACGACTTCATCGTAAGTAGGTGATTGCTTCCACGCCTGATCCCAAACCAAAGCAATGTGCAACCCAATCAAACAACAACCGATTAAAACAATCGCGAAACAGTTTTTACCCAAGAGTTCTAATTTCAGTAGAATTAACTTCCACACATTAAAATAGATTTTACTTAAATGTTTCAACGCCTAACCTCGCAACTGACGAAAATGGTATTACTAGGAAGTTACAAAAAATATATTCTCAAATTATCCGTGGGGTATATTCATAACAAAAGCCACAATAGTGTTAGTGGGCAAAGCAATAACGCCACACTGATAACAACATTTAACCATGCCGAAAACCCTTAAACTTGCTCCAAACATTTCAAAAACAACACTTGTGCCCAGATACTAATAATAATCTAGATCACCGCAAATGCTGCTAGAGCAAATCCTGACGCTGGACCTGATCTAGTAAATAAATCTTGCCTAAACCAAGCAATTTCTAAAACAATAAGCGGTAATATCTAAATTACTGGAACGCTACTCCATGCCATGACCGCTCTAATATTGTCTTTTGATCCTGTTCCGCCTATCCAAGTTCCGGTTCAACGAATTAAGATGCTAGCAATATATAGCTAAATTATTCCACCTAAAGGGCCACTAACGGCATAACCAAAAACTATCATCGGCCATTCCAGAGTGTCTCCTAAATCCCTGACGCTGGCGCGATCAATGGCCTTGCTAAATCCATCTAAAGCTGCCAATAATAAAACAAACCGAGTAGGGTTTGTATCTATTATCAGCTAAATAGTAGCTCGTGGCTTAAGTCAGATAGATATCCAAGGATTTAATGTTTGCTCAACTGTGTTTTCCATTTTAATCTCTCAATCAGTTAAACAACCAATTAATTAGACTTAAATGCCACAACTGGGAACAACGTTTAACACTGACATAGCATCTGCTCCACAAAGCTATAAAATGCTCTGAACGCTAACATCCAACCATGGAGAAGATAAGTTATAATGGGCACGCCACGCCTTGCGCTTATTTATTTGTCCTCTATATAGCATTATGCCCGATAAGGTTTCTTATCAGGCATAGCCCTCGGCTGCCCGGCTATAGATAGACATATATAATAGTAGTCCGGTTTTCGTCCAAGGGGTAAAGTTAAGACTTTTTTGCCCCAAATCAAAAGGGCAAAAGTCACAGAGGACCTCCAAGCAAAAAAACAATCGGCATGTTGTGCGCTCCATTATGTGCGCGAGTAACTACTAAGCACTCTGACACGACTAGCGCACGACATGCCAAACATGAATTAATCATTTGCTTAAGACGCCAAAATCGTAGCCATAAAAATTAACGGGCACCCTAAGCAAATATATATCATTCCCAGGAAATAAATTATTTTTTTACTAAAAAGCACAAATGCTTTCTATCTTTGTCCTAAGGGAATGGTTATCTCCATTGATCGCTACTTAATTCGAATAAGAGCCCTTACATCAATGGCATCTTGCCTACGCCATGAAATATTCATCTCAATATCGGGCCGACATTCATTCAGCGAATTTTTGCAGATTTACCACATATACTCCCCACCTTTGTCGCTGCCAAATACTGCTCTATCGCCACGGGAAGCCCGCAATTAATCGCGCTCTCTGAAAGATATTCATCTATTATCAGGGCGAAGCTTTCATCTTTGAGCATCTGATATTTATATGCCGGCAGCAATGAACCAAAAGCCTTCTTACATATATTATCAACCACGCATCCTTTCTGCCAATGAGTTAAGTTATACTTTCTGACTATCTTTTCTTCGATACCAATATGCACCATCTCATGTATGGCGCGAGTAGCAAAATTTGCCGGCGAGAATTCTTCAGAACGACGACAACCCATCAGCACCAACCCAACACACTCATTTTCAAAGTATCCAGCGTAATACTCATAACGATAAAGCCTTACCACATAATTCTCGCAAAAATTAAATCCCCAATTCCTCGCTAAGAACCCAAATGTTTCAAAAGCGCTAGTTACCGCTACCCTACCCCGCTCAGCACTAATCTTAGCATTATCAAAATATCCATCATCAAATTCAGCCTCAACTATGCCCAGCCGTTTTTTTTGCAAATCAATTTTTCCCCAATTTGGAGCAGCGGCCACCAGTTCTCTAAACTCTATATGCTCGGGAAAATCACTACCCACAGCTCCCGGTAGAGGAAGGATAATTTACCCGAAAAAAATCCAAACGCTTGAGAGCTTTTCCTCCCCGAACTGCCTCCTGCTTCGCTGTTGCCGTAGAAATTTGCAAAGTTGCCATCTGTGGTTCTTTTCCATACTAACAATATCGCGAACCCATGGCCCCTCCCTCTGAAAAGAATAGCCTCACTATAAGTGATAATTCAATAACGATAACGCTGGAGAATTCAGTCGTATTTTCAGAATTTCTACCCCTAGCATATATATTATTCACAATACCCCTACTCTATTACACAGTTTGTCATCTGAAGGCTTAATATTCTCACAAAACCTATAGAAAACAGCAGTAATTTCGACCTAATACAAAAGCCTCTAGGTGCCGATAATTCAACCGAGGAAGTATTTATACGGGAAACCCGCTGCTCTAGGTTATATGCATATAAACTTCGACATATTTGACGTGCTGATCATTGATGCTGATCTTGAAAGCCGTACTAAGCTTAAACAAGCGGCCCGTGAGATTAACTGCTACGGAAAGATATCTTCAGTAAGTTATTTTAGTGAAGCCATGGAGTTTCTTCATACCAAACGAGAATGTGATTTAATATTCATCTCAAACGCCATCGCGCAAAGTGAAATCGTTACCTTCATGCAGCAAGCCCGCGAGACCGACAAAGGCTCGAGCAGTTCATATATCCTAGTCATGAAGGCCGGAAAGCGCGAAAGCACAGATATAGCCAAAAGCATGGTCGCCGGATTTAACTCTATGCTCCTCGAACCCTACTCCGTTGATTCCATGGTCGAGATCAGCAAACTCGCTCGCAAAATAAAAGTCGAAGCCTATGAACGCCGTGCCCGCGCCGCCTCCGAACTTGTGATTCCCACGCTGATCAAGGAGGTAGATCGTCTCGCTGCGTTACACTCCATCGGGCACCCTACTAATGTCTCGGCCGGTGCTAAAAAAGCTCTGGCTCTCATTACTTCCATGGGTAACGAAGCCCTAAGCGGCTACTACGAGGCGATGATCAACAAATTCGGGCAAGTCTCTCCACCGGCCGTCACCCACTATGAAGGTCCGAGCAAGCGCTTAAAAGATCGCATGGAAAGAAAAGCTAAAGAAGAGGCTGCTGCTGCACTGGAAAACGAAATTCAAAATGATGCAAAGAAATTTGACTAATAAGCTATGGGCATAGAAGACGTCAGTTTAGATCTCAAAGAATTAGCCGATCGCATACTAGTGATCAGCGATAACGAAGATGCCTCACACTCTCTCACCCGTCTTCTCGACACGCGCTCATATAACTGGGCTGTAGCTAATAATATAGAAGAAGCAAGCGCTAAAGCCTCTTCTGATCTTTATGACTTGGTTATCGCCTGCGGGACAAATCAAGCCGAAGACGCTGTCTCGCTAATCCGGGATATTAAAGCTAACCGTCTGCTCGCGAGAATCCCGCTCATCGTCATTCATCCCAACCTCGAAGAAATGACAAAAAAAGGTTTCACCGCCAAAGACGAAAAACAGCTATTGCTCAAATACCCGGTTGATCCCGCATACTTCCTCGTCAAAGTAACAACTATGCTACGCCTAAGAAAATTCAAAAGTGATCAAACCCGCTATGATGCTAAAATCGTCGACCAGAATGCTCAGCTGCGAGACCTTACCAATCGCTTCAAAGCAGAACTAAAAGAAGCGCAGGAAATTCAAAAGTCCATTCTCCCCAAAGAATTACCGGAAGACAAACGTTGCTTACTAACAGCTCGCTATCTTCCCCTGGAGGCCGTAGGTGGTGACTTATATGACATTTGGCGACTCAACGAAAACACCCTTGGCCTCTTTATCGGTGACGTAACCGGGCATGGACTATCCGCCGCATTTGTCGGCGCCATGACTAAAATGGCCTTAGCCTATGCCGCCAAAGTGAGCCCCAATGAAATGCTTGCCGAGATGAATGAAGGCATGGCTGACCTCGTGCCGGAAGGACGCTTTGTCGCCGTTGCCGCTGCTATTTACAACCTTGATACAGGACAACTCTTAGTCGCCCGCGGCGGTCAACCAAACCCCTATATCTGGCGCGCTGACAAACAGGATATTGAAATCGTAAAAGTGCGCGGCATGGCCGTAGGCATGATAGCCGGTTCTCGTTATGAGCTATTTGAGACTACACTTAACCCCGGCGATAAATTTCTTATGCTCACTGACGGCTTTACCGAAAGTTCCGACATGGACGGCAACATGATTGGCGAGCAAGGCACAGGGAAATTTTTCAAACAAGCCGCTGCCTCTCTCTCCATCGACAAGGCCGTTGACTACCTCCTCTACCTGCAAGAACAATTCTGCCGCGGCCGACTGGCCAAAGATGACGTCACCATAGTCGGAATTGAGCGCAAATAGTTCCATTAATTGACAAAGATTGCTAGCTGTACACGGAACCGAATGCTGAGAACTCCGTAGATAGAAATGACAAACGAGAAGTGAAACAATTCGCAAGAGTCGCGACAACAATTTACGGTTTGTCTTAAAAATCTGGTTACTCACCGGAATAAGTGGGTAAGAATGTAAAAACTTCCTGGAAATCGTAGAGCGTGAGTTGAGAAAACAAACGCAAGCGCCAACGGCAATTCACGGGCGACCGGCGGGTGACCGCAAAATGCCATCGGCAATGGCACCGCATATTCTGTCGAAATGTTTAGCTGATAAAGTAGGACATGGCTTTACCCGAGACACCAAAAAATACGCCGTCATTGTAGATTTAGCCATATTCCTATGGGCTTATCAGTCGCATGTACGAGTTTCTTCATTATGTGCGGAACTCAGGCGAAGGCAAACATCGGCAAACAACGATGCTCAGAATGTTTCTAAACACTTGGATAACCAAAATTATACGCTCCAAAATAGAGCCAATGAAGCACATGGCTCGCCAGATTAGACACCTCCAGCCACTTATTTTTAATTGGCTTACGGCCAAAAAACTATTCTCTTCCGGAATCGTTGAAGGTTTTAACAACAAAGCTAAAGTCACGCTAAAAAAAGCCTACGGATTTCACACCTTAAATGCCGTGCAAATCGCGTTATTTCAGCAACTTGGAGCTTTACCTGAACATCTGCTCACCCATACTTTCTGGTGACGAACCGAAATTTGAATAAACCCAGCTGAGCAAAAAGAAAGCCCCAATTATGAGGCCTCAGCCCACTACTCCAATCCGAAGAGCAAAGGCGCCTTTTCCGCCTCCAGTCCACGATTCTCTTGCGGATAACCAAGATTATGTTGCGAAAAATAAAACGGAGTTCGCACAGACCATTCCTCAGAACGAGTGGCCCGAGGTGTGCCCCAAATAAGACCGGGGGATTTTATCCCCGGCCGTATAAAATTATCCCAGCTGTGAATTGGTGAGCCACTTAAATGCAACGCTGATCCCAAGACCAATAGCAACAGGGAGAAACCCCAGGGCCAAAAAGAGCCGCGTATAAACCGAAAGCCATTCTCTAAACGCTGATTATTCATATTGTAGCTGGTAATAAAGCACCGTGGTAGCCAGATAATTGATTAAGCGTGAGGCAATTACGAGTAGCAGAAGTAATATCATTAGAGGAGCAAAAATAAAACTGCGCTTGCCCCAGGGGGCCAATAATATGCCCACTAAGTCTTCTTTTACAGGCACTATTAGCACATCATGTAATAACGAGCTATGCATACTATCGGACTGAAATTCCTTTTCCTTATAGACGATATGCCATGCTAAATCTCTTACCCCCCCTGAATCAAGAACTATTTATTTCCTTACGCGATATCTTTGTGAAGATTTGAGTATTTCACAGGAGACAGCAAAAAGATAATACAATGAGATAAGAAAGGTTTAAATCTAGGCTTAATTACTGATGTTGCTAAGTGACTATCATCCGTAGAATATTCTCCGGGCAAACATGACTACAAAGAGAGCAGCCGTCGCATAAATTATTATCGATAAGTATCGGCTTTAGAGAAACTTTTCGCGAAAGTGATTCGTGTGTAGATATTGAGCCCACAGCTTTGCCGCACATTTCCTCAATTGAGCTAAATCCCTTGTCGGTCATGTAATTTGTAAGGCCGGCGATCATGGGCCGAATTATCTCAAAACCATTAAGCATCACGGCTGTGCAAACTTGAACCACGTAGGAGCTGGCAGAAATATTCGATGGCGTCTTTATAGTCAGAGATACCACCGAGGCCGTGAATAGGAAGTTTAACCTTTGCCGCAATCTGCGAACCACATCTTAGGCCAATTGGCTTAACACTTTGTCCGGAATATCCACCGTAGGTAGAATAGCCCGAGACGTTGGGTAGCGGTTGAAACGTATCGATATCTACCCCCATTAAACACTATACTGTATTAATAGCGGCAAGCGCATCGGCGTTTCCCTCTAAGGCAGCTTGAGTAATGGAGACAATATCCATAACATTTGGCGTAAACTTTACGATTAACGGGAACTTTACTTCCGACTTAATCGCCCGGGTCATTTCTCTCTCCAAAGCAGCGTCTTGGCCGATGGCTGCACCAATATGCTTTTCCGGCATGCCGTTTAACTCAAGCGCATCGGCACCGGCATCAGCAACTGCCTTTGCTACCCCGATCCAGCTTTCTATATTGCTGTGCCCCATAATGCTGGCACTGAGCATCTTTCCGGGAAAATCTTTTTTTATTGCTGTTATTTCGGCTAACCAATAGCCGAGACTTTTCTGCTGAGTAGCTCAATATTTTCAAATCCAATTAATTCGTTTTTTGCGCTTTTGATCGTAGCAAAACGCGGAGATATGTTTTCAATAGTTAAATCATCGGGTGTAATGGTTTTAATAACAGCCCCTCCCCAACCGTTAGCAAGATCGCGTCTAATCATTTCACCTGTGGCAGTGGGCGGTCCTGAAGCTAACAAAAAAGGATTTTCATATTCTAGTCCATTGTGAGTAGTTCTAAGTAAACTTGAAGATGGCATAACCTAGCTCCAGGATAAAAGGTCTGGGTGTTAGATAAACCCTTTTTTGCCAGGAAGCCATAGTAAAAATAAAAAGGTCATATCAGAAGGCTTAAGATACCATGATCGTCTAGATGCTTGGTACAGTGTTGCCTAAATAGCATTAAAACCTTTAACGCTGCCTCCCTTTGAGGGAATAGCTTCACTTTTCTCTGTGCTAAATACAAAAACTAAATTACTTAGGGCATTGAATCAATAGTTGCAGCATCACATAGGAACCTGCGATATGTTGCGGGCTTAAAAAATTCGAAACAGCCCCTTAATGATAAAAATGGATGGAAGATTATGGGATTCTTAAAAAGAGATAGGTCTTATTTTATTGACTCGCTTGCTCAGACCGAAGATGGAAATTTTTTATATTATCGGAGGAGCAAATGCTGGGTACTGACTCCTGAGAAAGTCTAGGAGTTTGATCAAGGTTATTTTAAAAAGGATTTATTAGGTGGAAATCTCTTATCGTTACTAAGCATTGTATTGGCTTTACTAACTTTATCGTAAGGTCCGTTAAAAGAATTTTGGGGTCAGGTGTTGACAATCATAATCGCGATAGTTATTTGTAGCATGGTTACTTATTCGTATTTTATTTGTCATCTTGGGCACAAACATCTACTCAAACGCTTGAGTGATAAGTCAGCTGGCGACAGCATTAAAGGTTAAAACCTGGAAAGAATGGCATAAGATTTCACGGCTCTCATGGGTAGAATTTTTGTTTAATAATGGTATATGGCAATGAAATTAAACGGAACTTTTTTTGATTTTTTTAGCACAGATAAACTTATATTGCATGGGTTACTGGCTAAAACAGCGTCGCGCAACAAGAAGCTGCTGATATTTATTCATGGTATGGGCGGATCATTTTATTCTTCGAAGTTGGTGGCCGTATTGGTGGCGGGACTAAAAAATAGTGGTTATGATTTGATGAGCATCAATACGCGCGGGCATGGAACAGTTAGCCGCCTTAAGACAAGTAAAGGCGCACGCGTGCTGGGGGGCACTGCGCATGAGGTTTTTAAAGATTGTATTTTTGATATTAAGGGGGCGATTAAGCAGGCCAAGGAGTTTGGGTATAAGGAGTTCGTCTTGGCCGGGCACAGCACGGGCTGTCAAAAGATTACTTATTTCCAACATCAGGTGCGTGCGGCAAATGTGAAGGCGGTGATTTTGTTGGCACCGGCCGATGATTACAACATAGACCTTGCGGAGAAAGGTAGGCTGAGGATGGAAAAAGCGGTGCGTATTGCTAAGGCTATGGTGAAGGCTGGTTACGGCAATATGCCCGTGCCTAGTTGGATTTCGAATTTTAGCGCGCGGCGGTATTTAAGTATTGCGGATAAGAAGAGTCTGGAAGCGAGCGTGTTTAATTACACTTCTTCACTGAAGATATTTTCTACGCTGAAGCTTCCTGTGTTGGCGGTTTTCGGCACTGATGAGGTTCCGTGCGGAATGAGTTCTGAGCACATGCTAGATCTACTCCATGTAAAAACAAACGCGCGGCTTTTCATGTCTGCTTTGATCAATAAGGCGGATCACAGCTTTTCGGGAAAAGAAAAAGAGATGGTTTTGGCCGTTAAAAGTTTTCTAAAAAAACTTTAGTAGCCAAACAAATCCCTTCTACCTTTTGCTTCCATACATTTATCGAAGCAATTAGGATAAGTGGTTTGATCAAAGGGGCCTGTTCGTGGTTTTTTAAGGCAATCGCTAACGCAGAATTTACATCTTTCAAATTCCGGCTGGGCAACGAGCTTACATCGCGCCGCGCTATTGTTTGTATTTTCGCAACTTACAAAATGGCGACAACGGTCCTCGGGGGTGTAATGTTTCGTGCACATCGGGGGTTCTGTGTAAAGTTTGCAAGTGACATCATAACCGTGACAGGGGTCAAGTTCACAGCGCGGCTGGGCTTGGGTAACGGTGGCGACTAAGTTGATAAATAGGCTTATAAATACTCTCAGGGCCAATTTATTGTTTTGCATAATTAGTTGTTTAGACACCCGGCTTCGCAGGTAAAGGCAGCCATGGGATCATCAGTATTATTTCTTTCGCAGTTTTCCACACAGACTTTACAAGTAGTAAATTGGCTCGACATACTAAGCGCGCAAATGCCATTTTGTTTTTGGCAAGTGGCGAATTGGCGGCAATTATCGCCGAGCTGATACTCTTCCGTGCACATTTGTGGTTCATCGAGCTCGGTGCATTGAATATCAAGTCCGTGGCAGGGAGTAATTGCGCACTGTTTGGTGCTATCATCGCCGGAGGTGCCGCCACAGCTTAAAAGAAAGATAAAAGAAGCTAAGACGGCGATGGATAAATTTCTATGTCGCATGATCGCCTTTCGTTTAGTTTATGAAGTTATTATGATTTGCTTGCTATGCAAGTCGCACGTTGATCATATTAGTCCGTTAGCGGGAATATAAGCAATTTGTTTATTTATTTTGCAAAGGCTTAATATAACTAGCTTGCTTATGCCTCTAAAAGCGGCCTAAACTCTAAAAATTATTAGAATTTAGCCGATAATGACTTTATGTGGGGTTCTTTCAAAATATCTTGTGCGGTTCTGTTAGGAGTCTTCAGCCTGGGTGTAATTTTTATCTTATCCCCTGCTCTAGCTCAAGCCGATGCGCTGGTTAGTGAGGTCAATAGTAACGGCCGGATTATCACACTAACTGTTAACTATAAGCCGAGCAAAGAAGCATGGGCTAATCATATTACTACTCAGGCAAAGATATTTTTGCAGGCGTTTGAACCGTATTTGGGAATTAATTTGCCGGCGTGGGCAAATAACCAGGTGGTTATTAATGGCTGCGACAGTTGTCAGGCGCGGCTTGATGGTGGACAGATTTATGTGCAGTAAGTTGATACGCTTAAGTCTAAGCCAGCGTTGGTGATGCATGAGTTGGGACATTACTGGTATTATTATTGTCAGAACTCTGCGTGTCAGGAGTGATTGGTTGAGGGTATTACTAGCTTTATTTCGGTGATGCTCAGACGTGCGCATTTGTTGCCTAATGACTTTAGTTGTCGGGATGAAGTTAATCGTTGGTGGGGTTATGATTGGAATCTAACACCAGGCACTTCGTTAAAAGATGTTCCGCTTTGTCCGTTTGATGAGAGCAAGCGCAGTTTGATTTATTATAAATCGTTTCGCCTTCAGCATTTGATTTATTTTACTTTGGGAAAAACTCGTTACATCACCTTTTTAAGGAACCTAATCAACAAGCAGTTAAAAACTAATGCTGGAATCATTGCTGAGCTTAATATATTGAGGCCAGTGGACTTAAATACTTTACTTACGGGTTGGGTATTTGGCAGGCAGTATTTGGGTTACAAGATGAGCGATTTTGCCAAGGATTACGATTCGGATGGTTTATCAAAGGTAGAAGAAATGGCGCTCGGGCTTTCGGATAATGTTTATGATGCTGATCGGGATGGAATTCCGGACGGTGCGGAGATACGAGCACTTAGAAATCCTAGAAAAACTGATGCTGATGGAGTTTCGCAGCTCTTGCGCTATGGTCCGTTTATTGACGGTGGGCAGCGGGATTGGACGTATTTTAGTTATTCTACGGCGGATGATTCGGTCGATGATCAAGTCGGCCGGAGCTGGGCTGACATGACGAGGATGCAATATTATATTCAGGGGGGATATTTATTTATCTTAGTGAAGACAAGAGGCTACCCACCGCGTTCGTCCAATGTATTTTTTGATTTATTGATCGATACAGATAGGGACTATTATACAGATGTAGAGTTTGCCTTCTTGCTAAATAATAAAGCTTACCCGTGGCAATATGTGGTGGATATAGAGAAATCATCCAATCCCACTGCTCTTCGCGCCGGGATAGCCCGCTACATAGAGATGAAGATTCCTCTCTCCAAAATCCCAGTTTCCGACTTCCAAGTCTTACCGATTATACGTAACAGCCAAACCGCCACCAACCTAGATCAGTGGAGCACCTGGATCCCTACCAGCCTCCCATAACGCCCCCGCCAACCCCCGCTGGTGTAGGGCACCAATGATAGCAATCCACATCTAATTCTTATAAGGGGTTACCTAACTTACTCACCTTGGCTTCAGGTGCAGGGCCCCAGCGGGAAGCGAGAACTCGCCTAGTTTAAGTGAAATAATTTTAGCTATGTGGTATCTCGAGTTGCCTTTTTATTAGATTTAGAATATTAATGAAAGGTATTGATATTTTCAATGCCCAGCTGGGGGCATGGTATTCAAAGAGGTTTTGGTTTTCCGAGTTTTGGAGATCCAGAAAGAGGTAAGTAAGAAATGGGAAGAACAGAGGTGTTGTTCGTTGAGGAATGGGGATGTCGGTTCAATTGTTTTCGGACGGCATTGAAAGCATTGGAGTTACCGGGGGTAACCTTCGATGCGGTGCAATTGCTGCCCAATGGTATGTATCAGATTAATTTTCGAGATCGTTTGCTTGGCGCTAGAGAAATCAGCGACATCCAGAATGATCTGCATCGACGGTTTCCTGACATCGTGATTCTTTCTCTGAGAAATTATGATCGGCTGAAAGAGGTATTCCGTTCTCTTAATTTTCCCGAGGATCGTTTGATATTGACCACTGATACTGCGATGAAAATCGGCGTTTCTTGGGTTGATATTCAAAAAACTGAGATCGGAAAGAGCCCTGCCGTTACTGAGACTTTTCTGGCTTTGCTAGATGAAGTTACGGTTGGCGCGGCAGTATAAGCGAAGGTTCATACCGAGCCACCACTAGTGGCTCTTTTTTTGTACGAAAATACAAATTTCGTTATCATTAAAACTGATCTAGGAGCATAGCGCTGCGCACTTCGTCTAAGGTGCTTGTAACAACTTGTCTGGCCCTGTCGGTATGCTCTTTAAGCATGGTAATTATCTCACCACGGTCTTTGGCCAGCTGCTCGCGCCTTTCTCTTATCGGGTTAATAATCTCACAAAGCACCCCCAAAAGGCACCGCTTTACTAGGCCATCGGCAACTCCGCCTTTGATGTAGAGCGCTTTTAAGTCGGCGAGTCCTTCCTTATCAGAATCAAAAGCGTCAAGGTAAGGAAAGACAACGTTCCCTTCTAAATGGCCCGAGTCTTCAACACGCAAATGTAATGGATCAGTGAAGGCAGAATTTACTTTCTTTTTGATCGTGGCTTCAGAGTCGGCAAGGTAAATACAGTTGCCAAGCGATTAGCCCCTCTTGGGGTTGCCATCTAATCCGCACAGGCGTACACAATTACTAAGCTGCGCCCACGGCTCAACCAAGACGTTTCCATATATGCGGTTGAAGCTGCGCACTATCTCTACTGTTTGCTCAATCATGGGAAGCTGATCGTCGCCTACCGGCAGCAGGGTTGCTTTAAATGCTGTAATGTCCGCCGCTTAACTTACCGAATAACAGAAAAAACCCATCGGCGCCGACTCTTCATAGCCTTTCTGGGCGATTTCGGATTTTACGGTGGGGTTTCTTTTTAGGCGGTTGTGAGTAAGAAGGTTTAAAAATAAAATGTTAGTTCGGCAAGTTCAGGCATCAGCGATTGAACGCAAAAGGTTGTTTTCTGTGGGTCAATGCCGACAGCTAGATTGTCAAGCGTAACCTCAATTATGCTTTCACGAACAAGCTTGCTGGCTTCAAAGTTATCGGTCATCGCTTGCAGATTCGCGACGAGCAAAAATTGCTGATATAGCTCTTGATATTTCACCTGCTGCTGCAAGGCACCAACAAAATGACCGATATGCAGCTTCCCCGTCGGCCTATCGCCGGTAAGGATCAACTCGCTTTTATTGTCCATATTGCCCGCCGATTGGACTATTTCTTTTTGTCAGCGTCATATGCGAGAAAGCCACCATGCTCCATGTTGCCGAGCTTAATAATGCCGGCGTCAGCATAAATTTTCAGCTTTTCCCGCGAATCGCTGATGTCGAGATTGCGCATATGTAGCTGCCCTATCCTATCTTCGGGACCAAATTCTCCTTTGCCGCTTTCCATAGTCAGGCGTTCAGGGTGATAGGTAAGATTTGGGCTTATGGTATCTAAAATTGTATAGTCTTCCCCGCGACGCAGCTCTATGGTTACTTCTCCTGTTACTGCTCGACCAATCCACTTTTCTATGCTTTCGCGAAGCATTAATGCTTGAGGATCGAACCAGCGGCCTTCATAAAGAAAACGGCCAAGTTTGCGGCCCATGGTGTAATAGTTGTCCAGAGTATTTTCATTGTGGATTCCAGTAAGCAGTCGCTCAAAAGCGATATGCAATAAGTCCATTGCCGGGGCTTCGTAAACACCGCGGCTTTTTGCTTCGATAACTCGGTTCTCGATTTGATCTGACATGCCTAAGCCGTGACGCCCACCTATCTCATTAGCTTTAAACACTAGATCTACAGGATCTAGCTCTTTGCCGTTAATGGCTACGGGCGACCCTTCAACATACTTGATGGAAACGACCTCATTTTTAATTTCGACTGCTGGATCCCAGAAGCGCACACCCATGATCGGCTCGACAATATACATGCCTTTATCCAAGAACTCGAGCAGTTTTGCTTCGTGAGTAGCACCCCAGATATTGGCATCTGTGGAATAGGCTCTGTCAGTGGACATGCGGTAATTATAACCGCGCGCAGCAAGCCATTCGCTCATTTCTTTGCGCCCACCCAATGTATCGACAAATTCTTTGTCGAGCCACGGTTTGTAGATTCTAAGCTCAGGATTTACCATAAGACCGTAGCGATAAAAGCGTTCTATGTCGTTGCCTTTGTAAGTTGATCCGTCGCCCCAAATAGAAACGCCATCTTCTTTCATGGCGCTAACTAGCATTGTGCCAGTCACGGCACGCCCTAGGGGAGTCGTGTTATAGTATTTACGCCCGGCCGTATTAATGTGGAATGCTCCGCACATGATTGCGGACAGGCCTTCATGAACAAGCTGCTTGCGGCAGTCAATTAGCCGGGCTTTCTGAGCTCCATGCTTAAGAGCCTTTTTGGGGATATCGTCATAATTAGTTTCGTCATATTGACCTAAGTTAGCTGTATAGGTGTAAGGGAAAGCTCCTTTTTCGTGCATCCAAGTTACGCCGGCGCACGTATCCAACCCACCTGAAAATGCAATACCTACTTTTTCACCAACCGGTAACGACCATAGAATCTTTCCCATTTTCCTCTCCTTAGCTATTTTCGATTACAAACCAAAAGCTTTGCACCCGGGCGGGGTTATATAGGTGGCTATAGTATATGATATGTTGACTTAAACAAGATCCTGCTATGTTTAGATTATAAATTTCTTAATAATGGGAAGCTCTAAATGTATTTGGATTGGAAATATACGACAGAAGGAGGTTTTGAACCTATACGGCCCCATAGCCAAAACCTCCTCCCCCATTTCGTTTTACTTTGCGGCAGTTACAGCGAGTGGCTGTCGCTTTTGCTCGAGTAATTTGGACCTCAATACACTGAGTTCCTGACTGAGCTGGAGCTTCTCCTCCGTAAGCAAATCAACTTCTTCATTAGCAGCTTTGATTTGCTTTTCTACCTCCTCCCCTTTCAGCGAGTGAGCGATGGCCAGCCTCTGCCATTTGGGAAAGTCATACCACTGCGTACCTTCGTCCATCTTCCGCACATACTCGCCGGACGTGGCATAGTGGTTCATCATTTCCTTATGCAGTTGGGTTACCCGGCTATAGCCTGCAGAAATCTGCTGCTCCTTCTACTGCACAGCCAACTGAGCCTTCTGCAGCTCAGTTTGCTTTTTTGTGCCATTTGATTTGGCTCCATTGCCTTTGATACTGCCATTGCTTGTAATCATTTATAACCTCCAAATAATAATAATCCTAGCACGCTAGGCTTAGTAGATGAGCTGCACCTACTAAACCCAGCACGCTGATAATATTAGAGTGGCGGTTAAATTAAATTTACCTATTGTTCCAACCTTAACTCCTTCTGCTTACGTAAGCAGAAAATCTGAACTTCTTAGTTCAAATCTTTCTTCTACCAATCTTATAATCTTCGTTTTTACTAGCTATCTGATAAAACAAACTAACAAATAATACTGCAGGGGGAGGTTTAAAACCAATTGCCGAGTGGCGAAAACCTCCCCTTGCAGCATCTGCCTAAGCGCTCGTTGTTTCGCCTAGTATCCTCTTTGGCTGCCTTCTGGCCGCTGAGCGGGCAAGCCTTCGAATGGCAGCCCGTTGTTCGGGCGAATTAACCTTCGGGGCCGGATTGGCTGCCGTAGCCTTTTCGAGCATGGAAATCTCCATCTCCACTCGGGCCAATGCCCTCTCAGAATCAGCGACGTTCCGAGAAAGCGCCTCCTGGCGCTCTTTGCGCGTCTTGAAGCCGGGTGGCATCTTAATAACGCACTTCAACTGGTCAAGGCGAATCAAAACTCTCCCCGGCGAAGAAATCGGAGCTCTCCGCAAATCCGCCAACTCCTTTTTCCAAGCAGCTATCTGCTCCTTCAGCAGATTTTTGGCCCTACGTAATGCTGGCATAGCCTTCGGTTCCCCATTTGCTACTGCTTCCATTGGTTTTCTCCAACTACAGGATTTTATCCTAGCACTCTAGGTTTAATGGCTGACAATCAACCATTAAACCTAGAGTGCTAGGCCATCAATCGGAGAAGCAATTTAGTAGCTTAGTCTAAAAAAACCTTACTTATCCTCCTGCTTAGTAAGCTGTAAGTATTAAGTTTACTAAGATGTAAGCAGAAATACTTCTACCCAAATTACCCGAGCCTCAAAGACTCAAACATTTGAAGGCGGCACCATAAACAGATACAGGACTTTTGTCAAGAATCGCCCTAGTGCCCTACACCCACCTCATAGGACTCTCGTAGCTGGTGCAGGGCACCAATCTCTCAATATCCCTCAATCCTAACTCCCTAATATCTTGAATTAATTCTGGTGCAGGGCGCCAAAACTAGAATAACTAAGCGCGAAAGGCTATGACTTATAGTCGCAAAGAATAAATTGATCGGAGGATAATTAAATTTATGAATTATTGCCTTAAACGAATATTTATATCCCTATTAATTGTTGGATTAATTAGCTTAGCTAGCCTCGCCAAGGCTGAAGGCAACTCACCCACTAAAGAACAGATGCTGGCTATAGTTAAAGAGGCGGTTGCTCATGTCAAAAAGGTTGAAAAAGAACAAGCTTTAAAGGATTTTTCTGATAAGAAAGGAAATTTTGTTCGTTTTAATGGGGAGTTATATCTTTATGCATATGATTTTAAGTGCGTTAACTTAGCGCATGGCGCAAAGCCTGAACTAATTGGTAAAGACTTAACCTCATACAAAGACAGCTCTGGAATGTTTGTGATTCAGCAGCTGCGTGACACAGCGAAATTTAATAGCTTAAAATGCTGCAAGGCTCTTATTCCTGAGTGCCTTCAATGTGCAAAAGACCTTGGCGAGAATAAAGAAATTGTCGCGCGCAATGGGTTTTTAAATTTTCACTGGGACAATCCGGCAACCGGAAAAGATAGTATGAAGCTTGGGTATGTTGAGAAAGTAGATGATACTTTTTGGGTAGGATCAGGTATTTATTTATCGGATAAAACTGATAAATAGGCCATCCTACAATTTAATCTGGGGTTTAATAAAAAAGAAAGTTCTTATGCTCCCGTCTAGCACCTATAACCCTGGTAGGTTAGTAGTTCGTCTCCATATGAAAGCAGGGCATGAAAATTATGGTTCCGAATAATAGCGTTGTTTTGCCGGCAGAATGGTACAAGCAAAGTGCCGTACAACTAACATGGCCGCACGCAAAGACCGATTGGGCACCATATTTAGAAGAGGCCAATGAGTGTTTTGTCAATATTGCAGAGGAAATAATAAAACGCGAAAAGCTGCTTATTGTCACTCCCGAACCAGATAAAGTTAGGAGTTTATTAGCCCACTGCCCCCAAGACAACATTATTTACGCCAAGCTTCCAACTAATGATACCTGGGCAAGAGATCATGCGGGGATCACGGTGCTTGAGCACGGCAATCCAGTCGTTTTAGACTTTAGGTTTAATGGATGGGGAAATAAATTTGCCGCTGAGTTAGATAATCAAATCAATAAGGGAATAAGCAATCTGCATTTGTTTTCTGCAGATATCTCCCTAAGAAGCAAGAAAGACTTTGTTCTTGAGGGTGGTTCCGTTGAGTCAGATGGCTGTGGAACTTTACTCACTACAAACCACTGCTTAATGGCGCCCAATCGTAACGATCGCATGAGTAAGGCAGATATTGAAAATTATTTGTTGAAAACTTTCGGTCTTAACCGCGTTTTATGGCTAAATTATGGACATCTTGAAGGCGATGATACTGATGGTCATATTGATACTTTGGTAAGATTTTGTAACGCGAAGACTCTTGCTTATGTGAAGTGTTCTGATACGAGTGATTCGCATTATCCAGAACTCCAAAAAATGGAGGCAGCATTAACAGAATTTAGAACTGCTGCCGGCAAGCCATACCAATTAGTCCCTTTGCCTCATGCTGAAGCTATTTGGGAAAATGGCGAAAGACTTCCAGCAACATATGCGAACTTCCTGATTATTAACGGCGCCGTCTTAATGCCGATATACGGAATAAAAGAGGATAAAATAGCTGTGGCTGCAATAAAAACTGCATTCCCAAACCGGGAAGTGGTTGAAATAAACTGCCGAGTTCTGATAAAACAACACGGATCTTTACACTGCGTAACTATGCAATATCCTGAGGGAGTTTTTAATGGCTAAAACTATTTCTGTAGGAATAATTCAGCAACAAAATGGACCCGCCGTCAAAGCGAACTTGGATAAGTTAAGCCAAAACATCGCTTTTTGTGCCGACTCCGGCGCTCAGCTGATAATCTTAATGGAATTGCATAATACTTTATATTTTTGTCAAACAGAGGATCCAGCATGTTTTGACCTAGCAGAAACGATCCCCGGACCCTCGACGGAAAAGCTTGGCGAGTTGGCTAAATCTCATGGCGTGGTAATAGTAGCTTCGTTATTTGAAAAACGTGCCCAAGGCCTCTATCATAATTCCGCTGTTGCCTTCGAAAAAGACGGGTCAATTGCTGGAGTATATCGAAAAATGCATATTCCCGATGATCCCGGTTTTTATGAAAAGTTTTATTTCACACCCGGAGACTTAGGGTTTTCTCCAATTGAAACATCCTTAGGTAAAATAGGAGTGTTAGTTTGCTGGGACCAGTGGTACCCCGAAGCTAGCCGACTAATGGCTATGGCTGGAGCTGATTTACTGGTTTATCCTACTGCGATTGGTTGGGATAAAAGCGAACCGATTGACGAACAGAAAAGACAACTTGATGCTTGGATTACTATACAAAGATCCCATGCTGTAGCCAACGGAATACCCGTGATTGCGGTTAATCGCGTTGGATTTGAACCCAATCCGTTAAATCCCCAACAAGGCATAGATTTTTGGGGAAACAGTTTTGCGATTGGACCGCAAGGAGAATTCCTCATACAAGCATCGTCGGATAAAGAGGAGAACTTAGTAGTTACCCTCGACAGTACTCGCACGGAAGAAGTTCGCAGAATGTGGCCATTTCTTCGCGACCGGCGAATCGATTCTTACCAGGAAATCTTGAAACGATTTATTGATTAGCTTGACTCTGGTGCCTAGCACCCAATTCTTTATGCTTAAATCCCTTATACTTTTAGTGCCCTGCACCAAAGATGGCCAAAGATACAATAGGCAGCCTTTTAAGAATTTTGATATGACCTACATGGCATTAATAAAGTCTTTTGAGGAATTTTCGTAATGGACAATAGCACGATTATAGAAAAAATAAGGGATCATATAAGAGAAAAGTTCTCTGGAGAGGGATCTGGACATGACTGGTGGCATATTTATCGAGTGTGGAAAACTGCTGTTGCTATTGCTCAAAGAGAAGGCGCCGATTTATTTGTCGTGGAATTGGCCGCTCTTTTACATGATATTGCTGATTGGAAATTCAATGGCGGAGACGATGAAGCAGGCCCTAAAATGGCAAGAGAATGGTTAGAAGGATTATGCGTAGAAGAATCAATTATCGTTTAAAGGCGCTGGGGTGAGCGCCTGTATGGCGACATTAGAAGGAATAGTTGTACAAGATGCCGATCGCTTAGATACCATCGGGGCTATCGGAATTGCTCGGGTATTTGCATACGGGGGGCATGCTAATCGCGAGCTCTATAATCCAGAGGAAAAGCCAAGCCTTCATCAGTCATTTGAGCAATATAAGAACAATAAAAGTTCTTCTATTAATCATTTTTATGAAAAGCTCTTACTTTTAAAGGACCTTATGAATACAAACACTGCAAAGGTATTAGCCGCAGAAAGACATCAATATATGAATGCCTATCTGGATAGATTCTTCCAGAAATGGGACGGAGTAGCGTAATCAACATCGCAATCCATTACTAGATTAATAATCAGCAATATTTAAGTCTTTGTAAATATTATATGATTCTTTATTATTGGCAATTTACAGCTAATAACTAACCGCATTTATAGGAAATGATGCTGCTGCAAAAAAACATTACTTCACCCACAAAAAGCTTTTACTATTAAATCAGGAAGTTGAACTCTTACATAAATTATTTCTTAAAAACATGAACTATTTTGCAATAATTTTCTAATTCTACACGACAATTAATAGGAACGAGGAACGTTTAGTTCAGGTAGAGAGAAGAACCTTATTTAGGTTAGGATTAGGTTATTTGATGTTTGCTATTTCTTCTCGCTATTTGGATGATCCGCTAAGGGTTAATTGCTATTTAGTATAAATTTAAAAACCCCAACGGGAGAACCTCGAAAAAATAAACTTGTTAAATAGCATCTAAACGTTCCTCTCTTTTACGAAGTATTAATCAAAATTTGCTTGCATAAACAGATGCCTAGAGTAAGAAAAATATATCCCAAAGATAGTATTGTCTTTGTGACGACAAGTACCAAAGACAATCTACCTTTTATCCCCAATATTCTTATTAATGCTATACTAGCAAGCATTATTGCACGTGCTCAATTTTTGTACGGTCAGCAAATTATTGGTTTTTGCTTTATGGCTAATCACCTCCATATGATGATCAAGATCAATATACCAGATACCGCAAGCCGCTTTATTGGCTATATCAAATTTGAATCAGCAAAAGCTGTTAACCAACTACTCGGTAGAGAATCGCACAATGTCTGGTGTTCAGGTTTCGATTCTCCTAAAGTTGTTACATACGATACAGTTATCGAAAAACTTAATTACATATACTTGAACCCCGTAAAGGCGCGCTTAGTAAATTCCATTGAAGAATATCCTGGACTGAGTTCCTGGGAGGCATTTTCACAGGGGCAAATCTGCAAAGAAGTAACTTGGATAAAAGTATCAAGTATCACAAAATTAAGAACCACTAAAATGTCGATTGTCGAACAAAAAATGGAATTAAATAAGTTAATGAGCTGCAATGACAAAAAGTATAATTTTAAAATTTCTCCTAATGCTTGGCTGGAATGTTATCCCGAGATAAAACATCAAAAGCCTCACAATGTAATTAAGAAAATGATTAACCAAATTAAAAAAGCTGAAGAAGAATATAAAAAAGATAAGCCAAAAATATTTGGAGTTCTCAGGCTACAAACTCAAGAAATAAACGCCGAATATAAGAGCAAAAACAAGGAAGAAGAACCTCATTTATTAGCTCTAATATCGCTCTCCGCGTGCATTTAATTAAGCGGCACAAGAACAATACTAACATTGCAAAGGAGGCATGGAAGTCAATAAAATTTGGAGTAAAAGCCGATCTTCTACCGGGCTACTACGCTCCCGGAGGGATTCTGCATAGCAACATTATTAATTTTAATGTCTCTACCCCACTAGATTTAATTTAAAACGAAAACATCATAAAGTATCAACTGCTACTAAACTATGCCTTTTAAAAGTTCGCAAGGACAGCCATTTAGCGGTCCAAATAAGGCGAATTTTAAACTATTTCGTCAACCGCTCTAATCTTCTAGTCTTATTCTATACAACAAATTCACCATACTGCCTCTGATTCTTCACCCCTTTCCCCAGTGCCCCAGCAGACTGATAGATTTTCTCGCTGGTTTTCTCGCTGGTGCCCTGCACCAGCGAAGCTCTAGGGGTCGAGGCTCTAGGGGTTGGTGACCTGCACCAACGTGCAGCAAAAGTGGCGGTCGCTGGAGACGGGGTCGATGCGGGAAACGGGGGGGAAGTAAGTTTTGTGTTTTAGGTATGGAAGCGGATAGGCTGCTTGTTCACGGCTGTATGGGAACGGAAATTCGTTGACAATAAGGAGGTGCGCCGGGTGCGGAGCATTTTTTAGCGGACTATCGGCCGCCTTCACTCGACCACTTTCGATATCTGCAATTTCCCCACGAATCGCTATCATCGCTGCTACGAAGCGATCAAGCTCTTCCCTGCTTTCACTCTCCGTAGGTTCAACCATCAGTGTCTCCACTACAGGGAATGACACCGTAGGTGCATGAAATCCATAGTCCATCAGCCTTTTTGCTACATCAGTAACGTCAACACTAACGGTTTTTTTGAAATTTCGTAAATCTAATATACACTCATGGGCCACTAACCCCTTTTCCCCCTTGTAAAGAACAGGAAAATATTTTTCTAAACACGCCGCTACGTAGTTCGCATTCAATATAGCTACTGCCGTAGCCTGACTCAGACCCTCTCTTCCCATCATGCGAATATAAATCCACGGGATTGTCATTATGCTTGCCGAACCCCATGGGGCAGCCGACACGGTTCCCATCGATTTCTCTCCCCCCACCTTCACCAACGGGTGACACGGCAAATATTTTGCTAAAATTTTCTTTGCTGCTATCGGCCCTACTCCCGGGCCTCCTCCACCATGTGGAATAGCAAATGTCTTATGTAAATTAAGATGACAAACATCCGCGCCAAAATCCCCCGGACGACAATACCCAACTTGGGCATTCATATTTGCCCCATCTAAATACACTAAACCCCCCGCATCATGTACCATTCGGCAAACTTTTTTTATTTCTCTCTCAAACACTCCATGTGTCGACGGATAAGTGATCATTATCGCCGCCACTTCCTCTTTGTATTGCCGCAACTTTTCCCCTAAATCACTAACATCTATATTACCGTCAATATCGCATTTTACATGCACAGTTTCTAATCCAGCCAAGCTTGCACTTGCCGGATTCGTTCCATGAGCCGACGCAGGAATCAAACATAGCGTTCTTTCTCGCTCTCCTCTATCTATAAAATAACTACGAATAAGCATCAGCCCGGCATACTCCCCTTGCGACCCGGCATTTGGCTGTAGCGACACACAGTCCATCCCCGTAATTTCGGCTAAATAATTTTCTAATTGGCTAAATAACTCCCCGTAACCCCTTGCCTGCTTCTCTGGCACAAATGGGTGAAGCGCAGCAAATTGCGGCCAGGATAAGGCAAGCATGGAAGCACTAGAATTTAACTTCATTGTGCACGAACCTAAGGCAATCATTGAATTAGCCAGCGAAATATCCTTATCTTGGAGCTGTCTCAAATATCTAAACACCTTTGTTTCGGAGTGGTAACTATTAAACACTTCATTTGTTAAATAAGAACTCTGCCGCTTAAATTGCACCGGCATCTCAATCGGAGTCGCCAGACCGTCCAGCACATCCTTAACTTGAATTTTATCGTCACCAAAGCATTGAATAATTGCAACTATATCTTCAGCTGTCATTGTTTCATCAGCAGATATATAAATAGCTGCCGAGCTATAACGAAAATTAATTTTCTTGCTCTCTGCCTGTGCTTTTATTTTCGCTAGCTGTTCTCCGCTCGCAGTAATCTGTAGAGTATCAAAAACAAACGAGTTGTTTTCTTTAAAACCCAATCCGACTAACCGTTCTTTAATAAACTGTGCGATATTATATAATCGCTCTGCTATTTTCTTTATCCCCTCCGGGCCATGATAAACAGCATACATCGCTGCCAAAATGGCCAACAAAACTTGTGCTGTGCAAATATTGCTCGTCGCCCGTTCACGACGTATATGTTGCTCTCGCGTTTGTAGCGCCAAACGAAATGCTCTCGCCCCTTGCGCATCTTGCGCCAATCCCACCATACGGCCCGGCATCTCGCGCGCCAATTCTCCGCGCACAGCCATAAATCCCGCATGCGGACCACCAAATCCCATGGGCACACCAAAACGCTGCGCGCTTCCCACAGCCATATCTGCGCCCCACTCAGCCGGCGCCTTCAACATGCTAAGCGCCAGTATGTCGCAAGCACATGTGACCAGTATATTTTTCGCAGCAGCCTTTTTGCATAGCTCGGCATAGTCATTTACCTTCCCATCGCCGTCAGGATAAGAAACAAGAAGACCAAACACCTCCTCATCAAAATAGGTATCTGTTAAGCTTGTTTCAATAACTTCAATTCCTAACCCGAAAGCCCTTGTTTTAACTACTGCTACTGTCTGGGGAAAATGCTGTCCAACCAGCAAAAACCGTTTTCTATTTCCCGTGGCCACCCGATAGCATAAGGCCATCGCCTCTGCCGCTGCCGTTGCTTCATCCAACAAAGAAGCATTACTAATCGGAAAACCTGTCAGATCAGAAATCATCGTTTGAAAAACAAACAACGCTTCCAATCGTCCTTGCGAAATCTCCGCCTGGTAAGGCGTATAATGCGTATACCAAGCAGGGTTTTCCAAAATATTTCGTTGTATTACTGCCGGCAGTATAGTTCCATAATAGCCTTGCCCAATGTAACTTCTCCAAAGTTCATTTTTATCAGCTAATTTTCTTAATTCAGTCAAGGCTTCCTGTTCGCTAAGTCTTGCCGGCAATGATATTTCTTTGGTTAGGCGAATTTCCGCGGGAACAGTCCTATCGATCAACTCCTCTAAGCTAGCTAGGCCGAGAGTTTTCAACATCTGATCAATTTCTTTTTTATCGGGTCCCAAGTGCCGAGAAGAAAAGTCCGGTAAAAAATTACCCATGGCTACACCTTTATGATATTAACAAAGGCATAAATAAAAACGCAATTCTCAAACTACAAAATCACAATCCAGCGATATAATCTTCATAAGCTGATGCCTCCATCATTTCCGACACCTGCCCGATATCAGCTGCCTTGATTATCACCACCCAGCCCCCTTCATATGGATCCTTGTTCACCAACTCCGGCTGTGCTGACAAAGCGGTATTGACAGCAACCACTACCCCATCAACCGGAGCAAAAATATCACTCACAGCTTTCACTGACTCCACAGTCATAAAAGACTCGCCACGTTTAATCTGTTTACCAACCTGCGGCAAATCAACATAGACCACATCTCCTAACTCTTTTTGCGCATAATCGGAGATCCCCAAACGATAATCCTCGCCGGCCGTCACTAACCATTCATGTTCTTTTGCAAACTTATATCCCGCTAAATTAGCCATACCTACTTCCCTCTTTTATAAAATGGTTTTTTAATTACCTCGGCAAGCAACTGCTTATCACGCACCTGTGCATAAACTTTTGTCCCGAAATTGGCAAACTCACTTTCCAGAAAAGCTAAAGCAAGGGCCTTTCCTATGGTTGGGCACATAGTCCCGCTAGCCACCCAACCGATCTCCCTACCGTCCCGGTATATTCTAGTTTCAGCTCTAACAATTCCAGGATCCTTAACTTCTATTCCTACTAAACAATATTTAGTCCCATTTTCTTTGGCTTGAATAATCGCTCGCTTACCAATGAAATTCTCTTTGCTTTGTGCTATTGCCCATCCCTGCCCGGAACTGATGGCATTAATATCAGTACGTAACTCATGCCCATGAAGCGGGTAACATGCTTCAAGACGCAGAGTATCACGCGCTCCTAACCCAATCGGTAAAAGCCCATAACTTTTCCCGACCGCCAGAATCCCTCGCCACAGCTCGACTACTGTTTCTATAGGGCAATATATTTCGAATCCATCTTCCCCGGTATAGCCAGTAGTAGCGATTATTAGGTCATTATTTTTTTGTCTAAGAATCTTGACTCTAAATGGTGGCCACGCATCAGCAGCTAGCTGCTCCGGCGAAAATGATAAATAATCAGCTAGTATCCTGCGTGCACATGGCCCTTGAATGGCTATTTGACCATAGCGTGCAGAGTGATTTTCTACCGCCACAGAAAAACGAATGGCCTGCGCATTCAACCATTGATCATCGATCCGAACATTGGAGGCATTAACGCATAAAAAATAGTCATCTCCGCTTAGCTGATAGACAATGACATCATCGATCACTCCCCCTTCTTCATTTAAAAACATCCCGTAAATAGCTTGCCCTGAAACAATCTTACCTATGTCGTTAGAAAATACCTCCTGCAAAAAGACTAAAGCATCTTTGCCATGCACTCGTATTTGGCCCATATGGCTAACATCAAACAACCCTGCAGCTGATCGCACAGCTTTATGCTCTTCCAAGATCCCACTGTATTGCATCGGCATCTCCCATTGTCCAAAGGGCACGAAGCGCGCGCCTAGAGCTTTATGTTCCTCATATAATGGGGTTCTCATTAACTCTGACATCTTACTCTATTGGTTCCCTGCTGCAATCAAAGTGTTCTTAATTAACATGGCAATAGTCATTGGGCCAACTCCTCCCGGCACCGGCGTAATTGCCGCCGCTTTCTCTTTAACTTCATCGAAATCCACATCGCCAATCAGCTTTCCATCAGCTGAGCGATTTATGCCGACATCAATAACCACGGCATTTGTCTTGATAAAATCTTTTTTTATCAGCTTTGGCATGCCAACCGCAGCCACAACAATATCACTATGAACACACGCAGCTTTTAAATTTTCAGTTTTAGAATGGCAAAGTGTAACCGTACAATTTTCTTGGGTCAGTAGCATAGCCACCGGCTTACCTACTAAACTTGATCTACCAATCACCGTCGCGCTTAAACCGCTAAGATTATCATCACGATATAACTCCCTTCTCGCATCTTTAATAAGTTCGATGATTCCCAACGGCGTGCAGGGGACAAGACGCGCCTGACCTCTAAACAACAACCCTTGATTATATGGGTTAAGACCATCAACATCTTTCGCCGGGGCAATAGACAAAATAGCCGACAACTCATCGAGATGTTTAGGCAAAGGTAACTGCAACAAAATACCGTCAACGTGCTTATCAATACTCAAGGCTTTTAATGAAATTTCCAAATCGGGCTGTGTTACATCTTCGGGTAGACGCAGATCTTCGACAGCTAAACCACAGGCACGCGCACGTTTGGTCTTACTGGCCACATATACTTCGCTTGCCGGATTATTACCAACAAGCACAACACGCAGCGAAGGCATTCGTCCAATGCGAGAGTGAATTTCTGCAGCTTGCTCGCTTAACTCCAGCTCAATATTTGCAGATAGCTCTTTTCCGTTAATTATTAGAGCAGACATAGAATTCTCCTATCTCCGCCAATAACCGTTAGTGCGTTACTTTTGATTGGCTGCAACTGCTTGGATTTGTTTTCGCCTAACCATTACCGGAGTGTTAATAATCAATGCTGTACTACCGTCTTTTCTTTCCCACTGAATATCCAAATTAGCCTGATTAGTCTCAAAGTAGATTGCTATCACTTTCATCAAATCATTGCGAAATTTGTCCATCTCTTGCGAAGAAAGGCCGCTTCTATCTTGAATCAAAACCATCTGCAGACGGTTCTTCGCTAATTGATTAGTAAATGCATGGTCACCGAAAAGTTTATTTACAAAATTCTTAAACACTGTCTTCTCTCTTCAATTTTGGGTTTTTGTTTTCTGCTCTTTGCTCATTGTCCAAGCGCAACTAGGCAGCACGCAGTTTCTTACCTAACTTAGCCCAAAGGCTGGTGCCAATATCCAAATCTTCAATGGGCACATCCATTCCGCAAATGCGATCAGCAATTTGCAAAAACGCCTTGCCCGCTTTGGACTTGGTATTATAAACAACGAGATCACCAGCATTAGCCGAAATGACCACATCGTTATCACGAAAAATCATGCCAATTTGTTCAATTCCTAATATTTCGATCACATCCTGAGGAGAAAGCATATCTCCACGACGCACCATATCCCGATCAACACGATTAATCATCATACGTGTTTCTAAAGATGAAGCTGCTAAAAGCCCAATCACACGATCAGCATCGCGAACCGCCGATACTTCTGGAGTAGTCACCACTATCGCCTCATCCGCTGCCGCACAGGCATTTCTAAAGCCCTGCTCAATTCCAGCCGGACAATCAATTAAAATAAAATTATATTCGGCCTTATATTTATTGACCAATTCTTTCATCTCTTCTGGTGTTACCACATTCTTATCATCAGTCTGCGATGCCGGTAACAAAAAAAGATTATTTGATTTCTTGCTTTTAATAACAGCTTGCTGCGGTTTACAAACACCCTTGATCGCATCCACCAGGTTAAAGACGATGCGGTTTTCTAAGCCCATAATCACGTCTAGATTTCTCAAACCGATATCAGCGTCAATCACTAGAACTTTTTTATTACGCACGGCTAAGGCTGCACCTAAATTGGCAGCCGTCGTAGTTTTCCCCACGCCACCCTTACCTGAAGTTATTACAAACACTTTCGCTGTCATGAATTTACTTACCTCGCTATTACACACACCACATTAACGGGATCTTTTAACTAAACTTAAAACTGATGTTCGCGGATTGAAGGACTCAACAATTATGCGTCGATCATCGATACGTGCTATCTCCGGCCCATGCACCGGCTCGCCACTGCCACGCGAAATCACCGAACCAATTCTCAACTGCATCGGCTGCATACGGTGAGCAATAATCACACGATTCACACCCTCGTCATCATAAGCCGAGGCGTGAGCAGTGCCGCGTAATGCCCCTAATACTATGATATCACCGCCGGCAATCAAATCAGCACCCGGGTTAACATCACCGACGACTACCAAACTAAAAGGACTCTCCAACTTCTGTCCTGAGCGTAAAGTCCCATAATAAATACGGGCATTGGCATCTTCTTCGAACAATAAATCTTCGCCCAGAGACTGGGAAATCTGGTCAAAATAAGATTTTGTATTTACTTTGTTATTTATGTCTGCTTGAGCAGCGAAGCTTTTTGTAGACACTTCTGATTTCTTTGGTCGGAGGCTAAATGGCTTCAGATTTGACTCTGATCCTGAAACCAACTGTTCGATTTGATCGGCTAAAGAATTTGCTGAAACTCTTGTCTGCACGCCTGGAGGAGGCTTGATCGCCTTTAGACGTGACTCGCGCTTTCTGCGCGGCGTGATCTCGATATCATAGCTATTTTTTAAAAGCTCTTCGAGTTCCTTACCTTGCTCCGTAGTTGGTAAACGATCAAGCCACTCAATTGAAACCTTAGCTCCACTTAAAAATGTTTTTCTCTCCGCTAGAAAAGGTTTTAACTCCGCTAAAATATTTTCCCACTCGGCACGTCCATCAATGCGCAAGACCACACCATCTTCTGTGCCGGTAGCATTAATTAAGCGCCCGTGATGTAAATCCCCACGCGCAGCTAAAGCAGAAACATCAGCGATATTTTCCGAACCATCATTATGTTGATCTTCACGCATAGCACTTCCAATTTTTATTTATTATCGTTAAGCTGTACTGAACGAAAATTACACACAAAGAACTAGCCAAAGGAGAGATGATTGGCTCTAAGTTTAAATTGTTTGTAGCAAGATGAACTATTGGCCGTCAATTAAAGATTAGTCTACCTTTTATATTAGGACTTTCCGACGAGCATTACCACATGAGATTAGTGATAAATTATTATTGGGATAAAAAAGCCGAGCGTTAACTCGGCTGAAAGATACAAACGTTTTGTGTAACTTCGATAAGCTTTTTGAGCCTATCAAGAGTCATTAGGCGTTTAGGAAGACAAGTTATTTCTTCTTCCGTCAAACTTCCTAAAACAATCCTCTGGTCAAACAGCTCCCCCATGCGCTCAAGGGCAATATCCACCAACGGATCTTCCCTGTCCAAAGCCCTTATAGCCTCAGCCACTGACACACAATCGGTTGCTGACGAAATCTGCTTAGATACCTTCTCGCGTATCTTTTTCTTAAGCAGCTTTGCCGCCTCCAAATCACTAGCTAGCTCTTGTTGCCAACTACGCAGCGTGCTCAATGCCCCATCCCCAAGACAGACTTCTTGGATAATCTGACTTACTTTGTTTTGCCAGGTTTCCATGCTGGAAAGCTCTGGCCGTAAGTAAGGCCGAACGCTCAAGATCTCTTTGATTCCCACCGCCGCCTTGATCCTTTCGTCTAAGATACGATCAAGTAAACAAAGAGCGTCTGCCTTTATTTTTGATCCAGTGCTAGCCAAAGCATAAGCCTTGCTAACTTGATCCAGGTTTTCCCCTTCCAGCATCTTCCTAGCAAAGTAATCGCAACGACGAGCTTTTGCAAATTCGATGACACTTGTAGAGCACTTTAACCCTTCCAGGCGACCTTTCATTTCCAGATAGCTCTTGGCTGACTGGATGATCGTCAATATCTCATGTACCAGTTCACGTTGCATTAAACACAAACTTCCCGAATAAAATTGCGGGGGCTGACTATAAAGCAAAGCATATAACCTGTCTAAATAACCCAGGTCATATCTTTGCTCAATAAGCTCCGAAACAAGATCCTCTACTCGCTTTGCCGTAAGCTTTCTCAAGGCATCGTTTTCCAGATGCTCGGCGCAATCAATCACCGCCTCCACTGTTTCTGCCTGTTCCACACAGAACTGAAACAATACTTGCTGCACTTCAATGGGAAGATCCTCTTTGCTAACATCAGAAGGATCAATTCTCACAGAGCGCGCACCAGTGAAAGCAATCAAGACATTAACCGGCAAGCGCAACAAACCGGCCAACTTATCTAAGTCACACATACAACCTCCAACGTTTTAGACCCGCCGGTCATCATTGCTACCAGCAATGCTGGTAAAAACCTCAAGGCATAAAAATATCATAGGCGCCATTGATATGCAAACAGTTGCCCAAAATAACCGGCTATTATTGCACCTAGCTGTGCACTATTAGGAATGTTCCGGCACAATAAATCAACTTAAAGAGCTACGTATTGGAAATTTTTAGGTCAGTGGAGTTGCTAAGCCTTACGCCCGAGTAGTGGAGTTTACTAGCTGTAAATGAGCAGTTTCTCTGTGGTCATGAGGTTTAGCTAGTCTGGCTACGATTTTGAGGGGAAGACGAGGAAAGCGAGCGGCGAGCACCAATCGGAAGCGCAAAGGGGCTTTCGGCAGTATTGGTTTTCATGTCCAGTGCCCCTTGTCTAGCAGAACAATATTTTGGTTAAGTGTAGTGAACTACATGCGGAGCGGAGCCGCGATGGTTGACGAAGTATTTACCCAAAAGCGTTCTCAGATAGAAGTAAATAAGCAGCGCAGGGCCGAAAGTTGACAAAGTATCTGCCCAAAATCGCTCGCTTCCGTCCTAGATGTGGCAGATTTTAGAAAGCTCAGCCTTAATCGAATCTTCCGGACAAGCCTTGGCAATAGACATTTCTTTCACCAAAAGGCCTTGAGCCGTATCCAGCATCTTGCGCTCGCCAAAAGAAAGCTCTTTGTCGGATTTCAGAACAGAAAGATCACGAATTACTTTAGCTATCTCAAAAACAGAACCTGTTTTAATTTTCTGAGTATATTCGCGATAACGACGATTCCAGGTCTGATTATCGATGATAATGTCGCGATCACGCAGAATATCATAAACTTTTTCTGCGGTTTTAGCGTCAACGATCTTTCTTAAACCGACGTTTTCAACTTGATGAACAGGAACCATGATCTTCATTCCTGTCTCGATAACTGTAAGCATATAAAAACTCTGCTCTGAGCCAGAGACTTTACGCGATTGAACGGCATCAACTATGCAAACTCCTTGGGCAGGATAAACGACCTTATCTCCGACCCTAAAATTAGCGTTATTTGCGTCAAGTTTCTTTGCTGCTATAGCCATTTTAGTTTTTAACCTGGTTAATTCGTTTATAATAAAGCACTTTTATGGACGAGGCGCGGGAAGATAACACAAATACTGTAAAATGGCAAATAACCGATTACTTTACTGACATTATTGCCAATTTTTAGTTCGGAAAAGTCATTTTCATCAGCCAAGCGTTCTGCCCTTTGCCGTAATAATCAAGTCTCCTTGAGTACTTAGAAAACTTATGTCGAGTATAAAAATTAATAGCCGGCTGATTGCCCTCCCTAACCTCCAAAAAAGCGCTATGCGCTCCTCTGTCCCTAGACAAGCTTATCACAAAATTCAGAAGCTTTGATGCATAGCCACGACGCTGAAAGCCCCCCTTGGTAACAATGTCCTGGATGTGTAACTCCGGCGCCAGACAATAAGCAATCACAAATGCCGCCAACTCCTCATCAACAAAGACACCGGAACAGACGGACTGCGGCCGAGACAATTCAAATTTATAAGCGTTGATATTCCAATTCGTCGAATGAACCGTCTGCTCAATAGCAAAAACAGCCGCGAGATCAGGTTCAGTTAGCAATCGCACTTCACCAGCAGCTAACATAATAATTCAACAAACAAGCTAGACCGAAATTGTATTAAGCCGACTAATATTAATTTCGCAGGCGACGACAGGAACTTTTAGATCCCAGTTAGTTAAAACCTCAGGATGCACTTCCCCAAGCACTCCGATTTCTACCTCTCCCACAAAAATACTGGCGCTTCTTCCGGAGATAAAAGTTTTTGATTCCTTATGTTCTAACCTGGTTTCAGCTCCTAAATAATAAGTAAGGACATCAAGGATACTATGAATTTCAGAAAATCCCGCTTTGGCATGAGCGATAGCAAAAGCACAAAGGATGTCAGTGCTGCTGCCTTGGACCTCCCTAGGATTGACGATAGCGACATCTCCTACCTCAAACATTTTATGAGGATAAAGCGCTTTAGCGCTTGTAGCCTCCACTCCAAAAAGACAAGGCAGCAATGAATTCCTTACCACTCCACAAGTTTCGGTCATGACATTGTCGATTTCAACCAATGGCTCGGAGATCAAAGACTTAACACCAAAAGCCTCTTTGCTCATAAGCACAGAAGAAAAAACTTCTTCAAATCCGCAGCCCACTAAAATATTACGCGCCTTATCGGTAAACTCAGTAACTTGATGAAGCTTACCTACGGTAAAGCAGCTCGGACTTGCAGCCCCTACATTGTCGTAGCCGCAGCTCATAAAATAATCTTCTACCACATCCACCGGATGCAAATAATCATTGCGGTAGGAAAGCGTAGCCACATTGTATTTACCCTGCTCCACGGAAACGATGCAGCCATATTGCTTTAGTTTAGCGACAACATCTTCCGCAGCTAACTTAACCCCCAACATTTTTTCAAATAAATCGTGCTCAACAATCGCAGAGTTATTTAACGCTAGCGGAAAGGTTAATTGGGAATGCCCGTTTAGCTTTTCCTCATAACGAACGGTAACCGGAAGGATTTCTCCGCCCCGATCAGTAAGATTATAAGCAAGGATATTTAAAGCTAAGGTGATTTTCTCCAAATCGTCGCCTGTCGCTTCAATAAACAAATTTGTGGAATCAGTTTTTACCTCCCCGACAAGGCGACTATTAATAATCGGCGGAAACGACAAAACGTTATCCTGAGCATCGATGAGCAAAGGATAGCGCGGGAATTTATTAACTAAATGCGCATACTGTTTACCTTTCTGATGCTCGACCAGAATCTGACCCAGAGTTTTAGGCTCTTCATCACCCAGCGCTATGAATTTAAATCCTTCCGGAGCTTCACTGCGATAATAAACAGGAAATGTGATTGCATCGAGGTTATAAACACCGATAGCCACGGAGCGCCTTTTCGAACCAAAATTCTCACAAAGCTTTTCTTGAGTTTGAATGATCTGCTCTAAAACTTCCTCTGTAATATTAATGTTTCTTACGACAAACGCGCCGATAGCCGGACGAATGGCAGCAATATCTTTTTTGGCAATAACTTCATATTTGCCGGTCTTTGCAAAAAAATTATAATCCGGCTGTTCAAACCCCAGATGATAGCGCAGCTGCCGAGCAATACCCTCCACTGTCCAAGTATCCGGACGATTGGTATCGTTAAGCTCAATCTTTAGGTCAGTCTCGTTACTATCACGGCGCTTGAGTTCCCCTTTAACCAAAGTAAGCAAACCCTCAAGCTCATCGTAACTAAGATCTTTTCCCAGCAGCGCTTGTAAATCAGCATTTTTTGCAACGATTGATGGCATATTCCCTCTTTTAATTTAAAACTCCAGCGATACGTTTTTCCCGTATAAAATCTAGGTCCTGAGAAAATAATTGACGAATATCATTAATCCCCAAAGCCATCATTGCCATACGATCAGTCCCCAATCCCCAAGCGAGCACAGGACAATCAATGCCCAGCGGCAGCACTACCTCCGGACGGAAAATTCCGGCACCACCTAATTCCATCCAGCCCAGTGACGGATGCTTCACATGCACCTCAACCGAAGGCTCAGTGAATGGGAAATAGGCCGGTAAAAATTTAACTTCTTTTGCTTTAGCGATTTCACTGGCAAATAATTTCAGTAGCCCTAAAAGCGACCTGAAAGTCGCTTGGGGGTCAATAACTATGCCTTCAAGCTGAAAAAAATCCGGAGCATGGGAAGCATCTACTTGGTCATAACGAAAACAGCGCGCCATGCCAAAATATTTGCCCGGGATTTTCGGATTATCGGCAAGCTTACGCGCCGACAATGCTGTTGTTTGGCTACGCATTACTAAACGCTTGGTTTTATCCTTATCAAATTTATAGCCCCAACCGTGTAAACTCCCGGCCACGCCACTTTCGTGGGCCTTGGCAACGTTAGATAAAAAAGGCTCAGGAATGTTCGAAGCTGCCTTTGGCTCCTTCACGAAATAGACATCGTGTATCTCGCGCGCCGAGTGAAACTGCGGCATGAAAAGCGCATCCATGTCCCAAAACTCGGACTCAACAAGCGGTCCGATTAACTCTTCAAAACCCAAAGAAATCATGCGCTTTTTAATATAATCCATGTATTCACGATATGGATGGATCTTTCCGATAATGCTGCGTGTTGGTTTAAGGTTGATATTATATTTACGAAAAGCTCGGGTACGCCAACTACCGTCAGCAATCATCTCCGGGGTCAGCTCCTGTGTTTCTTCGCCCGTCATCCCCAACTCTTCCAGAATCCCGCGAATCATTACGCCTTGTTTAGTCAAAGAATAAGAATTGATTTTGCTTTCTTCAATGCGAAAAACGCCTTTGGCCTTACCGCGTTTTTTGGTATTTTGCTGAATAATGTCCTGCTGCTCTTTTGCACATTTTTCCAACACTAACGTCTTTTGCGCAAAGATCTGGCCAATTAGGTTCTGCTTGAGCTGCAACTCTTTTTCCCCAGCCGGACAGCTTTCGGGTTTGACTTGCCCCCCTTCAATAAAACTTACACAGCCCATTGGCTTAAGGTTGCCTAAAGCAGGTTGCACCTCATCAGCCATAATAACCTCGGCGCCGGCCTGCTCATTGATTTTTGCTGCAATTTGCCCGATGGGCAATGACCCAGTGGATTTCAAACACTCAAGGATTAGAATTTCAGGTATCTTCGTAGCATGATAGCGTTCGCCAAGATCAGTTAGTCCTGCTTCCACGATAGTCTGACTATCTTTTAGCTCAATTAATTCCTTAGCCTTCAGCCATTCGACCGCCGTGCGCACTTGAGCAGCTTCGAGCTTGCTTTGTTTTTCCAGCTCCGAACCGGTAAACGCACCCTGAACAGCAAACGCCAAAAGTAACTTCACTTCCAGTGGATGTAATGTTTGTGCTAATAGCTTGTTTTCGTTGGTAAGTCCCATACTCAACCTCTGCTAATCCAACATTGATATTTTATAGTCAACAAAACGGCAGGATACAAAACTTCTGTGGCTTAGTAAATATAAGCTTTTAGCTATGATTAACGATTCAGGAAAAGAAAGTCGCAGGCTACAGGCAACAGCTATCAAGACTAGCTATAACCCTGTATAAATGACTTCTAACAACAGTTATAAAAACAGTGCCTACTTGGCAGCGCGGACCACATCAGAAACAGCCTTAAAAGCCTCGGGATGCAAGGCCGACAGATCAGCTAAAATCTTTCTGTCGATCTCGATATTGGCGCGCTTCAGGCCGGCAATAAAAGAGGAATAGCTCATGCCATTAAGCTTCGCCGAAGCATTGATGCGACCAATCCACAACGCGCGCATTTGACGCTTACGCTGACGACGTCCTTCATAAGCATAGACCAGCGCCTTTTCTGCACGCGCTCTTGCCTGGCGAATGGTATCTTTAGAACGCCCGCGAAAGCCCTTGGCCACCTTAAGAATTCTATTACGACGATGTCTTGCTTTTATGCCTCTTTTTACTCTCATGACACTTCTCTCGAATTTTACTTGATATTGAAATTAATTAATAAGGGAGCAGCTTTAACATTGCTCTTTTGCTTGTATGATCAACGATTGAACTTCCACGCAAACGTCTCTTACGAGCAGTAGTTTTCTTTGTTAGAATATGACGCTTATTCGCATGACCCTGCAGAAGTAATCCCTTTCCCGTCTTACGTATACGCTTAGCAGCTCCTCTGTGACTCTTTACCTTTGGCATGACAAACTTTTAAAAATCTAAATATGTTAATAGTAAGGGCCTAAAACCCCACGCTTTCCTTCCTCTTGAGCCAGCGCCTTCTAGCTTAAAGTTCATCTTAAATCAACACCATTACAAGCAAAATATTCCGAGTAATATTCTCATTTTTAATACTTAAAGTCATTCACCTTGAAAACTTTGCAATTAATGTATAAGAGCCAGCTTTCTTCGTATGTGGAAGGAATAGGCGTGTAGCTCAGCGGGAGAGCATCTGCTTGACGTGCAGAGGGTCCGGGGTTCAATCCCCCGCGCGCCTACCATATTTCTCTAAATAACTAAATACTACTAGCGAGTTAACCATAAACAGTGCATTTTAGGCCCAAGTTTTACCCTCGGTCATACATAAATACTTAGGCTCTTGCATGGGATTTTTTTCTGGAATGTTGGGCAATAAAAGCGCCAAGACCAAGTCTGCGACATCGTTGCCGCGCACGAGTACGGCCACAGCCACACGCATCAAAAATATTTTAGGCATTAGAGAGTTGGAAAGTATGCCCATGCAAGCGGCACGCGCCTTTCAGCTAGCCAGCGACCCCAAAGCAAACGCTGCTGATTTTGTAAAAGTTATCGAACAAGATGAGGCGTTAGGATCAAAAATAATCAGAGTAGCAAATTCTGTTTATTTTTTTCGTGGAACAAAGGCGACGGACATAGAAAAGGCCGTTAATAATATCGGCTTAAACGAACTGCGCTGTCTGCTTACGGCTTCCATGTTAAAAAGTCTTTTGATTTCCAAACATCCACTAAGAAAACAACTATGGGCTAATGCTATTGCCGTAGGCATTTGCTGCCGTAACCTATCGCGGACAGTGGAAAATGTCGGCAGTGGTGAAGCTTTTCTTGCCGGACTGGTTCATGACATCGGTAAACTTGTAATGCTTAGAAAACTCGGAAACCTCTATGAGAAGGTATTGGCACGAGTCAGCTTTGGCGAGCTTACCTTTACGCAAGCCGAAGAGGAACTATTTGAAACCAATCATATTGAAATTGGCAAATGGGTAGCGGAATCCTGGAATTTTCCCGACCCGGTAATCTACGCCATCGGCAAACACCACGACCCCTTTCCGAAAGACGAAGGAAATAAAGAGCGCCACTGTGACTTAGCCATGCTTGTAAAAAGCGCCGATATTATCGCCCATGCCAAGGGCCTCGGGCATCCTAGCGCCTTTCGCGGCTTTCAAAGAATGCACGAAGAACAATTGGCCGTCGCCTTAGCGCGGGTGGGCATTTTGGAAGCAAACTCCGCCTCCTTCCTCAATAATTTCCTCAAAGAATATGAAGAAGAAGCCAGCATGTTTGAAATGGAAAATTGATATGAGCCCCATGCGCCTGCCTTTTGTTAGCCGCACTAAATATGAGAAACAGTATCAAGAGATTGAGCGCCTTGATGCCCGCTACGGCATATTGGCTAATAATATTGCCGCTGCCGTTTTAATTTTCGATGAAGAGGGAAAACTTTGCTTTGTCAGCCCATACACGGAGGCAATTACCGGCTACGACACAACTTACATCAAACAGACCCAAGGCGACTTTCTCGAATTAGTAATCATCGAAGAATATTTAGAAAAATATAAGCGTGCCAAGAAAGTCGCCCTTGTGGGGGAAGACATGTTAGTGCGCTATCAAATACTACATAAGGACGGATTTCGCCTCTGGCTGGAAACTCGTTTTGTGCCCATCATGACCGAAGATAGCGATAGACCGGGGCTTATTTCCTTAAGCATGGATTTAACTGACTCCATGAACTATCAACAGCTAATCGAGCAGCAAAATCAAGATCTCGGCGATTTTGCTTACATGGTCAGCCATGATTTAAAAGCGCCGATCTTTACCATTAAAGGTATGCTTTCGAGTATCAAAACCGAATACTCAAATGCTCTCGGCGAAGCAGGTAACGAGTATGTGCAATATATTGAAGATGCTACTGAGCGCCTCTCAAATCTCATCGCTAGCGTTGTCGAATATTCTAAAATCACCTCTACCCAATTGGAGCCCATCGACGTCTCGTTAGCTGAGCTCATGCAGGTAATTAAATCTGATCTCAATGAGCTCATCACCCAATCCGATGCCGCCATTGAAATTGCGCCACAACTACCCATAATTCATGCCCCACGCATTTGGTTATATCAGATTTTCAGTAACCTTATCGGCAACGCTATTAAATACCGTGATAAAAATAAAAATTTATACATTACTATTTTCTGCACCAAGCAGGATAAAGAGCAAGTAGTGATTGCTGTTAAGGATAACGGGTTAGGCATTCCGCAAACAAAAATACAAGATGTGTTTCGCCCATTTAAACGTGCTCACAGCAATGACGTCTCCGGTTCAGGCATTGGTCTAACCTGCGTTAAAAAACTCGCTCAGAAACTCTCCGGCTCAGTGGGAGTAGAAAGCGAAGAAGGCGTAGGTAGCTCGTTTTGGGTAAGTTTCCCACAAAAAATAATCGTGAAACACCATGCTGCTTGAAATCACAAAAAATACATTAAAGAAAGCTATTGATACCAGCAAACCTGTGCTTTTTGCCCCTACCCTGCCTATCGCCAAAGCATTTTGGGAGGTAGCAGCCAAAGAATTGGGAGCGGAGCATAGGCAAGAACATGAGCATACCACGCATGTTTTTGGCATTTGCGAAGCCCATCGTTATGATTCCTTTTCTTTACATACTCCCGCTATCGGCGCCCCGATCATCACTTTTTTATTGCAGCCTATACTTGAGCTGGGAGTAAAAGAAGTTTTACTGCTGAGTATTTGCGGCGGTATTAGAAGTGAGTGCAATAAAACAATTTCTATTGGCGATATCATCTGCCCCAGCGCGGCGATCTGCGATGAAGGGACCTCGCCGCACTACGGCGCTAAGGAATTAATCACACTGGCCGACCCCTCGCTTCAGGAAAAAATCCTGAAGTTTGTTAAGAATAACTACCAAGTTCATGAAGGCGCAATTTGGACAACGGACGCGATTTATAAGGAAACTCCTGAACGCGTGCGCAAATATGCACAAAAAGGAGCAATCGGGGTAGATATGGAGCTTTCTGCTGCCATGCACTTATGTAACTTGTACGGCGCCAAACTCGGAGCAATATTTGCCGTCTCTGATGTCACCGGTGATGATTTTGCCGTGGGGCTTCACGAACATTCTTTTCAACAAGCCCTTAGCTATGCCGCTCAAATATTATGTACTTACCTAAAATCATGAAAAGAAAAGGCCTGATAAAACTTTTACTTTTACTTCTCATCGCCAGCGTCGCGCTTTGTATATGGATGCCGGAAAAAACACTGCGCTACGTCGGGAAGGCCTTAGTCGTTAATGACACTCCGCGATATTGCGATGCCATTGTCATCCTACTTGGCGCCGAAACACCGGAGCGGGTGGTCAAGGCATGGAATTTATATAATCAACAGATTGCCAAGCGCATTGTTTTTGGCACCGGGCTTTATCCGCGAGCAATTCGTGAAGACATGCCCGCAAATTTAATCTGGCAAGCGGCCGGACACAGATACTTTGCTGCTCTGGTCAGCTTAGGCATAGCAGAAGAATCAATCATCTTGGTCAATACCGAAAACGCTTTTGACACGGCTAGCGAGCTAAGCGCTATCTGTCACGAAGCAAAAGCCCTTCATTGGAAAGACGTTACTTTGGTCACTTCTCCGTTTCACACTTTACGCACCTGGCTTATTTGGCAACGAGTATGTCCGGGCGTAATGAGTTATATTAGCTATCCACATGAGCCTAATCTTGACTATTGGTGGCAACAAGGACGCTTGATCCGCTCAGTAGGTTATGAATACGGCGCCTTGATGAAGGAACTTGTGCGTCAGATAAAAAACTGAATATGCAAACTAACTCCGTGCCGATAAAGAAACCGACTGCACAAAGCTCTCCCCATGAGTTTTTAGAATGGCTTAAGACCAACCCCCGCCTAGAACAACTAATCGAAGTCTTTCCTAAGCAATGGGAAGAAGCAAGTCAGGAATTTCAGGCAGCAGCGCAAACGGGAAAAGCTCGAAACCTGGATAAAGCAGCGATTAGGGCAAATAAAACCGCGCAAATGTGGATTAGCCGTGTTCAAAAAAGTGGCAATAATCCCCCAGTAATTACAGCAGCTATTCCACAGATAGTTCATAGCAGGATGATCATCTTAACATTAGATAGAGGATATCTAGCTTCTGCCGCCGGAAAAGCAACGGGCAAAGTCCGTTTTAATATATTTAACGGTTTTATAATTCAGAAGCTGTTGTTTTCTCATAACTTAATAAGGAAGCCCGCCTCGCTGCGTTGGGTTAAAATTTTCTGGCCATTTCTCACGCAAAGAAAACTATTATTACCGCTGGTGAAAGATAAGGGCATATACTGTTTTTATTCACGCGAACTGATTGCCCAACTGGCCGCTTTAATTGGCGACCAAAGCTGTTTAGAGGTGGCCGCTGGAGATGGCACTTTAACCAGGTTTTTAAAAGATGTTGGGATTAACATCATCGCTACCGATGACCAAAGCTGGAAATATGCAATAGAATATCCCGACGCCGTAGAGAATCTTGATGCCAAAAAGGCGCTTGCTAAATATCAACCTTCTGTCGTTCTTTGCTCATGGCCACCACCGGCTAATAGTTTCGAAAAGCACGTCTTTAACTGTGAAACCGTCAATCTATATATTGTCATCGGTAGTTGCTATAAATTCGCTGCTGGCAGCTGGGAAACATATACCCAGCAAAATAACTTCGACTGGCATATTGACGACTATTTATCCTCATTGGTCATTCCACCCAAAGCAGCGCACGCGGTAATGATTTTTAGACGAAAGCAAACATTTTAAGAAATTCTGCAGCTATTTTCGTCTAGTTGTTACCAAAACGAACTACTGATTTTGCTCAGGTGCGCCTAATTATTAAGTTTGCATACTAATTGACCGATCTAGCAAATGTCATATCTTAACCTGCTGAATAAATACCAAGGAGCATTTATGGGCATGTCAGTTGAATCAACAAGTAGAGCAGCGGAAGTCAATAAAGAACAACAAGTAAGAAAGGAGAAAAGAATAAACACTGAAGCCTCGGCGAGAGAAGAAGATGCCGTCGTAATGGAAATGAAAGAGTCTGCCCCGCCAGAACAATTACTCGAGGAGGCAGAACCGCAGCAAGAAAGGCGTAGCGAAACAAAAGTTGATCAAATGGCCTAGCGATCATTAAACGGACTACGCCCAATACTGAGTCTAACCACAAAACCATAGAATGTATTACTTTGAAGCAGCACGCAGCCGCACTGGGGGCGCAGGAGATGTTTTTAGCAACCTCCTCCGCGCTACCGCGCCCAGTGGTGAAAATTCCAAACGCATAATGCGTCGCGGTATGGGGTAGGGGCACGCTGCGCGTGGCCCTAAAATATATGCGGACGTTACAATTTCAAGGTATGCCCCTACATCGCAATATCCTTAAAGAAGGAAACACACCGGCCTATCAATTTGTCAACAACCTCCTCGGCGCTGCCGCCACGGTGGTGAAAATTTCACAAACGCTTGTGGAGCGCGGACACATGTTGTGAGCGCCAGCGAACAACTGGGTCGCCGGCGCTACACATGCTCGCGGCATTTGGCGGCTTCACCGCTCACCATCGCCGGCACTCCCAACGTCGGCAAGTCAGATCTTCCGGCCTTCAGCCTTCAGATCATGCCCCGCGCTCCAAAGCACCCGCGACATTTTCTTACGTCGATGGCGCTGACGCGTGCTGACCCAAAGTAACGCATTTAAAGGACTTGTGTATAAGACTCAGGACCGGCAGTCCCTAGCAAGCCAGTAGCTAATACTTAAACTGTTGCAGTAATTCCTGCAAAGCCGCAGCTCTTTGCGCTAGGTCTGTAGCAACTTGCTGGGTAAGAGTTGCTACGCTGGCCGCTTGCTGCGAGGTCACAGATACTTCTTTGATACCTGTAGCAATCTCGCTACTGCTGATCGCTACTTCGGCAGCGTTACCGGAAATCTCTCGAGTGGTGACACTTTGCTCCTCGACAGCACTGGCAATCGTCGTTGAGACATCATTGATCTGCTCAACAATGGCAGTTACTTCGTTTAACGAGTCAATAGCCTCATTGGTCCCAGCCTGTATGTCCCGCACACGTCTAGTAATTTCCTCAGTTGAATGCGATGTCTGTTTAGCCAATTCTTTTACTTCGTTAGCAACAACAGCAAAGCCTTTCCCCGCCTCTCCAGCACGGGCGGCCTCAATGGTAGCATTTAAAGCTAACAAGTTGGTCTGCTCAGCAATGGCGCTAATAAGGTTCACGACATTCCCAATTTCCTTGCTACTAGCATCCAGCCTAGCAATCTTATCATTAGTTAATTTTACTGCGTGTAAAGATCTTTGTGCAATTTCTCGCGCACCAGCAGTATTATTAGAGATCTCCCTAACCGCCTCTGCCATCTGCTCAGAAGCAGAAGCTACAGTATTAATGTTGGTATTTACTTGCCCGGCAGCAGAAGCAATTATTTGGGTTTGTGAGAAAGCGTTAAGAGCACTGCTATATACATACTTTGCCCTTCTGATTTCAATTGAGTCGCAGCATCTGCCAAGGCCACAACATTTTGCCCAATCTGTGATACGGCAGACTGAATCCGAGCAACAAAAGCATTAAACCAATCAGCAACTTGTCTTAATTCATTTTTACTCTGCACATTTAGTCGCCTAGTTAAATCTCCTTCTCCCTGGGCAATATCACGCAAAGCGGTAATAACAGTAGCCAGCGGTCGGGTAATGCTGTTACTTAAAAATATACCAAGTATAAAAACAATACATATGCCCACTAGAATTAATCCCCAGCTTAATTTCCGCATGAGGTTAGCATCTACTTCCGCAGCTTCCACCCGTTCTCGAGCCTTGGTATTATGAAACTGGACAATTTGTTCAAAAGCAGCAAAAAGTTTATTGGAAGCGTTTTTAAACTCATTACTTAATTGGGCATTAAAGTGCGTAGTGCTGTCGATATCTTTTTTACGGGAGATAATCATCTCCTCACCAGTTTTATCCCAGGCAGCAAATGCTTCTTTCACTTCATTATATAAAGCTTCCTCTCCTTCCAAAAAAGGTGTGGCCAAAAATTCATCACGGTAACGGTTATAATCTGCACGTAAGGACAAATATTTATCGTGAATTTTTCAACCAACTCCTCAGTATTTGACTCTAAGCTGGCGCGAATAACAAAAGCTCGCATATCCTTAGCCTGCCCATCCATTTTACTAAGCTCAACAGTGGCCGGAAAATTTTTTCACGCCATCTTGTGAAAGTTATCCTACAGCTGGTTTAGCGCGTAAGAACTGGCAAACCCTAAGATGATCAATAAGATCGTGGACACTACCGGGCCCAGCAAAACACGCGATCGAAACGAAGTCAGCGCCATATAATTCTTTTTAAAAATGTTAGTAAAAGTTGGCGATTAATTTCACCGACTTTTGATTTATAATTTTATTATAGGTCAGAGCCAGCAAGCTCATCGCACAATTTAAACACCTTTTGGATTCTTTCTTTTTGAATCCCGGTTCCCAACTTCTCAGCTTCTTCCTGTTTGCCGGCTACGATAGCTGGAACTAGTTCTTCTTTTCTGGTTTTATGAAAAGCCGCCCATGCCTCTTTCAGCTCGCTAAACTTTGTCTCTTGTTCCGGAGCTGCTTTCATTGTCGCCAGCATTTGATCTACTTTATTGGCGGTATCGGCAAGTAACTTCTGCTGATCAGCGCCGCGCTTACTTGGATCTTTCAGCAAAGTGATTAAACTCTACCGCGCCTCTCCCATCGCTTGTTTAAGTTCAGGAAATGTTTGCGCTACGGCCATGTTAATAGAACCGGCAACTAGAAACAAAAACATCGTTAGTATTAGAATCTTTTTCATATAACTCTCCATGAAAGTCAGTTTGTAATTAAAAAAGTGTGGCCAGATTAACAAACACAGCTCACCTAAGACCAGCACTATCTGGCTCTTCTCGTTTCGCTCTTTAACTAAGTATTACTTACTTTATGCTTAAATTAGCTCAAAGTGGGAAGGATTTCGTCGGAGAAATTATCCATTGTGCGTTCTTTAATCATGGCTTCTAGCAGCTGTACATAATTAGTTAATTCCTTCGTTTGCTGCTCTTTCACGCAATAGCGACGCCAAGTCACGCTGCGATTGTCCTGTTCTTTATTGCCGATAATCAACATATTAGGAATTTTGTGCGTCACAGCGTTTCGAATGCGCTTATTAAAGGTATCATCCGAGGCATCAATGTCTGCTCTGATCATTTTATCTTTAAGCAAGTTAGCAATTTCTTCAGCATAGCCAAGGACCGAAGGGTTAACAGGAATTATTCTGGTCTGCAGTGGCGACATCCAAGTAGGGAAAGCCCCGCCATAAAGCTCAATTAAGAACGAAATCATTCTTTCGTGAGTGCTTAATGGCGCACGGTGAACAACAAACAGCGGATGTTCCTGTCCATCTTCACCGACAAAAGTAAGATTAAATCTGCCACTGGCAGCAAAATCGAGCTGAATAGTGGAAGCTGTTTCCTCGCGCCCCAACAAATTATACAACTGATAATCTATCTTCGGCCCATAGAATGCTGCCTCACCGATTGCTTCCTCAAACTGGCAGCCTTTGCGCTGCAAAATTGAGCGGATAATATCTTCAGTCTGCGCCCAGGCTTCAGGATTATCGATATACTTTTCCTTATTGGCTGGGTCATGCAGGGATAAGCGCATTTTGTATTTTTGAATGCGAAACTTTTTATAATAAAAACTATACATATCGATCAACGCATCAAATTCTTGCTCGACCTGATCCGGCTTGCAGTAGATGTGCGCATCGTTCATGCTTAACCGACGCACGCGCAATAGACCGGAAAGCGCGCCGGAATCCTCATGGCGGTAACAATCTCCATATTCAGCCAGACGCAGGGGTAATTCGCGATAACTGTGCGGCCGATTACCATAAATCGTGTGGTGATGCGGACAATTCATGGCCTTCAAATAATAGGTAGCCTCACCTTCTGATTGCATCGGCGGGTACATCACATCTTTATAATATGGTAGATGCCCAGATTTATAATACAAACCTTCTTTAGCTAAATGCGGTGTCGTCACACGCTGATATCCCGCTTGGAATTCTATTTCTTTAGCGAATGTCTCCAAGGCATCCTTAATCACTGTGCCATTAGGTAACCAAATCGGTAAGCCTTGGCCGACCTCATCCGAAATCATGAAGATTTCCAATTCTGATCCAAGTTTTCTATGGTCACGCTCTTTGGCTAAGCGACGCATTTCTAAAAAGGCATCAAGTTCTTTCTTGGTGGCGAAAGCCCAACAATATAAACGCGTCAACTGCTGCCGCTTTTCATCGCCGCGCCAATAGGCGCCGGCTATTGAATCTAAAGCAAAACAATCAGGCCTAATATCAGATGTTTTCTCGACATGAGGACCACGGCACATATCTTCAAAGGATCCGTTTTTATAAAAACCGATACCGGTCTCACCTTTGTCAGTTAGTTCTTGGCAGTACTCTACTTTATAAATTTCGTTTTGCTGTTTTAACAGCTCGATAGCCTCGGAAGAAGGTCGAGAAAAGGCGGTAAATGTCTGCCCCTCTGAAATAATGCGGCGCATTATTTTTTCGATTTGGGGAAAATCTTCGGGAGTAAGCGGCGTCGTTAGATCAAAGTCATAATAAAAACCATTCTCAATCGGTGGACCAAAAGCCAATCGCGATTGAGGCCTTATTTCTAAAATCGCCTGCGCCATAATATGCGCTAGCGAATGACGAATCTTATATATTTTGTCTGCATCTGCGGAACAACAATCACTCATAAACCGCCCTTTGCCTATAGAATTAAGAAAATGTCGTTAAATAATAAGCACGGTGATTGACTGTAACAAATAGTCAAAAGCTAAGCAATGAAACATTTTTGCTGTTTTTGGTGAGTATTCGCAAAAAATCGGGGATTAAAGCTGCTCTAGTATCCGACCTTTTTATCGGTATGATGACTCGCCGGCATACCTTTTTGGCGAGCAATACGTTCTAGTGTCTCTCTAGTAATATTGTATCCACGTAACTCAGCTGAGCTTGTCGAACCCGGGCTGTTAATTCCGGGAACAACATTAGCCAGTTCATTTAATAAATCCTGATGTGTCAGCCCTGCTCCTGCCAAGTCATTAGGAATCTGAACAGACTGCACTCTGACTTTGGCATCTTCTATCTGACGTCGATTTTCTTCCGCTTCTCTTTGCGCTTGCTCTACTGCCGCCTTTATTCCTGCTTCAACGGCATTACTGGGAAGTACCTCCGCAAAGTTTCTCTGCGGCAATTGCAGTTTCATAAAAGCACTAACAAGTTGCTGCTGGGGATCAATCGGCTGAGCAGTTGCTTGGGCGTTAAGATGTGGATTAGCGGTTTGCTGCATCGACATTTGCATTGACATATAAACCCTTATTTTAATCTATCAAAAATCAAACTTACCTCATCCCTATTATTGCTAATCTCAATAAAAAGGAAGCATTAGCCGCCATCCTTTTACTAATCTCCTTATCAGCGGGAATCCAACCTTATAATTATAACAACTTAGACCCGCCACCGCAGAAGTGGTCAATGGCCACCTCTATCTTTAAGCTTGAATAAACCAAAGCGGGTTTGATTGCCAAAGGTGCCACCGGAAGTAAAATCTATTTCGCCGGCTAAACCTTTATAATGTACTGACTTCATCCCCAACTCAGGATTAGTCCTGTTATTCTTAAAAGCCTCGCTCAGCACTCTTATTGCCTCATAGCCGACATAAGCTTCCAAAATCGGGGGCTCTTTAAAACGATCGCGATACTTTTGGGAAAACTCTGCGGAAATTTCCGGATCAGCTATATAGACTCCATCGAACAATGAGCCTAAATCTTCCTTGGCTGCAAATACTTCCAAAAAGTTATTGGCCGCTAAGATCGGGCCTTTATAGCCGGCCGCCGCAACCATTTTAGAAAACGTGATCGGCTCATGAGCCAAAAGCATCAAGTCAACTTTTTTACCCATAGCTTTAGCAATAGCCGACCGAAAATCCGGAGTCCCTTCGTTGGATTCAAAAACCGAAACTATTTCCACATTGTATTTTGCTGCCAGCGATTGCCAGATCGTTTTGTAAACGAACCCCCATTGAGTATCATCAAACACGAACATGGCCGCTTTCTTAATTTCCGGATGGGCTTTAAAATATTCTTCATAAGCGTCAGCCGCATATTTTGTTTGCGTGGCAACAGAATAGGCATAGCCTTTAGCGCTTGGCCAACTGCTTTTGCTAGGCAAAGAAGTTAAAAGCAATAATTTTTTCTGCTGTCCGGCCATCGGCAGCAGCGGCTCAGCCACGAATCCAAAGTCATCAATGACTACAGCATCTACTTTGTCTAAATTAGTTAACTTATTAAAGGCGAGCACAGCTTGGCTACCAATAGATTTAGAATCCTCAAAGACTAAATTTATTCTCACCCCCTGCTTTGCTAAATCCTCAACCGCCAGCTCCACCCCTTTGTTTTGATAATAATTCCATTTACTGGCCATACCGGTAAGGCCGCTGATAACACCAACTTTTAGGTTTAGCTCTTCACTCTGAACAGTGGGAATGACAAAAATAGAAATAAGAAGGAGAAGAAACCAGCGCAGATGATTAAGCATACGATCCCCTATTGTAAAGGTAATACTGGCAGCACCGAATGTTTCAGCACTTCTCCATATTCTAGCAATGATTGACAGATCACCATTTGGGCAAAATATAACAGCAAAATTACGACCAACACTGAAAGGTCAAACATTCCCAGCGGCGGCATTTTCTGGCGCACACGGTAGAGGATAGGATCTGTGCAGTTATTGATAAAACGCACAATCGGGTTATACGGATCAGGGCTTACCCACGATAAAATAGCACGGGCAATAAACAAAATAATAAAAATTGTAATTAGCGATGATAACAGCTGGGCAATTCCAATCAATAAATTTGCAATCAATATCATAACTCCCTCCCCTAACTCTGGCTTATTTCTCGCGCACGCTTCGTCGCTGCTTCTAGCGCATTGATTAATGCTTCCCGCACTCCGGCTTGCTCTATTACTTGCAACCCGGCAACTGTTGTTCCCCCGGGGGTCGCTACTCTATCTCTTAATATCGAAGGCTGCTCGCCTGATTGAATTAGCATTTGCGCAGCACCATATACCATTTTAGCTGTCAGCTCCAGAGATAAAGTCGCACTTAATCCCAACTGCACGCCTCCCTGAGCAAAAGCTTCGATCAGGGCAAACATGAATCCCGGTCCGCTTGCCGAAAGCGCCGTAGCAATATCTAAATCACTTTCTTGCTCCATGCGCACAGTTGAACCAACGGTAATCAGAATACTTTCGGCAATTAACAAACTATTAAGGTCCTCGCTATATAAGGCGGTTATTCCTGAAGCATATACGCAAGCGATATTGGGCATCACTCTGACATAGCGAAAATTAGGCGCATCTTGTGCAAAACTTCTGATCGTCGCTAGCTTGACCCCGGCAGCCACGGAAATAATCAAAACTTCTTTGCCTTTTTTGTAATTCACGCTTAACTGCTCGATTACAGCGCGCACGATTTGCGGCTTTACCGCCACAATTACGATCTCGCATTCGTCAGACAAAGCAGAGATTTGTCTGACGCTACGCACGCTAAGCTGACGCTGTAATATTTCCAATTTGCTTTGGTCGCTATCACAACAAACTATGCTCTCCGCCGAAGAATAGCGGCTTTGAACCAAGCCCTTAGCAATTGCTCCGCCCATGTTACCGCAGCCGACAACAGCTATTTTCTTATCCATAACTAATCCTCATTTACTCGGGTAAAACTTCCCGTTGACCATAGTCCCAAAGCCTTAAGATCCTCCAGGACTTCACATAGGGGAAGACCGACAACATTACTATAAGAACCTTTGACCTGAGAAATAAAAGCAGCTCCTTTCCCTTGAACGCCGTAAGCCCCTGCTTTATCCATGGGCTCCTTTGTTAGAATATAGGCATCAATCTCATCACTGGTCATCACACGAAAATGAACATCTGCACTGACTGCCTTAACTAAGGCTACCTGTTTTTCCAAGCAACATAGGGCATAAGCGCTGATCACACAATGTTTGCGCCCATGCAATAAATTAAGCATACGCCGGGCGTCGTTTTCATCCACCGGCTTACCTAAAATTTGCTCAGGTTGATCTTTTTCTTCTGGCAAAACCACTACCGTGTCTGCTGCCAAGACAAATTTACTCGGATGCCTGTGCGCACATACTTGAGCCTTAGTCATCGCTAGGCGTTTTACCATCCTTTCGGCATTTTCATTAGCAACAGCACTCTCATCTATGTCTGCCGGATCGACAATGAATTTAACATCGACTAGCTCTAGTAATTCTTTTCGCCGGGGAGAAGCAGAAGCGAGAATAATCATTGTTTCCTCCAACTACCGGGCAGTATGTTTCACAGACATCTCTTTTTTCATAGCCTCGGCCAAAGGTTTAAGCTCTGTCATCAGTTGCGCAAATGCGGCGCTATCCAGCGATTGGTTACCATCACTCAAGGCATTAGCCGGATCGGGATGAACTTCGATAATTGCTCCATCAGCACCGCAAGCCAGAGCCGCCTTGGTCATCGGCGACACGTAGCGCGCTACTCCCGTGCCGTGGCTAGGATCAACAATCACCGGCAAATGTGTTCTTTCCAGCAATACAGGAATCGCATTTAAATCTAAGGTATTGCGCGTCGCTGTTTCATAGGTCCTAATTCCTCGTTCACACAATATGACATTGGGATTCCCCTCAGCCAAAATATACTCTGCCGACATTAGTAACTCCTCGACCGTGGCACTTAATCCGCGCTTAAGTAAAACGGGATTACGGATTTTTCCCAATTCTCGCAGCAGCGAAAAGTTCTGCATATTACGCGCTCCCACTTGAATTACATCAGCGTAGCGCAGGACAACTTCTAATTGCTGCACATCCATTAGCTCAGTGACAATAGGTAACCCTGTCTCCTGCTTAGCTAGGGCAAGCAACTTCAAACCCTCCTCGCCCATGCCTTGAAAAGCATATGTTGATGATCGCGGCTTATAAGCTCCACCACGTAAAGCATTGGCTCCGGCCGCACGAACAATCTTTGCTGCCTGCATAATTTGTTCTTCGCTTTCAACCGAGCAAGGACCAGCGATTATACAAAAATTATTCTCACCAAATACGCAGTTGACACTAACAGGCACAGGCTGACGAGACACCCCTTTAACCCGAGCGGCAAGCTTATAAGGCGCGAGCACCGGCATCACTTTGTCCACGCCATCTAAAACCTCCAACCCCAAGAGCTGAGGCTTGCCCCGCTCATCGCCAATGCAAGCAATAACGTTACGCTCAACGCCGCGCAAAATATGGGCTCGATAACCCAAATCCTCAATATGCCCGACAGTTATTTTAAGATGCTCTTCTGTAGCATTGGCCGACATTACAACTATCATAGTTATGTTTCCCCCAGACTATTTATATGAGTCCTTTATCAATCGCTTCTTTTTCCCTAAGTAAAGTAGTATCCGTTCACGACTTTTAGTGAGTTTCTATATAAAAGCCCCCTGAGGGGGCAAGTTTTGCGAAGCAAAACTGTTGGGGGGCAGACACTAAGCCTTCACAAGATTAGTCGTCTCCGATGAGGAAACGTCAATAAATTTAAAAATATTCACGTTTCTAATACCCCTGAAATTTTAATGAAAATTATCCCGTGAAGACTTATGTAAAGTAAGCCCGGCAATAATTTTGCTATTGGTATCAGAAAGTTACAGGCGCGCTAACAAAAATCTACGATCTGTTTGCCAGCCATACAACCCTATCAGTTCCAACCAAGCCTTCTAGCACAGAGTCGGCAATTTGATACAACCAACCCGCTGCGGCTATTTATATCGCCACACGAAGTAAGTTGAAACAAAGACTTTGAACAGTATATTACTAAGTAATTAAGTTTTGCGTGCGGTATAAAGAAAAGCAAGGATGCCTTTCGCGGAAGCGAAACCCCGATTCGCTTCCGTAAACGCCCATAAATAAGCCACGGATGGCCTATTTATGGGCAAAATGAAACTAAACCTTCACATATTTAATCGTTTCCGATGAGGAAACGTCAGATTAATCATTAGTATTTTTATAATAGCGTTATTTAATTGCAATTTTTAACCATGTGAAGGCTTATCCATTTGCTTAGGGCAAAGATAGAAAGCCGAAGGCCTTTCAGCTCAATAGTTAATTTACTTTTTGCAAATGGTATAACTCAATCCCAAATCTAACAACAGAGAATTACCAATAGAATTTCTATCAATTCAGGCAAATCATAGTTGCTATGACCACAAACTATGGATATTATGAAGTTGGTTCCCGTTAAAGTTATCAAATTTTAAAATAGTCAGTAAATAACTGCGTCAATGAAAGTTTTAGATTACGAAAAAGATTATTCTCCTGTCGCCTATCGTAAGCAGATTGAGCTATTGGCTCAGCAAACCAACAATCCGACTGATAACGCCGAAGCCCTTTTTGAATATGCCTACAGTTTAGAACGCGCCGGGTTTGTGGAATTAGCCAAGGCTCATTACTCAGAAATTATTAAGGTGACAGAAGAACGTCATAAAAATAATCCCAAGACTTGTTCTTCCGTTACCTTGGCACATATTTATCTAAATCATGGCAAGCAGTTATTTAGTTTCGGTCGCTTTGAGTGCGCACGAGAAGCTTTCCATCGCGCCAGTAATCTTCTTTATGATCATTTGAATTACGGAGTCGGATTTTCGGTCATGGAGCTGCTAGCGGAGAGTTTGCATTGGTTAGCCAGATCACAAAGAAAGCTGGGCGATTATGATGACGCTCTCCACACTTATTCCAAATCCGTTCCGTTATTGAGAAATCTACTCCTTTTTGTCTTGCCTCATGAATTGTCAGAAAAGGTGCAAATCATGTTCCATACCGCTGTTTATGGGTATTCCAAAATTATGCGCGAGCAAAAAATCCGCGACAACTGGTCTGTGCAATAAGCACCTATCTTAAACCTAAAAAAACTCAGTCTCTCTTTGGGTAGCCCTCAAAAATTAGCTAAAAATTCCTCGGCGCACCCCGGCACCGGCAGCAAATCCTAGCACTGCTAAGATAGAAACCACTGAAGTTCCCCCGTAGCTAACTAAAGGCAGCGTTATACCAACGACCGGCAATATTCCGATAACCATTCCCATATTAATGAAGGCATGCCAAAAAACATAACAGGCAGTGCCCACGCAAATAAACATTCCATAACCATCCGAAGCTCTGTTAGCCAGCATACAAAGCCGTAAAATCAGTAAGACATACATAGCAATCAACGCAGCCGCTCCAACAAAACCCCATTCCTCGGCCAACACAGAAAAGATAAAATCAGTTGTCTGCTCAGGCAGAAAGCGAAGCTGAGTCTGCGTGCCCTTCAAATAGCCTTTGCCCAAAAGCTGTCCGGATCCAACAGCGATTTTGGATTGGATGGCATGATACCCAGTACCCATCGGATCAAGCTCCGGCGATAAGAAATTTCGCACTCGATTTTTCTGATATTCCTCCAGCCCACCCCAAGCAGGAATAAGTAAAACTCCGGCAAGTAAGACGATGGTGATTATCGTTCTTAGTTTTACCCCGGCGACCAACAGCATACTCCCACCGACCAGACATAGGATCCCCGCCGTTCCTAAATCCGGCTGGACCAAAATCATTGCTGCCGGAATACCAATAACCATAGCCGGTTTAAGCAATGTAAATAGATTATAGCCATCACGCGGACTGTTTTCCGCACTAAAAAATCTAGCCATTGTCAAAATTAATCCGATCTTCATAATCTCTGAAGGTTGAAGTTGGATAAAACCAAAATCCAACCAACGTCGCGCTCCGCCACCCACTACGCCGATACCAAAAACGAGCACAAGCAGCACACAACCAAAGCCATAAATCAGATAGGACCAGCGCCTCCAGAATTCCGGCGACAGTATGGCGCAGCAAAAAAAAGCGATTAAGCCCACAATAATATTAAGGCACTGCGCTGTCATCGAGAAGCTTTGCTTCTCTTCAAAATCAAACCCGGCGCTATAAAGAACAATTAAACTCATGGCGCAAATAATCAGTGCTAACACCAGTAACTTCCAGTCAAATTTAACATTGAACTTTATTATTGCCATTATTCTCGTTTCTCTCTTTCATCGGGAAGAGCATAATCTTCTACTCTATCCATTTCCTGTTCAAAATCGATTGCTTCCTCATCGTCAACAACAGGGCCCTCAACGCTAACAGTTTTTGGATCTTCAATAAGCATACCTTTTTTGCGAAAATATACCTGCATTACCTGCTGCGAGATCGGTGCGGCGGCTACCCCGCCTTTTCCACCGTGCTCTACTAAGACCGCTAAAGCGATCATCGGGTCATGAACCGGGGCAAAAGAAATGAACCAAGCATGATCATCTTTTTTCTTTTCTTTGTCTAATGACGCATACTGTGCTGTCCCGGTTTTCCCGCCAACGCTAACCCCGGACACACGAGCTTTTTTACCCGTGCCCCGTTCCGCCATGACAACAGTCTCCGCGTATGCCTTAACCTTGTCCAAAGCAACCTGAGGTATCGGCAATTTTTTCTCAAATGTAGATTTTAAATTAAGTCTGGTGCGATGATCAGGATCATCAACATGGCTCACTAAGTAGGGGCGACGCATCACTCCACCATTGACAAGCGTCGCCATGGCATTGGCTAGCTGAATCGGGGTGACATTCAAAAAGCCCTGTCCAATTGAGACCGACAAGGTGTCCCACTTCTCCCATGTTTGTAACTGCGGCTTAGAAAAACGTTTCCTTTTCCATTCCCCGTTGGGCATAATCCCGGATTCTTCATTCTGTAAACCAATCCCCGTAACTGAGCCCAACCCCAACATGCTCCCGTATTTATAAATTGTTTCAATGCCCAAATTTAAGCCCAATTTGTAAAAAAACACGTTACATGATTGTTCAATTGCCCTTTGCATATCGACTAAGCCATGGCCTTCCTTCTTGTGGCAATTATAACGCCGCCCCAGCATAAAATACCCCGGACACCAGTCGCCCTTCTCCGGAAGTATTTTAGTATTTTCTGCTAGCGCTGCCACAGCGACAATCAGCTTAAAAGTTGAGCCCGGCGGATAAGTGCCGGCTAGCGCACGGTTTGTTAATGGGCGCAGCGGATCGGCTGTTAATCTTTGCCAATCATTAGCTAGAACATTGCCTGAAAAGATATTAGCGTCATAAGTCGGAGCCGAAGCGATAGCCAGTACTTCTCCAGTTTTTACATCTAAAGCCACAACTGCACCGCTCTTATCTCGCAGCGCCTCTTCGCTCGCTCTCTGTATGTCAATATCCAAAGTCAAATATAAATCCTTACCGGGAACTCCGGGTTCAACTGCTAACTCTTTTTTCTTATTGCCATGAGCATCCACCTCAACTTTCATCTCTCCGTTCCTTCCGCGCAACTCTTGCTCATAACTGTACTCGATCCCTGTTTGCCCCAGCACATCGCCCTGTTTGTAGCCATACTCCAACTTACTTTCGAGCTGTTTAGCGGAAATTTCTCGGGTATAGCCTAAGACTTGAGAAGCAAGAGCACCATTGGGATAAATACGTGTAGGAGAGACATCAACAACCACACCAGGCAAACGATAACCATTCGCCTTCACTTTAGCGACCTCGTCGCTGGAAGCATCGGGGATTACTATCTGCAGCTCAAAAAAGCGCTTCTTTTTTTTCTTACTGGCGCTTAACTCGCTTTTTATCTGCTCTAGTGGCCGACCAGTCACCACAGCCAACATCATTAAGGTTGAGTTAAGATCGACCACATCCTCAAGCATCAAAGCGATGCTAAATTGTGCGCGGTTTTGCACCAAGTGCCTGCCTTCGCGATCATATATACCCCCACGAGGCCCGGTGAGCTTAATTGTTCTTATTCGGTTATTGCGCGATTGGTCTTCAAAATACTCGCCTTTGATAATTTGCAAATACCACAGGCGTCCCAGTAACAAAGCAAAAAGCAATGCGGCGACGACCAAGGCGCCATAGATACGTAGTTGATAATGAGACTCTATCTCTCCTAAACGTGCCATACTAGTATGATCTTAACGAGCGGCTTTTTTCAGTAAAGAAGGGCCGCGTTTTACTATCAAGAAAATGAACTAAATAAGCTACCAGCGGCGTAAGCAGGCCGGTAAAAAACGCCTGCCACAGCAGCACACTAAATAGTTTTCCATAGCCGGTTTCAAAAGCGCTGTAAGTGGCGACCATGCCAATATAGATCAGCTGATCAATAAAGCTGGCAATAAAACCAAGAATCATCAAACCAAAAAAATGTTCAATGTACACCTTTTGCGAAATGTAAATAACCACCCAAAAGGCAGCAATCGATCCGGCAGCTTCGGGTCCCATATATTTGGCTGCGGCAAAATCGCTTACCAATCCGATGAGCAAGGCCGAAAATAGCCCACCCATTGACCGAAAATACAAACCAACAATGAGCACCAGGATTAACAGCAAATCAGGAACAATAAAATTAGGGTTCACCGCAGGAAGCAAAGTGCCTTGTAAAAAGATACTCAATGTAATCAGCGCAACATATATAACAAAAGCACGTAACATGGTTAATTAATCTTCTCCAAATCGTCGACTTCTTTACGTCCGGCAGTTAGCAACACCAAAACATTTTCCAGGCGAGCAAAATCGACACTGGAATCTACCTCTATTTGCTTAAACATTCCAGTTTTCCCCTCTTCGACTTTGACAATCGAACCAATCAATCTGCCTTTAGGATAAATTCCATCTAACCCAGAAGATATAACTCTATCTCCCATCCTCACCGTATAATCATTGTTGACATAACGCATAATCAGGTGTTCCCCCATCGTTCCTTCAACAACACCCGGCGCGCGGCCCTCTTGAACTAAGGCATCTATCGCGCTGGTATTATCTGTGAGCAAAAGAACTATCGCCGCATGATCGCTACATGCGATAACTTGCCCGACAATAGCATTACCATCAAAAACAGGATTGCCCGGTTTCAACCCGTCGCTGCTCCCACGGTTAATTGTCACGCTACGGGTATAATTCGAAGAATTGCGCCCAATAACAGTAGCGGCCACTTGGCGAACTTCCGGTTCATCAGGGAAGTTGAGTAATGAGCGCAAACGTTTATTCTCATTTTCAAATTCATGCAGGCGTAGACATTCAGCTTCCAAACTGCTCTTTTCGGCGAACAAACGATCGCGGCTCTCAACAATACCAACAAGATGAAAATAATGGCGCCAATAAAAACTAAAGGTTTGGAAAATTTCAAAGCGAAGCTTCTCTAATGGAGCCATTACTTTTCCCAGACCCCGCGCACCTATTTGTGACAACTCGGGCTGTTTAATACTTAAAGCGGTGAGACGAAAACAAAGCGCAAAGAGGAGTAAAGTCGTAACAAATAACTTATGCGCTTTGATGAAATCAAACATTGCTCGTGGTGTTATTGCAAGGTTACGTCTTTATAAACATCCAAGTGATCAAGAATAGTTCCAGACCCAACAACAACAGCCGTCAAAGGATCTTCGGCAAGAACAATAGGAAGCCCTGTCTCTTTTCGCAAAAGCACATCTAAATTGCGAAGCAACGAACCACCGCCAACTAGTGTAATCCCATGGTCGACGATATCGGAGGCTAACTCCGGCGGTGTTCTTTCCAGCGCCTGCTTCACTGTTTCCACTATTTGCTTAACCGGCTCCGCTAGCGCCTCAGCGATTTCTTCTTCGGAAATTTTAATTGTTTTCGGCAAACCACCAACTAAATCACGACCACGAATCTCAATACGATGATTTTCCCCTGTAGTAATAGCGCTTCCGATAGATATTTTGATTCGTTCAGCCGTGGTCTCTCCGATCGACAAACCATATGCTTTCTTTATATAGTTAACGATGGCTTCATCCATTTTGTCGCCACCAATACGCACAGACTCTGAATAAACAATGCCTTTGAGCGAAATAACTGCAACCTCTGTTGTTCCGCCACCAATATCAACAATCATCGAACCCACGGCCTCCGTGATCGGCATACCCGCGCCAATCGCCGCCGCCATTGGCTCCTCGACCAAGTAAACTTCTCTGGCTCCGGCGGACTCAGCCGATTCTCGGACTGCTCTTTTTTCTACTTCGGTAATGCCAAAAGGCACGCAAATGATGACTCGTGGACGTATTAATGTGCGCCGGCTATGAACTTTACGAATAAAGTAGCGCAGCATTTCTTCGGTAACCTCGAAATCGGCAATCACCCCGTCTCTCATCGGACGAACGGCGGCTATCCCTTCCGGAGTACGACCACACATATTTTTAGCTTCTGCCCCAACAGCTACAACACGTGAGCCATTACGACCATTTTTCCTCACCGCTACAACCGAAGGTTCGTTGGAAACAATCCCCTTGCCTTTGACATAAACTAAAGTATTTGCTGTTCCTAAGTCGATAGCTAAGTCACTGGAAAATAAACCAAACAACGAGTTGAACATGCTGACTTCTGCGCTCCCTGAATAATTGAAAATTTAGCCCGCTTGGATTAACAATTATTACTATTAACTGCAATGTTAGGAGGAAATTCCTACTATATCTATCAGCATTAAAGACGGATCTAAAGAGGTAGAAAATTTAACATCCAATTGAATGGGAAAAAGTTAGTTGGTTCGGGTCAAGAGAGAGCGCATATTGACAGGTAGTAAGGATAAAACGTCAGCACTCAAAGCAATCTCGTGGTCAATAATATAATCAAGCATAACAGTAATTTGCTGCTTTAGCGGAAGACGGCTGTCGATGAAAAGCAGACGACGACCGGAAAACTGACAAGTGCCACTTTTAACACGAAACGAATCCCCTCGCGCGAGCTTTTCGCGGCGCACTTCGTGGTTTAAATCCTTTAAGGTTTTTACGAGCAAACGAATTTGCTTTTCACATTCTTGCTCGTCTTTGGTGCGTGCTTGCTGCATCGTGCTACCTTGATGAAAAAATATTTACTTGTTATTTACTTGTTAAGTAAATAACTAGCAAATACCGGCATTTGATGCAATGCCTATTTTCCTTTGCTAGGATGGGATTTTTAATCAGGACAGCTAATTGGCATGAACACATCTCTTGAAGCCTTAGACTGTAACTTTGTCAATCTTGATTCACCCACAACGAAACAAATCATCGCAGCGTTTTGCATACTTGATGGGGTTCCTGATTTCAAATTACTAGCTGCACGCATTGAGCAAATGGTTGCAGATTTTCCCCGTTTACAACAAAAGCCGCGCCCCGGATTTGATGGCTATTATTGGCAATGTGAAGAAAAGTTTGATTTAACTAAGCATTGGTTTATCCGACAGGTTGAGTCCTCTGACGTTTTAGATTTAAAACGGACAGCAGAAGAGTTACTCAGTAATGGCTTTGACTTCAGCATCCCGCCTTGGCGTTTTGCTTTTATACAGGGGCTAGGAAAAACTGTTGCTTTTCTAATGATTCACCATTGCCTAGCCGATGGACTGGGCGGCTATGAACTTTTAAATGCACTTTGCGATAAAAAAACGATAGACAAAACGAAGTCCCAAGCTGTCCAACATCGTCATCCGCTAAGCAAAAAGCTAATTTTCACTGATTATTGCAAGGCCTATTTGCCGATACTTACTGAACTATTTCGTTCCCGGACAAATAGTCCAATCAACGGTAGGAACTCCAATCTAAGGCATATACTCACCTTTACCTTTACCTTATCTGAATTTAAAACCTGCAAGGCGACATTAAAATGTTCTCTTAACCAGCTCTTTCTTTCCCTGGTTTGCAATAGCCTAACCCGTTATTTTGCTCAGAAGAATGTTACTCCTAGTTCAATCCGACCAATAATTCCGGTTAATATGCGTTTGCACGTTAACCGCTATACTCTTGGCAATCACTTAACCGGAGTAGCTGTTGAGCTACCATTAATTCCCAATAGCATTCTTGAGCAAGTTCAAGTCATTAAATCTCGCTGGGATAAAATCGAAGCCAAAAGACTTTATGGGTTTTATGGCCTTTTGGGAAAACTCAACAGTTACTTACCCCGCGCCTGGCAAATCAAGCTGTGCCAAGTTTTTGCTAAAAAAACTAGCTTTATTTGCACCAATATACCGGGTCCTCACGAGCAACAGTTTTTAGCTGGTGCCCCTATCGTAGCTACTTATGGCTTGCCCGCCTTGATGTACGGTCACGGGTTGGGATTTAGTTTGCTTACATACAACCATCACGCCCACTTAGCTGTGGTCATTGATCCGCAGGTCATAACCGATGAGAATATACTCAAGCAGTGTATAATTGATACTCAAGCTGAGCTAGTTGACCAGCAAAATCAGTAGCTATTCTTTGCTATTTTGCTAACAAAACATTTCTCAATATTTTCGGCCCAATTTATAGTTTAAGTAATAAGACAGTGTTACTATCGGACAGACACATAAGGAGGAGGGGAAATCGTTTAATGGAGGCCTTATGTTAACATCAATTATCGCTAACACGTTCCTAGGAATAATGGTCGTAGGTGCAGTAGTTACCCTATTTTTTGTTTATATCAATGGTCGCGATTCGCGGGAGGAAAATCGGACGATGTTTGAACAATATCGACGTGCGCGCCGCTTTGCTCGCGCCTGTCAGCAACACAATGGACATGGTAGCCATGCGCATCATGGGCACACAGATAAAAATCACGCGCCAGCTGCCGATACGTCTGATGTGATTGATGATATGCGCGTGTTTCTGAGCCACCACGCACATAGTGCCAAGTAGTTTAATATTTCAGTTCTACTCTTGGGTGAAACTTGAAGTACCATAGATCCCAAGAGTAGCCTTTTCCAAAATCAACATAAAACACTTCTTCGTATTGTGCCTCAATGATGATCTTATTATCCTGCCGGTAGATAGAAATATCACTTTCTGGGTTAGCTAAAGGCAATTCCATTTCTCTGGCTCTTTGAATCAAAAAAGTTTTTATCTGTTCATCAGTTTCATCGGAGGCCTTACGCGCACGAGCCTCCATCTGTCCGAGGAACTCATAATAATAGTAGTAAAAGGGAAATATCTGCCGTCCGGCAATATAAGCAGCCCCACCAATAAGTAGCGTCAGCAAAATCGCAAAAGACCCTATCCCTTTTTGACTTTTCATAGAAGTAATATATTTGGGTTTCAGCAAGGAAACCATAGCACCTGCCCCGGCTTGAGACCAGATAAAATTTAGGCTATGTTACCAAAATGAGGAACGCAGGGCAGGTAGTCGGCCCTCCGCTAACTTCACAACCCATTATATGCGGTAATCAAGAGAGACGAATATCCAGTAAGCAATATTATTATGCCCCATGCTCTAGCCACAAAATATTTTATCCCCGGCATTTTCCTTCTATCATTGGGGATAGGAAATATCTTGGTCGGCGAATATAAATGTTCACAATACAGCGAAGTCTTGGCGGAAATATCTGCTCAAGACGAACTCAAAAATCATATTGCCGGCGAAATTAGCTCACCCTTTCGTAAACTAAAAATGAGTTCCCCGGCACAGGATAAATTAAACCAAAAAATTAAATCAACCAAAGAACGTATTTCATTCTATCAGATGGTCAAGCTCGGCGGAGCTTTATTTGTCATGCTTAGCACCCTGTGTTTGGCCGCTGCTTATTTAATGTATTATCGACATAAGAATAACCCCATCGCTAATGAAATCTTCACTTCGTTCAAAATTCGTTAGCGATGGGTTTAACTAAAGACACATATGCATTTATCAAATAAACTTTTACTTGATCTCGCAAAAACCTATAGTACTCCCCTGTATGTATATAACGGGGATTTAATTAAACAGCGTTACCAAGAACTATACAAATTCATCGCTTACCCCAAATTGCAAATCTATTATGCGATGAAGGCTAATTATAATCCGGCCATACTAAAGTTATTGCTGGGATTGGGTGCACGCATAGACACCGTGAGCCCAGCTGAGTGTTTGTTTTGCTTAAAGCTGGGTTTTCAACCGGAGCAAATGCTTTTTACCGCCAACAGTTTTACTGATCATGATATGCAGCTAGTGCACGACAAGGGCATATTGTTCAATATCGGCTCGCTATCGGAACTTAATCGGTATGGTCAAAATTTCCCCGGCAGTCGAATTTGTTTGCGCTTCAATCCGGCTGTCGTGGCCGGGGCCCATGAAAAAATAATGACGGGAGGGGATTTAACACAATTCGGTATTTTGCTTGAAGACCTAGAACAGGCAAAAGAGCTGGTAAAGAAGCATCAGCTGCACGTTGTTGGCCTTCATGAGCATACCGGCTCCGGCATAAAAGAGATGGAAAAATATTTACAAGCTATGTCCAACACACTGGCCTTAGCCCGCAAAGAGAATTTCCCAGAGCTTGAATTCGTGGACTTTGGTGGTGGTTTCGGTGTCTCCTATCACCCTAATGAAGAGCGCATTGATTACCTGGGCTTTGGCAAAACAGCTACCGCGATGTTTAATAGCACCTGCCAAACGTTTGGTCGTGAGCTTTCTTTCTTTTTTGAGCCAGGTAAATATTTGGTCGCCGAGGCCGGTTATTTGTTGGTGCAAATTAATACACTTAAAAATAATAAAGGGCGCTTGATCGCCGGCTGCAATTCAGGTTTTCCTCAACTAATCAGACCGATGTTTTATGATGCCTATCATCATATTGAGAATCTCTCTAACCCCCAGGGGACGGAGAAAGTCTATGACGTGTGCGGAAATATCTGCGAGACGGGTGATCGCTTTGCCACTAATCGAGCGCTAGCAGAAATAAGAGAAGGTGATATTTTATCCATTCAAAATGCCGGTGCTTATTGCTACGCCATGGGCGGAATCTACAATATGCGCCCAATGCCCACTGAGATTATCGTCATCGATGGCCAAGCAAAGTTAGCTAGAAAAGCGCTCAACCATGAGCAATTAGCTCAGTCTATTTTAAATGAGTGCAGTTTATGAAAACACTCACTTTTACCAAAATGCATGGAGCCGGTAACGATTATATTTATTTCGATTGCAGCAAAAACGAGCTCGAAAATCCGGAACAATTAGCCATCAAATTATCCGATAGACATTTTGCCGTTGGCGGCGATGGCATTGTGCTGATTTTGCCCTCAGAGATCGCCGATTTTCGCATGCGTATGTTTAATGCTGACGGCTCCGAGGCCGAAATGTGCGGTAATGCCGTGCGCTGCATTGCTAAATTTGTTTATGAAAAAGGTTTGACCGATAAACAAATAATCAACCTGGAAACTAAAGCCGGCATTAAGGTGCTACACCTAGACCTAAACGATAACATCGTGCGCTCAGTAAAGGTTGATATGGGAACACCAATTCTTAAGGGCAGAGAAATCCCGGTGAATATCGATAAAGAAAAAGTAATTGATGAGTCGATTAAAATTGCCGGCAATGCCCTAAAGATGCCCTGTGTATCTATGGGCAATCCTCACGCCGTTTTTGTCGTTGATAAAATAACAGATGAACACGTCATTAACTGAGGGCCAAAAATTGAACATCACTCTTTATTTCCCAAGCGCACTAATGTTGAGTTTATTGAAGTTATCAGCCGTAACGAAATCTGGATGCGCGTTTGGGAGCGTGGCAGCGGTGAATCCTTGGCCTGTGGCACAGGCGCCTGCGCTTCAGTTGTTGCTTGTGTCCTAAATGGTCTCATTGAGCGCAGCGTTAAAATTCGACTGTTGGGCGGAGATCTACAAATCACTTGGGCCGATGACAATCACATATACAAAACAGGCCCGGCTGCCATCGCCTTTGAAGGTACTGTCGCCATCTAGGCGTAGAATTTTTATAGCTATAATCGCACGTTAGCTTTGCCGATAATACAACTGCTCTCTATACTAAGGGACGATATTTCACTCGCTTTGGCCCCTCTGTTCCCATTCGTTGACGCCGATTTTCTTCATACTCGGAGTAATTTCCTTCAAACCAGAAAACTTGAGAGTCGCCTTCGAAGGCCAGAATATGCGTGGCCACTCGATCTAAAAACCAACGATCATGGGTGATAACCACTGCACAGCCGGCAAAGTTTTCTAAACCTTCTTCCAGGGCGCGGAGCGCATTTACATCTAAGTTATTTGTCGGCTCGTCGAGCAAAAGTAAATTTGCCCCCTGCTTCAAAGTGATAGCTAAATGCACGCGATTGCGCTCACCGCCGGAGAGCACGCCCACCTTCTTTTCCTGATCAGGGCCATTAAAATTAAAACGGCTCACATAGCCGCGGGCATTTACCTCGCGCCCGCCTAGCGTAATATTGGTAAGCCCTCCGGAAATCATCTCATAAATAGACTTATTGGGGTCGAGATCATCATGCTCTTGATCAACATACCCAATCTTCACTGTCTCCCCTACTTCCAGCGAACCTTTAAGCGGCTGAAGCTTGCCGACTATTAACTTAAATAGTGTCGTTTTACCGACGCCATTGGCGCCAATAACCCCCACTATACCGCCTTGCGGCAAAGAAAAGCTCAAATTGTCATAAAGCAAACGATCGTTAAAGCCTATACTCACATCGTTTGCCACAACAACTTTACTCCCCAAGCGTGGGCCGGCCGGAATATATAACTCTAGCTTTTCTTCTTTTTGCTTTCCCTCTTCAGCATATAGCGCTTCAAAAGCACTGATACGCGCTTTTGATTTTGCTTGCCTTGCTTTTGGCGACATGCGCACCCATTCCAATTCGCGCTTTAAAGTCTTCTGGCGCTTAGATTCACTCTTTTCTTCTTGCGCTAAGCGCGTTTGCTTTTGATCTAACCAAGAGGAGTAATTACCTTTCCACGGTATGCCCTCGCCGCGGTCAAGCTCCAAAATCCAACCGGCAACATTATCTAAAAAGTATCTATCGTGAGTTACCGCAATTACAGTGCCTGCATAGCGCTGCAAATGCTGCTCTAGCCAATCTACAGACTCAGCATCTAAGTGGTTAGTGGGCTCGTCTAGTAGCAACACGTCCGGCTGCTGAAGCAACAAACGACACATAGCCACGCGACGCTTTTCGCCACCGGAAAGATTGGCCACCAAGGCCTCAGCAGGCGGACAACGAAGCGCATCCATAGCTTTCTCTAAACGGGTATCCAGTTCCCAAGCATCAAGATGATCTAATTTCTCTTGCACTTGTCCTTGTCTCTCGATAAGCTTTTCCATATCATCAGCGCTCATTTCTTCGGCGAACTTGGCATTTATCTCTTCAAACTCTTTTAGCAAATCGACAATTTCTTTTGTTCCTTCCTCGACTACTTCCTTGACTGTCTTTTTCGGGTCCAGCTGCGGTTCTTGTTCCAAAAGGCCGATGGAATAGTCCTTGGAAAACACTACTTGGCCTTCAATGTTCTTATCCAATCCGGCAATGATCTTTAACAGCGAAGATTTTCCCGAGCCGTTAAGCCCCAGCACGCCGATTTTAGCCCCATAGAAAAACGATAAATGAATATTTCTAAGCACTGTTTTCTGTGGAGCAAAAACCTTACTTACATTGGTCATTGAAAAAATGATGTCGCGATCACCCATAATTCCCCGTTTCTTTTTATTATTATTTTGATTTTAAACTTTATTCCTCAACAAACTCTAAATCATTATGAAAAGATTCATTTAGACGGTAGGCGCTGTAGAATGCGGAGAACAAGCAGAAAGCACCAACCAAATAGGCAGCTGTTATTATTCCATATTGGGGCCTTAAATACTGGAATAATGAAGTTAGTAAAACTACCGCGCCGCGAACAAAATTGGGCACAGTGGTTGTTACAGTAGCCCGCAAATTTGTGCCAAACTGTTCAGCAGCCGTCATCACAAATACAGCCCAATAACCAATTCCCACTCCCATGCACAGACAGACAATGTAGGTTAGTAATGCACTACTATGTGGGATGTTCAAATAAACCAGACAACTGATAGCAGTTATTGTTAAGAATAAATAAATTGGTAACTTCCTGCTCTTGACATACTGGCTTAATGCTCCACTGCTTAGATCTCCTATGACTAGCCCGGCATAACAATACATAACCGCAGTTCCAGCATTTACCAACTCAGGAGCGCCCAAGGCTTGAGTTATCTCCGGCGAAAAAGTAACAAGTATTCCCACGACAAACCAACTGGGGACCCCTACCACAATGCAGTTTAAATATCGTTTAAAACGCTCTTTGTTGGAAAATAAATACAAAAAATTGCCTCGACTAACTGTCGTCTCTTTCATCTTACAAAACATGCCTGACTCAATAACATAATAGCGAAGCACTAAGAGTAAGAGACCCATGGCTCCCCCAATAAAATAGGCGTTACGCCAAGAAAACTTATCGACAACCAACCCTGCAACGACGGCCCCCATCACACCAACCGTGGCGATAATCGTCGTTCCCCAGCCGCGCTTTTCTTTGGGCATAGACTCAGCCACCAAAGTAACACTCACTCCCAGCTCCCCGGCCAAACCTACTCCGGCAATAAAACGTAAAACTGCATAGCTGGTTGCGCCTTGAACAAAACCATTGGCAATATTGGCTAACGAATACATCAAGATTGAACCAAAGAGCACAGACACCCTGCCCTTTTTATCCCCCATAATGCCCCACAAAATGCCACCAATAAGCATTCCGATCATCTGAGCATTAAGCAGACTAATACCTACTTGCAACAGCTCGTCGCCGCTATAACCCAACCCTTTTAAACTTGGTACACGCACTATCGAAAATAGGACCAAATCATAAATATCAACAAAATACCCTAAAGCCGCCACGACGACAGCGAAGGCGGCACTATGCTTTGAGGCGATATTGCCCTCATTTAATCTCATCATACAGATTTGCCTAATGCTAAATTTTTACAGAAAGGCCTTTAGCGAAGCTCTATCAATAATGCAAAGGGATAAACGAAATAATAAAAACGGGGCTATAAACAGCCTGAGTCTTATCCACAAATCCATCAAATGCTTTGCTTAAAATTCCCCAGCGCAAGCACCTATGATGCCCATAATATTTGCGGCGCCTGTGGAACGCGCACCCCTCTTTGGAAGCGAAGCGGACAAAGTGGGTCGCTTCCGGCGCACACTCACGCGATGGTTGGCTGCTTAGTCGCACATTATCGCCGACATTTGCAACGCCAGCGCTATATTTTTCAAAGGCAACAAAATACCGTTAACCGCCAATTGTGTATAAGACTCAGGTAGCAACAGCCCCTAGCCACATCAATTGCTGTTAATCATTATTTGTGATGCGCACAAGAACAGCTTTTTGGCTTTTCCGATGCAGGAGCAGCGGCAGCTTCTTTCTTCTGGCACTTTTCGCACTTACAATTTTCGCACCAGCAAGCGCCTGCGTCCATCCCGCACTGTGCGCATTTACATTCTGCCCCGCAGGCGCACTTAGGCACTACGCTAGCAGTGCCTTCGGGAGTTGGGCTTGTCGCACTACAAGCAACAAGCAAAGGAAGCATAATTACTGTCATGTATATTGATTTTAATATTTTCATATTTTTCTATCCTTATTGTTTTTTACTTAATAACTCTGGGCATCACTCACTTGCGGTGGCCAAACTCACTGGGCCTTGTTCCCATACATTTTGCCTCACCTTGACTAGCGCATGTAGAGAAAGAGTCATGTTTATCTTTTCCACATCCACTTACCTGAGCCTCGCCACAAGCACAAAGCTTTTCACAACTACAATCATTTCCCTGTTTGCACCCACAAACTATATTTCCCGCCGAACCTTCACCGGACTCAGCAAATACCTGAGGCGCATAACTGGACATTAAAGCAAGTAATAGCACGGCAAACAATGCCATTTTTATCGTATACATAAAATTATTCCTGAATAAATTATTTTAATAAAATTTTAACAAAGTAAATTAGAAGAGGAAGACAGTAGGCGGGGCGCGAGAAAATAGGGATTGCTCAAATACAGCGCTGAAAATAAATTTTGTTTCTAACCGAGAATGTAAAGTAGGGAAATATATACTCGGCTCTATTAAACGATTAGCTATTAAAGATAAATCCCGGCTATGATCATACTTATAGTTCGACCCTCGAAATGTGGGCGCCTGCAATAAAGCGTTTTGATTAACCGGGGAGGCAAGTTCACATAGAGTCTTGCAAGAATCAGAAAGCTGCCTGGACTGCGCGGCGTCATCGTGACATTGGAAAGGTTTTGGACTGCTGTTATGATGACAGCAGTCATGAGCCTTGCTCTCACTTCGCTCTACACAAGCGCATAGTGCAAGTGCCCGCGAGGCAAAGCCCAGCAGCAGCGCAAACGTTGCCACTAAAATCAATTGCCGACTTTTAAGAAGTTTTGCAGTCATTGCGCCCTTAAGTTTAGACCAATAAGGCAGTGCTATTATGCCGCGCCCATGCTTAACAGACGTGCTTAAGGGGACTATTATTTAAGGATAGGCGAAATTTTATAAGCTCAAAGCCCTACAAATTAGCCAATGGCTTATAGCTTAATATAAGAAAAGCTAAGGAAGGCTACCTGCCCCATCTTTAGCCCAATCAGGACAGCGCCTATCACATCAGCTCTACTGCTTGGGCAGCAGCATTCACTACGGCAGCGATGCGAGCGGTTGATTGCACAGCCAATTTACTAAGTCCCTGCTCGGTAAGCTGGCGCGCATGTGCCTCTATGCACATCCCGCAGCCATTTAAAACAGAAACAGCTAAACTCATCAGCTCAAACTCGCGCTTCTCGACTCCGGGATTAGCAATAATATTCATACGCATCTTAGCCGGAAGCTTGCGCACTTCATCGTCGCCGAGCAAATGCAAAAAGCGATAATAGATATTATTCATAGCCATGATGGTCGCTACCGCTTTTGCCGCCTGCTTTGTTTCTGCAGACAACGAAGCCGAAACCTCACCTTCTATAGCCATAATCACTGTGGGATTTTTAGTGGCATAAGCAGATGCTAAGGCCACACTTTTAATCTGCTCCTCACTTAAATCAGGCGAACCATCAGTGCAAAATATGCTGCTTAAATTAAGCTTAATATCTTTGGCAAAATCCGGTAGACGATCCCGAAGCTTTTCGAGATTCATGTCTTTATTGCCACAACCACAACTACATGCATTTGACATAATTACCTCCATCTTTGCCTTAGCCAACCTTTATTGTATCTTCGCCTTTTTGCCAGTTACAGGGACAGAGCTCGTCTGTTTGTAGGGCATCTAAAACGCGCAACACTTCTTTTACATTACGGCCAACGCTAAGATCAGTAACCATCACAAAGCGAATTATGCCTTCAGGATCCACGATATAAGTAGCCCGCTGAGATACTCCGGCTTCAGGATCTAAAATTCCCAAGGCATTTGATAGCTCGCGCTTGACATCGGCAAGCATCGGGAAAGGAAGTGCGTTTAAGTCTTTGTGATTCTGTCTCCAAGCGAGGTGAACAAATTCCGTATCGATGCTGGCACCTAAAACTTGCGCATCACGGTCAGTAAACTCTTTATTCATTTTGCCAAACTCGGCAATTTCTGTCGGGCAAACAAATGTGAAATCCTTGGGCCAGAAGAACACCACCAACCACTTGCCTTTGTAAGACTCATTGGCGATATCTTTAAAAGCGCTCTTAATATCTGTAGAAACAGTAGCTTGGACCTTAAAACTAGGAAACTTTTCACCTACGCCAATCATAATTTTCTCCAATATTTTTGATATTTATTAAACTTCCAGGACCGAGCTTATGCCAGGATTATATATATTAGTAAAATATATTGTCTTTATTATCTTCTTTGATATTATCAATACTTAAAAAAGGCAGGTTATGAATTTACGAGATTTAGAATACATTAAAGAGATTGCCAAAAGCGGCTCTATGGTGCGAGCGGCGAGTAATTGCCACGTCAGTCAATCCACGCTGAGCATTCAGTTAAAAAAGCTCGAAGAGGAGCTCGATGTGCAGATATTCGAACGCAGCAAGCGGCGACTTATTTCCACTGCCATCGGACAGAAAATTATCGCCCACGCTGAGCAGATACTACAACTGAGCAGCGAAATTAAGCTGCTTGCCAAACAAGCTAAAGATCCCTTTGCGGGAGAATTAAAATTAGGCGCATTCCCCACGCTCGCCCCATACTGGTTTCCTCTAATTATTCCCTACGTCAAAAAAACCTTCCCCGCTTTGCATTTACAATTAATTGAAGAAAAAACTCATGTTCTGATTGAAAAACTAAAAACCGGCAAAATAGATTGCGCCGCTTTAGCCTTGCCCATAGAAGAACCGGACTTCACTATCTGCCCGCTATTTACCGAGCCGTTTTATTTAGCTCTACCGCACCAACACAAGCTTAGTAAAAAGAAAACTATAAAGGCTGACGATATCGTCGCCCAGGGAATGATGCTGCTTGAAGACGGGCACTGTCTACGTGGTCAAGCACTGAAGTTTTGCACTGAGTATGGGATTAGCGAGAGTCACAATTACCGCGCAGCAAGTTTAGAAACTTTGCGCAATATGGTTATCGCCGGCGAAGGATTGACCATCATTCCGGAGTTAGCCATCAGAAACGAAGATAAACACCTATCTTATCTCCCTTTTAAGCAAGGAGGTCACAATCGAAGCATTGCGCTTTGTTGGCGCAAGAGTAGCTTTCGACAAGAATTTTTTCCGCAACTGGCCACGGCGTTAAAAGGGATTACTTTATCAAAAAAACGCAAGGGTTGATCTAAAGTAGATAAGAAAAGCAGCTGGTCTCAAAAAAATAAAATGCGGGGAATTTTGTTGTTCCCCGCCTATTGCTTAATCCCATGAAACAGGAATTCCTGCCGTGTAAGCCGGTTTTCCCGGGAATGGCACAAAGCACCTTTGAATTGCCGCGGCTAAAGCCGGAGCAAAACAAGCATACTTACCCTGGAGATCCCCCGAAACGAATACAGACCTTCTCGCTATGATCCAAACAAAAAGATTCGTTTTATCAAAAGCGGAGGTACATAGCTCAATCAGGCCAACTTGTTTACCCGTTGCGCCACACAGTGCTTGAACCACACAAAAAGGTGCCCCACCTAAAACTGAAAAATCGCAGTTTTTCCACCTTTCATATTCTGAGGAACGACAGTGGGGATTAGTGGTTTTCCTTCCACGTCACAAATAATAGTTGCCCGCCCGAACACATCATATTGTTCATAATATGTTCTGCTAAGGCCTCCATATTCGGCACATTCCACCATCAAGATATCCTTAAAAGGACGCAATTCCCGCGGCACAAAGAATGCGCGCATTCGCTCATCTTCGCTCACCCCGGGGAAAGCGAGAACGTTTTTCCTCCTGAAAATCCTGCCTCCTGCCAGATTATTTCGCTCCCAATCAATAACTTCAACTAGATTTACAAATTGAGGCAAAGAAAAAAGAACGACATTAAGATACCTCAACCTTGAATCCATTGGATAATCCATTGCCTGAGCTGAGCTCTCCATGAGTTAAGCACCGCCTTTCTTTTAAAATGTTTGCGACAAAACCTTTCGACCAGTTTGCTTCTTAAGTAAAACATACCTGAGAAACAAAATTCCAATTCTACCCAATATTAACAACCCTTCACGCGACCAGAAATTTAAAATCAATTACTGACATATAAATATTAACTGACTCGGAGAAGGAAGATGAAAAATATTTATTTGATTTGTTGGTAGATTATTTGTAAGAACTTAGCAAGATAGGCATTCAACTTACCTATGACTACTCAGGCTTCAATATTAACCAAAGTCCCCGACGCTTGACCTTTTCCTCCCTCCTCCCCTCCTTCTTTTGTTTCGGCCTTTTGATCCTGAATCTCTTGTTTTTCAAACGAAGCATCGAGAGCTCTATTTTCAGCTGTTCCGGAACTAGCGCCGCGACGCTTGGTATTTCCGCTGAGTGTTACAATCGTCGAAGCTTGGCTCAACGCGCTACTCTGCCCTTGCAGGGCTTGCCCTGCGTGTGGCGCCGCTTGAGGCTTAGCAGTTGCCGCCTGATGACTAGAAACGACAATACTCGCCTGAGGCGCAATTGATGATGTAATAGCTCCTGCCATATATAATTAGACGACTTAAAGCTGCTATATCTTTATATTTCGAGCCTATTGCAGATTGAATTTTACTCTCTAAAACAAGCCAAAACTACATTTATTATGGCAAACCCCCTAACTTGAAATGCAATTAAAATTGCGCCATAAACAGCGCAAGCCGCTAGGCAATTTTGTAACTCATTGATAAGATTAGTATAACATGTCGTCTGAGAACTTAGATCATTTAAAAGTCGCCTTTTCCACCATCGGTTGCCGCAGCAACTTTGCCGACACCATGGACCTGCAAACAGCGGCCCTCGAGTATGGCATCACCTGCTTGGATTTCAATGAACACGCCGATGTCTATGTCCTTAACACTTGCACTGTCACCAATGGGGCAGATGTTCAAGCGAGGCGAACTGTAAAAAATCTCAGGTTCAAATATCCCACAGCTAGAATAGTAGTAACGGGGTGCATGGCCGAGGTTGGTTTTAAAGATTGCCCAGAGGCTTGTTTAGCTGATGCGATTATCGGAACCTCCAGAAAGTCCGAAGTGCTCGCTGCTATACTTGGGAAAAACATTCCTGCGCCCGGGAACGACTTAGTTTCTCTTGGCTCAAATTTCAAAGAGGACTTAGCGCCGCTTTCTAAGAGCACTCCGGCTCCGGGCACCGCCGCGCAGGGGCTGGCACCGCGGGCGCGCTTTCATCTGCGCATCCAAGACGGCTGCGATAATCTTTGCACCTTTTGTATTGTGCCCAGCGCCCGCGGGAATTCTCGGGCCAAACCCACAGCGCAGGTGGTGGAAGAAATAAAAACTCTAGGCAAAATTGGCTATGATGAAGTTGTTCTTACCGGAACTCATCTTGGAGGTTTTGGCGCAGAGCGGGAAGAATCTTTGCTGGGGCTTTTGCGAGCCATGAAAAAGGCAAAGGTTTCTCCGCGCATCAGAATAAGCTCGCTCGATCCCAATGATGTTTCAGCCGGGCTCATTGATTTTATTGCCTCTTCCAATCTCGTTTGCGAGCATTTGCATGTTTGCTTTCAGTCGTTTTCCAATAAGATGCTTAAGCTTATGAACAGGCGCTACACCATGACTGAGGCAATTGAGGCGGTGAGTTATGCGGCTGCTAAAATTAAAGGCCTTTGTCTTGGCGCCGATTTGATCTGTGGCTTTCCGCAGGAGACAGACGACATTCTAAATGAGCAGCTCACCGCTTTTAAGGAGCTACCGTTAAGTTACCTGCACGTATTTCCCTACTCAGAACGACAAGGCACGCCGGCCACGCGCCTAAGCGGCAGCATAGCGCTCAACAAGCGCCGTGAGCGTGCGCAAACATGGCGCGCGCTAAGCGTCGAGCGGCGCAGCGACTACTTAAAAAGCAAACTTAACACAGAAATGGAAATTATAGTCGAAAGGATAACACCCGACGGGCACATACTCGGCACAAGCCGCGAATACGCCAGCTGCGCAGTTAGCCCCGCCGCCAGTGCCAAGAATATTAAAATCGGCCGCGTGCTTAAAGTTCAGGCAAAAGAAATCGGGGCGAATAAAGAGTCTTTGATCTGCTTACAGCAAACATGAAAAATAAGGAGATTGGTGATGCCTATTGATCAGAAACCAAAAGTCGGGATTGGGATAATGATATTTAGAGATGGAAAGATCCTACTGGGTAAGCGCAGAAGTTCCCATGGCGATAGGGAGTTTGCATTTCCCGGCGGGCATCTTGAGCATATGGAGTCATTTCATCATTGTGCGATCAGAGAGATAGCTGAAGAGACCGGGATTAAAGTTACGAATATAAGATTTCAGTTCTTACTTAATTTGCTTGATTATGCGCCAAAGCATTATGTCCATATTGGCCTCGTAGCAGACTGGCAGGAAGGAGAAGCTCAGCTTTTAGAGCCGGATAAATGTTCTGGTTGGGATTGGTATAGCATGGATAATCTACCCCAGCCTTTATTTGTCGCATGCGAGAGATCTGTGGATTGTTATCGAAATGGGGATAATTACCTAGATAGCGACGCCACTGGGGCGCCAAACTAGAGCCCGTGTCTTGTCCTGAAATAGGTTGACAGTATTTGGAGTGGAAAAGAGATGGATACTGTAACCGGCATAAAAAACATAAGAAGTTATGGCAATTATAGCGAGGCGCTCAAGCTGGAGGTAGTAGAAGCGA
>JADZAE010000078.1 GCA_020852715.1 Deltaproteobacteria bacterium
GATTTAGATATTGCGTTATCCGCGGACTACCATAAACTTCACGATTTTTTGCAAATGCTGCCTTAATATCAACCACTAGCGCCCGATTTGATCGACTTCTCGGTAATTCACCGTTATTCTGCCAGCAATAATAACCACTAAGGCTTAGTCTCTGTCCCCCCAGAGTTTTGCTTCGCAAAACTTGCCCCCCTCTGGAGCTTTTATATAGAAACTCAGTATAAGTCGTGAACGGATACCTAAATAAAACTTAAGAAAAAAACTCTAATTAAACTAGCCTATTACGCATACTAACCAACATCGATAGTTCATTTCCTGCTTGCTATCGACAGAAGCAATCCAAACTATTTTGACACAGTTTTCCAAAATCTTACGATAATTAAATGTCAGTCTAAAAGTTAATTTACTTTTTTGTAATGGTATATAATCGAACAGGTTTAGCATGAACCAGCAGTATCCTTTGCCTCCCGTGGGCAGTGTTATTGCCATGAATGGCAATATGTTACGTGCGACAGCCACCGGATTAACCCTTGGCGATATTGTCAGTATTCCTGTTCAACCCCTATTAACTAGTGAGTCTGGAACCGCCTTTGCCCAAGCAAAAGTGGTAGCTTATGAAAATGATATTTATTCGCTTTCGCTCTTTACTAATCGCGCGCGCATCCTTCCTAAAACCCCACTTTATTTTGCCTGCCAAAACAATATTTCTTTCTACTCAGCTAACTTGCTTGGTTCTGTTATCGATCCACTGGGAAATATAGTAAAAAAATACACTGCGCCAATAGCCTATGAAAGAAATGATTTGATTGATCTGCGCGCCGCGGCAACACCTCCGGCAGTTTTTGATCGTGGAATAATAAAAAAACAGTTTGCTTCGGGTTTGCGCGTAATTGATGGACTACTTAGTATCGGCTATGGACAACGTATAGCAATATTTGCTGAGCCCGGCGTTGGCAAATCCACATTGATGTCACAAATTGCCAATTACTCGGCAGCGAACATAAACATAATTGCTCTCATCGGCGAACGTGGGCGTGAGGTTGTTGAAATGTTTGAAGGCGATCTTAACGACAACGCAAAACATAAGACAATCGGCGTTGTTTCAACCTCTGATCAGTCAGCTTTAAGCCGTATAACCGCCGCACACACGGCAACTCGCCTTGCCCAATATTATGCCCAGCAAGGAAAAAACGTTCTCCTGCAAATCGATTCTTTAACTCGACTTTTCCGAGCCTATCGTGAGGTGGGCATCGCCAGTGGAGAAACACCTGTGCGACGCGGTTATCCACCGTCTGTATTTGCCGACTTACCTGATTTAATTGAACGTGCCGGGGTCACTCAAAGTGGTTCTGTTACAGCATTATATACTGTTCTATTATCCTCCGATCTCGACGAAGATCCGATGGTCGATGAAATTAAAGGTCTTACAGACGGACATTTTATTTTAAGAAAAGACCTTGCTGAGCGCGGTCATTTTCCTGCTATTGATCCCCTCTCCTCGCTTTCTCGTCTAGCTAATAAATTAATGGATAGAGAACAGCACCAGGCCGTACTTAATTTTCTTCGTCACTGGCAAACCTTACAAAATGCCGACGAACTCATGGCCTTGGGTGGAGAACAGAACGCAGAACTTAAGCACGCTCTTAAACACCAAGAGCAGTTAAGAGCATTCTTGCAGCAGAGCACCACTGACTGCTCAAAGCCCTGTGACACCCGCCAGGCGCTCATTTCTTTAAGTAATCAATTGCTAAGTTAACTTAAGGACTACTCTAGGCAGCTATTTTTAGCTTTCTTTCAGTTAATTGCTGGGCAAAAGGATGACGCACGCCTAGCCCGACTAAATAACGAATTGTATAAGGACATAGGTCCAAATGGCGACAAATTGATATAAAAGAATATAAATAATTATCATCAAAGTGATTGAAGAACTCTATCGCCTGACGTCGCAATAAACCCGATCTATTCATATCATCCATGGCGCTCTTTAATATAGCGCGCATCAAGCTTCTTTCTCCCTCGGCGGTATCATAAGAAACATGGTCATCATAGACCGTAAACAACGCAATATCTTCTCTAAACATAGCCAAACCTCAACTATATATTAAAACCTTAGTGATTCTATCGGTTATCATCTGTATGAACTTGACAGTACGGTTTCCACTTACGCCCAATACCTAATTAAAGATCTGATAAAATCCGGCTAATATTTACAGGGTCTTAGCTTGAGATCTTTGAATGTGCAAAAACTAGATCACTTAAAATATTTAAAGTGGCTAATTTATAGAAAATTACTTTAACATTAGCCATTTTTTGCCGATAATAAATGCAATGGTAGTACATGATGTTTAATGGAGATAAAAAGTTAAGCAGTAGTCACACGGAGTAGTGCAAGTAAATTTATCCAAGGAGGGGTAAAGTTATGTATATAAATCCTATTGAAAAACCACGCGTTGTCAACGATAAACGCATAACCAATAATTCTCGGACGCACAAAGAAACAATCAAAGAAACGGAAGATCTGCTGATTATCGATTCTGTCGAATTGACCAAGGATAACACTCGCCAGAACGAATCTGAGAATTACGAAAAACACCCGAATAAAAAAGGTGCGAACGCTTTATTAAATGTTGCCGCTTAATTTGCGGGCGGTAGCTATCAAGCTGACTCAGCCTGATGCGCATAAACGACAAGTGGTTGCTCTCCCCTGGTAATCGTATCTTCGGAGACAACCACTTCTTTTATATCATCCTGCGAAGGTATTTCATACATCAGGTCAAGCATTAAGTCTTCAAGGATGGAACGCAAACCACGCGCCCCAAGCTTTCTTTCCAAAGCCTGCTTGGCAATAGCTTCAACCGCGCCTTCCGTAACCTTAAGTCTAACTCCTTCCATCTCAAATAAACGCTGATACTGCTTGATAATCGCGTTTTTCGGCTCAGTAAGAATCTTCATTAGCGCGTCTTCTTTTAATTCACCCAAAGCAGCGATCACCGGCAAACGACCGATAAATTCAGGGATTAAACCGAATTTGAGCAGGTCACCGGGTTGAATATCTAAGCTCTTCTTCATCGCATTTTTCTTTGGCTTAGCAACAGCACTAAAGCCCATAGTCGAACCGGAATTTCGCCTTTTAATAATATCATCCATACCCATAAAAGCACCACCGCATATAAATAGAATATTGGAAGTATCAACCTGTAAGAATTCCTGCTGCGGATGTTTACGTCCACCTTTTGGTGGAATGCTTGCCTTTGTTCCCTCTAAAATTTTCAATAAGGCCTGCTGCACGCCTTCACCGGAAACATCTCTCGTGATCGACGGGTTTTCCGATTTTTTGGATATCTTATCTATCTCATCAATATAAACTATACCGCGTTGCGCTTTTTCCACATCATAATCTGAAGTTTGAAGTAAATTTAGAATTATATTTTCCACGTCTTCGCCAACATAACCGGCTTCAGTTAAATTGGTAGCGTCAGCAATGGTAAATGGCACATTCAGCATACGAGCTAAAGTCTGCGCCAATAAAGTTTTACCTGTGCCTGTGGGTCCAATCAGCAAAATATTGGACTTGGAAAGCTCGACATCGTTTTTACTTTTCTTATTACTCGCATCTTCGATGCGTTTGTAATGATTATAAACGGCAACGGCCAATATTTTTTTGGCTGCATCTTGGCCAATTACGTAGTCGTCTAGAAAATCACGAATTTCCTTTGGCCGGGGAATACTTGAGCCCTTAGTCGCAGCACCCTTCTCTTCTTCGGCCCCATCAACGATGATATCGTTACAAAGATCAATACACTGGTCACATATATAGACTCCGGGACCGGCGATAAGTTTACGCACCTGATCCTGACTCGCACCGCAAAAGCTGCATTCTAATGTGTTGTGTCCTCTGTCCGCACTCTTTGTCACGAAACACCTCTCGTCTCTGCTATACCGAATTCGTTATTACTAAGTAGCTATCCGGGCATAACCTATAAACAGATAAAAGTTATAAAAATCTCCGCCTAATATAACCGATGGTTAAGACTTAGCCAACCACCGCATCAAGGTTTAATTATCCCACTGGTTTATGGTTTGTGCTGCGTTAATTACTTAGCAACTTTCGGTCTGTGTACTACAACACTATCAATGATGCCATACTTCTTCGCTTCTTCAGGTGACATAAAGTTATCGCGATCTGTATCTTTGGTAACCTCTTCTACAGACTTGCCTGTGTGCGATGAAAGTATTTGATTTAATTCACGCTTCATACGGCGCATCTCTTCAGCATGAATTTCCACATCGGACACCTGCCCCTGAAAACCGCCCATCGGCTGGTGAATCATTATGCGTGCATGGGGCAAAGAATAACGTTTAGAATTGGCACCGGCAGCAAGTAATAAAGCACCCATGCTAGCTGCTTGCCCTAAGCAATAGGTGCAAACGTCGGCGCTGATAAATTGCATGGTATCATAAATAGCCATGCCCGCCGTTACTGAACCACCGGGAGAGTTAATATAAAAATGGATATCTTTTTCCGGATCTTCGCTTTCCAAAAACAATAACTGAGCCGTAATCAAATTAGCGACAACATCATTTACTTCGCAGCCTAAGAAAATAATGCGATCTTTCAGCAAGCGTGAATAAATATCATAAGACCTTTCTCCGCGTCCCGTTTGCTCAATTACATAAGGAATATAATTCATGATCTCTCCTTTTTTTGCCCTGTTTGTTATTTTGCTTCTTTATCTCTCAGCATCTCGGTGATTTTGGCTTTATCAAGCAGCTTATCGACTACTGTAGCATAGGCCACATAGCGCTTTAACTCGGCCTTCTGCTCCGGATAATTGAAGTTTCTATCCACCTCTTTACGACTAACCTCCATCTCTTCGGCCTGCTTATCCAGCCAGCTATTTACTGCCTCATCAGATATTTCAATTTTCTCGTTCTTGATAATTTTTTCTGTAATTATCGCACGACGCACCATAGTTTCGGCATAGCTGGAAAAATGTTCGCGATACGGCTCAACGTTAAACTCGTGACTTTGAACGGACTTTTGCTCAACCATGCCATGAGTCAATAAAATGCGTTTGATCTGTTCATCAATCAGCGCTTGAGGCACAATAAACGTATTTTTCTTAATCAACTCCTCGTATAGTTTTTCTTCCTTAAGATCGCGATTATTTTTCTTCACCTGCCTCCGCCTACGCTTGGCGACATTATCCCGCAGCTCTGCTAGGCTTTGAGCCCGACCGGACTTCTTGGCCAGTTCATCATCGAGCTCCGCTAAAACACGTTTTTGAATCTTAGTGATTGTGAATTTAAAAACAACGTCTTTGTTTTTTAAATTCTCACGCGGCGCATCCTCTCCGTATGATACAGTGATGTCCGCAGTTGCTCCAATCTCTTTATCCACAAGCCCGGTTATAAACTCTTTCTTAGTCTGATCCTTCGCCAAGTCCACCATAGCATTTGACATCTTCATGCGCTCGTCGGCAGCTCCGTCAACATAACCCTGATAATCGCCGACAACTACATCCCCTTCTATAACCTTTGTCCTATCCAAAATATCTTCATAATTCGCATGATATTTCTGCAATTCCTTCAACTCGGCTTCAATATCATCATCACTTAAGGCATCAACCTCCACCGAGAATGTCTCATCAAAATAATTCTTAATTTCAGGGTCAGGAAATAAACTAACTTCGGCACTAGCCACTAAGTCCCCTGTTTTTTCCGGATCAGTAATGTCAATTCGTGGAGCGCCAACGATATTCAGCGCGTTCTCCAGAACAGCTTCTTTAAATGACTCGTCGATGATCGAACTCAACACTTCGCTACGTATCGAGCCGCCATAAAACTGCTCAACAACATTTCGCGGAGCCTTACCCTTACGAAATCCTTTGAGCTGAATATAGCTACATGCTCTGCGTAATTCCTGATCATAACGCTTATCCAGGACCGCTTTTGGGATCTGAAATTCAATGCGTCTGGTAACTTCATCCGATGTTTCGATTTTTGTCGTGACTCCCATTTTTTTTCCTATTTGTTTAGCTCGTGACATGGCTACCCTGTGCAAAAAGCCATCCGGTAGCCGTCTTCTGCGTTGTATAACTGGTGCGGAAGGGGGGACTCGAACCCCCAAGCCTATTGGCACTAGATCCTAAGTCTAGCGTGTCTGCCAATTCCACCACTTCCGCAAACTTCACCAAGAATTATTCTTATCAGCAGCGACGGTTATTTTAGCCTGCACTCAATAGCGAAACTGCCGTAATTAATCAAGTATTCTGCGTAACTATATACCTTTGTTTTTTAATGCTAATTTACCTTTATTTTTAATTTAAGCTCGTTTTTTTGTAGTATTTTAATCATTCCCTACTAAACATTTAATTGATAAAAACTTTTAACCCTATACCTTAATAGTGGCCAAAGATTAATGTCATATGCTAACCACTATCAGCACTTAATTTCAGTTTATATGTTTCTACCAGTATTTATACATTCATTTGTGGCATTATTTGTGATGATTGATCCAGTGGGCATTGCCCCGCTCTTTTTTGGTCTCTCTAGCCACATACCGAAAGATAAATTACGCCATTGCGCCTTAAAAGGAACATTTATTGCTTATTGCACCATGCTGTTTTTCGGTCTTTTCGGACATCTGATTTTGGCTGAGCTGGGGGTAAGCATCCCGGCATTTAAAATCGCCGGCGGAGCACTTTTGTTTGTGGTTTCTTTTAACATGATTATGAACGATCCCATTCCTCCACATGATTCTAAACTGGAAGCGAAAATTGAATATGACCGTGATTGGGCGGTTTCTCCGTTAGCCATACCGCTATTAGCCGGACCGGGAAGTATAACTACCACTATGCTCTTAATGACTCAAAACGGTGAATCTTACCTAGCTAAGTCCGCTACCATTGTAGCTTTAACCCTCACTTGCATAATCACCTATTTTTGCTTAGCCGGAGCAGAGAGACTTACCAACTATATGGGCAAAACCGGAGCTAATGTTTTTGCCCGTGTGCTAGGTATTATTTTGGCCGCCCTCGCTGTCCAATATATGGCCGACGGAATACGAGTAATCTTTAAATTAGGATAATTTATGCAAGAGACAATAACTAAGTCGCAGGGCCAACCCTCATTTTCTATGCTTTCGAAAGTTTTAGTTTGGGTGATGCTTTTTGCTTTACTCTATGTTCTGCGCAGTTTCTTTCTGTTAATCTTCCTAACTTTTGTTTTTGCCTATGTTCAGGAAACTGCTGTCAGCAAATTAATTAATCGTATTCCTAGCCGCAATAGTTGTGTGGGCATTGTCGGCTTAGCCTTTCTAGCCATAATCATTATCGCCTGCGTTGTGCTTTTACCGCAATTTGTTAAGCAGGGAGAAATGTTTGTCACGCAAATACCCAACTACGTTGAGCGTATCGATAATAAATTGCTATCCTTAGCAGAACAATATCCGGACATCACTCATACCTTTTTTCGCGACAAACTTGTTGCCAACGATAATAATGGCACTAAGTTTTCTTCTTTTCGCACGCTGATCGGCGGCATATTTGATCTGGGCGACGAAAAGCTCTCTAAAGAACAGCTTAAGGGTTATCTAAATGCAATTCGTAACTTCGGCGGAACTCTGGCCTCAATAATCGGTAGTTTTCTTCTTTCTTTGCTTTTTGCCTTCTTAATTCTGTTAGATTTACCGCGACTTGTAAAAACAGTTGCTTCCCTTGCTGATACCAAGCTTAGCTTTGTTTATCATCAGGTTTCCGGCACGATCAAGGACTTTGGCTTAGTTTTGGGTCGCGCACTGGAAGCTCAGTTTTTTATTGCCTTATGCAATACCGCACTTACCGCTATCGGACTTATTTGTCTACATCTTGGCGAGAAGGTGGCTTTTTTGTCGGTGATTGTTTTTGTCTGCTCTTTTATCCCTGTAGCCGGTGTCTTTATCAGCTCGATACCAATCTGTCTCTTTGCTTTAGTTGATGAAGGTGCGACCACTATGCTGCTGGCTATAGCTCTTATTGCAGTGATTCATTTGATCGAAGCGTATATTCTAAATCCGCGTATCTACGGTAGTCACATGCATATCAATCCGGTAATTGTGCTGATTATTCTTACCGTAGGAGGTAAACTATTTCACGCTTGGGGACTAGTTCTTGGCGTTCCTATCTGCACCTATGTTTTTGGCCATGCTATTCACTACGATAAACAAGACGAAAACTAATGAACCATGATTGGTAAACCATTACCAAGAATTAAATGAACTTTTAAGGTAGGCTTAAATTCTGCGTGGCGGCCAAATACACCGAAAGTCGTTTATTTTTGAAGAGAATGGGCGACTAGATTGATAAAAAAGGGCGTAATGGTCAGTTAGACCATTACGCCCTTTTTAACTTCAGAGAATATTTGGCGGGCTAGCGTAATACTGAGGGTCGCACCACATCCTTTTCAAATTCAACTTCTGATTCTTCTTCAACTTGGTGACTGCTCTTGAAAAACTCTAAAGGAATTTTACCGATAAGTCTTTCCACTGAATCGCGTCGAATACGCCAATCGGCTCCGACTTTAAATCCATCAATAGCGCCATCATGAATTAGTTCATATACTTTTGGTCTTTGCACCCGCAGAAGTTTAGTAATTTCGCGAACTGTGAGCAGAAGTGGCACCTCTTTTTTAGAACTCATAAATACCTCCAAATAAACTGCAAATATGAATTAGGCCTACACTTATGGTTATAATGGTATCGTTGGTAAGTGTTTCCTACTATATCTATATTTTAAACCTAATCTAAACAGAACTGAATAAGTGATAACGCCAAATGCATCTAATAGATACCCTTAGTGACTATAGTCTATGCTTTTCAACAACATAGAGAATTTCCGGCCTATTTTCGACTACTAAAACCCAGCGGCCCAAGATAAAAAATAAGTCACTTAGACGGTTAATGTAGCGCAGTATGTTGGGATTGCTTATCTCCCCTACGCTCTCACCAAATCGAACGATATCCCTCTCTACGCGCCTGGTAACTGTGCGCAAAATATGAAAACGCGCTGCTAGCGGCGAACCGCAGGGCAGAACAAAAGACTTAAGTTCGCCTAGATCTTTGTTGTATTGAAGGCAGAGATTTTCCAGCTGACTAACGTGAACGTCAGTAGCTCGCCACATCCCTTCATAAGGCTCTACTGTTGCCAATTCTGAACCCAAATCAAACAACTGGTGCTGAATCGTTAATAGAATGTTCTTTAATTCTTCTGCAGATGTCGCCAGGCTCTCGCAGGTAAGACCAAGCTGGGCATTTAGCTCATCTAAAGCACCACATGCTTCTAATCTTAGACAACCCTTACTCTGCCTTTTGCCGTTAATGATAGACGTCTTACCGTCATCGCCCTGTTTAGTTATTACTTGATTAATAATCACGCTCATAAACAGTGTCGGCCTAGTAGCCTAGAAGTTAGTCCCACAGCTTAGATCTTGTAGCCTAGTGATGAAAATTCTTGCTTAATTAAATCACCCTGCCACGGTCTCTTTGTAACAATCTCTTTAGCAACATTAAGCACTAAATCAACCTGCTCGACGCTGGTGGCTAAACGTAACATTGTGGCAACTACCTCAGCAGTAATTAGTTGTGAACTATAGGCAAGTGACTTGAGACCGATAAAAATTTCACTTTGCTTTGTCGGCTCAAGCATAATCACCGTTTTCCAGTAAAGCCAATTAGCATATTCAGAGGTAAGAACATCAGCATCAATTGCCTTGCCTTCGGCTGCGGCATTTAACTTCGACTTAGCAATAGTAAACTCTTTGCTTAACAAATCCTGTGCTTCTTTCGCCTTATTATCCTTAATTAGATAAACAGCTTTATACAGCTTGCCCAGCTGTCCATAAACACGGCCGCTACCATATCTTTCCAACAGAGAAAGATTATCGTTAAACGCCTGCCTTGCTCTTTCCAAATCGTCTTGTTTTTTCTTTTTTAACTCTTCTTTCTTCTCGACCGTAAGATCAGCCGGCTCCGGCTCGGAAATACTTTCTAAGGCTGTTATCATGGCTTTATACTGTTCCTGAACATTTGCTAAATTAAGAGCAGCCTGCTCACCGCCGCGAATTTGTGCGCTTTTGTATTGAGACATAACCAATATCAGCCCCAGCACGACAAAGATTGCCAAAGCGACATTTTTCCACGTCTCGGCAATCAATTTAGCCAAATCATCGCTAATTCCACCTATTTTTTTTAGGCGTCTGGCCAGCTCATCAACATCCGAGGTGTTATGTTGCTTCTTTTCAATTACGTCTTCAATACTTTTTAATTTATAGTCATTCATAATTACTCACATTTTATACTTAAAATCTTCAGGATCCATTTCAGCTAAAATCTCTTCCCACTTTTCTTTATCCATGCTCTGAAAACTGAGGTCATTAACGCTGGAATTGTCGCTAGGCAAATCCTGGGGATTTAGCATTTCTTCAGGATTAATGGCAATCAGGTTTATCTTAGCTCGTTCCAGCACTTGGGGATCAATCGTAATCTGGGCCCCCATACGCACGGCTATGGCCAAAGCGTCACTGGGTCGGGCATCTATGCAACGCAGATCACCTTTAGCTAGCAGCTCAATGCTGGCATAAAAAGTGTTTTCTTCCAAAGCCCTGATATGAATGCGCTTAACACTTACGTCCAGTTCGTCAAATATATTCTTCATCAGGTCATGCGTCATGGGTCGTGTGACTTCCGCTCTTTTTAGCGCTTGGGTAATACTATTAGCCTCATTAACTCCTATCCAGATAGGCACACACTCCTTACCCTCAGCGTCCTTAAGTAGAACAATAGGCGCATTCGATGCCGGGTCAACGATGATGCCCGCAATAAACATCTCTCTATCGCTAACCGTCTCTTCTGTCATACAATATTACCCTTAATTCCATAGGGGCTAGCTTGGATTATCTGCACATCCAGTTCATCGCCGCTTTTGAGCATTTCAGCCCCGGGTTGTAAAGCAATTTCCACCAAAACATTATGTGGAATTCGCCCACGATATGAATCGCTGCGTTTACGCATACCCCCTTCTATTATAACCGGCAACCGACGGCCTATAAAACTACTGTTAAATTTAAGACAGAGCTCAGTTTGCAAGTCTTGAACTTCTTTAAGCCGAACATCCATGACATCTTCGGCAATTAAATTATCTTCTTTATGCGTAATTATCGCCTGCGTGTTAGGGCGCGCCGAATACTTGAAGGAGTAAGAAAAGCTATACTCAACTTCGCGCATCGCTGCCAAGGTTTGCCTAAAATCTTCGTCTGTTTCAGTAGGAAAACCGACGATAAAGTCGGAGCTGATAGCTATTTCGGGGCAAGCTGTTTTCAACTGTTGAACGATACCCAAATAACGTTTTAAACGATAGTTTCTATTCATTGCTGCAAGAATTTTGTCACTACCCGATTGCAATGGTAAATGGATATGCGGACAAAGAGACGCTACCTCTTGATAAAGTTTAATAAAGCCAGCCGTCACATCTTGCGGATGAGGACTAGCGAAGCGAATACGCTTAACCCCATCTATAGCCGCAACTTCTTTGACCAAAGCTTCAAAATTACTGCGCTCCGAAAGATCGCGGCCATAAGAATTAACCGTCTGGCCAAGCAAAAACACTTCCTTGGCTCCTTGTGCTACTTTGTATTTAATTTCCTTAAGCACTTCGCTTAGCGTGCGACTTATTTCCGGCCCGCGCGTTAGCGGCACAACACAAAAAGCACAGTTCTTGTTACAACCGCGTTGAATAGCGACAAAAGCGCGCATTGCCGAATAATAGGCTCCAAAAGAGGCGCTATTATCTACGCTTACAAAATTGCTGACTGGCTCCCGGTATGAAGCATCGGGCAAAGTTTCCCATTCATCGCGATAATCTACCGCACAGGCACGCGGCAAGCCTTGCAAAGAATTTTCAATCATTGACGGAATTAAAGAAATATTGTGCGTACCAACTACAAAATCAACTCCGCGCCAGCGCTTCAAAAGAGTCTCTCCCTCTTGCTGCGCCACGCAACCGCAAACACCAATAGTATAGCCGTATTTTGATTTGTGCTTTTCCAGCCAACCAAGAATATCATAAAGCTTCTTTTCAGCCTTACCACGCACGCTGCAAGTATTAATTAGAACAATCCTTGCTTCTTCCAGCTCTGTTACCGCCCGATACTTTTGGTGCAACAGAGCAAATATACGTTCGGAGTCATATTCGTTCATCTGACAACCGAAAGTTTTTATATAGAGGCCGGGAAAATTATTGATCGTCATGGCTTTTCAGAGAACCCCAGCAAACGAATAGCCGGAACAAAAGCGCCACCGGGCACATCGGGCAGCGGTTTATCCACACGAATACTTATCTTCTTGGATTGACCGGGAGCGAGAGTGACGCCACTTAAATCCACGCTTTGTTCATCAGCACGTAGCTTTTCGCCGGCTTTAAGAATCTCCAAATCCTGCCCATCTTCTAGCCAGAAGACTCCCATAGCCAATTTTATATTTTGGACAATGCGTTGCGATCGATTAACCACTAAAAACTTGATTACGTATATATAGTCGCAGCTTTTAGCCGCGCATTTCTGCGCTTCTTTGACCTTTTCCATCTCTTCTAGCACGAGTCCTTGATTTGTCGACTCACTGATGGAAGGCGATTTATTCTCATCATCCGTAGGTGCCGGAGTAACTACGCCCGGAGCCGGTGTAGAGGCAACTAAACTTTTCTCAAACTTTGTTACATAGGAGAGTGCTTCTTCTCCCCAGACGCATTTAATCTGATATTCGGTTATGCTTGCACTGGGCATAGTGAATTTAACATCTATCTGATCGCCTTCGTTCACTTCTTCAGAACTAATTACTGTGCTTAGGCGTTTAATTTGCTCCTCCACCACTTCGCCTTCATTAAGTCCGGTAAGAATAAGAATAATTTTGCCGGTAGCTAAATCGGTTTGGGGAACAAGGCGCACAGAAACATTTAGCATATCCTGATGGATATATTCCTGATCAATCTTAACTTCGATGGGCGCGCGCTTTCTTGCCAAAGTAGCAGCGCCGGTAAGCACGTCCTCCCCGCTATTCATGCTATGTAAACTACAGGAAGCCAATAAAAGCAGAGAACAGCTTAAATACAAGATTTGTAAACTAGCCGATACACGCATTAAAGTAACTTGTCCTCCAGTAGATCAGAGCTGCTTAAAAACCAGCCTCCTCCAAAACGCCGATAAGTCCAATTTTCCGTAATGACACGCGACTCAAGTTTATAACTGGGAACTTTAAAACTCTTAACTGTGCTCTTGACCGTAGCTGTGGCATCATCATTTAACACCATGCTTTCTACGGTAAATTCACGAAATTCCTCTGATCTATCCACTTTTTTTATAATTTTATTAAGTGGATATTCAAGTGATGGCTCAATAACAGATAATGCCGATTTCTTGTCGGCCCAGAAAATGGCCTGATGCCAAATACTGACGCGTTTTTCCAGCTGAGTTCGACGAGAGGAATCGGAAGCTACCCAACGACCGACAGCACTATAGCCGGCACAAGAGCTGAGCAGTAACACTAAGCTCGCAAAACATAGAAAAGTAATAAATTGCTTCTTCATAACCCTACCCTCTGTTTATAAAAGCTAACAATACAGCGTTATCCTAAAAAATCAGTCGAGGCGATAGAAAGCTTCAAAAAAAATCGCGCCTACTTACCTTAAAATTTGAAAATCACCAACGGCTGAGCGCGATTTTTTATTTTTTAAGGGCTACCTAAAGAAAGACTGAGTTTTTTAGGGTTATTTCAAACAATAATGGGAAAGACAAGAGGCCATGGTAGCCATTTACGATATTATAGTTTTAGCTAAACTAATCTTGTTGCGGATTAGAGATAAAGGCAGTTCACATGCCGTTAATAAGATTATCCAGTCCCTTACGATCAACGGCATCAATATGATCCAACTGTTTGCTCTTTTCTGCAGTAACAACCTTAGCTTCATCCTGCGTCTTTACAGTTACGCTAGGTAAGGTAAATGATTTTAGTATGTTGTTTCCCTTATCGTGCTTCTCACTTTTGCCACCCTTAGATTCCTTAGCAAAAGCCTTGGACTGCGCTCGAAGAAAATTGACAAAACTACCGTATTCTTTCTGTATGGGCTGAGCCCCTATAGCAACGATGCAAAAGCCAAACAACATTATCAGCAATCTGCCCCCCCATGATCCCTTTGCCTGTTTTTTTGATTTGTCTGCCATAGAATGCCTCCACTAAGCTGGTTGATTTATGGCATAAGATGTGATTTTCCACACCCAATATCTTAAGCACTGTTTGAGGAAGTGGGAATAGCCAAATTCAACAAAATATTGTTTATACACAGAAAGTGATTTTAAAATGATGAATAAAAAATTTGCATTAGTTACAGGAGCTTCGTCAGGAATTGGGCTTGAGTATGCCAGACAACTTGCCCTTGATTATGGCTATAGCCTCATTCTTGTTGCTAGACGTGAAAATAGGCTCAGCGAGCTGCGCATAAACTTGCTTGCTGAGCTAGAAAGTAAAGGTATAAGAAATGAACAAGAAATTATAGTGCTTCCCACCGACCTACTTAGCGATGAGCAATTAGATCAGTTAATATATACCATTCGTGAGAGAAAGATATTTGTCGATTTGTTGGTTAATAATGCCGGTTTTGGATCCCTTGGGTCTTTTTTGAACACCGATCTTACTAATGAGTTTAACATGGTTAATCTTAATTGCTGTGTGCCTCTTAAGCTCATGCGGAAGCTGCTACCGAAGATGAGAGAAGCTAAGCGCGGCTCGGTAATTAACATTTGCTCTACTTGCTCGTTTCAGCCAATGCCGTATATGGCAACATATGGGGCCACGAAGGCCTTTCTCTTTAGTTTGACAATGGCAATTAGGGCAGAACTCCTCGCTCAAGGCCTTGTTGTTTTTGCTCACTGCCCGGGCCCCACAGACAGTGAATTCCATACTGTCGTCGGTCTAGAGAAGAAAATCAGCTGGTTGCCCGGTGGAAACACGAAGAAAGTCGTAGCCCAGGCCTTGCGGGCCTTTCACGGCGGAAAACCCTACTGCATCACCGGCTGGCTGAATAAGTTTCTGGCTGTTTTAAGCAACTGTCTTTCACCTACCGCTTCTTCTTCAATCGTCAAATTGCTCTTAGCGCAATATTCAAGCAACAAAGCTCCTCTGCGTCGGTCAGTGGGCGAAGATCAATAAAAAAACAAAAATTTGTTTACTTAGCGGTTTATTTCATCAATGTTTTTTGCTATTAACGCTGCCGGTTTTAGTCATCCGGATATTTATTAACGGCAGTAACTCGGGATTGATAAGAAATGACTGATTTAGAAACATGGTCAGCAGAAAAAAGCGCTGATTTATATGGTGTGGCTAATTGGGGCGCTGGTTATATTGGTGTCAACAAGGAAGGTCACGTCTTAGTCTACCCACAGGGTCAAGGTGGACCGGAAGTGAATCTCTACGAACTTGTCCAAGCTGCTGTTCAGCGCGACATTGAATTACCCATTCTATTTCGCTTCAACGATATTCTTCGCCACCGCGTAAACGCCATCTATTCAGCGTTTGCCGCCGCAATTTCTGAACAAAACTATCAAGGCCGATTTGTTCCCGCTTATCCGATTAAAGTGAATCAGCAGGCGCATATTGTTAAAGTATTAAGCCAAGCCGGCAATGGTTTTGTGCTGGGATTGGAAGTAGGCTCAAAACCGGAGCTGATGGCCGTCATGGGTGTACAGGAACTGCCGGAATCTCTTCTCCTTTGTAACGGCTACAAGGATGACGAATATATTGAGCTTGCCTTGCTCAGCAAAAAAGTTGGCAAAAGGCCGATCATCATCATTGAAAAATCAACTGAGCTTCAGCTTGTTCTTAAATTATCAGAGCAGCTTGGCGTTGATCCGGAAATTGGCTTTCGCTTGCGCGTATCCGGGCGTGGTGCCGGGCGTTGGGAAAAATCGGGCGGTGATAGAGCTAAATTTGGCCTCACCATTAGCGAAATTTTAAGCTGCGTTCATGAGCTCGAAAAACACAAGAAAACACATATCCTCAAACTAATTCATTTCCATCTCGGGAGCCAAATTACAACTATTTCCAACCTGCGCGTAGGCCTCAAGGAAGCTTGTCAAGTTTATGTACAGCTCTATCAGCGTTGCAATCAGCTTTCTTTTCTCGATATTGGCGGTGGCTTAGGTGTTGACTATGACGGCAGTAAAACCAACTTTGAGTCTTCGATGAATTACACAGTCGAAGAATATGCCCGTGATATTGTTTGGACAATTGATGAAGTTTGCACGCAGGCCGGCGTGCCTCATCCCAATATTATCACTGAGTCCGGTCGGGCCACCACGGCCTATCACTCAGTATTAGTTTTTAACGTCTTGGGCATAGCTAATTCCTTTACTAATGGCTGTGATCCGGCAAGCGTAATGAAGAACTCCAAACAGACGAATGTTCGCAATATGGCCTCGCTCTTATCGGAGTTAACTCCGAAAAACTGCCAGGAAACCTTACACGATGCCATGGAACTTCGTGCTGAAATTTTACAGCAGTTTAATCTTGGCCTTATTTCCATCGAGGACCGCGCACTAGCTGATCAATGCTATTGGTCATTGCTTACCCAAATGTGTGATGTATCTAAGAAGCTTCACTATGTGCCGGAAGACTTAGAAAGACTGCCTGATTATTTGACCGATACCTATTTCTGCAATTTGTCTGTCTTTCAATCATTGCCGGATAGTTGGGCAATAGAGCAAATCTTCCCTGTGACCCCGATACATCGCTTAAATGAATATCCTAATAAGCACGTAGTGCTTGCTGATATTACTTGTGATTCCGACGGGAAGATAGATCGTTTTGCTGATCTACGTGACGTGAAGCGCCATCTTGCCGTGCATGAACTGAAGAAAGATGAGCCATATTATATTGCTACCTTTTTAGTTGGCGCATATCAGGAAACTCTGGGCGACCTGCATAATCTTTTTGGTGACACGAATGCTGTGCATATTGAGTGCGCGGCCGATGGAAGAATTGAATTTGCCAATATTGTTTACGGCGACTCAATCAGAGAAGTGCTTAATTATGTCCAATATGACAAGGACAGACTGTGCGAAAAATGGAGAAATGCTGTCGAGCAGGCAGTAGCGAAAGGCGATATTTCATTGACCGAATCGGCGCAGCTTTTTAAGAAATATCAACAGGCATTTGACGGCTACACATATTTGGCCCCGTCACAGATTGGATAAGCAAACACGCCAGGCCGGGAACACAAAACTCGCCGGGAACAAGAACTATGGCTGAGAATAAAAGCTATAGGTGAGATTTCCCGCGTATCTGATCAGCCCGGAGGCCAGTGAAATTTGCGCCCACCAATTAAATGCACATGTAGCTGAAACACAGTTTGCCCGGCATCAGCGCCCGTATTAATTACCACGCGATAACCGTCCCCAAAATTTTGTGAAGCAGCTATATCTCTTGCAACCATCAGCAAATGCCCAAGCAATTTTTCATGATCAGGCACGGCCTGATTTAAACTGCCGATAGTGGCGCGCGGCACAATTAATACATGAGTAGGAGCCACCGGATTAACGTCTTTAAAGGCTACGCACAAATCGTCTTCAAAAACAATTACCGCTGGAATCTCTTTGTTCATGATTTTATGAAAAATCGTCTCTTCGCTCATAACTCCTCATTTAAAAATAAGCTCATCTACAGCTTTTTTTGTTTCTCCGGATTGTTTACGTGCCTCTTCCTTGGCACGAGCTTCCTGCTGGCGGGTTTCACGCTCACGCTCGATCTTCCGATATGAACGGGCAACTCCCGTGTAACGGTTAATCACCGAACCAGCCATCAAATCATGAATTGCCTGGCGCCGAGGACAAAGCAAAAGCATGATACTAAGAAACGCGTAGGAAGGAGCAAAATATTTTATCATCTCAAGTGACAAAGGCGAAATTTGTTTGAGATTAATAGCTGTTTGTAAAGCATTAATCGCCACGCTTGTTGAGCGATACATTAATGCCCGAGCTAACCCGTCATTAACCGCTAATATAACCGAGAGTGCAGTAAAAAAAGTAATATAAGTAGCAACAAACTTGATGGCGTGCCTAATAATCCTTTGAGGAAAACCCAAGGCGACACCGTTTTCTGTCTCCATCTTTAATTCCAAAAGCAGCTTACCTACAGTGCCGGAAAAGTAAACTTCCATGACAAAATGATAGAGGAAATAGATCCCCGATAATCCGATAAATACCGTAAGCAAATACCCCTTATACCAATTAACGATCAACATCGTAACTACAGTGTTAGGTGGACCGCTCAAAATGTAGACCGTCATGACCAAAGTAACCGCCACCAGCGCCAAAAGCACATGATCGACAATAAACGCCAACGCCCTAAACAATAACCCCATCTTTTCCATACCCCCAATCTCCCCCGCCTCCGCCCATCTTGCAACCTTTTTTTCTCCAACTCCTCAAAGGAGTTCCAAAAAGGCAACCTTTTCTTCTTAAACTCCTCTAAGGAGTTCCAAAAAAATCCCTTTTGGTGGAGATTTATACGAAAGTGAAGGCAACTTGAAGGCTGAATGGACGTATTCTCAGCATCAGGACGAATGATTTAGAAGGTAAATTGGCGAGCTTTTTGTATTTTAAATAGGCCACTACGCCAACGCACGTTAAGCATCATGTATAAATACTTATAATCTGGAAAATATCACTTAGGCTTTAGGGTTTTTAGCCACCACCCTTTGGTCTCACCAAAAATCCCGGCGGCTTGTAAGTATAGTCTGGAAACTTCACCCTCTCATCTCCTCGCATATAGGCACTAGAGGCAAATTTGTAGTGACAATATATGTTGAAAAGTTCAATCTCCTTCACCAGTTTTTTAATTGGATTTTTACAAAAAAACCGCGGTCGCTTGTCGTGGCGTCCGCTTTTTTTGGTCGTTCTTGGCTTTGTGCCTGGGTTAAGTTCCTTTAGGTAACTAACATCTTCAGGATAAATAAAACCTTGCTCCATTTTCTTTGCTATTATTTCTACTCGCCTTTGTTCTAACTTTTCAAGCATCTTTTTTTTATAATCGTTTTGGCTCATTTCCTGAAATTCTTCCGGTCTACTAAAAATAAGGGGATAGTAAGATGTGAACTCCTCAATCGAAACATCAGGGTCACTGCGCCGTTTTTTATTATAAGCAGCCCAATCTACAACAGGATACTCCCGAGTAATTCCTGATATTGCATCGTAAAATGAGTTATATTGTGGATGCTCGCTTATTCTTCGGCATAACCCGTGATGAACCGGCTGCAGCGCACAATAAAATACCTTATCCTCAATGTCTTCGCTCTCCACTAGTCCCTGCTCAGAATATCGGCACCCAAATAATTGACCGCCTTCAAACTCATCAACGTAATACCTCACTCCCTCAGCCGTTCGCGCATTAAGATCACGCATAAACTCGCTCCTATTTCTTAGCGGAAATCTAGCGCCCAGATGAACATGGTTACCCATAACTTTGTAGGCATAAATTATAACGCTGTATTTTTGTTGATACATGGCAAGATAGCCAAGCATTCGCTCCTCTACTCTACTATTATTAACAAACCATAACAGAGAGTTGACGCAGCGCGACGTGCAAAATGAAGCTACAGAACTATCCTCAATTCTTAAGGGCTGAGACTGATGCATAAACCATCTCCTTAAACAGAAACCAAACGTTCAAGGAGTTTTCGAGGATTTTCCCAAATGTTTTGCAAAAAACTTACTGCCTGGCCCTGACAAGCTTATCGTCCTGGTTCAATTAGGGAATTCAGCGCTCGCTTGGATCGCCCTTTGAAAGCAAATTTGTAAGAAAAACCATTTTTTAGGCCAAGAAGTAAGCCAGCACAAAATTAGATATTACGACCAGAGCACCAATAATAAATGGTTAGAGTATATTTATTGCAGCTTAATTTTTACGAATCACTGAATTTCATACCGTGTCATAGCTAACCAAGTTTCGACTAAAAAGCATTTTCTCGAAACCGATACTAAGCATTCGCCACAGTCTGCAACGCCGGCTTATAGAAACTACCATTTTGCTCAGCACGATGCCGTATCCCACGCACAGGAGAAATTCGATCCCCGTAGCTATTCATCATCTCATGTAACTGTTTATGCAATTTCTGCGCACCGATATTCTCAGCATAATATACGATTCCCCCCAGCGCGCTGGGAAAACCGCAGCCCATTACTGAAGCCAAATCAATCATACTGGCCGATTCAGCTCCCACTGTCCCGCAAATCCCTTCATCTAAGCAACGAACAGCTTCGTTGAGCATTGCGGCTACTATTCTTATCGCAATATCATCTCGCGGCGTTTTTGCTGTTCTCCAATCAAGTTTTAGAACAGCCATCACCTCATCATCGAATTTTATTTCCCCACCGGCATAACTATAAAACCCCTTGCCCACCTCTCTTCCCAAACGCTTGGCCCTCACCAGCTCATCAATAAAATGCAGAGCCTGCATCCTTGGACCATAGCTTTCGCTTAACAAGGCCATCAGCTTACCGATACGCTCTAGTCCGATTTCATCAACTTTTGCAAAAATTCCTTTATCAAACCCGAAAGATACAACAGCATCATCGATATCCTGCAAGTGATGCCCCTCGGCCAACATATCTAACGCCACAACAATAGCCGGCACCAAGAGCCGCATCACCAAATAACCGGGTACGTCAGAAACCACGATCGGATATTTCCCCATGGAATTAAGCACACTAGCCAAGTAAGCCAACGATCGCGCATCTGATTGCTGTGAATAAATCAATTCCGCAATCTGCGATCTTTCCATGGGCCGCAGTAAATTTAAGCCAATAATTCTCTGCCGATGTTTCAACTGCTCAATCAATATATGCACAGGACTAAGCATCGTACAAGTTACAATTACCGCATCATCTTTAAGACGCTGTTCTAATCTCTCTAAAACAAAACGCTTCAGCTCATAGTCTTCTTGAACAGCATCAAACACCAGCCGACAGCTACGCAGCAATTCGAAACTATCACCGACTCTAAATCTCGCACTAGCTTCGCGCTCGCCTAAACTCTCAACTACCTGCTTAGCCACTTGCTGCCTAATCTTGTCACTAGTCTCAACAAAACACACAGCATATCCGGCACGAATCAACATATTTACCAAATAGCTCCCTCTCTCGCCCCCGCCAACAATCCCAATCACACTATTCTGCAACTCGCGTCTAGCCGTGCGTCCAACATTTTTAGAAAGCTCAGCCATATAATAAACATGCAGCTTGGCCTGAGTTCCCTGACTCGCCGCCATGCGCATAAACAGCTCCCGTTCACTGGCAATCGCCTTGGGCTTAGCACGTTTAAGTCCAGTAAATATTTGATCGAAAATCGCCTGTTGCAATTCATCATGATGCCCGGCTCTTAAGGCACAAAGCTCAGCATAATGAGATTTTCTCGGATATTGAGCAAGATTACGATAATAATGTAAACCCGTTTTCATGCGCAACAAAGCATGCTTTTCCAGCAGCTCAATGCGCATTGTTTTTGCCATCTGCACGACACTTTTGTAGTGATCCGCTTCCTCATCACAGGCCAGCAAGTGATCAGCTATTCCCCCGCGATATAAATCTAATCCCGAATAATTTTTCCCTCGGACAAGTAAATCCAAAACAACATCCAACGAAGAACACCTCGTCATCTCTGCCGCCACCCCACTAGCCGGCATCACTCCCAACCCTAGCTCAGGAAAACCAGCCTCCGTATGCGGGCTATCGGAAGTCACGATAACACGGCAATTAAGCCCAATCTCAAACCCAATCCCAAAACAACAGCCGCTAAATACACAAACTGTCGGCACAGAAAGCGCCGCTATTTTTTCGCAAACCAATCTTAATGTGGCCGATAACTCTCTTACAAAAACTTCATCATTGAATTTACTTAAACACTCAATCCCATACCCGGCGCAAAACATATACTCGGACTGACCTAAAAGAATAACTCGCTCAATACCCATTAAACGTGAAATATGATCAAGCGCCAAACCAATCGCTTTAAGTTTCCCTAAATCCCCATGCACCACTCTTTGCTCAGGCGTTCCCATAACTAGGGAAACAATCCCCCCATCCTGTTCGACAAGAACTCCGGCTCTCCCTTCGCCAAAAACATTTGTCAGCACAGCCATGTTTTTCCTTTATCCGCGTTAAACTTACACCAGAGCCTTCTATATCAATTTTATCAACAATTCAAACTTGTTTTGCATTGTTCTAGCCTTTTGTTTATAACGACTAAAACTTGTTTAATTTCTATATCATAGTCATGTTTAAACTTATTCTTTCAACCCTGATTTTATTTATCGTCTTGGCCTTAGAACCCAAATCATCTCACGCCCAGTGTAACTGCTCTGCTGAGGGCGACGTGAAAAATGCCTACAACGAGGCTGCTGTCGTATTTATCGGCAGCGTGCAAAAAATATCCCCCAGTAACTACAAACAAGGATACAATGAAATACTTTTTAAAATATTACATATCTTCAAAGGTATTGACGAACTAAGAAATCAAGAGGTCGTAATTTACACACCCAGTAACGAATCTGAATGTAGCTATAGCTTTTACCAAAGCTTTGAATATGTAGTCTATGCCACAGGAAAGCCGATTTTTTATACCACAACCAGCTGTAAGCGTAATGTAATCTTAGAAAAAGCTTACGACGAGATGATTAAGCTCAAACAACTTTCAAAATAAACAAAACCACACTAAATATGATTAGTGATTGAATAAACCTTGATAGGCGATCTTCATCGTTTCAGTGAACTCTTTTGGACTGAATTTACTCTCAATTACCTCTTTGGCTAGTTTAGTGCGACGCTCAAGCTCTGCCGGCGCATCTTTAATCATAGTTAAGCAATCTTTTAAAGCCTGCGCAAAAGCCTGTGGCTGCGGATCAGCTAGAAAGGTATATTCCTCAGTCATCACTTGAGTATGTGAAATAATATTTGTCGCCACACAAGGTTTTCCCGACAGCATATAGCTATACACCTTTAAAGGCGTATTACATCCTTCGGTGCGCGGCGATACCAGCAAATCGGCAAGCGCCATAAACGCACCCATCTGCTCGGGCGGTCTGGACCCGGCAAAAACTACACTTTTATCTAATCCCAGACTATGACTCAGCTCCTTCATCTTTACAGCCTGAGCATCGCCGGCTAGCCCACCAACTAACAACAGCTTAACTGCCGGCAACGAACCATCCCCATAGAGAAGAGCAAAACTTCTCAACAGCAACTCGATCCCTTGATAAGATTCAAGGTTACCGGTGTAAACAATAACGCGATCCTGGGCAGCAAAACCAAACTCTTGTCGCAAAGAAGCTATATCCGCATCGCTATATTCACCTGTCGAGGTCATAGGCAAATCTTCCAAAGTAAACGCTGCAACTCCCGGCTTAATCCGCTTTGCTAAATTTGTAATTTTATCAGCCACTGTAATGACCAGCGACGCATGCTTTATATAATACGCTTCAAACATTTCGGCAAAACGCACCAAAGCATGATCCTTACTTTTCGTATTATAGCCAAACTGCTCCGGAATACGCGAATGCATATCGTAAACATAGGGAACGCCGTAGATAGCGGATAATATACGCGCGCAAAAAACGGTCTCCTCAACAGCATGAATAACATCATACTTTTCTTTTTTAAACTGAATAGCGGCCTTAACAAAAAGCAACCAATCTAAAAGAACCTTACCCCAAGAAAACCCGATGGGGACATGGCTAATGAAAGGCACATTAAAACTTCTGGCAATGCGCACATTTTTTATCTGCACATCTTCACCAATGTGATACACAAGCAGATCAACATCATAGCCCAACTCGCCTAAAGTGCTAACCGCAGATTTCACGCGAAAGGGGCTACCGCGATAAATCAAAAAAGGTTGCGGCACCAAAAACAACACCCGTTTATTTTTCTTTTCTGTTTCCATTTATATCCATTACTTAAGAATTGGCAGTTCCTTACCCTCATCGATTAACCCAATAAGCTCAGCCGGTTTATGCGCTAATTTTTTTAGTTCCGGCATACGTGCGGCAATTTTACCACCAATCGATCGTCGCTGCTCCCAAGCTCTACTTAATGTCTTTCCGACATTCTCCACCGAGAAGTCTTTAAAGTTCAACGAATACTCGAGAATATCAAAAAGTTCAAAGTAATATTCACATTTCGGTAGATAAGCAAGACCAGCAATCGGAGTCAGCATCGAAGACGCTAAAATCATCGCATGTAAACGCATGGCAAAAAGCAAAGAACAGCGCGCCAAAACAGCCTTAATCTGATAATGGCTGAATTCCTTATTACTCAAAACAGCCTGTTTCCCCTGATGGTTCAGAAGACGCTTAATTTCCAAAGTCAACTCGATATCATCATGCTGAGTGATGACATACAAAATATCTAAGGCATTCTCACGCTCAAGGAATTTATTAATTCCGCCAACAAAGGTGCGCACAAACTCCTCTTTACTAAGCGCCGCCTGCCCCGTCTGAGCCCAGGTATTTAGATAACGATTAACATTGATCGCTAGAATTGGCTTCTCGCCGTCTAATCCCAATCCATTTAAAATATCATTTGCTTCTTTCTCATCAACAGCCGAAGCGAGGACCGCAGCGTCCGCCGTATTATAAACAAAATCGTTCTTAGCCCCTAATTCTTCATACACGCGCAGCGACCCACGATCCCGAATAGTAATAAAATCCATCAACTCACAGACGCTCTTGAGCATCTTTCTCCCGGCCTCAGTAGGCACCGGCCCCAACCCACAATCATACATACCCAGTTTCTTTCCCGCTTTTTTCGCAAAAGGAAGCAGCAAATAAAAAGTGGATAAAAAATTAAAAAGCGGATTATATAAAGCACGATCAAAAAGCACAGCATCAAAAATCAATGTCATGTCCGTGCGCATAATCGACTGATAGGTCGGCAAGCCAAAGATTTTTACCGCCATATTCCAGGGCATAAGCCCCAAAGGTCGTACACGATTTTGATAATTTTGCCAAACAAACTCCGGTTTTATCGTAGGAATTTCATACAGTACACGACGTCCAAGCTGCTGATCAACGCTATCCATAATCGCTGACATCAGCGCTGCATCTCCAGCATTTCTGCCTGACGAAGATCCTAATAACGTAATTGACTTAATCATAGCCTTACCCAACCATTCTCTTTGTACCAGCGTGCCGTATCACGAATACCCTGCTCAGTGCTACGGCCGTATTCAAATCCTAAAACATTTCTAAGTTTGCTCGTATTAAACGACCTGTCTTTTGTAAAAAAAGCTACACGGCGTCGATATATCGGTGGCTCAATCCCAAAAGGCTTACAAACCAGTTCACACAAATCAGCAAGAATAAAGAAAGGAGTTACCGGAATACGCAGCACTCTGAGTTTTCTTCCATATTCATCAGCAGCAATTCGCCCAATCTCAGCCGTAGCGATCGGCTCCGCGTCCCCAACAATAAAAACTTCACCAAGGCCCTTAACAGAAGTAGCCGCTAAAATCATAGCGTTTGTTAAATCATCGACATGAATCATATGATACAAACACTTGCCATAACCCAACAACGGGAAAAATGGCTTCGTCGCCATCTTAAATAACTTCAACAAACGCTGATCTCCCGGACCATAAATCGCCGCCGGGCGAATGACAGTAAATGGTATATTATTGGACTTAGCAAAATCGCGAAACCAAAGCTCAGCTTCAGCCTTAGTAATCTGATAATCATCTCCGGGAGCAAAGCGATAATCCTCATCGGCCGGTGGAGTTTCAATATGCCCATGAACCCCGATAGTAGAAACATGAATAAAGCACTTAAGGTTCTTGTTTTCTTTAGCGCACTCAGCTAGAAGCTTAGTGCTTTTAACATGAACATTATAATAGTCTATTTGTTTTATCTGTGGCTCACGGTAAGCAGCCGCTACGTGGAAAATATATTCCACTCCGGCACTTGCCTCCTTAATTACTTGCTCATCATGAACTTGACCGATAAACCACTCAATATTCAAACCGGAAAACTGATCACACTTAGCTTTATTACGCGCAATTGCACGAACCCTGGCACCCTGTTCAGCCAACTTCCGAGTTAAAACCGCACCCGTAAATCCGGTCGCCCCCGTGACCAGAACAAGCGACCCCTTTGGCACTACATAAGGCATACTCATGATCAAACTCTATATTACTAACGCTGATATAATGGTCGGGCCGTGTAGCTCGTATGCAGCAACTGATGCGACTTCTCACTCAATGGCTTACCTAAGAAATCCTGATAAAGCTTTTGCACCGCTGGATTCTCATGCGAACGGCGCTTAGCACAACTTCTGTCATCTGCATATAGCCCCTTAGCTCTCGCCTGCCTAAGCCCATCGGTAACCCCATAAGGTTGCCCACCTCCGGCCACACAACCACCCGGACAAGCCATTACCTCAATAAAATGGTAAGGAGATTCCGTTCCCTCTAGTTTAGCCTTACGCACACGATCAAGCACCACGCTCACATTTCCTAACCCGCTGGCAACAGCAATCTTAACGCTTTTGCCCGCTATGACTACCTCCGTTTCTTTAATACCCTCCAAACCACGAATAGCCTGAAACTCCATCGCCTCATCCGGCAATTCCGAATCAGTCACCACTTTATATGCTGTGCGCAAAGCCGCCTCCATCACACCCCCGGTATTGCCAAAAATCGTCGCCGCCCCCGTATAGTCGCCAAGTATATTATCCGCCTCACCGTCCTTGACATGCTCAAAATCCACGCCGGCTTGCTTGATCATGCGAGCAAACTCGCGCGTCGTGATCACCTCGTCGATATCTTGATAACCGGAAGCGCGCATCTCGGCACTACGTGTGATCTCATATTTTTTTGCCGTGCATGGCATTACCGACACAGAATAAATCTTCGCCGGATCAATATTCATTTTTTGAGCATAATAAGTCTTCGCCAAAACACCGACCATAGCATGCGGACTTTTCGCCGTCGAAAAATGCTCAAGTAGATCGCTATAATATTTCTCCAAATAATCAATCCAAGCCGGACAACAACTCGTAACCAAAGGAAGCGCCCCGTGGCCATGGGCAAAACGTTCCACAAACTCGCTCGCTTCCTCTACAATAGTCAAATCAGCGCCAAAATTCGTATCAAAAATAGCCTTAAAGCCCATCATCCTAAGAGCAGTATAAATCTTCTTGGTCAGATTAGTCCCCACCGGATAACCAAACGCCTCCCCGATAGCTACACGCACCGCCGGAGCAATCTGCACAATACAATGGTTCTCCGGATTATCTAAGTTGCGCCATACCGCCGGCGTATCGTCAAACTCCAAAATAGCTCCCGTCGGACAGTGCGCCGAACATTGACCACAACGCACACAAGGAGAATCTCCCAGCTGAATATCACCGGCCGGACTAATTCTGGTATCAAAACCACGATCAAGAAAAGATAGCGCCCAAACGTCCTGCACATCCTGACAAACCTGCACACATCGCCCACAAGTAATACACTTACGCGGATCGAGCGCCAAAGAACCCGTACTCACATCAGTCGAAATATCAGGTACAATATTCGGATAAGGCTGCTCGCGAATACTAAATTCAGCAGCCAGATTTTGCAGCTCACAACTACCGCTGCGCCCGCAAATATAGCACTCCGAGGGATGGTTAGATAAAATCATCTCCAACACGCTGCGGCGCACATCGACCAGCTCAGGATCGTGGGTAGTAATGGACATCCCCTCCTCCATCGGGGTACAACATGCACGCGGCAACTTAGGGGAATTGGCAATCTTCACAATACATAACCCACAAGCTGCCGTAGGCAGCAAATCAGGATGCTTACACAAAGTGGGGATTTTAACCTGAATCTTTTTGGCCGCATCTAAAATAGACGTGCCCTCTTCTACTTCCACCTTGATACCGTTAATCTGGCCCTTGATCATATTCATCTCTTTCACCTTCATGCTCACCTTAATTAGCCGCTAAGCCTTCCCCTTGCTCAATACACTTCATGTATTCTTGATTAAAATATTTAAGCGTAGACAATACCGGATTCGCCGCCGTTTGCCCCAATCCGCAGAGCGACGCTTTTTTCATAGCCAACGCTAAACGTTGCAATTTAACCAAATCCGCTGCCTCCCCTTTGCCCGCAGTCAGTTTCTCTAGAATCAGCAGCATTTGTTTTCCGCCAATGCGACAAGGAGCACATTTTCCACAAGACTCTTCCACGCAAAAACCAAGATAAAACTTGGCAATATCAACCATGGAATCTCCCTCCTCCATGACAATCATTCCACCGGATCCCATAATCGAACCCAAAGTAGTCAAATGCTCATAGCTAACCGGAGTATCAAACAAATCCTTAGGAATAACACCCCCGGAAGGGCCACCTGTCTGCACAGCCTTCACCGCCTTACCCGACGCCGAGCCGCCACCAATCTGATGAACAATATTACTAAGCTTCATCCCCATAGGCACTTCAATCAACCCTGAGCGCTGAACTTTTCCCGTAATAGCAAAAACTTTAGTGCCGGTAGATTTTCCCACACCGATTTTAGCAAACCAATCAGCTCCCCTGTCCATAATCTGACCAATATTAGCCAGCGTTTCGACATTATTAATGCAAGTAGGAGAATTCCATAAACCCTTTACCGATGGATAAGGAGGACGAGGATGAGGAGTTCCCCGCTTTCCTTCCAAAGACGAAATTAGCGCCGTCTCTTCACCGCATACAAAAGCCCCGGCCCCCAAACGCACATCAAGATCAAAATCAAAACCGGTTCCCAAAATATCCTTACCTAATAAACCGCTGGCGCGTGCCTGGCGGATAGCCTTTTCAATACGCGCAACAGCCAAAGGATACTCAGCGCGAATATAAAAATATCCATGCGCAGCACCAACAGCGTAACCACCAATAATCATACCTTCGATTACCGCATGTGGATCGCTTTCCAAAACAGAACGATCCATATAGGCACCCGGATCACCCTCATCACCATTGCAGATGATAAAATGCTCTTTAGCCTTAACTTCCCTAGTCAACTTCCATTTTAAGCCCGTCGGAAATCCAGCCCCTCCCCGACCACGAATGCCACTTTTCGATATTTCACCAATTACATCTTCAGGCTTCATCTGCAGAGCACGCTTCAAACCCTGATAACCACCCTCAGCAATAAATTCATCAATATTATCAGGATCGATAACACCACAATTTCTCATCACAATGCGATACTGCTTTGTATTGCCTTCAGCCGATTTCAGTAGTTCCTCATCACTACAAGTTAGCTCAGCAAAACCCGGCACAACATACTTCTCCACCACACGCTTACGCCCAATATGAGCATCGATAATCCACTGCGCAACATCAGCATCAACATTGCCATACAAAGTCCGCGGCGCCCCCTCGACATTAACCTCGACTAAAGGCTCAAAGCAGCAGCTCCCCATACAACCGCATTTACGAACCTCCACCTCTAAACCTTGTTCTTTAACACCCTTAACTAGCGCCTCATAAACCGGCTCAGCCCCGGCCGCTATTCCGCAACTACTCATGCCGACTTTGATCCAATTATTACTCTTATTACCACGCTGCTTTAATTCATCTAACATTTGTGGCGTTAATTTAGCCATGACACTACCCCTTAGTTTAAGTTTTTCAGCTTATCTTGCTCTCGGCACTGAACAATAATACCAGCAACATCGTGTGGCTTAAGCTTGCTATAAATTTTGCCATTAATCGTCACCGCAGGTGCCAACCCACAGCACCCCAAACAGCGCACACCCTGTAAATGAAACATTTTATCCTTAGTACTCTCACCCTCATCTACGCCAAGCTCCTCTTTAAACTTATCAAATACCTCAGGAGCCCCCTTGAGATAACACGCCGTACCCATACAAACAGAAATGACATACTTACCCGGAGCCTCAAGCTTGAATAGATTATAAAAAGTCAGAACTTCCCAGATCTGAGCAAGCGGAATATCAAGCTCTTTAGCCACCTCCAACGCCACATCCCTAGGGACATAGCCATATCGATCTTGGATTTCATGGAGTATCATAATCAAATTACCCCGCTTATTTTTCCACTTCTTAAGCGTGGCACTCAGCTCTTGACCAAGCGACTCAGCACACATGTTACCTCCGAATTATAAAGGAAATCTTTATTAGTTTGAAGCTACTTATCCGCAGTTTATATTTATCTTACCCATGTTAAGCAACAGGTTTTCTCGACAATTTATCAACAAAATACATTTCGCCGTAAACTCCTAGTTCAGGCCCAACATTGAAATACATCCAACAATTAATTTCCTCTCACCGCTATTGATCACAAACAATTAAATCGTAAATTATTCACCAACAAAAATGCACTTCCAAGCCCCTAATCAGTTTAATAGTTTTTACGATTGCCCACTTAAGCCCTACCATATGGTAGCAAGCGTAAGCTTAATCATCTGTAAGCTTTAAGTAATATGCTAACCAAACAAACTTCCCTTCTAAGCAGCCTTACCATAACGCTGATTAAACACTATGAGCCACTTTCCCTTCAAGCAGCCCGCCCCTTCTGAGTCTTTTACACAAGTCCTTTAATTGCAAGCCGTACGCGTCAGCGCCACCCGCGCATAAAACGCCGCAGGCACTATGGGGAACGCGTGGCATGATCTGGAGGCTGAAGGCCGGAAGATCTGACGCGCCTACGCCGAAAATGCCAGCGGCGATATGCGGCTACTATACCACTACCAGTTTGAGTGAGGCCACCTTATGAGGTAGGAAAGTGGTGGGTGTGTGGTAGTTATCAATAGGCTGCTGGCCTTATAGTGCCAGTAGCAGCCTGTTGGTAACTGCTGGTGGTGGGGTGGTAAGTTTTGCGACGATTGAACTTTTTTGAGGGCAGTAATAAAAATACGGAAATGGACAACAGAACAGAAAGTGGCAGTAGTGCTAGAAGGGCTACTGTAACGCTTTTTTGAAATTCGGACTTTTTGTAAAATTTGGTAAGAGGTACTCTGGAGCTTAAATAAAGTAAAGGAGACCATATGAAAGACGGCAAAAATCGTAAGAAATGGA
>JADZAE010000079.1 GCA_020852715.1 Deltaproteobacteria bacterium
AGAGAAAGTGCAAATTCTATCATGGCTCGGAGAATATAAATCTCCATTTAGAAGCCGCATATACGCACGCATCCTCACCTTCCCACCAGTATTTAGTCTTTGACATCCACGGCGGGTCCATATACGCACTCCAAGGCGCTGCAAATATTACGAGCGTCAGTGGCGCTAACGCGATGTGATTTTTATGTGCATGTATCAGAAACGTGGTCCTTACCCTTGTCGTTCACCAAGAAGGCGAACTAGGCAGGCAAGACAAATTGTCCAGGTGAGGCTGATCGCCGGGAGATAGAGGGGAAAATCGACAAGGCCATGTATAAGCGGCACCAGGCCGGCGATAAATAATCCGATTATTTCCAATCTTTGTGTAAAAATTATTTCCTTTTTCCAAAGGCCATATCCTCTAGCAAAAAGACTAATCATCGTGGCAGCGATTAGTAATAACCCGATTACTCCTACTTCTCCCAGTAGTTGCAAAATATCATTATGTGCATAATCGAGACGAAGTCCGGCTAATTTATCCGGAGCATAATACATAGAAACTAGCGGCCAGCATCCCAGCCCAACACCCACTAGCCAATAATCTTTAATGACACCAACTGCGGTTTGCACAAGTAACATGCGAAACTCATCGTAGCCCGAAGCCAGTCCGTAGGCCAAACGGTCAAAAAGCAATTTCTCCTGATCTTGGCTAAGCACAGAGGCCACCACGACTACCCCCAACAGAAGCATTATTACTCGCCAACTATAACTACGCTTGCGCGTCTCTAACGACAACTCAGCTCTTGAAACAAAGCGTGCGTATGTCCAGTAGAGAATAATTGTTCCCAGCAGCATCAAAGCAATACCTGCTCGCGAAAGAGTCAAAAGATTAGTAATCGCCAACAGACAACAAACGGCTCCGTACATTAAGGGTAAGGCTAGCCGCTGCGGGTTGCGCATCACTTGCAGCACAGAATCTATGCGCATATCCTCGCCAAAGGACATTGATAGCAATTGCAGCAATCTTAGAAATCTTTCAGCGGAGAGGATGAAGGCCATTGTTAGAAAACAGGCTAGATGATTGGGGTTGACAAAAGGCCAATGTAATCTTGTTTTTCCTCGCGGCCACATATCTTCTACTTTCCATATCCCGTAAAGACTATCCAAATGCAGCGACCAGTGCACAATGGAAATCACCGAACAAAGTAAAGCTGCAAAGATAATGCTCGAACAAAGCAAGTTCACCAGCGGGTCGATTTGACTGGCACGCACCAGTAAGGTTCTTTCTTCTACTTTGCGTCTTTGGCGCGGTTGCCAGAGTTTTAATGTCCTATCCATGCGCGGCAACCCAATCACCCAGAGAAAAGTGATTAGCATTACGCTGATCCACAAAAGACTATCGGTTGAGGCGGCACGCTCAAGGCTAATACTTTTGGCCGGCACCTCGGCGCTAAAATAAAAATCATAAGCAGCGGGAGAGAGATTTTTTACTAGCCAATCGGGTAAAGGTACCATCTCAAAGAGAGCAAACAAAATAAAGGCCAACAGCGGCAATAATATAATAGATAAATATCGCAGCGCCACAGCCAGCGCGAGCTGATGGGCAGTTATTAAACTTTGCAGTATAGCAAACAGCAGCAGCGCAGCCGTGGCCATTTGAATAATCTCGGCTACATAATGAGGGGTTCCGCCTAGAATAAGAGCACTGGCAATAATAGAAACAACCAGTAATCCGACAAATATTTTATCTGTAAGCAATAAGCTTTTAAACCAACTCCCGGACCGGTCGGAGAAGGTGTCAGTCGAATTTTCATTTGCTTGATCAAGCGCCATGAGAATATTTGATTATTTTGCCGTGCCTATCAGCCAGAGCACGGGTTATGCGTTTAAATCCGACTACCTTTAACTACATTACTTTCAGATAGTTTTTCGTTGGCCTAATACCAAAAAAAGGCTAGACTCGCATCATCTTTGATTCAGAGAGCGCAAACCAAGTTAATAATTTGTAATCAAGAAGAGTCGTTTTGTCGTGAATAACTTCCCCCAACCCTACAAACCAACAGCTTATTACCTAGGAAACGCAGCTGCTTCTCTTAATGAAGGCCCGAAAGAAACGCAGCAAAACAATAATTTAGCTGAACTGCTAAGCCGTATCTACTTAGTTACTCTGCGCTATCGCTTTTTTATTCTCGCCTTTTCGCTATTTACCTTCTGTTCTGTAGCTTTATATGTGTTTCTTGTTACGCCCCAGTATGCGGCCAAAGCTCTGGTCAAAGTTGACGCTTTCCCTTCTATTTTTTCCGAGGAAGACAATTCTTTTGAGCGCTTAAACCGGGGGAATCAAACCGAACAACTTAATACTTATCTAAACTTGGCTACTTCTCTTCCTGTAATCGACCAAGCGTTGTCGGTTAATGACACGGCCAGGTTTTTAAAACCCTATACTGGCGTCACCCATCAAAGCGAAACTTTGTCTGCCACCAGGTCTTTGGATGGATCATATCCTTACCGTAACGACCTAACCCTGATTTCTGCTTATCGCGCCATGATCTCTGCCGAAGTAGTCAAAAAAACTAACCTCATTCGCTTAACAGTTAAGGCTAGCGACCCGATCATCGCCACCACTTTGGTTAACAATCATGTGCAGAGTTTTATCGATCAACTAAACAGTCAGCGCCAGTCCACGGTTAATCAGGCTCTGGAATTCTTAAACAAAGAATCAGAGCAACTTGCCGCCAAAGTGACAGAAGCCGAAAGAAAGTTAGCGGCGTTTGCCGAGCAGAATGGCATCGTAACCGTGCAAAAAGACGAGCACATCGTTACCAAAAAACTGGGTGTTTTAAATCAACTCCTTGTCGAAGCAACAGAAAAGCGCATTAAGTCCGAAACCAAGCTGCGCGAAGCGAGAATTAACAAGGAAAACAATCCCGATCTTGCCGAAAACAATGTGATCATTGAGCTAAAAAATGCGCTACGCTCTGCCGAAACTGACTATGCTACACTGGCCGCTAAATTCACTCCTGAATATCCAAAAATGCAGGAAGCCCGGGCAAAAGTTATTTCCCTGCAAGAAGAGCTAAATCGACAATACGATATCGCTCTTAACTCTCTGGATGCCGAATTTAAAGCCAATGCCCAGACAGAAAAAGAAATTTCGCAGCAAGTAGAGTTACAAAAAAGCAAGGCTTTTGAACTGGCCCGACGATTGGGCCCTTATAAGTCGTTGGAGCGTGAATACGATTCGCTACAGAAGCTTTACAATTCCGTTTTGCAAAAACTAAAAGAGGGGCAGATCGCCGCCCAGAATAATCTCAGTTCGATTAGTCTTGTCGAGCCCGCAGCTGTAGGCGTTTTGGTTCATCCGAATATTTCATTAGCATTTTTGCTGACTATTGTTCTTGCTCCATCATTTGCTATTTTCATCGCTATCGTCTTTGACAGCATGGATAATTCTATCCATACCCCGGAAGAAGCTGAAGGCTTATTAGACATCCCAACTCTAGGTGTCATTCCTTTATTCTCTTCGGAAAACTACGCCACCGGTAATCAGTTATCTTTGATCGAGCAAGGAACGCTAAAGACGGACGATCTTCCGACAAAGCAAGCCAGCAATAAAAATCTCAAATCAGCTGATTGTGGAAATTTCTTTGATAGTCCTATTGTCATGGTCTCGCAGCAGAATTTAGAGGCAGAATCATTTCGCAGCATTCGCACAGCAATCATGCTTTCCACTGTCGATCGTTCAATGAGAACAATTGCTTTTACCAGTGCCCAGAAAGGAGAAGGTAAAAGCACTGTTACGGCTAACCTGGCTGTTGCTTTTGCACAAGCAGACATGAAAGTCATTCTCATTGACGCTGATTTGCGGCGCCCGAGTCTGCACACAACAATGAATGTCGAGGCTAATGTTCCGGGTCTAGTGAACTTGCTTACCGGGGACAAACCGTTATCCTCGGTGATCACTAATAGCGGCATTAAGAATCTTGATATTATCACTGCCGGACCCGTTCCTCCCAATCCCGCGGAGCTGATCGGTTCATCGAAAATGGCGCAGATTGTTGATGGTTTAAAAACGAAATATGATTACGTCTTTATTGATACGCCACCGTTACTGCCGGTAACAGATGCTTTATTGCTGGCGCATATTTGCGATGGAGTAATTTTGGTAATTAAAGGGCAAGAGACCTCAAGGAAACTGGTGGCCCGAGCAACTAATATGCTCAAACAATCGCGGGCTAAAATCGCCGGGCTTATCCTTAATAAGCTCACTGAACACGGCGCTTACTATCATTATTATCGAGAAGCTTATCGCTATTATCGTAACAACGCTGCCTAACAGGGAACGGTAGTAAAAGTCAGACGATTCGCGAACTAGCACCCGTTACCTTTTTCACCAAATAACTTTCTCGGCGCTTGGGGAACGCTAGATATGTTGTAAGCGCCAGCGAACAACTGGGTCGTCTGCGCGCCAGATCTTCCGGCCTTCAGCCTCCAAATCATGGCACGCGTTCCACAGCGTTCGCGGCGTTTTCTTATGCCGATGGCGCTAACGCGAGGTGATCCTTATACTGGGATTAAAAGAATTTAGTGTTCGCTGACCTAAAGAGATGGACAGAGTTTTTTAGGTTCATTAAAGGTGGTGGCATCTACCCTTAAACTCTTTGTACTTGTTTCCACTCTTTGAGGAAGCTCTGGAGGTGAGCATACTCTTCCTCTGCTCTTTTTTCTTCCAGGTAGGTCTGTAAGGTTTTGAGCTCTTCTTCCTTGAACTGTTCTAGGGTGAACAAACCTCCAGCGTAGCCCATAGCAGCAAACAATAAATATGTGCTGATCGCATCATAGTCATTGTAATCGCGAATGGCTTTAAACCGGCGTTCTTTCCACAAGTCGTAAACACCGCTACCGGATGTTTCCATTTTGCCGGGAAAGCCCATCTGTGTGAGCATTTCGTTGAGCGAAGGCACAGCTTTTCCGGTGTTTCCTAAACTGAGGACTTTCATCAGATCGACAAACCAGGGATTATCCCTGTGGTAAATTGATGGTTCATTCCAGCCCTGAGTGGGACGTTTGCCGAATTTTCCTAGCGGCACCCCAACTATCACTGCCCGCTGCAGGATGACCGAAAGATCAAACCCGCTGCCGTTATAAGTGAAGGTCTGAGTATTGCCAAAATTCGTTTCATACAGACGGAGAAAAGAAGAAAGCACTTCGCGTTCAGCTACTATCGCATCTTTCTCACTTTCCGAGTCCTCTCGCTTATCGCATTTCTGGCAAGTCTTGACGCTAGGAAAAGATACTAAGGAAAATTCCGGGTCTTTTTGCTCCTGCTTCTCTCTGATCAGACAGCTAATTGTGACAACTCGGTGAAAGCAATGCTTAGGAAAAGGTTGCGTGACCTCATTTCCTCCGCCATGCTCCTTTTTGCGGAGTTCGGCGTACATTTCTTCCACAGCGCTTTCATCACCACGCTTTTCGAGTTTCATTGCTCGCTTGATACCCCAAGCACAGGGAACCGTCTCAATGTCGGCAAATATCATGCGCGACTTGGAATTTGAAAACATTTTTAACCTCCTTTCTTACTATTGGCTGCCACCGAGGCAACAGAGACTATTTTCTCCCAACTCGCTAATAGCCCTTGATCTCTCTACCCCACTTTGCGAAAATCAAAACAACATCAGACTTGCCGCTCTGTTTAACCTGTCCCAAATAGCAGCAAACTGTTCGTCTAAGAGGGTGTCTCCTACAGAGTATAATATGTAATCACCTTCCTGATCGGCCAAGCGACGAAACTCAGCGTATAACACACGGGCAGCCAAAGCCGCCTCCTGAGGAAGTTTGAGTTCAACAAAATGCTCAGGCCTAACCCCTAAGCGAGTGCTAATATTCTCCCTCTGCCCAGTAGTCAATTGTCCTTGGCCCTTTTTAATGACCAAGGGTTTACGCGGCATATAATGCTCTTTAAAGTTACCGGGTGAAGCCATGCTACTAAGATACGAAACTTTTACCTCTATCCCCGCCCCTTTAGCTGCTTGGGCTATCTGTTCGGCACTGACCATTCCCGGCCGGTAAATCAACACTTCAGTGGCGTTTATTCCTAGAACAGTTGACTCCACTCCAATTTGGCAGGGGCCGCCATCCAGAACAAAAACACTTTCCGAAGTAAACTCGGCACGCACATGTTCAGCAGCAGTGGGGCTGGTTTTCCCGAATTTATTAGCGCTTGGCGCTGCCAAGGGAACTCCTGCTTGGCTAATTACTTGCTGCGCTAGGGGATGCGCCGGACAGCGCACGCCAACTGTCTCCAAGTCGGCAGTAATTAGCGAATCAATATGCAGCTGCTTTTTTAGCACTATAGTTAGCGGCCCCGGCCAGAACTTTTCAGCAAGCACTTGCGCCAGCTGTGGCCAATCGGCCACCACTTCTTTTGCTTGTTCTATACCGGTAACATGCACAATCAGCGGATCAAAAAAAGGCCTTTCTTTAAGTAAGAATATTTTCTTAACTGCTTGGGGAATGTTAATCGCCGCGGCTAGGCCATAAACCGTTTCCGTGGGTAGCCCAATCAGTCCTCCGCTTTTAAGGACGTCTACTGCTTTATCTATCTGCTCTTGCATAAAAGGCTACTTCCCGAACTACTTGTTGTTATGGTTGTGGCATTCTTAGATTCCAGGCACGCAACCACTCTTCGCCGGCCGGACGAACATCAAGCTTACGCATCAGCGCCTCTTCCATATCCGTCATGTGGCCGGCACCGTAGAAAATCGCTATTCTCCTGCGCCCTCTTTTTAGTTCCTTTTCCAGAACTTGCATCACCCGCTCATTGCGACCGTGAATCAAGGCACTACCTTGATTGCCGTTTAGGGTCTCGAGAATTTTGTCGCTTCCGGCCAACTGGTCGGCAAACATTCGTCTTAAACGAATTGTCCTAGCCGGAGAAGGAGCGCGCATTAACTCCATCAACATGCGCCAATTTTGCTGTTGTTGCGGTGGGCTATTGCCTTCTTCCATACTTGCGCCGATTAATCTTAGCATGATTTGTGTAAAGCTTTCATTGCGAGTGCGCATCGCCGTTACCAGCTCTGTCGGCGAATAGTCAGCATGAACAAAATTAGAAGCATGATAATTAACGCTTTCCAATTGGAATTTAAAACCCAGCAAATCAACAATAGAAAGCTGCATGCTAGAAATCATAGACTTATCCTCGGCCACCGGATGCTTGGAAAGCTGATCGGGAAAGGCCACCAGCTCATACAGCACTGCGTCGTAAGATCGAAAACGATTATTAAGGTCAGCATAGTAATCTTCTTCGGCAACATGAATAGCGGCAATCAAATCAATCTGAATTGTTTTTTGCCGGTATTGGCCACTAAAACGCTGCACCAGCGTCTTTAATGCTTCAAAATCCCCGGCTTTATCCTTTACTACGCGGATATAATCACTGGCCGAAGCCACCAAAGGGGCAATAAAAAGTAAGCCAACAAGCGTTAAAGTGAATATTCTGCGATACATTTGACTATAAATTTAATTTTAAGGAAACTGGTTGCCATATCAGACAACTTCTAATAGTTACAGTTTCTTTAGATATTTGCAATATTTGCCTAGTATTTTTCTCGTATGGCTATATCTGACGAAGTTTACACTTTCCTGGAAAATGAGCGCAGAGCCTTTGAGCATGTCATGGAGGTTTTGCACAAGCAGCGTGCTAGCAAAGCGGAACGCCTATCTATCGAGCAAGAAAGATCCCGTGATTTGACCAGCACCTTAGTTGGCCTGCGCCGCGACGAAGATAAACAATTACTTGCCTCAGACGAGCGCGTAAGTCATGCCCTCAGGGAGCAAAGTCAAAGCGATTTAAAAACCTTAGATAAATTATTAAAGAGTCCTTATTTTGCCCGTTTGCTAGTCGAAGAGCAGACGCCCCGCGGCCCCAAGCGGTTTGAATATAAAATCGGTCATTATTCTAATCCCGACTGTGCCATCGTTGACTGGCGCCGCGGCCCACTGGCCAAGCTCTACTACGAGTATCAGGAGGGTGATGAATATTCGGAATTGATTCAGGGGCGGGAGCGCCAGGGCGTTGTTATTTCTCGAACTAAGGTCACCATTAATAAAGGAATTCTGGAGCGCGTCTCCTGCGCGCATGGCTATTTTCATTGGACGGGCAGCGTTTGGGAAGAAGAAAGCCGCTCTTTTTCGGCCGCAACCGCCGGTGGCTTACCAACTATTACCGCCTTGCTATCTGCCGATCAGTTCCGCTTAATCACACATGATGCTAAAACCGCTATCTTACTCGATGGTATTGCCGGATCAGGAAAAACAACTGTCGCACTCTACCGCTTGGCTTGGCTTATTGAGAATTCAAGTCCGCAATTAACCCAGGAAAACTGTTTGATCTTGGTTATTAACAAGATAATGTCTTCCTATATTAAAGATACTTTGCAAGCGCTGAATTTGACTGGTGTGCAAATCTCCACTTATTCCACTTGGGTAGAATCGCAAGTTAAACGGATATTGAAAGCTAGCCAGCCGGATTTTGAAATACACCGCCCGGAGCTCGCCCCACCGCCGGGCGCACTGCGTGTCAAATCCTCCTTAGCTATGCTCACGGCACTAGAAAGATACTGCGAAGAGCAACGCGACAATCTGCTTTCTTATTTGGATAATCTTGTTCCCTGGTCAGAATTATCTGCCGCCACGCAAAAACAAACTGCACTTTGTCGCCAAGGGGCCATCGGCACAGTAGAATATGTGAAAGTGCTGATAAAGGAGATAACGGGCAAGCAAACTTCCTGCTCAGGAATTGATTGGCATGAATTAGTTGAGCCCCTAAGTGCCGTCAGCAACAAGTTACTTAATTTTGAACAAGACGTCTTAGCAATACTGGGTGACACAAAGAGAATTCTGGAGCATGACGAAACGCGGCTACTTGACGAGCAAACAATCAAGGATTCTTACAATTACACCAAGCAGACATTTGCTCAGAAAAAAATCGACGACCTTGATGACACGATCATATTAAGACTGGCGCAATACAAATACGGCAAAAATAACGCACTGTTAAAATCCTACCAGCATATTATCACTGATGAGGTTCAGGATTACTCAGCTCTTGAGCTGGCAACAGTAATTGATTCGGTTAAAGTGGTAACTGATCTTACCTTAGTCGGCGATGTGCAGCAGCAAACAAAGGGGGATTATTTCCCGGGTTGGGATAAGCTACAAAAGCACTGGCACTTACACGGGGATGACGCCCATTACGTGAAATTAACGATCAGCCATAGATCTCCTCTGCCGGTCATACGTCTAGCAGAATATGTAAACAACACGGCGCGCGCCAGCTCGGGGCGGAAGGGCAAAAAACCATTATGGATGCGCTGCCTAAACGAGGAAGACGGTTGCGTCCAGATTATTCGCTGGTTGGAACGCATGGTGGAAAAATATCCTCAAGCACTCATTGCTATCGTCTGCCCGAAAATGGTCGAAGCAGATTATGCTCTTTCGCTCTTGAGCCCGACTTTTGGCTCAGCTGTGCGCTTATTTTCTGACCAGCATTTCTCTTTTGAGGAAGGCATTATCGTTACTGCTTGTAGCGAGATTAAAGGTTTAGAATTCCCCTTTGTTACGCTCTGGAATCCTAGCCGGCGTAGTTACCCCGACCAAAGAAACAGCCGCAACGCACTGTATGTAGCCATTACCAGGACGCAAGAATATTTATCTATTTTCAGCTGGGATCAGCCGACCAAACTTCTACCCTCAATTCATTCACGCTTACTACACGGCATCGATAGGCGTGATCTATTAGAAGAGAAGGGCTATGATGAAGACTAAACTCATACCCAGCCTAGCCGATATTTTTGCGTGTTTATCGCTTCTTTCTATTATGCTAACCGGGGCCAGCTTCATGGGCGATCCGGGTATTTATTGGCATCTTAAAACCGGAAAATGGATTTTAGAAAATGCTGCCATTCCGCGCATTGATCCTTTTTTGGCCAGCGCCTCGCCGCGTGCTTGGATTGCCGATCAATGGTTAAGTGATGTTATTTTTTATCAGCTTTTTGACTGCGGGGGCTTCGCTTTGCTTACTTTAGCTTCCGCTGTTTGCCTATTGCTTACCTATTATTATTTAGCCATAAGTCATGCCCGCAGCGCCACACAGTCGCTGGCAATAACAATTTGTTCTACGCTTTTTTTATTAATCACCAGCCTTATCCAATGGTTTTGCCGGCCGGTAATCTTTTCATTTTTCTTGCTTAGCTTAGTTTATCTTTTGCTGCGCCGCAGTTTAGGTAACAGTGATAAGCCTTTAGCTTTTTGGCCATTGGGAACACTGCCTTTTATTTTTCTTCTTTGGGCAAACTTACACCCGGCATTTCCGCTGGGCCTTTTTGTTTACTTGGTCTTTGCTTTTTTTTATTATTGGCAAAATCGCACTCTCAAAACCGCCCTCTCCCTACTGGCTCTGACTTTAGGCATATTGGTGGCAACACTTCTTACCCCCCACGGGCTTGGTCTTTATCAGCAAATATTTACTCTGGTCGGAGACAGTTATTTTACTTCGCTAAACGATGAATGGCTCAGTCCTAACTTTCAGTATTTCTGCTATAAATTCTTTTTGGCTAGCATTATCATTTTTCTTCTTTGTGGCTGGCAGCATCCGGCACAGAAGGCACAGAAGGCCGAGCTTTTATTAACTGCCGTGTTTGGCTATCTTAGTTTTTTACATGTTCGCTATATTCCTTTTTACTCGATTATTGTTCTCCCCGTTTTTTGTGCCGCCGTTGATGGAAGAATAAAAGCATGGAATAAAATTCAGCTGCTTAAAAATGTTTTTGCTATCCCTCTTTGGCAATCAGGAACTTTGCTCTATTTCTCTCTGACCATTGTCATCGTCTGTTTTTTCATTAAAAGCGATATCGCCATAAGTGAACTTCACCGCAAAGAAAGCTCCAGCTATCCCATAAAAGCCGTGGATGTTCTGGAAAAGACGGCGAATGACGGTTCGATTATCGGGGCTCATCCTAATTGGGGAGGCTATATTACTTGGAGACTATGGCCCAAAAGCCGTGCAACAATTGATGATCGAAACACATTAAATACAAAGAATGACTACGAAAGTTTTTTTGCCCTATATTATTTAAAAAAAGATATGAAGCAGATATGGTCAAGAACACGATACGATTATGTTCTGCTGGATAGTAATGCGCCTTTAGCTGGTTACCTGCGCAACCAAATAGCTTGGTCAGTGCTTTATGAAGACGATAAAAGCGTTTTGTTTCAGGCTGTTAAATAAGGCAATTATTAGTAGCAAGGCATTAGCTGTTTCCTCTCGGTGAGACAATCTGCTAGTAGAACACGGGCTTAATGGCTAGAGATAAAACAAAGGATTTTAATGCTACTGCCAAATACATTGGGAAGTACAAAACGGCGCGATAAGTTTCGTGAGTTTGTCAACTTTGCCAATACCTTTGCCCGTTATCCGCGGCGCGTTGGGGCCTTGGCTCCCAGTTCTAAAGTTTTAGCTAAGGCTATGATTAGCGGTCTTGAGTGGAGCAAATACAAAGCGGTACTCGAATATGGTAGCGGCACCGGAGCTATAACTGCAGCCATCTTGGCTAAGCTGTCGCCTAAAGCCACATTTGTGGCTATTGAAGCAAGCAAGTCTTTTGAAAAGCATTTCCAGTCAAAATTCCCTTCGGTTAAGCTGCACATTGACTCTGTTGCAAATGTCGAAACGATTTGCCGTCAAGAAAACATAGGTAAAGCAGACTGCATCATTAGTAGCCTACCCTGGGCAATTTTCAGCAAAGAAGAACAAACTCAATTTCTTCAGGCGACGGCAAACGTTATGGCTAAGGATGGTGTCTTTACTACCTTTGCCTATCTGCAAAGTCTGGCCACGCCCGGAGAAAGAAGATTTCTTTCTATACTGAAGGATACATTCCAAGAAGTAGAACTGATGGAACTTGTTTGGCGCAATATTCCGCCGGCTGTAGTGATTCGCGCGACAAAGCTGCGCTAAACCCATCGCTAATGAATTTTGAACAAAATGAAACAAAAACTCACTAGCTAGTTGGGCTTAGGCGGCGGCAACGGCCTTGACCATTTCCCTTAACGTCTCTTCTTGATCACGGACAAAAGGACCTTCGGGAGAAAGTATTTCTGCTTGCCATTCGGGAAGTATCGATAAAACGATCTCCTCTACCAGCTGACCCCCGCTTATCCTGTCCTTAATCATTTGAAAAAAACGTTCAGCTTCCACGCGGGCCGCTAAAAGGTATTTCTGTGCTAAGTCTCCGGTTAGGGCTCCACTATGAGAAAAGCCAAGCATTCGCACTTCAATTTTAGCCGCTCTTTCTAAGCTGTTAATGTAATCATGATAATTATTATTAAAGGCAGGTAACAGCTTATCACGGCCAAAATAAACACCAAAGGCTTCAGCGCCGCTCAGTGCTCTGTCCGAAGGAACAAAATATGCGAACTGTTCCTTGCTGTGTCCCGGACAACTAATGGCCTTAACTACAACGCCCGCACCTAAATCTATGTCATCCCCGTCACCAACAAAATGATGCACATGAAAAATATCAGCCGAGGCGCAAACGTCAATATTTTCACCAAATGCCGCTGCGCATTCTTGATTGCGTTTGCTGATATATTCCAAAATATTTTTATCTTTTAATTTCTCCGCGCCGCTACGTGAGGCAACGACTTGCAGAGCAGGCCAGCGCTTCTTGAGCTGCGGCAATGCTCCCACATGATCAAAATGAGTGTGCGTTAAAAATAAATAATCCAAGGCTACGTCCTCGGCAAATAGCACCTCAAGGTCAGCAATTAGCGTATTGGCCGTGGCTCCGATGCCGCAATCGACCAGCGCTATCTTCTCCCCACAAATTAAAAAATGACAAGAAGCCGGTGTCGTAACTTGGTAAATATTTTCAGTTAATTGTGCGTTAGCTTTTATCCACATATTATCTCTCTGTTACTAGCTTTGAGATCTTACCACTACTTTATTAGTAGTAAAAAATCAACCGGCCATTACCAGCTGAGTCTTATACCCACAAGTTGTAAAAGGATGGCTTGGTGATACATTTCGGCAACACTCTCGGCAGTGTCGCCACGGGGGTAGATAATTTTGCAAACGCTTGTGGAACACGGGATCCATCTTTGGAAGCGAAGCGGACGTAAGCCTTCACGGGATAATTTTCATTAAAACTTCAGGGGTATTAGAAACATGAATATTTTTAAATTTATCGACGTTTCCTCATCGGAAACGACTAATCTCGTGAAGGCTTAGTCTCTGTTCTCCCACAGTTTTGCTTCGCAAAACTTGCCCCCTCTGGGGCTTTGTATATAGAAACTCAGTAAAAGTCGCGAACGGTTACGCGGACAAAGTGGGTCCCCTGCACCCAATAGTTACACGGCACTTGGCGGCTTAGCCGCATACCGCACCTGGCATTTTCAGCCCCGGTGCGTCAGATCTTCCGACCTACAGCCTACAGATCATGCCGCGTGTTCCATAGCGTACGCGGCATTTTCATAAGCCGATGGCGCTTACGCGTGTTACTATAAAGTAACGCATTTGACGGACTTGTGTATAAGACTCAGGTTACCAGGCCGCACCTGCCTTCATCAGCAGATGATCACTCCCCTCTCCTCTTGTTCCAATCATTTCCACCATCGGCTTGCCCTCGCGGAGAAAATAACTTTCCACTTGCCCGGCGCTTACATAAATCTCATCGTATAAATAATTATCTTTGCGATATTTATAACTATAAACCTCCGCATCCCCTTCTAGCCCACGGCGGCGGCGCTCTTTATCAAAAAGTCCGGTTAAAATCAGATCCGAATCTCGGCGCACATCGCATTGCGCCTTTAGATCTCGCTTAATTTGGCAGCTCCTTTGAAAGTCTTCTAATCTCAGCTTTCCGCTCATCACCTCCACCGAAGCCGCGCCGGAATCGGCATTCCTGTCGCCTAAAACTACGAGCGGAATATCGCTCCCTAATTGAGTTTGCTGTTCGCTAACTATGGTTCTTAGAGCGTCGGCTGCTTCTAATCGATCTATTTCAAATTCTGTTTTTGACAAATCTTTCCAACCACCAACTCGGGATTTTAAATGAAAGGTGAGAAAATAAAACTTGCGTGCCGGATGATCGGGAGAGATTTTTACACTTGCCAGCAGTCCCAAGGGACCGCGGTTAAAACGCCTTGTTGGCGCGTGTTTGGCTAATGTCGGCACCAGGCGGCGATAGTATTCATCTATGCGCTCTACATGCACCTTGGCCGGTTGATAAACAAAAGCATTTCTAATGAATTTATCATTGGTTCTAGCCAGCGCATATTCAAACTCTTTGCCTATTGCCTTTTTCAGTTCCGTAACAAATCTTTTTATACTCTGCTTGGCGGCATTATCTGTTTTCCCGTAGATTTCTTGTAAGGCGACAATATCACAGTTACCGTCAGCTATTCGTTGGGCGAGCGCTTTATTCTGATCAAGACGTTTTTTCTTTCCCGGATATTTTTTATTTTTTATCTCACCTAACATGTGGGCGTTCTGTGTACAGATGATAAAAGATTGCTTTTCCAGCGCCCCAGCAGTACGCGGACAAATGGTGAAGATAATCCCAAGCAACAGTAGCCCAAGATAAATTCGGACATTTGAGTTAACCCGTAAGCAACTATTTGACATAAGACCGCCAGCTTATCCCGCGCCTGCTACCTGCTTTGAAAGCCCTTTCACCTTCATTAAAAGCATCGAACAGAGAAATTTTCATACGCTGACAGAGATTAATTTTTGCTACAGCCAGAGTCCCGATAAGCAAGGCATCAATTACGTCTTGCCTAAGCTTCTTATCATCTTTTCCGGCAAGCAGTTCGGTGAGTTTACTGCCATATAGATGCTGGGCTAAATTTCTTGCCGTCTGCTTGACTTCTTTTCTTTCCAACTGCCGTCCTTTCAGTCCGAGCAGTTCAATCTGCACTGTACGAGGATTTAAGCGCCCGGGAACAGTTAGTTTGTGCTGGCGGGCAAGCGTCTCAAAAATCCCACGCACATGTTCGACTTTTGTAGCCGACGAGGGGTTTAAGGTAATAGGCGCGGGACCTTCACAGACTAGAATATCCTTAGCTCCCAAACAATAATCGATAAAGATATCGTTTATTCTTTCTTGAATAGTTAATAACCTCTTGGCTAACGGCAATTTGGAATTATTATCAGCAACCACACCCCAGCTCAATGGAGCTTCATCTTCTATCGCAAATAACACCCAGCCGCTTGATTGCAAGCTTGGATCTACGGCAAGCAATTTAGGGTTAACACTTTTATTTGCCTTCACCATGTCCATCCTTTTCTGTGGTGTCCAATAGCGACAACAATTCCTCTTGAAGCTGACCCTTACATTGGGAGAACAAATCATTATGAGCTACCCCGGGCAGCATAAAAACTTTTTTGTAAATTCCTTGATAGCTATTGGCGTTTGCTTCGCCGTGCCAGGGGCGGATTTCTCTATCTTCAAGCCCATGCGCTAAAAGCAGCTTGGTTTCTCTTAGATCTTTGATATTGTCTATACTATTGAGCCGTGTCCAGAGTAAAGGAGCAAGGAATTTCACGAAGAATCTATCTTTGGCGACATTTATAGTGCTAGTGTAGCCACCGAGCATAATGAGTACGGCGGGTTTAACGAGGTTAGCAATATACGAACCCACACCGGAGCCTAGAGAGAAGCAAAAAACTATTAAATTCTCAGGGGAAATTTTTTCATTAGCCAGAGCGTAATCGGTTACCTGCTTGGCGTCAGCTAATATTCCCGCCGCGGTCGGATACCAATCGCTGCTACCATAGCCACGATAATTCATGGTATAACTGGTAATTCCCATTTCGGAAAACCATTTTTGAAAAGCAAAGAAGCCGACAATTTCATCACCGTTGCCCGAAAATATTACGGCTACATATTTTTTTTTGCTCACATTTGCCGCTGCCGGATAACGCCACATCTCTATCTTTTTTTGCGGATTATCAAGGCGCCCCATTAACTGGCGTTCCACTCCCTCGGGAACAGGTCTCCTCCCGTGACGCCAACTAAAAAATGCTCCGGGGAAAGTTATTAGGTCTTGAAACACCAGCAGCAGAGATATGTAGACAACGACCGCAATTAATGTATCCAATAATACCTTAGTTAACATATATTTTTCTTAACTCTGACATTTTGTATCCGTTCACGACTTATTAATATGTGAGAAAGCAGCTACTTACAAAACATCAAAAAATAAAATTTTATATTTTCAAATAACCTGTAACCGTCGCAATTTTGAGCCAAATACGAGGCGCGGTGCGACATTAGAAGCACATCTAGCGCCTAACAATAATAAAGAATAAACTGCAAGCCAGCGAGCAGTTTTTTTCTCATTACAGACGAGTGGCGAGTACCAATCGAGGGTCCTTATGCGACCCTCGTTAAAGGCTCTTAAAGAAAAGAACTCGCTATCGTCTCACTAAAAACCGAAATAACTCGGTAGTGTAGTGCACTACTCGCGGAGCAATTCGAGAGCCCAAAAGCGGCTCTCGACCCACGATGTCTGACAAAATAGTCGGCCAAAAGCGGGAACGGTTACGACATTTTGCCGTCTTGATCTATCACAATAATCATGGTTTAAGAATGCCAATATTTATCGCGGGCAGTCTCGATCGTGCTTTACGCTGCAATATCCTGGGTTATTTTAAAGCAGAAAAGCGATCGCTCAAGTTTCGGTTTAACACGACCGTTCAACTTTTGATACAGCCCCCAAAATATACCATGCGGCGAGGATAGGTAGCTGATAACCGAAGGCTTTTCCTCTTTGTTATTAATTTAGTCCTAGTAAAGGGCTAACTGCGAACAGCACTATAAGATGTCTGAACCCCTGCTCCCCGGTGAAGGCGAGTTGATTAAAGTATAATTGGCGAAATAATGAGTACAAAAACAAAACAAAAGACTTACGAAGAGAAATGGCTCTTGGATCTATATAGGAAGATGCTGCTAATGCGGCGTTTTGAGGAGGAAGCAGCTCGCGCTTATACCGAAAGAAAGATTGGCGGGTTTCTCCACTTATACATCGGTCAGGAAGCTGTGGGATTAGGTGTGATCAGTGCTCTGGAGGACAAAGATTATGTGGTGGCCGCTTACCGCGACCACGGACATTTCTTAGCACGCGGCGGCTCAGCTAAAGCAGCAATGGCTGAACTTTATGGCAAAGAAACTGGTTGCTCTAAAGGGCGTGGCGGCAGCATGCATTTCTTTGATGCCGAAAAGCATTTTCTCGGCGGCTATGGTATTGTTGGCGCTCATGCCCCAATTGCCGCCGGGGCGGCATTTGCTGCTAAATATCGGGGGGAGAATTTTGTCACTGTCTGCTTTTTGGGGGAAGGTTCAGTGAGCATAGGCCCATTTCATGAAGGGCTCTGTCTTGCTGCTCTCTGGAAGCTACCGGTAATTTTCATTGTCGAAAACAATCAATATTCGATGGGCACACCGATTCACCGCTCCTTGGTGACTCCCAACGCCGCGGTTCGTGCCGATGGTTATCCGATGAAGGGCCTAACAGTTGAAAGCGATAATGTTATCGAGTGCCATGAAATCATGAAAGATATCATTAGCGATGTCCGCAAAAATCCGGCGCCGGTATTAGTCGAGTTTAAAACCTACCGTTATCGTGGGCACTCCATGGCCGATCCGGCCAAATATCGCTCCAAAGAAGAAGTTGAAAATCGTAAGCAAACCGATCCTCTAATTCTCCTGAAGGCTGATATTCTAAAATTATACAAGTCAGCGGAAAGTAAATTGGTGCTCATTCACGAAGAGATAGAGAAAGAAGTCGCAGAATCGGTTGCCTTTGCCGAAAATTCAGCAGAGCCTAATCTTTCCACCGTCGAAGATAATACATACGTGTAAGGTAGCATATGAAAGAATTAAGTATTCGTGAAGCATTGAATGAAGCATTAGCCGAAGAGATGGCCCGTGATGATCGTGTTTTTTTAATGGGTGAAGAAGTCGGTTATTATGACGGGGCCTATAAAGTCTCCCGCGGATTATTGGAAAAGTTTGGAGAAAGAAGAGTCATCGATACGCCGATTTCCGAAAACGGCTTTGCCGGTATTGGCGTTGGAGCCGCCATGGTTGGTCTAAGACCGATCATTGAATTTATGACTTTCAACTTTTCTTTAATCGGCATTGATCAGGTAATTAATCATGCCGCCAAGATTCGCTATATGTCCGGTGGGCAATTTACTCTGCCCATGGTTTTCCGCGGTCCAGGCGGGTCGGTAAGTCAATTGGCCGCTCAGCACTCTCATGCCTTGGAAAGTTTTTATGCGCATTGCCCCGGCGTTTTGGTCGTCATGCCCGGCACCGCAGCCGACGCCAAAGGGCTATTAAAATCAGCAATTCGCAACGATAACCCTGTCGTTTTTATCGAGTCCGAAGCTATGTATAGTGTGCGCGGAGAAGTTCCTGATGGAGAATATTTAACTGAGATCGGCAAAGCAGATATAAAAAGGAAAGGCAAAGACTTAACGTTTATTTGCTGGTCTAAATCAGTGCCCATTTGTTTAAAAGTTGCCGGGCTTTTAGCCGAGGAAGGGATAGATGCTGAAGTGTTGGATATAATGACGCTACGTCCTTTAGATTTTGCTGCTATTGAGCAATCCATTAAAAAGACTAACCGCGCATTAATTGTGCAAGAAGCTTGGCCTGTTGCCAGCTTCGGTTCTTACGTTGCTGCGCAAATCGGCCAAGAGTTATTTGATTACTTAGATGCTCCGGTTATCACTATCTCCGGGCGTGATTGCCCTTATCCGTATGCAAAGAATTTAGAAAACTCCATGCGCCCCAGCATTGAACATATAATTGCCCAGGCTAAGCGTTTGCTATGATCATTGATTTCCAGGGAAAGAGTCCTAAGATTGGCAATAATGTATTTATTGCCCCTGACGCTTGGATCATTGGCGATGTTACGATTGAAGATAATGTTTCTATCTTTTTCGGCGCTATACTGCGCGGAGATATCAAACCGATCTTCATCGGCAAAAACACCAACATTCAAGAACACTGTGTCATTCACAGCTCCCCTTTTAGCTTCGACGTTCAAGTAGGACAAAATGTTACCATTGGTCATCGCGCAATAATTCATAGTGCCATTGTCAGGGACTATTCGCTTATTGGCATGGGCTCAACAATTCTCGATAATGCAGTGATCGAATTGGAAACTGTTGTTGGGGCAAACAGCTTGGTTACTGAAAATAAAGTCATGCCCGCCGGATATCTTATTTTAGGGTCACCGGCCACACCGGTGCGCCCACTGAGCGATGAAGAAAAAGGGTTTCTCCGCCTCTCCGCTGACCATTATTTAGAAAAGGGTCGGCAATATAGGGCACTCCATTTGTCAAAGTAACGCCACGGCTAGCAAAAAGATCGCAGCAGGCGGTAACTTTCTAAAAAACTGTCGTCATCAGGCATGTCAGCAAAAAACACGCGAGCATAATACTTAAGAAAATAGGTAATACCACAGGCAATAATAAACCTTATGCCCCAAAGAAATGGACCTTTTGCAGCAGACCAATGGATAAGCGCAAAAATAACGCCGGCGAGCGGAACACAAAGCACAAATAAAGCCCATGTCCAACGCACCCCTAGCGCAGCCAGAGGCAAAAAAATATGCCAGCAAATCACTACTCCGATAGCGCAGCCATAAAGAATATAAGTAGCTATTGTCTCAATAGTTGAAAGATCCATAGTTTTACGTCTACCCCGCTTAAGTCCTTCCTACCTATTGCCTATAGCAGCCGCTTCCTTCTCCCGCAAATAGCTTTTGTCTGTATATCTAAGCTCAGAACAAACAGAAACTTCCATCGGGCACCCGTGCGCTGAGTCCTATACACAAGTCCGTTAAATCGTGCCTTGGTGATATATTTTTGCAACACTCTCGGCGGTACCGCCACAAGGGAAGATAACTTCACCGGCACCTACGGAATGCGACCCACATGCACGCGGCATCTGATTACCTCGATGGAGCTTACGCGAGAGCTGCTTTTTAGTGATTTGTCGGCCAAGCCAACAAAACTACTTGCCAGCGGCTTCAATTTCCAACATGAAGATTGGCAAACATTTGCAGCCTTGGCGGTTTCAGAGATTAAGCGATATTAATTATGCAGTTAAGTTTTTTATGGGAGATATTTAAACCGGCGGTTAAACCTGCCCGGCGCCCGATTGTTAATGACACGCGATTTTTGTCGGTAACAGAATTATCTATGCTTTGGCAGCAGCTAGCCATTGAGTATTTCCCCGCTTGCCCGAATTTAATGACTTTCAAAATTAAGTGGTCACGCCGCGGTGGCAAAAGACTGCTGGCCAGCTGTAACAATCAAAGGAAAACGATAAATGTCTCGCACGTTTTGGCTAATCCAAAATTCCGAGCAACGCTTGCCCCCTTGCTCTATCATGAGATGTGCCACGCCGTGCTTGGCGAACCTAAACGTGTCAACGGACGCTTTCAAATACATGGCAAGGATTTTAAACAATTAGAGAAATTGCATCCACAAACAGCCGAACTTAATAAATGGATAAAATCCGGTGGCTGGACTAGCGCCCGACGATCTTATGGACAATTAAACCGCTTAAGATGAGCGCGGTTGAATCGTAAGCTTTATTTAAGGATCTCAATAATACTGGCTTACTACTTGAGCGAGCGGATATTTGTTTCCAGTAGATTTTTTATTTTCGGATCTGTCTCACGAGATAAGGCTTTAGTTAGTATCTGTTCCGCGCGCTTTTTGTCGCCCATATGAAAGATTTCAGTATAAGCAAAAATCCGTGTATAAGGTTCCGGATGAGCACTAAGTACGGCTAATTGATCAGGGGTTGGTTTCCAACCGGCATCCTGCATCTGTCGAGCAATTGCAAAATCAAGCTTAGTCCTTTCTTCTCCGCTAGCGGAGGTTAATAGCATTATGACCAAAAGCTCCGCTTGTGGTTTAGTTTCTAGCCAGGCCTTAACGGCGGCACTCGTTGCTTTGCCGGGGTTTTCTAGAAACTGTGCCAATCGAAATGTCTGCATACCATCAAGTATCTCCGGCTTTTCTTTAAGATAAGAAAGAATCTGCGCAGCTCCCGGATGAGAAAATCTAATTGTTTGCAGACCCAGTTCAATTGCTTTGCGCCTCACAGCCGGAGCCGGATGAGCAAACATCTTACCAATAGAGGCAATAGAAAAGTTAGCATTGGGCACAAGGCCGGCATAAATTTGCAATTTTTCTCCGGCGCTAAGCTCCTGCCAATTTAGTAACTCAAATTTTTGCGCCCAGTCGGTATAGCTATTTTTTAGCTGCAAATTAGGATTAATAATCAGTGTATTAAGTATGCTCTCGGCAAGCTCGCTTTGCCTAAAAGCAGCGGCTAATATCGGCAGTCGCACAGCCGTATCAACGCCGGCAAACTGCGAAACAAGTAAAGGATCTGAGGCACCACCCGTTAAAATTCTGGCCAGCATTCTTACCCTTTCATCGGCGCAGGAGAGGTTGGGGTAGGCGCTGTTTAAAATCGTAAAAGCAGCTCCGATCGGTGGGCTTAACTGCTCCAAGACCGAAGCCGGCGAGTTAGCCAGAAAGCTTAAGGCCTGATCGCCTAAGGCCGCAGTAATGGCAAAAAATACGGCTGGATGAAGATTTTGTAACTGTATTTGTCCCAGTGGTGGTTTCTTAAAAAGCTTGCTGGAGGCGAGCGTCAAAACGGCAACTCTATCCTCTTGTTTAAGTTCCGCCTCCCATAACCTATTATAAGCAATGCGGATGAGGTTCATATTCATATCTAGCGGAGTGTTCTCTCCACGTAGCGCTGCGCCGACAATTATTTGCTCGGCGTTAGCATCGAAACCCCGCGGATTGATAGCGGTTGCCACCGTTGGTAGCATTTTTGACGGAATACCGGATTTCCAACCATTTTCCAGCTCTTCGATACTAAACTCAGTGTTCCAAATTTCATCGATACTTTCAGCTTCCCGACCTAAATATTTCTTCCCCAGCATAACCAAAGCGATCAGCAAAAAGAGCAATAAAAGAGTGAACTTCCAGTCAAAAAATCGCCTGCCCGCCACGATTTCTTCCTCATCTGATTCTGCGTTTGCTTCAGCTATTTTCTCCGGCACTTTACCTTTTGCGGGCATTGTTGCCGCCTGCTGTCCTGCTCTGAATTTCTCAATTTCAGGATTAGCTTTTATCGAAAATGTATCATCCTTACTAAGATCGGCACTGGGAATAACATTGTGGTTGATATTTTCTTCGGCTTCCTCAACAAACTTAAACTCCGCTGTTCCACGTCGCGGCAAGGTATTTTTCTTGATCTGATGTTTAATGATGTCGGACTGAGCATCTGCCTTAGTCGGCTCTTCAGTTAAAGAGATATTTTCGTTAACAATTCTTTCTTGCTTCGGGGTATCCGTTGTTTCTTTGGCCGAAGGTTTAGAGGAGACCACTGTTCTCTGTGGCTTAATCATCCGACCGGCAATAGATGGTTTTTTAATTTCGCTCACTCTTGCTCCGCTGCCTAAGTCTTTGTTTTGCTCAAAATCGCTCACCAATGACAGTAAGTTCGTCAATGATTGTCTATCCTTAGGCTTATCGGCAGACATCTGCTTTAACAAAACAGCTAATGCATCATACATTGATTTTTCACGGTCATTTAAATTCCGAGTATTTATCTGTTTTATAAGTTGGCTAAATAAAGCGGAAAATCCATAGACATCAGCTGACTGTGATAAATCAAATTCTGTTCTCAACTCCGGAGCAAACTCATTTTTGTCGTAACCGGCACTAATATCCGGGCGATTTAAGTAATCAGCGACATTCAATAAAGTAGCTCCGACAGCAGCATCAAGAAGCACTATTTTGCCATCATCTTCCAAACCGATATTGCTCGCTGCCACATGTCCATGCACAGCGTTGGCTCGGTGAATACGTTGTAGCTCGTTAGCCACGCCTTGTAAGTATTTTAGATATTCCGCCAGATCTATCTTCTTATCTTCAGCCAAGATATCGGCAAGGGTTACTGACAATAATTTTCTACGATAGCAAATCTGACCTTCTAAGTTCCCCCACTCCAAATAAATTCCTTCTTTAGCAAATTTTCCGGTGTATAGCTCTAAAGTCTGCTTAATCCGCGAAGCTAAAACTTTTACTTCTTTTAACTCCGGACATAAAAATCTAATTACTGAAGGGAAGTTTTCTTCGGGCAGAATGACAAATGGCCGGATATCCCATGAACGGGGTGTCAGTAACACGCCAATCAGCGTAGCGTTCGGACAAATTTTTGAGATGACATAAGAAACTCTTTTGGCCTGGGCTGAACTTAATTGATCAAGCTGCACAACGATATAATCAGACGGCTTGGAATCAGCCTCGAAACCGCCTTCACCCGCATTTGAATTATTAACTTCGCCAGCCATACAGCACAGCCTTACTACTTAAAAATGGAAATATTAAACAACACCTAAGTTATTAGTTTTTATTGTTTTTCGTGACCCTAAGATCTAATACCCTATTATTACTGCCTTTCTAGCTATAAGCCCGCTCTAAGGCAACCCTAACGAGCCAAGTTACTTATTGTATCCGTTCACGATTTTTACTGAGTTTCTACATAAAAGCCCCCAGAGGGGGCAAGTTTTGCAAAGCAAAACTGTGGGTGGAGACAGAAACTCAGCCTTCACAAGATTAGTCGTTTCCGATGAGGAAACGTCAATAAATAATTCTATACCATTCAACTAACTTCTTGCGTACGGTATAAATATTCATATTTGTAATACCTCCGGAACGCTATTAGTAATAATCCGTGAAGGCTTACGGCTTACTACTTATTCAACTCGGCCGGAAATAAGCAAGTTAGTTAAAGACTTAGTTTTGCAGCCATGGGATTGTGTAATCAAGCATCCGCCAATTACTTTATCTTAAAAACTCAGTCTCTCTTTAGGTAGCCCTCAAAAAATTCTTAACTTCCTCCACTAACTTAGGAATAACTTCATCATAAGCGAATTGTCCAATCAAGTTACTACCTCGCTTAAGGTTAACAAACTTTGGCGCACACCATAGGCCCAAATCAGCATGGTCTGTTTCTCCCGGTCCGTTAACACGACAGCCCATTACAGCTATAGTCAACTTTTCATTCTGAGCAAAGCTAAGCGCTGTTCGCACTTCTTGCGCCAGTTTAACAAAAACATGATTCTCTACGCGGGAACATGAAGGACAAGAAATAACATTTAATCCGGCAAAATTATATTTACTGAAATCAGTTAGCCTGCCGGCAATAACATCCGCAATAATTTTTTCCGCAACAACCACCTCTTGGTCTTTTTGCTCATTAGCAATCGTAATCGAAACACGCAGCGTATCGCCAATCCCTTCAGTCAACAAAGGCTCAAAAGCCATACGGCTTTTGATTTCGGCATCCGGCAACATCCCGGCTTCTGTAACACCCAAATGGACAGGAACATGTAGATAATTTTTTGCAAACTCACGATTCAGCGTAACCACTGCTTGCGGATCGGAACTCTTTAAAGATATGCAATATCGCTCGAAACCCATTCCTTCCATGTAATCACAGTGCTCATAGGTAGTAGTGAGTGCCGACTGCCAGGGATTTTCTTTTTCTTTATTATTGGGATCCAAAGAACCGAAATTCACCCCAATGCGTAACGCTAGATCAAAATCACGGGCGATTTTCACAATAAACTTTACCTTATCTTTAACTGCTACTTCTGTTTGAGTATGATAAAGATGGCCCGGATTGTAACGTACTTTCTGCACATAGGGAGCAACATCTTCTATCAGCTGATAATTCTCCTGTAGGTCGATGACTAAGTTGGCTTTAGTTTGCCTACGTATCTGCGCCAAAGCTTCGACATCTTTTTTGCTATCTACCGCCAGGCGAATTAGCCCTGCCCCTGCCCGATAAAGTTGCTCAACTTGCTGGACAGTGGCGTCTATATCTTGCGTTTTTGTAGCACACATAGACTGAATCAATATCGGCTCATCAGCACCAATATAATGATCCCCAATTTTTATCTTTCTTGTAGGACGAGGCTTAATTCTCAAAGCGTTAGTCATATTCACCTGTTATCTTTATAAAAATTTCTAAGTCATCAATGAACAGTATCCCTTCATGACTTTTACTGAGTTACTATACAAAAGCCCCCAGAGGAGGCAAGTTTTGCGAAGCAAAACTATGGGGGGATGAAGACTAAGCCTTCACAAGATTAGTCGTTTCCGGTAAGGAAACGTCAATAAATTTGCAAATATTCATATTTGCATTACCCCCCAAATTTTAATAAAAATTATCCCGTGAAGGCTTACAATGAACATCCATGGTCTATAGCTACAGCAAAATCCGGCAAAAAGTCTAAATTTTCGCTGTTTTATTTAAAACTAGCTGATTTCACTAGTGAATTAGCTCGCCTCATAGTATAATAAGCCCAATTTTTAGCCTTTCAATTTACTCGTCTAAGTTGTTTTTATGGAAAATGAAATTAGAGAAATTTTTGAGCGTATTACCGAGCATCATAGTGTCCCTCTGCGCATCGGAAGTCGCTGCGAGGCACACACATATTATCGCATTGAGGATCTCAACTCTTCAAATGTGCAATTGTGCGCTGACTATGTAGCTGAGCGCATCGACAAAGTTTGTTCGCCGGCAACTCCTCATTTGTTTATTAATCTCCCGGGAAGTTATACCGGGTTAGCAGAGGAATTAGCCAAGTCTCTCACCTTTAGTGGTCAAGTTATTTCCGTGATGCAATTAGAAGAATTACATCTTTCCGGGAAAAAAGGGGAACTTAAAGGTAAAAATGTTGTTCTTGTAAATGATGTCATCACCACCGCGCGCTCCTGCTTAGAAGCCCACACTAAAGTAACTATGCTTGGGGCATCGGTACTCTGCTGGGCGGCTTTAGTAGATAGAACATTTGGCCCCGGCCCGGTTTCCGTCATCGCTGCTTTTACCGGAGAGCCGGTGATTTTATTGGAAAACCTAGTGTAACTTTGAGCGGCGTAACTGTTTAGCCGCCGGTGCCGGTGGAACGAATTGCGCTGCCGAATCAGCAAATACATCTTCAATGAAACTTTGGTCGACCTCGCGGGCATCATCAATAAACGTCAGCGCATCTTCCAAAATCCAGGCAACGCGTTCCATATCAGCATTTAGCCCGCGTAACATATTAGCCGCAGAGTTTATATGCTCTTTAGCTTTTAAAACACGTATCTCTATCTGATCCTTCCCCAACAACGCCACTTTTCCCGCCATATCTATTCCTTTCAAGATAAAGTATTTTCTAAGCAACTGCTAAACTGATATAATCCGCTCGTGCCGGTCAGTTTGATTAAGGGCTCTTATAGTTTAAGTTAACTGAACTTTCAAGCGAAATTCTTAATAATTTTAAGGCCCTACCGATATTTTTTTATATTGTTTACAGCGAGGCTAAGTTATTTCAATGAATAAAGTTTTCTTTCTAGGAATTTTACTTCCGATTTTCACCGCGTGTGAAGACCGTCAATTTCAACCTGCAGATATCAAGGGAGTCGAGTCGCAATTAGAAGAACTTTCGCGCTCTGTTAAAGGAATATTTGCTGATACTGAAGTTTCGGTAGAAGAGTTGAAAAAATTACGCCAAATTGAATACGATATAATAAAATTACCGCTTAATGCCAGCCCCGAGGAAATGAGTAAAACGCTAACTACGGCCGGCCAAGATCGCTGGGATTGTTTTCAAGCCGAAAAAACTCAGGAAGACAATAAACCGATGCTGTTATTTTTCTGCAAGCGCCCGGTAGGAACACCGTTGCGTTATCTGCCTTCTTCCTTGATTGGTCGCTAAAAGGCTACAATAGCGAAATGTAGGGTCGTTCCTGTCCAGGCTTTTCTTAGCAAAAGCAACTTAAGATTGGAAATGATAGCAAAAGATAAAACTATTCTTCTTCCACTGAAGAATCGTCCTCTTCTTCGCCTTCATCATCATCGGATTCTTCGATCAAATCTTCGTCAGGTATCGCCCTCTTTTTTTTCTGGCCTTTTTTAGATTTGGGCTCTTCTTCTTGGGGTAGAGTGAATTTAATTGCTTCTGTGCCATCGCTGATATCATCACTGGATACGACTTCCGCAGTAGCTACTTTTGGTTGTCCAAACAACAAAGGCGGATCATTTAATTGCAACCCGGCAAGTTTTACTCTTTGCCAGATATCGATCAACCGACCTTTCAGTTCATCATCTAAAATCTGTTGACCATTGGGCTGTCTAAGCAAAGCATCCAACAAAAGCATCGAGTGCATGAGCACGCTGCCGTTTCCTATTTCTTTTTCAACTTCAGCTATTAAAGTCAGCACATCATCTCTGCTGAAATCTCCACGACCCAGTTCAATTGAATTTTGTTCAGACATATAATCTCTTACTGTATAAATGGTTTTAAACTGAAATCCTCATTCTTAAAAGGCTCACTATTGGCAGCATCTAAACTTTGCTTTTCGTTTTCGCAAACTAACCTAGTCATGTCCATAAGCAAAGCCGGAACCTGCTTTTCTGTGCAAAAATCAAGAATGCCGCTGCTATTAACATTGCGCAATATCTTCGCCAGCAAGATACGCAAATACTCGCTGTTCTTCGCAGCCGCCGGCTCCACTTCTGTGGTTTCGTCAGTGTTCGGAGAAAACTTGAGCTGCTCACCAACTTGAGGAGCTACTGCGCAAATAACCTTGTATAAATCGTTCGCTTTTACCTGACGAGAATAGTAGGCTTTTGCTCCGGCTTCTTTAGCCAATTGCAAACTCTGCTCATTGATCTCTTCCCCAATTAAGATAACTGGAATACGCGCAAACTCACTATGTTGCCGCAAGTCTCCACAAAATCTAAATCCGGCATCATCCTGATTCTCAACAACTACGGCAGAAATAATTATTGCCGGCACAGCCTGAAACATTTTCCGCTTAGCAGAAGCTACGTCAGTAGTTATCATGATACGCACAGAGCTCGAGGCAATCACTTGGTTCAGCTCTGCTTTTACGCCTTCCTGGGAATCAACTAAAAGAATGTAATCGCCCATTGCTAATAATCAAGCGCCACTATCTCTATGGCCTGTTTATAACGGTTAGCATTGTCATAGGGATCAATAAGTAAGGCATTAGGGATTGTCATCTGCTTGGTCATAATTCTTCTAGGCTCAACGCCTTCTCTAACCATAACTAAGGCTATCTCTTCACCCCTTCTTCTGGTTAAATGCTCAGAGTAAGAAGACTGCGGGTTACTCGCTACCGAGTAAACAGCAATCATCAACCGCGACCAGGGCATACGAGATTTGTTAAGACGGGCAATTTCTTTTACCAAAATCTCACCACGGCAAGTAAGCTGCACACCATCACCGGCAAAAAACCAATCAGCTGGGAAAATATCACGGCTCGGATGTAGCTCTAAACGACGGGAATAATGTTCTGCCAGCATTTCCTGCGCCCAAATTGTTTCTCTTAATTCTTTGAGCTGTTTATTATTTTCTAAAGCGCCCTCTTCGTTTATATCCAATCCTAAACCACTAAACATTCCGAATATGGCACCGAAACCCATACCAGCTAATGCCCCCGGGCCCGCACCGGCACTAGTTTGAAAGCCTGTAACCGCACCGCTCCCTGCACCCATCATCGCACCATAAATCAGTCCTTGCCCTTGTTTATCAGGCCCCGGGTAAGGATCTCGCAAATGCATATTACACGAGCATAAAAAGAGAAAAGACAGTGCTAACAACTTAGAGTTTAGATTGATGGTCATATTCTTAAATAAAGAAATACTCATACTAATTTGATGGTAGTAAGAGCATAGGGACAAGGAATCCGCAAGGATAAATTGTAGCGGCTAAAATCCTACTCGCCTCACACTACTATTTTCTTATGGCACCGCGAAATATTGGCACTTCCTTAAAATCCACCTCATAAACGGGGAAAACTCCTTGAAAGTGCTTCTTAATCGCTTGGACGTCAACATTTCCAACGATCACTATGCTTATATTCTCCGGCTGTATCCAGCGTTTACTTACGGCCGCCGTATCTTCAGCTGTGACCTTATCAATCATTGTTAAGTAATTGCGGTCAAAATCTTCAGGGTATCCGAACTGATCAAGAAGCGCTTTGCGTTTAGCCCTCTCGGCGGGATTTTCAAACTTAAAAACAAAGCTCTGCTTAAGCGAATGTTTAGTTGCCGCTATTGGTCCCTCCTCCAGACGCTTGCCCCAATTACCTTTTACTATCTCCAACACTTTATCAATGGCATTAATTGCTTCCTCATTACGCGTAGCCATTTGCACCTGAAAAGTGCCGGCAGTGGGGCCCCCAAAAATTCCGCCGAATACAGCATAAGCATAACCACCCTGGGAACGAACCTGTTTAAATAAAAAACTATCAAACCCGCTTAAACCAAAAACGGAATTAAAAATGGCCATGGCGTGTAAATCATCAGTAATGCGCGGCGGCCCTTGATGGCCAATGACGATCTGCGCCTGCGTAAAATCTTTGCGCAAAATATACACCCCAGGCTTCATCTCTTTGTTTAATGGCGGCAACTCAACTTTGGGCAACGAGGATTTTGTCCAAGAAGCAAAATTATCTTCTATTTCCTGCTTAATCTCGGGCCAGGGCACAGAACCGGAAATAGCCAATCGTGCCCCCTGGGGAAAAACAAAATGTTGATGAAATTCTTTTAAATCCTTTACTTTTAATTTCTTAATCGCGGCGATATCAGCAGCGCGACCATAGGCGCTGTTACCATAGATAGCCAGAGAAAAGGTCATGGCAGCCATAGTTTCGGAGTCATCGCTGCGGCGCAGGACGCTGTCTATAGCCTGAGCTTTCCAGAGCCCAAAGCGTTGTTCATCAAAACGGGGCTGCAATACAACTTGACCAAAAAGATTAAAAACTTCGGTAAAATTTTCGCTTAAACAGGAAAATCCCACTGTGCCAAAATCTTCACCATAACTGGACTCCACTACTGCTCCTAAGGCATCAAGCCTGCGGTCAAGCTCCTCAGGTCGGAGATCTTTCGTTCCACCGCTACGCATCTGACTTCCCGTGGCAGCAGCGAGCCCTAGCAAATTTTCCGATTCTAACAACTTTCCGCCCGGGATCAGTAACACTCCGCGCATTAATGGTAATTCCTCGTTTTGCTGATAATAGATAGTTAGACCATTAGGCAAAACATATTTCATTGGTTCTTTAATCTGAATTGTTAACGGCTCAGAGCGCACCATCTGCGGTCGAACAGGGATAGTGCCGGAACAAGCTGGCAAAAATAAAATTATAATCAGTGCCAAATAGCAAAAATCTGTATTTTTCTTGTGCATATTGAAGTCCTTATCTTTCAAAAATCTGGTCATCTAATTAGCTAAGGTAACTAATGTGCGATTCTCCACATTTAGATAACGTTTGGCCAAATTCATAATATCTTCCGCCGACGTGCTCTCGACAGCATTATAAAACTCAATTACCCGTCGCCAATCACCAAAATATAAAATACCCTTACCCATGATCTCAGCTAACCCTTCGTTATCCTCAAGCGAAGAAATAATGGACACCTTCACTTTGCGTTTAGCTGCAACTAAATCAGATTCCTTTACCTTCTCCTGCTTTAAGCGATCAATAATTGCCTGAACTTGGTTAATGGCCTCGGACATCTTAACTCCGGCACGCGGATAGCCGGCCACTAAAAACAACGAGGGATATTTCTCACCCGGCGCCTCGGAAGTAGCCAGGGCGGTAAAAATTTTCTTCTCTTGGACTAATTCTTTTTCAAAAATAGACGCACGTCCTTCGGCTAAGAGCGCATGTAGCACAGCAAAATGGAAGTCATCAATATTAGGATAAGTTGGCTTATGATACCCGATTAACACCTGTGGTTGAGCTTTATAGTTCACTTCTACCTTTCTTTCCGCCAACTGTTGTGGCTCAGCCGGAATATTTGCCAGAGACTCCGCAGCGCCTTGAGGAATACGTGAGAAATATTTTTCCAACATTGGTTCAATATTGGATAAATCTAAATCGCCAACCAAGCTAATCACCGTGTTACCCGGACGATAGTAGCGGCGGTAAAAAGTGCGCATTTGCTCCGGCGTAATACTCTCTAAATCCTCAGGCCAACCAATCAAAGGAAGCCCATATGGGTGTTGGTGATAAGCGTTCCCCAGCAATGCTTCATACAGCTGGCCACCGGGATCATTTTCATAGCGCATACGTCGTTCTTCTAAAATTACCTGACGTTCTTTATAAAACTGACGAAAAACAGGATTAAGCAAACGATCCGATTCTAGCCAGCACCAATATTCCAATTCCGATTTGGGAAGCGATACAGTATAGTTAGTGGAATCTTTGCTGGTGGCCGCATTTAAACCAGTCGCCCCACGCTGCTTATAAAGGGAGCCAAACTCATTATCTACCCAAAGCTTATCCAGCTCTAAGTATAAAGCTTTTATTTCTAACTCATTTTTTTGTGGGTCAGCCATCAAACTTTCAAGTTTATCTAACAACGGCTTTTCTTTTTGATAGTCCTTAGTACCTACAACCTCGGAACCTTTAAAAGCCATGTGTTCAAGAAAATGTGCTAATCCCGTGTTTCCCTTCTGTTCATTGACACCGCCAACACCTACCCAAATCTGGCCGGTAAAAACAGGAGCCTGTTCCCGCCGGTAAGCGACTACGCGAATACCATTACTGAGTGTAAAAGTTTTAACACGCGACTGCAGCTGGCTGAGATCGATGAGATCTGCCCCATAAGCGACACTATGCTCAATAAATATAGCTAAGCATAGCAGCAAAATGAAATGTGAAAGTTTTCTAATCATCGCTTAATTAACCCCATTCCCGTTAAATTTACTATATACCCTGCTACGGGATTTTATGTTATGACGCAGAGGCGTTAAATTCTATTTTTAAAAAGTAAAAAATAAAATGACAACAAAGCGAAAGTTTATACAAACAGTAATGCATGTCTTTTTACTCGCTTTTGTCTTCTGTTCATTAGCAGCAAATGAAGCCTGTCAAAAGCAAATTATCTTGGATCCGAAAACAAACAAAGAAAACAGATCATCGGCTGCTGCATCTGTCTCCAGCGCATCTTCTACCTCCAGCAAGTCCTCTACTTCTTATTCCTCTCATTCCTCTTCATCGCGCATTAGTAGCTCTTCCTCGACGGAGGATTATTCAGAGGAGAGCTCTTCGGAAGAGTCCTCCGAGGAGGAAGAATCTTCTTTGTCATCAGTTTCCAGTTCAAAAAGCTCAGTGCAATCATCATCATCAGCGGCAAAATCTTCTTCTAGCAATTCTTCGGCTGCCATTTCTTCCTCCTCCGGTTCTGCCGGTTCTTCTTCCAGCAGCGGGGCTAAGGGGTTAGATAGTGACCTGGACGATTTAGTAGACGAGGATGAAGAGATTGCCGGAACAAAGGTTTATCATCCGGATTCCGATAAAGATGGCTTAACCGATGGCTTTGAATACGAAAATGGCATTGATCCCCTGGACAATTCTGATCCTGACAGCAGAAGACTTGCCTTGAAACGCGACCAAGCTTTGGCCAATGCCGATGATATAGACGGTGATGGTCTTTCCAACATAGTCGAGGATGAATTAAAGACTTATTCAAACAAAGCAGATAGTGACGGCGACAATATTCCTGACGGCATTGAAGTTATCAACGGCACAAATCCAAGAAGAACAACTGTCGATTTCGGTCAAGATAGCGACAATGACGGCCTAACAGACGAGCTGGAAGCAACGATCGGAACAGATCCAGCCAAAGCAGATACAGACTTAGACAGTTTATCCGATGCTTATGACTGGTTATTAGGATTTGATCCTCGTGATCCGGACACGGATGGTGATGGCATACTTGATGGTTTCGAGTTTCCGCCATTTGATTATCGCATCAAAAATGATCTCTGGCACTTTTAGTCGATAGTTTTTAAGCGACTTGTTTCTTTACCAGAGCATCTTCCGCCAGCGGCGCGGCAGTCTCAGGATTATCAGCATGAGGGACATCAATGTGATCCAACACCCCATTTATAAATTGCGGAGATTCTTCAGAACTAAAGCTTTTGGAAATTTCGATAGCTTCGTTGATTGCCGATTTTCTCGGAATACCTAAACCATAAAGCATTTCAAAGGTCGCTACTCGCAAGATCGCTCTATCCACGCGGCAGATGCGATTAATGCTCCAGTGCTCACTGGCTTGAGTGATCTTTTCATCTATTTCTGAAAGATTAGTAATCACCCCCAGGCATAAAAGGCGCGAATACTGTTGCAAACTAGGCGAGACGGCGAAATTATCATAAAAAAGTTCTATTGTCGGAGCATCCCACTTCCCCAACATGTCGCACATATAAATAATCTGAATGGCGGTTTCTCGAGCTTGACGTCTTAAACCCATGGGAGACTACTCCTTGAACTACTTTGAAAACCACAACGGCAAAACAGCCGGCCCTGTCTCTGTATGCTCTCACGTTATGAGAAAGAAAACAAACCCGGTGCCTTATTCGCCCTGAAAATACTAACTAGCTAATAATACAATATAAATGGCTGGTTTTTATAGGCTGGGTATCCGTTCACGACTTTTACTGAGTTTCTATATAAAAGCCCCCAGAGGGAGCAAGTTTTGCGGAGCAAAACTGTGGGGGGACAGAGACTAAGCCTTCACAAGATTAGTCGTTTCCGATGAGGAAACGGTAGCGACTAATCAAATATTTTTATAATAGCGTTATTTAATTAAATTTTCTACCGAGGGAAGGATTATCCATTTGCTTAGAACAAAGCTAGAAAGCCGAAGGCTTTTCAGTTCAGAAGTTAATTTATTTTTTGCAAATGGTATATCATTGTATAAAATGCCACGTTGCCATACCCCGTATCTGTTTATAGCGAGAAGCAACGAAAACGATACTGCCATAAATAAAAAGCCTGTGCTTCTCCTAAAAGATGCACAGGCCTAAACACCAGAAATTGGTGGGCAACGCTACAAATAATTACAGGCCAAAGCGAGCCGCTGAACCTAGCTCCGCTTCAATTTCGAGTAAGCGATTATACTTAGCAATGCGCTCACTGCGACAAGCGGAACCTGTCTTAATTTGACCGCCATTCATAGCGACAGAAAAATCTGCCATAAATGTATCTTCGGTTTCTCCGGAACGATGCGAAATAATATAGTTCCAACCGGCCTTACGACACATATTTATGGTTTCCACCGTCTCTGTCACTGAACCGATCTGATTGAGCTTTATCAATACGCAATTGGCGCTCTTATCGGCAATACCACGCTTAACAAACTGAGTATTTGTTACAAACAAATCATCGCCAACTATCTGCAAGCGGTTTCCTAATTTGCTGGTCATATCAGCAAATCCTGTCCAATCGTTTTCATGTAGTCCATCTTCAATGGAAATAATTGGGAACTTATCTACCCAAGTGCTCCACAGATCAATCATCCCCTTTGTGTCTTTCTTGCCTTGGCCGGACTTAGCTAAATCATAACTGCCGTTTTCGAAGAAAGAACTCGAAGCCGGATCAAGGGCAATGGCAATATCTTTGCCCGGCTTGAAACCGGCTAACTGAATGGCCTCGATGATAACTTCGCAAGCTTCTTCGTTGCTCTTTAAATTAGGAGCAAAGCCGCCTTCATCACCAACGCCAGTTGCATAATTCTTTTTGCCAAGAATCTTTTTTAGCGCATGAAAAGTCTCAGCTCCATAACGTAGCGCTTCCGCAAAATTCGGAGCGCCTACCGGCATGGCCATAAACTCTTGAAAGTCAACGCTATTGTCAGCATGTTTGCCACCGTTAATAATGTTCATCATCGGCACAGGGATCCGATATGTTCCGGTGCCACCAAGATAAGCATAAAGCGGCATATTGCAGGCAGCGGCAGCAGCACGGGCGACAGCCATAGAAACACCCAAAATAGCATTGGCGCCCAGCTTGCCCTTGTTGGCAGTGCCATCAATTTCAATCATCGTGTAGTCAATTTTACCCTGCTCACGGACATCCATGCCCACTAGCTTAGGGGCAATCTTGTCATTAACGTTAGCAACAGCTTTCAAAACGCCCTTACCTAAATAACGACCTTTATCTCCATCGCGTAGCTCGACAGCCTCGTTCTCTCCGGTTGAAGCCCCCGAGGGCACGGATGCGGAAACAGTAAGACCGCTATCCAAAGTAACAAATGCGCGCAGTGTAGGATTACCACGCGAATCTAAAATCTCCATCGCCTTAACTTGCTTAATCTTTGTTGTCATATACTTTCCTTTCTCTATGTTAATTACAAATTATAAACCAATACCAAAAAATAAATTAACTAACCGCGGTGCTTATCTTCTTCATTTTCGTTCTTGCTATTGACACCTCTGGCTGTAAGCTCCGCAAGTTTCTTCGGCGAAACCAACTGCCTGAGGGCATCCATGAACTCACTAATGTCGGAGAATTCCCGATAAACAGAGGCAAAGCGCACATAGGCCACCTGATCCAAGGCATGCAAACGATCAATTAGCATTTCACCAACGACCTTACTGGAAACTTCTTTTTCCCCGGAGTCCAGCAGCTGAGCTTCTATACTTTTTACCACATCGTCCATCTGCTCAGCGGTTACCGGCCGTTTTTCGCAAGCCTTTCTTAACCCGCTTAAAATCTTATAGCGATCGAACGATTCACGCTGACCGCTTTTTTTAACTACCATCGGCAAACTGTCTTCGATGCGCTCGAAAGTTGTGTAACGAAAGCCGCAGGACTCACATTCACGCCGGCGACGGACAGATCGATTATCGACCCCTTCGCGGGAATCAACTACTCTGGTCGTTATAGAATCACATCGCGGACAACGCATAGCTAGTTCCTCCTTCAGTTTAAATATAATATTCGGGATTTACGAAATCGTAAGGTAGGCTGCTTAGACGAACTTGATGCGGAGAAGAATTATCGACCATAAAAGCAAAAGAGGGAGATAGCCTCTCCCCCTTTCGTTAAGTTATTATCTACAACAACTTAGGAAACGTGCTGTTGGATATAACTTACTGCATCTCCTACTGTCTGAATCTTTTCTGCCTCCTCATCGGAGATCTCGATATCGTATTCCTCTTCCAAAGCCATGACTAGCTCAACGATATCTAAAGAATCAGCTCCCAGATCATCGATGAAACTTGCCTCGGGAGTAATCTCCTCGGCTGGAACATTTAATTGTTCTACGATAATTGCTTTTACGCGTTCAGCGGTTTCAGAATTTGACATTTACTGTCCTCCATCTCCAAATGCACTTAATAAAATCAGTTTATTTCCGAAGTCAGGCGACTTTACCTATCTCCGGCCTCTCACAAACCACATAACCATTCTGAGGCTACGAAGTATTAGAAACAACTACTGTTAGATCTAATAAAGGGCTAACGCATAAACTATAGTCATCAGCCGTTGACTGCCCTTTGCCAAAAAAAGAACAAAACTTCAAGTACCTTTAATTAATAGGACCAATTATTATCAAATGGCAGATAATATTAATAAATACAGGTGGTTATTATGCCTATGGTATTGTTTAGTATCATTTCATGGAAACTAGCATTCACCTTGTCCGCACCGTTTAATTGAAACTTCTATACTGTAAAGGCCTAAGGATTAGATTATTTACTCCTCTAGTTCACCTGAAAATAATTTTGTAATAGACCTAAGTCCAGCTCTGGATAGACTGGGAAATTAATAAGCAAAGACTGCACTCTATCAACAGCATTTTTTTTATCTTCTGCGCTTAGTATGTATTTCGATTTGCTGGCCTGTCCATTTCCCTCCTGTGCCGGCTGCACTTTAGAAAGAACTGCTTTGATAATCGCCGCTATTTCTTTCATCTGCGCCAATCCCATTCCCAATGTCGTCACGGCTGCGGTGCCGAGGCGAAGGCCGCTAGTAAACCACGGCCCATTAACATCAAAAGGTATAGCGTTTCTGTTAAGCGTAACTCCACACTCACGCACAGCCGCTTCCGCCTGACGACCATTAACTCCAAAACCACTAACATCAATTAGCATCAAGTGATTATCTGTTCCGCCGGTAAGCACTTTCATCCCCTCACCAATGCAGGCTTCAGATAAAGCCTGGCAATTAGCGACAATACGCTGCGCATAATCGCGAAAAGCATCAGTATTCGCCTCGCGAAAGCATATTTCCTTTGCGGCTATCACATGAGGCAGTGGTCCACCCAAAACTAAAGGGCAGCCCTTATTTACCTGCTCTGAAAACTCGGCAGAGCAAAGGACTAACCCACCGCGGGGCCCGCGTAAAGTTTTGTGCGTCGTGCTTGTTACTACCTGAGCGTGTGCAATCGGATCAAAATCACCGGCAAAAACCTTTCCGGCAACCAACCCGGCGAAATGCGCCATATCGACCATTAAAACTGCCCCCACCCGGTCAGCGATCTCGCGCATTATTTTAAAATTAATTTTGCGCGGATAAGCACTATATCCGGCAAGCAGAATAAGCGGTTTTACTTTTTTTGCTTGGTCCTCGATTTGATTGTAGTCCAAAAGCCCCGTGGCCTTGTCCACGGTATAAGTATGGGCTTCAAACATCTGCGCGGAGACATTATATCGATAGCCATGAGTCAAATGCCCGCCAGAGTAATAATCAAGACCCAGCATGCGTTGATTACCTAAGAGCTGCCTAAGCTCATTCCACTGCTGATCATTCAAATCGGTAAACTTTTTAAGTCCCAGAGCCTCCATTTTGGGCGTCCCAATTTTTTCCTGCAAGATAGCCCAATAAGCCACAAGGTTAGCATCGGCGCCGCTATGCGGTTGCACGTATGCATGCGCTGAGCCAAAAAGTTTACAAGCCTCTTCACAAGCGCGTGCCTCAATGTGATCGACATTATCACAACCCGCATAAAAACGGTGATAAGGAAAGCCCTCAGCGTACTTGTCGGTAAGAAGATTCCCCATAGCCGCTTGCACAGAAAGCGAAGAATAATTTTCACTGGCAATAAGCTTTAGATTAGACCTTTGGTCAGCCAGTTCCTGCACTATATCGCTAGCCGTAAGCGGGGAAACTTTAGCCACCTGTTCCAGCACCGCCAAATAAGCGAGCAAAGATATATTGGGTTTATTTCCGGCAAGCGACTCCAAATAACTAATCACCGCGCTATTCATAGATTTTTCCTCCGATATTTTTAACTTTCCCTCAATCTTGGTTTTCAAAATCTAGGTTGCAAATTTCCGCCAGATGCTAAGAAGACAAGCGCCGAGCAGTAATCATAGGCCCAGAAATGGTTTCGACCCACCCATATCCCAGAAAGATTTATTTCAAAGTTTCGCTTGTGATTTTGTGGCAGGTGCTAGAAAGACAAGCGACGAGGAGCAATCGGAAGCCCCCAAGCGGCTTCCGGCGGCGCTAGCAACACTCACCAACGCTGTTATTTATTTAACACATTGGCTACTCCACTTGTAGTAAACTACTCGCGCACCGCTGCCGCGCCTTCTGACGCCGCAGATGCCACAAAAGCGCAAGCGAAACTACATGTGTAGGCCACCGTTAACCCCTAGTATTTGCCCCGTCATATACCCCGCTCCAGGCAAAGTAAAAAACGCCACAGCCTCAACCAAATCAGAAACCTCACCCAATCTAGCCAACGGAATCTGTTCTAAAAGTTTATTCTTGTTATCTTCTGTCATCGTAGCTGTCATTTCTGTAGCAATAAAGCCGGGAGTAACGGCGTTTACGGTCACACCACGCGAAGCGAGCTCTTTAGCTAAGCTCTTGGTCATTCCAATGAGCCCGGCTTTGGATGAGGCATAAGCGGACTGACCGGCATTGCCCATTTCTCCAATCACAGAGCTAATATTAACGATGCGTCCATAGCGCGCTTTTATCATTGTTTTTATGGCAGCACGCGAGCAGTAAAAAGGGCCGGAAAGATTAACTTCAATTTGTTTCTGCCAATCTTCAGTTTTCATACGCATGGCTAAAGAATCAATGGCAATTCCGGCGTTGTTCACGAGGATATCAATGCGCTTGAACTCATCCATCACCTTCTTAAAGCCCTCGTCTACTTGATCGGGACTGGCAACATCAAAGCCTATAGCCATAGCTTTCCCGCCGGCAGTAGTGATTTGCTGAATGACTTCATCAGCAGCTGATTGACTGCGGGAATAATTAACGATTACTGTCGCTCCCAATTCTGCCAATTTAAGACAAATACCGCGACCGATACCGCGACCACCACCGGTTACAATGGCAACTTGCTCATTTAAAGGCTTTGCGCAACACATAATTCCTCTTTTATTATTATTCGTTGTCTAACTCACGTCCGCGGCGGAATTTGGAGGAAGATGCCGTCTTTTCTTCGCCATCTTCTTCGCCTTCCAGAGCCTCATCTCCCAAGATAGAAGAGAACAGACGCCCATCAACATCACTATTATGAAATTCATCAATTGCCACCAGTTCATTAGCCAAGCGTTCAACTAGATTCTTCTTGGCAAAGCTATCTGCGGCACGAATGCCGTTTTTTACGGCACGTGCATCAGAAGAGCCGTGCAAAACAACAGCAATCCTTTGTAATCCCAACAAAGGTGCTCCGCCATGAGCGGTATAATCAAAATCTTTGTAAAATACATCCTTGTAAATATTCTGGGTAAGCATGAACTTTAGACCATTAAGCCAATTGAGCTGAGCTTTGTATCTGAGCTGCGCGCCAATCAAATGAGCAGCACCTTCCATCGACTTAAGCATGACATTACCAACAAACCCGTCGCAGACAATTACTTCCGCCTTTGTTGTCGGGACATCTCGTCCTTCCACATAACCAATATAGTTAACACTCTTAATGGAAGATAAAGCAGTCGCGGCGCTGCGAATGACATCGGTGCCTTTAGAGACCTCCGAGCCATTAGATAGTAGCGCGACGCGCGGACGGGAAGTATTAAATAAAGTGATATGGTAAACAGATCCCATGATAGCAAATTGAATAAGGTGCGTGGCGTTACATTCGACATTAGCCCCAACATCAAGAACAACATTGGGTTTTCTGTTCCCAACAACAGGAATCAAAGCAGTAATTGCCGGCCTTTCAATACCGGGAAGAAGGCCACAAATAATACGCCCGGCGACCATCATCGCGCCGGAATTTCCTGAACTTATAATTGAAGATGCTTGGCCACTATTAACTAACTGATAGGCAACGCAGAGAGAAGAATTGGCTTTCTTTCGCACAGCACGCGCCGGAGATTCTTCCATCGTAATCACTTCGGGTGCATGCTTGATTTGTAAAGGAAAGTCCGTGGCACCGAGGCTGGCCAGCTGACTCTTGATATTTTGTTCGGGTCCGACCATTATGGAAATAACGCCAAACTCCTTGAAAGCTTGAACGGCACCCTCAACCTGAACGCCTAAACCACGATCGCCACCCATTACATCAACAGCAACGGGTAAATTACTTTTGCTTAAGCTAGTCGGAAAGATTTCGGCCATTATGTCACGCCTTTATAAAATTAACGTGATGCGCAAAGTTAAGCCCTGACCTAAAAAGCTGAGAGTTAAACGCTTAACACTTGACGGCCTTTGTAGTATCCACACTCCTTACAAACACGGTGTGGCATAATGGTTGCGCCACACTGAGCGCATGTTGAGCCAAACTGAGGTGCAAGAGCATCATGCGATCTTCTTTTATCTCTTTTAGACTTAGATGTTTTTCTTTTTGGAACTGCCATTTCCTTAGTCTCCGAAGAATTCTAAAAATTTCAAATATCTGTAATAAAACCAACTGGTCATTCATTTTCGAAGAAAATGGAGGACTAGTTGGGCGAGCAAAATCTTGGCGTAGCCAAGATTGTGCTCGCCCAACTAGCTAATGAAATTTTCACTTCGTTCAAAATTCATTAGCGATGGGTTTAACTGTGTCTTTTAAAAAGCTCAGGGCTTATATGTTATTTCAAAATTAAAGGCAAATAGGTTTTAGGCTTAAATTACTTCGCTACTATTGTAGCTTAAGTTTAGCTAAGACAGCAAAAGGACTATCTGTTTTTGGCTTTTGCGAGCATAGGCACTTCTCCGTATTAAGGTTTCCTCCACACTCCGAACAAAGGCCCTTACAGTCTTCCTGGCACAGCTCAATAAATGGCAGTGATAAGATAAGAAATTCTTCAGATATCTCGCCGCAATCAACCATTTGCCCATCGTAATAACCAAAATTTATGTCTTCGACTTGTTCTCCCTTTCGTTCCTCACTAAGTGGCTTCAAAACCATATTAATTTCTGTCTTGGTATTTTTGGTTACTTCCTCACCACAGCGAGCACATTGCGTTTTATAGTTACCTGATGTTTCGCCCTTAACAAAAACCGTGATACCCTCTAATTCCACATGAACTGTTACTGTCGGCGGTTCAGCAAAAACAAAACTAGGGGACAATCTCTGGTTATCCGGAGCGACTTCTCGGGCTAAAGAAAGCCTGTCATTCAGGCTATTTATCTCCACATTAAAAGAAAAGCTTTTCCCACCTAAGGGAAGATCATTAACCCTAACTTGCATATAATACTTACTCAAAAGTTTTGTTCACACAAAAAGCTACCTCTCCACTCATACGTTTACTAGCAATAGCCAGCAAATTTGTCGAATTCTATATCCATAATAATAGTTAGAAATGCGCAAGCCTTCACGGGGATAAAGTCTTAATCAAATAAAGCTCATACAACTATATTGATCAATATTTTTATGGAAGTTGCCTAATCGAAAACGACTAAATGTGTGAGGGCTTAGTTTTTACTCCCATGATTTTGCTCCGCAAATTCCGCCCCTATGGGGCTTCTGCCGACCATCCATGCTCAAATACAGAAATACTTTTGTCAAAAAACTCGATAATAGAATACGCTTGCGCCTAATCAGAGGCGGCAAGTGACTTTTATGTGATAGTCTAGTATGGGTTTAGCCCACTAGACACTAAAACATTGAGTTAAGGAGTTGTTATGGGCATAAATAAAGTAATCTTAGTTGGAAATTTAGGCGCGAATCCTGAGCTTCGCTACACACCTAGCCAATACCCAATCTGTACTTTACGTTTGGCAACAACAGAAAAGCGCAAGGGGCAAGATGGAACCTATGCCGACCAAACCGAGTGGCATAGCGTTGTCGTCTTTGGAAAACAAGCCGAGAATTGTAACCAATATCTGCAAAAAGGCAGACAAATTTATGTTGAAGGCCGTATTCAAACACGTAAATGGCAGGACAAGGAAGGCAAGGACAGATATAAAACAGAAATTTTAGCTTCTACCATCCAGTTTCTCGGCGGCAAAAGTGAAGGCTTAAACGTCGAAAAAATACCTGCCGACGATGCGCCAGCGATGAATGGCAATCATGCCACAATGAATGTTGATTTAGGAGAGCCCGTTAGTTTTAACGATGACGACATTCCATTCTGAGAATAAAAACTGAAAGTTTTTCAGGCAAAGAAATATTTGGGCACGCGCAGCGTACCCCTACATCACAACATCCTTAAAGAAGGAAACGCTCCGGCCTATCAATTTGTCAACAACCTCCTCGGCGGTGCCGCCACGGGGGTAGATAATTTTGCAAAAGCTTGTGGAGAGCGGACAGATGTTGTGAGCGCCAGTGAACAACTGGATCTCCGGCGCCGCACACCATCGCCGGCACTCCCAGCCTCGGCAGGTCAGATCTTCCGGCCTTCAGCCTCCAGATCATGCCCTGCGCTCCAAAGCGGCCGCGGCATTTTCTGCGCCCATAGCAATAGCGATTACTGCCCTATAGAACTAAATCGATAATTTGATTATTAGCGATTGGTTTATTTCTCGCATTTAATTTTAGCTAGAGATGTTTGACCGGCAAACCAGCCGTTACCTTTAATAGTCACGCTGTTTGCTCCCTTATCCAAGAAAGTATAGACATTAAGAACTTTAGTTTTGCGCGCCGGTAAGATCAATTGTTTTTGTCCGACTTTATTGTTCCGCTCATTGGTGCCAATTGCAGTGAGAGTAATAGCTTTCTTGCCGGTATTGGTTACTTCGATTCTGCTGCCGCCGATAATCGAGCAAGCTACCCCGTTATCAGTAATCCCCATCGCCTTTTCTTTAAAACCATAAGAGAATGAGTTACTAGTCGCTGAAACAACCTTTTCCTCGGACTTGCCATACTGTGTAATATAGGCGAGAAATTTTGCCTCTTGAGATTCAGGTGTTACACGCAGCTGCGCAATCTCTTTGCTCTCCAGCGGTAGTATAAATTCTCTGGACTGCCCGGCAGCCAGTTTAAGTTTACGCGCTAAGGAAGCAAGCAATCTGCCCTCCTTGGAAATAAACTCTATCTTAAAATTCTGTGCTGCGGCAAAATTACTTATTTCAAACTTGCTTTCCTTAACACCTACCTCATCTATATAGTTGATCGCATTAACGATAGCGTAAGCTTGCGCATTTAGAGCAGAAACAAGTTCTCTTTTGTACCTGAGCGCATTATTAAAAGGCTTAGCCATTGTAGCTTCCAGATGGCCGACAAGGGTATTTGTACTGTTTAAATCAGCAGCAGACAGTATAATGCTAGCCGCTACTTCGCGGCGAGGTAAATATTTATTTAAACCGATGCGAACAGTTTTTGCTCCAGCAACGGTAATCAATTTATCCGCTAAAATTTCTTTCCCGTTATGGCCAATCAGCTTAAGATTAAGCTTGGCAATATCTGTCGCAATATTAGTCAAAACTAAAACATTCTTTTGGCCAAGATATTTGCTGATACGGCCATTCGAGATAGCGGGTAAAATATCCGGGGCACTATTAGTGGCACAAGCATTTGTCCCAGCAATAGCCTCTTGGACATTACTAAAACCATCGCTATCGCTATCAGCCTCATTAGTAATTAAACAGGTCGGCACCTCCCTGGCCATTGCTTGGTCGCTAATTTCAACACACATACCATTTTCGTCTTTAACTAACCCGGCAATACATTTAGTAAGCTTGAAATCTACACCGGTAAGGGTATAATTGCTGCCATTCCAACCCATGTATTTAGAATTTATCAATAGCGGATCATAGTTGCACAGCGGGTAATTGCCCGTAGCATATCCCTCGACAGGCTCAGGACAAGTATTGCGCCAAGGATTATTACGTAAATCAAAATAACGGGCGAACTTCGAATACTTAGCCGTGGTATCTTCAGGGCGCAGCCACAGTGTCCAACTTCCACTTAGTGCCGGCAACGAATAGTAGCCATATTTATTAGTCGTAGCACTACCAAATGGACTACGAATCACAGCGTTCTTAATGCCTTTTTTGTTACCCTGGGAATCAACAACAAAAACTTTACCAGAAACCAGAAGGTTCAACTCTTCCGTATCGCAAACCCCATTGGCGTTTAGATCCCGTTCTTGAACGTTACATCCACAAGCTCCGGGGGCCCTTTTCAGGCGATCGCCAGGACAAAGATCCTTACATAAAGAAGCTCCATCCCCGTCTAAATCGGATTCCGGATAACCACAGCCACAATCCCCTACGCTTACCTTATAAGGATCAAACGGGCATTCATCGTCAACGCCATAATATCCATCATTGTCAATATCCTCGCTATCAGGATCCTCGCAACGGTCGCCTTCGTCATCACCATCAAGATCAGATTGATTGCTGTTTTTAACCCACGGACAGTTATCGCTCACATTAGGAACATTATCGTTATCCCAGTCGTCATCACAGGCATCGCCAATTCCATCGCCTTCAAAATCCAACTGGTTGGCATTTGCTACCGATACACAGTTATCATTAGCATCAACCAGCCCATCACTATCTTGGTCATGATCGAGATCGCAAACATTCCCCTCGCCATCGCTGTCAACATCAGCCTGGTCGGCGTTTGCGATAAGAGGACAGTTATCCGAGCCATTGGCGACACCATCACCATCCATGTCCGAATCACAAGCATTACCAATGCCATCAACATCTGTATCAAGTTGATTTAAATTTGCCGTGGAAACACAGTTATCATCACCATCAAAAACCGTATCGCTGTCCTGGTCATGATCGAAATCACAAACATCCCCTTCTCCGTCTGAATCAACATCAGCTTGATTAGCATTAGTGGTAAGCGGGCAATTATCTGAGTCATTTAAGACACCGTCGCCATCCATATCGGCGTCACAACTATTACCTATTCCATCCTGATCTGTGTCCAGCTGGGAGAAGTTCGCATTGTTCGGGCAATTATCAGAAGCATCTATGATGGTATCGCTGTCCGCATCTTCACAAACATCCCCTACCCCATTTGAGTCTTGATCAGCTTGGGTGGGATTATGAATTATTGGACAATTATCGGTGCTATCGTTAATCCCATCATTATCATCATCCCCATCACAAGCATCACCATAGCCATCGCCATCAAGGTCAGCTTGATCAAGATTGTCCACGTAAGAACAGTTATCGGCCGTATCGACGATAGCATCATTATCATCGTCGGCATCGCATTCGTCCCCTAAGCCATCAGCGTCGTTATCTTTTTGCGTTGGATTATAAGCAAGGTAGCAGTTATCAACACTGTTCTCGATTCCATCAATATCCGAATCGGTAGCAAAAGCAGACGGCACCGCAATCACAGTTAGCAGAAAGATGATAAAGGTGGATATTGTTGTCGTTTTCAACGGAGACATAAATTTTTTAAAAGATTCTTGCCTTACCCCAAATTTATCGGCAAAAGTGGCAAAATTATTAAGTTTTTATCTTTTATCTTTAGAAGAAAACAGCTATTTGCCATTGCCTTGTCGATTAGGTAAACAATAAACACCAATAATACAAAGTAGTTAGAAAAAGGACCATAAGAGCATGAAAGGTGAAATAACCAATAGGATAGCCGAAACTATAGCTGCCGCCTGTAATAAAACCAGTTCCGATATACATGGATTATTGCAAGCTCCCAAAAATCAGGATTTTGGTGATATTGCTCTTCCCTGCTTTTTCCTCGCCAAAGAATGGAAACTTTCCCCGCAGGATTGTGCCAGCAAATTAGCTGCGCAGATCTCTTTACCTAACGGCGTGAGCGAAGTCACCCCGGTCGCCGGATTTCTAAATTTTCGCTTTGCTACCAATTCCTTAGCCGATGGGATTTTAAGCAAATCTTTTTGCCCGCCAGATCATCTGGATATTCCGGAAAATAGATCAATAAGACTATTAGTTGAATATTCTTGTCCCAATATCGCTAAACCTTTTCATGTTGGCCACATCCGCACGACCTTGCTGGGCAATTGCCTTGATCGAGTTCTGCGTTATTTAAACTATCACATCGAGAGCATCAATTATCTCGGGGATTATGGTACACAATTTGGTTATGTTTGGGCGGGCTCTGAACTTTGGGGCAAACCGCAAAACGATAGCGTAATGGAACTGCTGGCTATCTATCGCCGAGCCACTGCGCTTAAAGCCGAGCAAGAAAGCGGCGAGATCAAACCGGAAAATAAGGATTTACCGGATGTAAAACAAATGGCTCAAAATTTCTTTGTCGATTTAGAGAACAAAGAAATTTATGCCGTGGATTTCTGGAAGTGGTGCCTTAAAATCTCACTGGACTGGTTTAAAAAGTCATACGAAAGACTGGATATCCAATTTGATCATTACACAGGAGAATCGGCATATAGTGATCAATTAAAACAAACGATTGAGCTGGTTAAGCAAAAGGGTATTCTTGTGGAATCTCAAGGCGCACTCGGCGTTGATCTAGGAGAGCAGGACGGCTTTGCGCGCCTTACCACTCCCGACGGGCGTTCTTTATACCTTACTCGCGATATTGCTGCGGCCATGGATAGAAAAGAAACTTTCAACTTCAGTAAAGTCCTCCATGTCGTTGCCGCTCCGCAGGCGCTGCACTTTCGCCACTTACGAGGGATTTTAAGCAAAATGGGTTTTCCTTGGGCTAACGACATAGTGCACGTCGCCTATGGTATGGTACTAGGCATGCAGACTAGAGGCGGTGGAACATTTATTGAACTCAATGATTTTATCAATGAAGCTCAAGCTCGTGCCCTCAAAGTTTATCACGAGCAAGTAACTAAACGTCCGATATCCTGCGACGAAGACGCAGTGGTTCGATCTGTTGCCCGTGCTGCAATATGCTTCTTCTATCTAAATCGCTCCAATAATGGGGATGTGCAATTCAATTGGGATCAAGCTTTAAGTTTTACCGGTGATAGCGGCCCTTATGTTCTTTATGCCTATGCTCGCATTTGTAGCATCAAAGAAAAGTTTCTCAGCTCCGGTGGCGTGATTAGCGAACCATTCGATAGTTCGCTACTTGTCGAAGAGAGCGCTCACCGTTTGCTGACATTGCTAGAAAACTTTGAAAGCGTCGTAAAAAAGGTAGGCGCCACCTATGAACCGATTGCGCTTACTACTTATGCGCTTGATCTGGCTCGAGCTTTTTCCCGCACTTATAATGAGCTGCATGTAGTGGGAGTAGAACCGAATCTCGCTAATGCGCGCTTGGCGCTTTTTGAAACCACACGGGCAGTGTTGGGCAAAACCTTAGAGCTTCTTGGAATAAACCCCATTGCTCGCATGTGATTTTAATGCAGAAGTATTTGCTAATGACCTTTTAAGCTAATTTTAACAGCACTTTGGCGCCTCTTTCTAAGGTCGCTAGCGGGGCGGCAAATGAAATCCGAAAATGCGAATCGCGCTCAGAAAACACATTGCCCGGCACAACCAATAACTTATTTTCAATGCATTTTTCCACAAATGCTTGCCCCGAACTACCAGGGGCTTTAGGGAAAAGATAAAACGCTCCGCGCGGTTGAACAAATTCATATTTTCCCGCTAGCGCTGAACAAATAAAATCCCTTTTCGCGCGGTAGGTATCAGTGATGCTTGTGTTTTCCAGGGTAACATTTCCAGCCAAAGAATACTGAGCGATAGACGGAGCACAAACAAAAGAATACTGCTGGATCTTACACATTTCGTTAATCAACGCCGCCGCACCGACAGCATAGCCAACACGCCATCCGGGGATAGCATGAGACTTAGAAAACCCGTTTAATATAATCGTTTGCTCGTAGCGGCCGAAGACATTTACATGTGTTTGGTCATAACTGTAACACGAGTATATCTCGTCATAAATAAGCAGAATATTTTTCTTCCGAAGGATCTCAATCAACGATGTCAGTTCATTTTCTGCGGTGACGCTCCCTGTCGGATTACAAGGGGTGTTTATAATAATCGCTTTTGTCCTTGGTGAAACTTTGCTCTCAATTTCTTCCAAAGGTAATTTAAATTCCGGGTAGCAATCGTAATAAACCGGCTGAGCATTAATCAATTTTGCCAAATCTCGGTACATGCAAAAAAACGGGTCGGGAATTAATATTTCATCGCCCGGATCTAAAACCGCCAAATAAGATAACAACAACCCGCCACTGACTCCGGAAGTGATTATCACGCTATTCTGAGCGTCGGGTAAGTTAAGATCCAGCCCATACTGCGAAGCCACTTCCTGCCTTAATGCACTTATGCCCTGGGTCAAAGTGTAAGTATTCTTGCCGCTGTCAATGGCTTGCTTAGCCGCGCTTTTTACTTGCTCGGAAGCATCAAAATCCGGCTGACCAATGCTCAAATTAATCGGATCCTTGATCTTCTGTGCAAGATCAAATACCCGCCTAATACCAGATGAATCAATTGACAAAGATCGTTTTGAAATCACAGCTCCCCCATTTGGCTTTCTGCTTACTTGTCTTTGGGGCTAAGGTAAACGCAATTCCGGGATTGAGCAAATGAAAGATTTAAAAAAAGGGAGCTGTTGCCAGCCCCCGAAAACCTAAGAAACGAAATTAGGAGCTAAAACCTCTATCGAAGACATCACTAACAACAATTTTCGTTTGGGAATGACTTGGCTTATAAAAAAGCTTTCTTAATGTACGACGAGCATTATGCAGACATTGGCGTATGTCCATGATGGGCATCTGCAAGATTTCGGCAATTTGCGCTCTATTCAGGCCATCCATGTCTTTCATTACAAAAACCACTTTCTCCCAAAGTGGTAGATAATATACTAACGTGCTTAAACCTAAGGAGGATATTTCCATCATATTTAATGGCCGCCTTACTTGATGAATTGCCGAATATTTATTGCTGTTTTGCTCTTTGGCTCGAGCATTGACCTGCTGTGCTAAATAAATGCTCTCGGCATAGAGAGTATTTAAGAAAGACTTTTCGTCGCTTACGCGTTCAGTGTTTAGCGCATCAAATGTATGAATGAATGCTTCACATAACATATGTTCAGCTATGACAAGATCATCAACCAATAGAACCGCGAAACGGTATATCTGTGCCTCATATTTTCCAATTAATTCCTCATGAGTTATGCCAAGATAATGGTCTATAACTCCTTGCTTCGATCTTTCCTGATGGTAACAAACGCTATTTTGCATACTTTTTTATCCCTGCTTTAATCAAACGCACATCCTATATTTTGCTTAATAGCAGAGTAAGCTTAGGGATGTTGTCACAAGCATGTAACAATATAGAAATTTGATTGTAACCAAAGGCGAGCAGTAAGCCTTCACGGGATAATTTTCATTAAAATTTCAGGGGTATTAGAAACATGAATATTTTTAAATTTATTGACGTTTCCTCATCGGAAACGGCTAATCTTGTGAAGGCTTAGTCTCTGTCCCCCCACAGTTTTGCTTCGCAAAACTTGCCACCTCTGGGGGCTTTTATATAGAAACTCAGTAAAAGTCGTGGACGGATACGGTAAGCATTTACACTTTTGCGTGCAGAGAGGCCAAATTGGCATCAATGTCCCTTATCTTCTATTGTTTTCTATTGTGCTTATGTGCCGTAGAGAGCTAAAAACGAACAACACCTACAGCTAGATATACCATTTGCAAAAAGAAATTTAACTTTTGAACTGAAAGGCCTTCAGCTTTCTATCCTTGTCCTAAGCAAATGGATAAGCCTTCACTCGGTAGCAAATTTAATTAAATAACGCTATTATAAAAATATTTGATTAGTCTCTGCCGTTTCCTTATCGAAAACGGCTAAATATGTGAAAGCTTATTCGTTGCCCCCATAATTTTGTTACGCAAAATCCGCCCCGATGGGGCTTAGTTTCATTTTGCCCATAAATAAGCCATCCATGGCTTATTTATGGGCATTTACGAAAGCGAATCGAGGTTTCGCTTCCGCGAAAACTATCCTTGCTTTTCTTTATACCGTACGCAAGACTTAATTACTTAGCAATATATCGTTCAACTTATTTCTTGCGTACGGTATAATTAAGAAAAGTGCTCTCGCTATATATATTAGAAAACAGGCAAAATAGACTTCCAACCAGAAAATGTAGAAAAAGCGGTAGCCTTTATTTTCCAAAATAAAGACCTTACTGATCGCTTTGAGATTTTCGATGCACTCTTTCCCTTAATATGCATCCCAAAAGTTTGGGAACAAGCAGCAAAAAACCGCGAAGCCTATAATGGCGTGGAGCTGTCAATAGAGGCCAAACACGAGGTTTATGCTTTTAATATTTTCAGCGAAAACGTTTATCCGATTGACCTGATAATCTCTTTATCTGTAAACCGCTATTTGCTGATTGATAAAATGTGGTAAGCGCTGAATCCTTCAACGCCCGAACAAATAAACTCCTTTTATAAATCCACAGCTGCTATTCTTCCTTGGGGGCATGGAGTAATAAAGGTTGACGAAGACAGAGCAAAAACAAAAAACAACTGGCTGCATCGTGTTTCAATTTTGACAGAACTAAGAAAAAAAGGCTGTCAATCAGTCCTTGATTATGGGGCCGGTGGCGGACACACCACATTGCTCGCTTATGCCTTAGGCTTTCGTTCCGTTTTCCATCACGAGTTTAAAATATTCCATCCTTTTGTACAGTGGCGCGCGCAGAGAATGGCCGCTAACGACAACTTTCCCCAGCCGCCTGATTTTATTTTTAGTGCTGCTGAGCAGCCGATGCCGCACAATAACATCGTTGACGGAGCCATTTGCACCGATGTTGTCGAGCATGTGCCTGATCCCAATATCTTACTTGATCAGCTACGAAATGCGCTAACAAACGGTGGCTACTTAATGTGGGTAGCAACATTTATCGAAGCAATTTCTTGCCATATAAATATCCATTATGCCGGCCACGAAGAAGAACTATTGAATCGCCATGGTTTTCACCGTATCGAGGACTTTCCCGTTCATTATAATGGGCACACCGGCATTTACCAACTCCGTAAGTAGCCCTTTTACTAATAAACTTTATTGGGGCTGAAAAAGCCCAGAAATATAGCTACGAGAAAAGCGTGAGAGGCGCAGCCGTTCAACGGCAATAATTTGCCGGGCCTCGTTAACAGAAACAGATAAATCCCCGTTGATGAGCAGATAATCAGAAAACTCGGAGCGACTAAGCACCGCGATCTCTTTTTTGGCAATTTCCAAACGACGCCGGATTTGCTCTTCGCTATCGCCACGTGCACCAATACGCTCTTTCCACGCTTCGTAAGATGGCGGGCAAACATAGACAGTCACCACGCGCTCACCGTAAATTCTTTTTAAATTCTCTATCCCCTCTATTTCAATGTCGAGTAGCACGTCTTTGTTTTGATCAATGGCACTGTCCAAAATTTGGCGTGTCGTTCCATAATAGTTTTCGTTAAATTTTGTATATTCAACAAGCTGCTGACGGGCAATCAGGTCTTGAAACTCTTCGAGCGAAATGAAATTATAATCCACTCCGGCTACTTCGCCCGGTCGCGGCTGACGAGTAGTAGAAGAGACTGAAAGAGTCAGTCGCTGATCTTGCGCAATTAACTCGTCACAAATACGTGACTTACCGGCGCCGATAGCTCCGGCAAAACAAAAGAAAATGGATTGGCTACCTGTGGAGTTATTCGACATTTTGCACTTGCTCTCTGATTTTTTCTAAAGTTGCTTTTGATTCTATAACCAAAGCAGAGATTGTCCGCGATTGTGCTTTGGACCCGATAGTATTTATCTCCCTGCCCATTTCCTGAATGAGAAAATCTATCTTTTTGCCGCCTTCATTGGCCGCAATAAAGTTATTAAACTGTTGGATGTGCCCATTTAACCTATCCAGTTCTTCTGTTATATCAACACGATCTGCAAATAAAGCAATTTCCTGAGCTACCCGCTGTTCATCGAACTCAAGATCAGCGGCAAGCCTCTCTAGTCGCTGCTTTAGTTTAACCTGATAAGCAACAACTACCTCTGCAGTATGCGTCGCTATTTCAGCTGCCATATTCTTTAATTGGCCGATCATTTCCAATAATACAGCAGAGAGCTTCTCCCCCTCTTGTGCTTTCATCTTTTGTAAATCTTGCAAAGCTATAGCCAAAGCGTTGAAGATTAACTCTTTTTCGCCGGCCAGCGACTGCTCACTAGCTAAGCCTTCGACAATTTCACGCTTCTGAATAAGACTTAACACGGCACTTGCCATAATCGATTGCACGTCTATACCGGCTACAGCTGAAGCTTTTTTCACCATCTCAAGATAATTAGTTAGTAGAGGTTCATTAAGACTAAGCTTCACATCAGATTCGCGTTGCGACATTCTATTAATGGTCACATCCAGGTGCCCCCGTTTGACGGTTCCGGCAATAGCACGAGCAATATCTTGCTCCCACGGTGCATAGACGGCCGGTAGGCGAAATGCTATGTCCAAAAAACGATGATTGACCGCCTTAATAGAAATATTAAGGCTTAATCCATCTTGTTCAATGCGAGTGTTTCCAAATCCCGTCATGCTGGTTAAAGACATATTACAACCTCCCTCTCATCGCTGCTTTTACTAGGTCTTCTGCCGAGACGGCAACCGTTCCTACTTCCCCAACTACGATACCGGCCGCATAATTAGCCAGCTCAGCTGCCTCCAACGGGGTCGCCCCCGAAGACAAGGCTAACGTAAATACGGCAAGCACCGTATCCCCGGCTCCCGAAACATCAAATACCTCACGCGCAACTGTATCGATTTCCACTGTCGGATATTTTTTTTCATCAGCAGCAACAAATACCATACCATCCTCGCCTAAGGTAATTACCACTGATTCAGAATTCCATTTTTTCAACAATTCCTTGCCGACACTAATAGCTTGCGCTCGAGATTTAATAGGCATACCGCTGGCTTCTTGTGCCTCTTTGCGATTGGGTTTAATGACAGTTGACGAGCTATAGAGAGCATAATTTGGCCCTTTCGGGTCAACCACCAAAGGCCTAATCCCCAAGCCCAGTTGCCCCTGAAAGTAGGCTTCTGTGGCAATACTAAATATTTCTTTGTTGATCGCACCCTTGGCATAATCAGAAACGATAATACCGGCACCGAGGGCAATATTTTTTCTAAAATTCTCTAACATTTTTGCGCTCATTGCCAGGCTGAGAGGTGCGCGCATCTCTTTATCTACACGCACCACATGCTGATGCCGGGCAATAACTCTGGTCTTGATAGTGGTCGGGCGCTCCTTATCGCAAAGCACATCGCTGGTATCAACACCGGAGCTGTTCATCATGGCAATAAATTCATGCCCGGCCTGATCATCGCCAACAACTCCACAAACACGAACTTTTGCCCCGAGGGCAACAAGATTAGCAACAACGTTTCCAGCACCACCGGGTCGTTTGTCCTCCTCTCCAACTTCTACCACCACAACCGGAGCCTCAGGAGAAATTCTACTCACCTCACCCCAGATATAATGGTCAACCATTAAATCCCCATAAACTACAATGGGCACATCTCTAAAATTATTGATTAGATTTGCTATGCGTTCAGCTCCCTTCTCCATGCTTCCCCTGTTGCTTTGAATTTAACTCACACTCCCAAACTTGAGCGTATTTGATGAAGGTATAATATCCTTCTAAAATGGCGACAATCAGTCCGGCCATCCCCTCTCGATATCCCTTTTTTGTGACATAAAATTTAAATGCTCTTATGAAAGGACTAAGGAGAAGTTTCACCACGGTTACTTTTTTATCGCGGGAAAATTCCTCTTTGGCAGAAATTAAAGAATAATTGACCAAACGCCGTAGTTGGTCGTTCATGTCATCATAAGTGTAGTGAAGGATTTCACCTTCAATACGTTCCGTCTTACCTTGGGGGATGGGCTTTTCATGAGGATTTATTCCACCCCAGACGACTTTACTTTTACGAAAAAAACGAAGGCGATATTCAGGATACCAACCTCCCTTACGCCACCAGCGACCAAGATAATAAACAACGCGGTTAATAAAATAACCGATTATTTCTTCCGTGCCGGCTTGAGGATTTTTTTTATTTTCATACTCCGTGCGCAAAACATGTAGAATATTTTCGCGCAGTTCATTTGATACTCGCTCATCAGCATCAAGATTCACCGTCCAATCGTATTTTAATAAAGATAAGGCATAAGCTTTTTGTTCTTTATAGCCTTCCCACTTATGGACGTAAACCTGCGCTCCGGATTGCTTGGCTATCTCCACTGTTTTATCATCGGAGAAGCTATCAATTACCAGCACTTCGTCGCAGAACTTTAAACTGGCGATACAATCGGCAATTTGGTCGTCTTCGTTCTTGGCAATAATAAACGCCGATACTTTTTCGCGGGCTTCACTATTTTGTTGATCATTTGACACGGCAAGTTCCTCTTTAATCACTTCGCTTTTCGGGGCACAGGGACTTTACCATCTAGGATATTTCGCGCAAGTTCAAGAACCATGCCGCTGCTGATGTTTTTCATGCAAATCATGCCCATTCCTGGACACTCGCGCTTATAACAAGGAGCGCATTTTACCCGAGCATTTAACACCAAATGCTCACTCCCGTATGGAGCCGAGCGCTTCTCGCTAGTTGAGCCAAAAAAAGAGATCACCGGTGTAGCCACCGCGGCGGCGATGTGCATTGGTCCGCAATCGGAGCCGGCGGCAAATCGGCAATGTCCAAATACTGCGCCGAGCTCATTTAATTTTGTCTTGCAGGTCAAATCCACTGCGCTGCCGGCAGCAGTTTGCTTAAATATATTTGCAGCTACCCGCTGTTCTGCTTTTCCACCAATCAGAAGAGCTTTTGCTCCGCGCTCATGAAATAATTGATTCACCACTTCCACATAAGACGAATCTTGCCAGAAACGGCTGGGCCAGGAAGACCCTAAAAGCAAAGCATAGAGGTTCTCGTTCGTCAAAATCTCTACTCCTTGCTCCCCGGCAATTTGGACAATAGTTTTGTACATTTCCGTTTGTGCACTTTCATCGGGAGTAAGGCCAAAGACATAAGGCTCTTGGCGGTGAATACCGAGCAGGTCTCCAAATAAATGGTAATGCTCTATCTTTGCCGAAAAATTCTCTACTGCTTTGATTTGCTGATTACTAAAAAGCCAATTAAATTCTTTGGCGTTATGACGGTTAAACCCTATGCGCCGTCGTGCGCCTGACAAAAATCCCGTAACTCCGCTTTTAAAATGCCTTTGCAGGTCCAGAACTAAATCAAAATGTTGACTGCGCAGTTCCTGCACAAAGCGAAGGTATGCCGGAAAACCATCGGGACGATTAAAAACTATTACACGATCGATAGCCGGATGATTGATCACTAGATCTTTAGATTTTGATTCGACGGCCCAAGCGAGATAGGTATCCGGCCACGCCGCTTTAATGCGACAAGCTAGAGATAGTCCGCGACAAACATCGCCAATGGCGCCATGCAGAACTATCAATATCCTCTTAGGCCTCATCATATGGCACCCGACATCTCATAGTTAAGACCCTCAATATAAGGCTCGATCAAATCTTCGGGCATTTTATGTCGCCTTAGCGAGCGCCTCCACCTTTCAATAAGTCTCATTCGACAAGTGCTAGTATCAGTTTGCGGATCAATGCGATAAGATTTATCGAAGTCAATAATGAAAACGTTCTCACCTAGCAGCAACACGTTCCCCACATGCAAATCGTTGTGCATCACGCCCAGCCTAAGCATATCAAATGCCTGCACTCCCACCTGATGGAATAATTCAGAAAGCCGAGTAAAACTCAGATGCTCGCTTGCTACTAATAAATTTTGCGCACCTTCTAAGAATTCATAGCCAATAAAAGCCTGATAGCGCCAGGAGGAAACTTTTCTGGTGGCCGCAAATAAAGGCCGAGGGATGGGAAAGTCATTTTCCCATAAATACAACGCGTTCTTGAATTCAGAATAAGAACGCCATGTCGGCCAGTTAAGAAAGGGGCAACAATAAAAATTTTTGGTGAAAATTTTAGCAATAAGCCCGCCTCTTTTATACTGACGAACTATAACTTTACTTTTGCCGTCAACAATAGGGATTACCCAAAATGCTCCGCGGCTTGTTCTTATTTTGGGAAAAACCTCTTCGCCCTCGCACTCCTGTTTACGCTTCTGAATTAGACGTTCCACTTCTTCTTTGTTTAGCAAAGGGAAATCCTGATTAGTGAGCCAGTGCAAATTGCCCTTATGCTGCTTGGTATAACGCAAATCTGCCATTATTCTTTTTCCTTCGCGAATAAGCTTTCCAATTTATCAAGCACCAGTCGCTCACTAATATTAATCTGACAATAGTGCGTACCGGTGGGACAGTCTTTGTGTCCATGCCGACCACAAGGCCGACAACTCAAGCCATCAACTTGCACCATTTCATGCTCCACCTGCCAAGGCCCATAACCGAACTCCGGAACAGTAGCACAAAAAATTGCCACGATCGGCGTTTTGGTGGCTGCCGCAATATGTAACGGCGCACTGTCGTTGGTAATCAACGCCCGGCAATGACTGATAACGGCTGCCGAGGTAAGCAGAGAAATCTGCCCCACTGTATTAATGATACTATCGCTACCAACGCGCCTAACTATTTCCCCGGCTGTCTGAGCATCAGCAGATCCACCGATGAGCACTATTTTCATTCCGCGCTCAATAAGACCTTTGGCGAGGGCACTAAAACCGGCAACAGTCCAGCGCTTTGTAGCCCAAACACTTCCCGGAGCAATAGCAATATATTTTGTTTGAGATTCAGGGCCCAGAATTTGCTTTGCTTTAAATAATTCCGCCGGAGGAATAGTTAGCGATAAGCCACAGGAAAACTCTTCGGCTTTCCTTCCGATCGTCTTTAAGAGAGCCATGTTACGTAAAACTTCATGGCTTATTCCCTTTCGACTCGCTGTTTTTGAATAAAGAAAAGATGCAGCGGCTTCCTTAAAACCATAGCGCAAAGGTATTCTTGCTAAATATAATAAGACCGCAGTTCTCCAGGACTTATGTAAACTAAAAACTAGATCGAATTTTTTATCCTGCAAGATACGGGCGACCGAAAGCAGTCCACGGATACCGCTTTGAGACCCGCGCTTATCATAAGTGAGGACCTCCTCTACTTGAGGATTAGAGACAAAAAACTCTTTGGCCACAGGGGTAGTCAAAATACTTAAAGAGGAATCGGAATAAATAGCCTTTAACGCCGATACTAATGGCGTAGCTAAAATACAGTCCCCAATAAATGCAGTTTGAACTAGCAAAATCTTTACAGACACAGCACCCCCATATTCGATGGGGAGTCATAGCCTGATTACCCTCGCAGGTCAAACAAAGCTAAGAAGTTTAAACCCTTAGGCTGCAAAGAGATTAAGCTGCGCCGGCTGTGCCTTAAGGTCATTTACCGGGGTCTTCAGCTTCTCAGCATAGGCATTCTTAAGCACATAATACAAGTGCCTATAGGCATGTGGTCTGAGAATCTTTAAATGCCCGTCGGCCTCTAATTTCTGAGCCAGGGGCAACGAACGCAGAGCAACTTCATCAGACTGCAGTCCGGACGCCAAGCAACCAACCGATATATAGTCGGCATGACGATTAAGAATCTCAGCAAACTTCCAGGCATCGCGATAATAATCTCCATAAGGCAAAATAGGAGAAACAACCAACTGCACTTTAAGGTCCTGAGCGCGCAGTCCTTCGCAAGCGACTAAACGCTCACGAATCGTCGCCTGTCCCGGAGTATAACGAGAAATAACATCCTCGCGAAAAGTTTCTACGCACATCGCAACCACCGTCCTATCTTCCAAACATTTAACAAATGGAAGAGCGGCGATAACCATCGGCGATCTTGTCTGCAGGACGACTAACCCCGGTTTATAATTTTCCAATAAGCCTAGGCAATTCATGGTCACTTCAAATTTTTTATTCAAAGCAAAAAACGGATCAGCTGTATTTCCTAAAATCACCACCGTCTTTTCTAAAAGACCGCTCTTGCGCATTTGCGAAAGATGGTCCTCCAGCTGCACCAGATAATCTTCTTTGTATAAAAAATATTTTCCTTCGGGCAGCAAATATTCGCGCATATCTCGGTAACGCAGATAAAAGTGATGCGGACGCAGCGCTAATTCAGAATGCTCCGCGCTTAAATCGCTTTCGCCTTTTGGCCTATGCTGCGAAAGTGTAATGCCGTTGGGATAACAGTTGATGCAAAGAATATTGGCGGAGTTTGCCCACCAACCTTGCAGCAAGTCTTCGCTATTAGGATCAAAAGAAGCATCAGTTAGTTTTAGCTGGTCCTCAAGAGTATCAACAGCAAGCTCTTGGCGAGCTGCCTTTTCTTTAGCTGCATTTATTGGGGTATTTTCTTCTTTTAGGTCGTAGCTGCGCCTTGTGGCGGAATAATTCTGTCTACTTTTCATATTGACCTCCAAAAAACACTGCTTGTTAACCACTTCAAACCTGACCCTAACTTTAAGCCGATTATATAGGCTTTAAACAATTGCTTCAAGCATTTTAAACCAAACTCACTTCAAATTAGGAACTTTTAACGTTTACTCAGCGCATCTACTTGAGGCTTATTTTTCAATGCTTAAACAATGATCGTAAAATAGAATGTTTATTCACAATTAGTAAGCAGTACTAATTGATTAATTTTTTCGGCGATGTGATCATCGTAACTGCATGTTATTCTTAAGAAATTACTATCATTTAGAGAGCCAATAATACTATAAAGGTGTTATTGGTAGGATCTATTAAGTATTATGGCGCATTTAAACACTGAAAATATTAGTCCAAATCGCTCTCACTACAGTTATTAATCAAGCGCCATGGTGTAAATTGTTAAAACATTGCTTTCTGTATACATATTTATGCAAATATTCCAGTAAGTTACGCAGCCAGATGAGCTGTTGCGGTGGTCAATATTTGGCGTTATACCATGCACGCTGAAAAAACTTCACTTGGCGATTTATGCAGGCAATAAAAAACATAGTTTCCGCTCATTCTTTACTTGACGGCGTTGCCTCGCCTGCCGATCTTAAAGAATTAAGCATAGAAGAGCTTAATCAACTCTGCGCTGAGTTACGTAGCGAACTTATTGCCACAATCAGTGAAACGGGTGGGCACTTGGCTTCAAGTCTGGGTGTTGTTGAAATCACAGTCGCCTTACACAAAGTTTTCAATACACCAGAAGATAGACTGGTTTGGGATGTCGGACATCAGGCTTATATTCATAAAATGCTTACGGGTAGGCGCAACCAATTAAATACTGTCCGACAACTAGGAGGACTATCCGGATTCCCGAAACGAGAAGAAAGTATCTATGATGCCTTTGGCGTTGGGCATGCAAGCACAGCGATCTCCGCTGCTGTTGGGATGCTGGAAGCCAGCCACCATGACTATCCTGAACAGGCAGAGAGAAAGGTAGTCGCCATCGTGGGCGATGGAGCACTCACCTCCGGGATGTCATTTGAGGCTTTAAATCACGCCGGTCATCTGCAAAGGAACTTGATCGTTATTCTCAACGACAATGGTATGTCGATAGCACAAAATGTTGGTGCTTTAAGCTGGGCCTTTTCTCGCACGATTACCAATCGCTTTTCCACTACTCTGCGTAAGCATTTTAAAAAGCTAGTTGCTCGCGGTTGGTTTCCCAGCCAATTATACAAACTATTGGATCGCGTCGAAGAAACAACGCAGGGCTTCTTTTCTTCCGCGGCCCTATTATTTAATGGTTTTGGTTTTCGTTATTTGGGACCAATCGATGGTCATGATATTCATCAACTGATCAAAGCAATAGAACACGCCAAAGATCAAGACGGCCCGGTAGTTATTCATGCTATCACCACTAAAGGCAAAGGATATAAACCGGCAGAAGAAGATCCTGTTAAGTTTCACGGAGTAGTCCCCTTTGAAAGGGAAAATGGTCATTTCAAATTAGTAACGCCCTATTCGCGTCCGGCCTTAACTGAAGTTTTTGGCCAAAGCTTAGTGGAGTTAGCGCATATTGATCAACGCATAGTCGGCATAACAGCAGCAATGCCCGGAGGAACAGGGCTTGAGATTTTGCGACAAGAATTCCCTGACAAATTTTTTGATGTCGGTATATGCGAAGAACATGCGATCACATTCGCCGCCGGCCTTGCTTGCGAAGGCATGCGCCCTGTTTGCGCTATTTATTCATCTTTTCTACAAAGAGCCTATGACCAGATATTACATGATTTATGCTTACAAAAACTACCCGTTGTTTTGGTTCTAGATCGTGCGGGTCTGGTTGGTTCTGATGGCCCTACTCATCATGGCGTTTTTGATTTAAGCTACCTTCGCTCTATGCCTAATATGACAATAATGGCACCGGCCGACGAGCATGAGCTTAGAAATATGCTATTTACCGCTTTAAATTATTCGCAGGGCCCGGTGGCTCTTCGTTTTCCGCGAGGTCATGTGATCGGGAAACATGAACTTTCACCGATGCAGTTCTTACCCATAGGAAAAGGGCAGCTTATTAAACACATAAACGATAAAATTAAGCGGCCACGCATACTTTTAATAAGTATCGGCTGGGCTACGCAAACAGCAGTTAAGGTAGCTGAGATATTAGAGAAGAATAATTTAGGAGCCAGTATTTTTAATGGGCGATTTGTTAAACCATTAGACGAAAAATATTTATTAAAGCTTATTAGCGATCACGACATTATTGTTACGATTGAAGACAATATAAAAGACGGTGGGTTTGGTAGCGCTATTTTGGAATTTATGGCCGATAATTCTTTGTTGCAACAAACTCAGGTAATACGCTGCGGGATAAATGATTGCTTTATTCCTCATGGCAGCATTCCAGAACTTCATAAGCTTGCCCAAATTGATGCGACCTCGATTTATCATAATATACTTGCCGCACTAGAGGCGCAGGCCACCACTAACAGACTTTCCATCGCCTAGTTGCCTACCCTATGAAGTTCGCTAATGGGAGAAAATCTAATTTTCGCGATCAGCTACTAATCTTTTTATTGTCGCTAGCAATTCTTGAGATTTTATCGGCTTGCTTACGTAGGCATCCATATCAAGGGCTAGAGATTGTTCTCGATCACCTTGCATAGCATGAGCAGTCAAAGCCACGATTGGAATATGACCGCCTGATGCCTGTTCGTTGGCACTGATGCGCATAGTGGCTTCCACACCATCAAGCACCGGCATTTGAATATCCATTAGAATAATATCGAATGACTGTTCCTGCCATAACTGAACTGATCTTCCCTCGAAAAAACTTACAGTAAAAACAGAGGTGGAGTTACCCACAGGGTAGCGCTCAGGCTGTCAAAAGCCAGCTGCGCGCTACCCTATGGATAACTCCTCTCATGCACCCTAACACTCAATATTCAAGCTGCCAACGATAGTACATGTACCATGGCAGGCGTTTTATAATTCAACGTCGAGTGCAAGCGTTTAGAATTATAAAATTCTTCGATATAACTTCTAATCCTCGGCGCGGCAGCTAAGCCGCTAGTGTAATTATTGA
>JADZAE010000080.1 GCA_020852715.1 Deltaproteobacteria bacterium
ATTAGCCTTTTCGCTTAGCTGGTTTATGATCGCTGGATATAAGCTTTTTTAAAATCTGTGCCGTAGCGCGCTTCAGGTTCCTCGATTAACGTCTCTAGGCAGTGAACTCGAACTGTCGCTTTTAACAATGCCTGCTCTAACTGTTTTTCCTCTTCAAGCAGTTTTGCCATTTCCCTAAGCTTTGCTGTTATTGCTGATCTTTTATTCACTCCTGTCATCTTGGCGACTTGATACTTTCTTATACTGCCTCCAGTTTAAGTGCTTCGCTATAATTACCTCAACTCCTTATGTTTTTATGCCAGTTATAGTATCCATCTCTTTTCCACTCCTAATACTGTCAACCTATTTCAGGACAAGACAGACAGATAGGTCATCTAACATACTCAGTCAGAAGTTGTTTCAATTCATAGCCCTTCTCACAAATTTCTTCACTTTCAAAATGTGAAATCTCAAGGAGTCTTGGCAACCGATCGTAGAGTTCAGGAAGGTCGAGAATCTCGGTGATTTGCTCATGTATCCATTTATCGTAGGCAATCGGATAAATGCACTTTGAGACAAACAGAGCTTGCAGAAATTCTCCGAAGGCTTTGTAAAGACGGTCGAACGCTTGAAAGTGCAGTTTCCAATTAACGTATACGGGGATATGGTCCAAATTATTACGGCAATATTTCAAAACCATCGCCAATCTTTGTTTTCTTAATCTTCTGAGTAATACAGGAGCCAGCGTTTTCGAAGTTCTTGAAAGCGACTATTGCGTTCGAAAAGTGGGACAGCGTAAGCTACTAAATGACCAATTGCTAGTTCGAATTCATCTGCTCCTGTGGTCCAGCTAAGTTCGGCAGGGTGAAAATTGCCACTAAATAGGAGAAGGTCTATGTGTGAATATACTCCAACGGCATGAAGATCGCTGAAAATGTTGTCTTGCTGATAGTAGTCTTGCCATTCGAGTTCAAGCTTGTCTTTTTTATCTGCCAACATCGCTTCGGGAGCTAAGACTGCGATATCGATGCAACTATCCTTTGTGGCTTTACCACGGGCGCACGAACAGGTCAGTAAAATTGCTTCAACCTCTGCCTTACTTGAAAAGAAGGACGTGGCAGCTTCAGCTGCCCTTTGGTGCGTTGTGGTTGGATAAGATGCGCATGCTTCAGCTTTCTTCATATAGTTTTACTTCTTCCTTTCAAGCGCGTCATAAATTAGGTGCAGTAGCTTGTCGATCTTATTTGCGCTAGCTGGTGCCCTGCACCTTTCTAAAGCGAACAGGGGCTAACGCAATTTTAAGATATCTACCCAGGTGGATGTATCGGGTTGATAAGTTTAAATAGGGGGCGGATAGCCAGCTGTTAATAAATGCCGATATGGCTTGGTAATACTTTAGAAATATGGAGGGATAATTGGTGTTTATTGAGGAGGGAAATGCTGCTCCGTTCGTGATTGGTAGAAATATCCAGCAATAAAAACCTCAGGTTGAAGTATTGTGCAATTAGCCTTGGTAAGTTATAGGGCCGAGACCGTTTGTGGGTGATTAGCTCAGTTGGTAGAGCAGCTGACTCTTAATCAGCGGGTCTTGGGTTCGAATCCCTAATCACCCACCATTTTTTTCTTTATCACAAGGGCAGTTAAAGCTGGTGAGCAGCTTGATATCAGGGAGTGCTTCAGCGCCTGCATTCTTTTACAAAATCAAAGATACTAGAGTTGGAAGAAGCCCCATAGGGGCGGATTTTGCGAAGCAAAATCATGGGGGAGAAAACTAAGCTTTCACATATTAAGTCGTTTCCGATCAGGAAACGTCAGGAGATATAACGGTTGGTATCTTTCTAACAGCCTTGTTTAATTAAAAGTTTTATTTTGTGAAGGCTTTCCGAATCCCTAATCACTCACCATTTTTGCCTTAATATTCTTCTTTAATTATTTCCTTACAAAGACCTTGACGGAGGGAGTCCTTCCTTATTGAATGCTCCGAGGGTTTGGTAATTTCCGCTGGAGTGAATATGTCTTCTTGTAACGACGATGAGAAACTTATCCTGTCTTATTTTTTTACTAACTTAGATAAGCCGATTTTTTTAGCTAAGAATTTTCATCCTGAGGTGTGGGCGCTGATGCAGGCGAGGTATTCGCGCAGCAGCATTGGTATGCGCGAGGGTTTTTTGGAATTGCTGAAGGAAGATGGCGAGAACTTTGCTCAGCTTGTGCAGTATTTAAGGGAGAGCAAGGGCGGAGCAAGTATGGATCATGCTGTGGCTAAGGCCATGCAGTTTATGGATAAGTGGGTGCTTGGTTATGGGCATAGCTCTGTGGCGGAAGGTGCTGTCGTTGGTGTGGGGCTAGAAGGCGTTAGCATTCTGGCGACCAAGGTGATTGAGGATAATCGCTTGGCTTCTTATATAGAAAAGTCCACGCGCTATGTGAGTTTTGATCGTAATAGTTTTTTGATTCCGCAAGAGATTAAAGAAAGCTCTTTGGCTAAAGACGCTGAGAAATTAATTAATCTGCAATTTCAGACTTATCAGGATTTTCATGAGCCTGTGCTAAGTCGCATTAAAGAACTGTCGCCGGTGCAGGCGGGGCAGAATGAAAATGCTTGGCTGAGAAGCTGTGCGGCAAGGCGTTTTGATTCGGTAAGATATTTATTACCGGCTTGCACAAAGACTAGTCTAGGCTGGACGCTAAATGCGCGCACTTTAGCTCATGCTATTTCTAAGCTCTTGTCGCATCCGTTAGCTGAGATGCGCCAAATTGGTGAGGCGCTGCGCGAGGAAGGGAAGAAGTGTTTACCGTCGCTATTAAAGTATGCCGAGCGCAATGAGTATTTTGTTAGCACTGAGCAAGATGGCGCGGAGTTTGTAAATTCTTTGCTTGGCGCGGTTAAGGCCAAAAAAGGTGAGGCGGTGGCACTGGCTTTTGCTGATCGCGATGGGGAAGAGAAAGTGCTGGCGGCTATTTTATATAAGCACTCAACTTTATCGCTAAAAGAAGCTAGGGGCAGGGTTAAAAAAATGTCCGGCGCCCAGAAAGAGGCGCTTATAGAGAGCGTGCTTAAAACACGCGGGCAGTTCGATGCGCTGGCGCGAGAATTTGAGCATTGCGCTATTGGGTTTGATGTTTTGATGGATTATGGGGCTTTTCGCGATTTGCAGCGCCATCGCTTATGCACGCAGAGCAATCAGCTACTAACGCCAAATTTTGGCTATGATGTGCCTGAGGATATAGTGGCTTGCGGTGAGGCACTGGTGGCCAAATATAAGAAGGTGATGAAGAAATCGGCCCAGCTATACGGAGAGTTGGCTAAGACAAACATCCATGCTGCGCAGTATGTGTTGCCGCTGGCGTATAAAAAGCGTGTGCTGATGGATATGAATCTGCGCCAGGCTTTTTATTTAATTAAGCTTCGCTCAACGCCGCAGGGGCATATTTCATATCGGTGCATTGCTAAGGGGATGTATGATCTTGTCTGTAAGCAATATCCGCTTTTTGCCAAATATTTTGTTTGTGATCTTAGTAACGACGAACTTGGCCGCTTAAAACAAGAGACCAAGTTCGAAGAGAAGCTGGCTAGATAATTTTACTTTGCCAGGTGAGTATATTGAGAAGCTACTTCCGAATATGGGTTATCTTGATAATCGCCGCTTATTTTACTTCCCCAATCGATGATTATCTCGTCGTTTTCGGGAGTTCGGATAATGGCTAGTGTGCGATCGCGGTAGATTTGAAAATCAATACACTCATTCATTCTTTCTGCTGTCGGTGGATTGGGGTCACTGCCGTTATATTGGCGAAACCCAGAAGCGAGCGCGGGGTCATTTACACCGACAAGAAGCATGCTTTTTAGCACTAACCACGAGGGACTTATGTTTTGTCCCTTACTATCCATTAAGGGCATGTTTGGGTTAAGGGGATGATCATAAAGAACCTTATGGACAAATAGTTCGCCGCCGGCGCCGTGAGATAGAAAAGAGTTAAGTAATGTGGATGTAAAAAGGGCTCTTTGATCAGTTAGCTTATTATATTCAGCAAAGATGCCGCTCAATTCGGGAACGTCATTTTGTACACTTTTGAGCATTTCAATTAGCTCTCCTCCTGACTTAGTTTGATAATTGGTTAATAGATCATTTAACTTTTGAGTTTTATCACTTCCGCTAAAAGCGCCTTCCTCTTTCATATAGCAGTGTGCAATAGTGTCCACTAACTCAAGTTTGGCAGTTTCTAGCGGGGCGCTCTCGTTTTTTTCGATGTTTAATTTATCTAGCGCTTTGTTAAAATATGATTCCAACGAAGTTGAATCTACGGATACCGTATCGATTGAGGTTGCTAATTGGCTCTCAATGCGAGCGCTGACCTCTACTGCAGTTAATTTTGCCTCATCGAACGTCTTATCAAATTTATTAATATAGTCATTGACGCGTGTATCAATCTTCTGCTCTAACGCCGCTTTGCCGCTGATAAATTGGCCACGTATCTTTGCGTAGCTTTTATAACTAGGTGCGGCAGTGACGAAATTTACTTCTTCTTGAAGATTTTTCAGATCAGTCTCCTGATTTACTTTATTAAAATCAAGGTCAGCCAATTGCTTGTGGTAGTATCCGAGAATGGCCTGCATTTCTTTGTTGGGTAGCCCATGTTTGTCAGTTAAACCAACTTTTCCATTCAAGCGTTTATTGATTAGCCCGGCAAGAATCGTATCATTTCCGCTATAAGCAAGTGAGACAAGTTCCTCCCCTTTAAAGAGCTGTGTTAAATTGTAAGTTTCCTCCAGCTTGTTGATTTCTTTAATATCACCTGCGGCTAGTTTATACTCGGCAGACATACGAATTAATTCTTGTGCCGGTTTAATAAGCTTAGCCTGCTCTTCTCCCATTAACTCCGGTAACTTCTGTTCTATCGTGTCCCAATTAATAATGGTGCCCATACCTACGCTAACCTCTCCTTTCTTGATCACTTTATTTGCGGTTTGTATCAGATCAGTGCTCACTGTATCTTTTATTGCCATCATGTATTTTTCGTAGGTTTCCCCGACTTTTGTGTCCTTTTGAGTGGCACCATTAATAAAGCTATTCGCATCCACGACAAAGGGGCTAGAGGACTTGGTTTCATTTAAAATGGCTAGAAATGCTGTTGCCTTTTTTTCGGCAATAACGCTCCCGTGTTGATCAGTTGAAAATAAAGCAACTACGCGCTGTTTAAAGCCGTCGTTCTTATTAAGTGTTTCTTTAAATTCGTCATCAGTAAGAAGGACTCCTGTTTTGTCAAAAAGCGGACTGGTTTTGGGATCTAAAGCCGCGGCTATAATGGCATGTTCTTTTTGCCTTGTTTGGGCGAAGGCTTCACCGGCTGCCTGCATTTTTAGGCCGATAACTTTTTCCGATGTGGCAGTTTTTAATGTATCATAATTACCTCGTATCCAATCGGTGTTTTCAAGCGCACCGGGATTTTCTTTAGAAATTTCTCTAATCGCAGTTATTACTTGCCCTAACCCTTCTAATGTCTTTTCGTTGTTTATTTGAGAGCCCAGCATGTCTCTAAATTCTGCTTTTAGTTCAGGATAAGTAACTGCTTTGGTGTTAATAAGTCGAGTGGGATTTGTCCCAATAAACTTCTCGACCATAGCGTTAACTTCAGTGGTAATTATATTTTTGGCAGTAACCCCCTCGCCGATATTCCAAGGCATATAGCCTTCGTTCGCATCTAAAACAGATGGATCAATTAGGCCTTGGTCAACGAGGATAGTGTTTTTTGCTAGTACAGAGAGAGAGAATATCTCGCCAACATTGCCACTAAGCCAATTACGATAGCAAAGCGTGTCGGCCGTAGGTTTGATAACAGCAATTTCCGGAGAGTTGCCGTCCAGTGCATTCTTTAATGACTTAAACCCATTGAGTGCGGTGCTTTCTCCGTTAAGAATGGCTTCGTCTGCTTTTTGATAAGATGTTTCCAGCGCTGCGCCTTTTCCGGCATCATTGATTTTGGCCTTTTCAACTTCCAGTTTACGTTGGATAAGGCTATTTTCGAGCCCAGTATTTACGCCATTGTTGGTGAATCGTTCTAAGACAAGCGCTCGTGCTCGTGGATCGCTTAAATGAGTGCTTTGCTGTGGGGCTGGTGTTGCCGCTAGGATACTGGGTTGATCCTGCCCGTTAGCCTGAGGAAGAGTTGGTGTCTCTAAAGGTTTTGGTAGAGTGAGACTGACTGGCTGTTTAGATTGTGCTTGTTCTGGCATAACTACTCTTTGGTTTACTGCATTGTTAATGTTTAATCATTAATATTTAGGCATCCTATTAGAAATTTCTCTGGTTCGAATAGTCTCTTTCTGTGCCGCTTCCAATTGATCTTGCCTTATTTCAATCCGGGCAATTAAGTCAGCGTCTTGTTCAAGAGTATTCTTATATGGGACTAACTCTCCATTTTGTTTTGCAACCTCTGCGATTTGTTCTAGGGCCTTAATATGCAGGGCATCAAGACTAAATGTTTCTCGATGTGCTTTGCTTTCGGGCTTGCTGCTACCAAATAGCGGCCCCTTGTCATCAGCTAGGGAATCGGCAAAATTGCCAAACGCTTTGTCGTATGTTTCTTGCTCGGCTAAGTATCTATGGCGCGAAGGTAACGGTTTCTCCCAGCCAAAGAGCCTATAGAGCCGTTTTATGTTTTTTGTTTCACTGATTTGATGAGCTAATGTTGCTGCCTCGTTTAGGGTGCTAACCCCAAAGGTTTGAAACTCATTTAATCTCTGTAATACCGCATTCATTTTGTCGATGCTGCTCGCTTCTTTGGATAAGTGACTAAAGTCGGATTTAAGAATATCAGCGAATGTTTTCTCAAATAGAGCGTTTAGTTTCGGATCGTTTGCTAACGTCGCATGCTTGAGAAAATCAATTTGACGTCCGCTTCTAACTTTTAAGAACATTGTGCTATCTTGGTGAAGTTTGTTTAGATACCCCAGGAGAATATTGGCATTTTCGGATCCTAATTCCGGGGTAGCTAGCCAAGGGATGGCAGCTTTGTTTTTTGTTAGAAACTTTATCAGCCTATCGTTTGTTGGGGGATTTTTAATAAAGTCATCCCATGATTTATATTTGAAGGAGCGGGCAAGTTTATTTAGTCCTTTAATAGCATCAGCCGGACTGGCATGAAGATCTGCTATTATCAATTGGTCGTAAAGCACTCGCTGTTTATGCCATTGAGCATCGTTATCAAGTTCGGCAATGCTACTTAGTGAACTATTTAGTGCCTTTTGAGCTTTATCTAGCTCTTTTAGGGGCTTAATTACCTTTTTTGCGTTGTCGAAGCGCGTCTTTCTTTCGGCTACGGAATCGGTGGCTGCCCAGTCGTAGATAAAATCATTTCTCATGCGGCGCATGAGGCTTTGAAGGGCTTTAAATTTATCGGTCGCATTTTTTACTAGACTAAAATTAAATTCCTCCCCGAGGGAAACAAAACAACCATCTTTGCCGCGGATTATTACATCTTTTTCAGTAAGGCCATTGGCTTCTAAAAATTCTTTAAACTGTTTAATGCGTCCTTTGGAAGTGAAGCTAAGTGCTGATCCCATTTTCCTGTCTAGGCCGGATATAGCTTTAACTGTTCCAAAAAAGCCTTTGCTATCCGCAATATTTTGTAAATAACTTGGTCCAATTAGTGAGTAACCCAATTCAACATGGGGGTACAGGATTTGTAAAGCAGATGAATAATTAACGAAACACTCAGTCAGTCCAGACTCGAATCTTGTTGCATGGTATTGAGTGAGAAATTCGGGAATCTCGGGTAGGGCTGTTCGCTTATCAAGGGTTTTATCAGCAATCCCTTTAGTGATTCTTGTACTTTCGGTTATAGATTCTAGTCCCGTTTTTAGTGTATGGATAATGGTTAGATCATCTAAGCCGGCCAAAGCGGGGAACTCCGTTTTCAGTGAGTCCATATAGTAAGTAAGTCGACTATTTTGAGAGCGGCCTTTTGTAAACCATCCGGTTTTACGGGCTATGGAGAAATGATTTTCTAACGCTGAAAGTATTATTGGCCTTAACTCAGTATCTGTTTTATTGGGGTGAATTAGTCCTAAGGCCTCGCCCATAAAAAACAACGAATCTTCGATCTTACCTTGCGCTTCTTTTACCCTGATTTTATTATACCAATGGTTGCGGCCTAAGGTACTGAGATCTGAGCCTGGATCGGCTAACTTGAGGGCCTCGCTGAGGTGAGAGAGTAACCTGGTTTTATTATTAGCCACAGGGTGTAGTTCGTCAACGCCTTTGGCGAATTTTACGAAATGTTCTTGGTGAAGAGTCTGGAGATCTTTGGTGTTTACGATACGAGAATCTGCTCCCCCGGCTTCATTCAGCAAGTCACATATTGTAGCATTTTGCGAATAGAACTTGGCTTTTCCTGCTGCATTGAGTTGTTTACTCATAAGTAGGCCATTGGACATGCGGGAGGCGCTGTCGCTTAAGGCAATGACCAAGGAGTTTGCTTTGTTGTGTACGATTTGCGGAGTGTCGGGATCGATTTGTCTAAAAAGTTTGGTGTTAAATACATCAATGTCGTTTGCTGCGCCTTCGGCCATGCTATATGATAAGAATATAGCGTTAGCTTCGCCGATAGCCTTCAGACCCATGCTGCGCTGAACGTTAGCAAAGCGAATGGGGGAGAATAAACCGGTGAAAAAAGAGGTTTGATTAAATCTATTGGTAGAATAATTAAGCTGCTCTTCGGTCATGCCGCGTTGTAATTTATATATGTAAAGTTGCTTCTCGCGCTCTGTCGGTGAGAGGTTAGCGTATCTGATGTCGGAGTTGAATTCTTGCTCAACGCGCTTTACTAAATAAGGGATAGCATAAGGATTGTAATGTTGATTTAAGCCAAGCGCTTGGTTTTGTAAGTAAAGAGAGGTAGCGGAAGCTATTCTTTCTGCGGGTTGGAAAAATTGACCGCCGCTGGCAGTGCCGATAACAATTTTACTACTGTCGTACATGCGTCCCAGGGATAGTTTGCCATCAAAGATTGGTAAATTTCTAATCCATCGCGGTGAATATTTTGCAACGGTATCAACGATGCTAAAACCGGAAGAGACATAATTAATTCCTTTTCCTATGCCGTTACCTATTAGTCGAAAAGGAGAGGTGACTAATTGCCCGGTGGCTCTTGGTAATGAGGCTAGGGTATGGACCCACTGAGGAGGAGATATTGCCCAGTCTTTCGTAACTGACCAGACACCTTGTGCGCCAGTCTTGAGTGCTGAGCCTGTGGATGTAAAAATTTTGCCGATCGTTCCGACTGTCCCTTTCCAGAGACTGGAGTTTGTTACGAGGGGCACAACAAAGTTAGGCACTTTATTAAGGACAGTGGAAATTAGTTTACCTACGCCGACAAACGGAGCTTGGATTAAGGCATCGACTGAATCTATGGCAGCTGATCGAAGCAAAGCAGAAACGAAATTAGCGCCTTTTTCTCTGGCCCCATGAATTGTTTCTAGAGTACGAGAAATTAAATTTGCTCCGCTATATGCTGCGAAGTTGATGGCGCACACAGCTGCCATAGTCGCAACCACACCCCATCCTACCGGGGCAAACATAATAGAGGCAATGCCGGCGCCAACATATTTGAGCATGGAAACGGCTGTAAGTTGACCTTCTAAAGTACCTAAAGAGGCAACCATATTATATACTGGGCGGCCGATGTATTCCTTCACGCATTTCCAAGCAAAATCTAGTGGCCCGGTGGCGCGTTCCGGTGCGGGGCCGTCAGGTATTATGGACCCTTTTTTCAGATGAGTTAGTTGGCTTTTCTCAGGGGTCCATTCTAGGTTGCGCTGGCGTGGAGGTCTGAGGTCACGCGCCGGTGGCATAATTAATATTCCGTTGACACGCAGTCGTCCGTTTTGATCGAGTTCTACGACTTTGTCTTCGCGCGCCAGCATGGTATCCCAATCGATACTGCTGTAGCGCTGTTTTGCCTTAAGTAATTGCTCTTCGGTAAAGTGATGTCTATCCGATCGTTCCGGAAATTTGATGGTAGGTGTGCGCTTCGGAAGTACAGCAAATTCTTCCTTCTCCTGTGGGGTGTTTACAGTGATTTTTTGTTCAGGGTTCGCTGCCATATTTTCTTTAAAGAGCGCTAATTGTCTGCCATATTTTCTTTAAAGAGCGCTAATTGTCTGCCTCTGTTATTGGTTAGGCTGAGAAGATTAGCGCCTTTACACTCTAAAATATTGCCGAATACTGTTTTATACAGATTCGTACTCGTACAACCATTATGGAGGCAATAGCGAACTATGTGACTTTAATGTCTCAGTTCTCAGAGGACGTGTTTAATGAGTTATTATAGTAAGTTATGGTCAAGCAGCACATTTTCTTGATAATCTATGATAACTCGGGATGAGAGAGCGCTTTTAGGGTCGGCTAATGGCTGAGAGCATGGATAAAAGTAATACGGTTCTTAAGCTGCCGGCGCAGGCTGAGCCGCTTAAGCAGGAATTGAGTAAGGCTACTTTGCCCAGCTCAAAGTTCCAGATAGCCAAAGAGTGGTTGTTGCCTCCGAAGCCGACAAAGGCGGAGCATTTCCAGCAGTTTGCCTACGAAAACCTTCCTTTTATTATTAAGCAGGAGGACGAGGAGGAAGAGGAGATAGATGGGCTCCCGAGTGGCGTGCAGCAAAGTGACTTGATGAGTTTGGAAATCAAGAAGAATTTAAGCCAAATGAATATGCCTAAACGAGACCTCAAACAGAAAAATAGAGTTAAAGGCTTGCCGCACGAACATAAAACGGTGAAGCAGCATTCGGCGGTGATATTCGAGTTGATAAGAACGCTTGCCCACTTCTTCCCCTGGCTGTTAAGATATATAGCAGGTGTATTTGTAATGACTTCGACTAAACAAAAGTAGAAAGGAAAACAGGAAAATGGCTGATATTAAAGCAATGTTTGCACAAATTACCGCCGACGGTGTGGTAACTCGCGATGAACACGATGAATTGATGGAGGAGATTCACGCTGACGGAAAAATTGATGCTGAAGAAAATGCTATCATCTCGGAATTATTTAAGTTGATGAAGGAAGGTAAAATTAAAATCGTTGATAGTGAGCGGGAGAAAGCAGAGTATCTTCGCCGTCAGGAACTTCAGGAAAAGCTTACGCAGATGGTTGGCGGAGACACAAAGGAATAGTTTTTGTTGTTTTTGTTGTATGGGGCCTAAGGGTCACCGTTCGACAGTTCTTTATTACAACCTGATTGGAGAATGTTTTGGCTAAGAGGTTTTAGCCAGCAATAGACTGAGGGCTTTGCTATGATTAACTTATCTGATTTAATTTTGCCCTGGGCCGTGACGCTGTCGGCGAGAATGGATGTAATGGGTAACGCCAGAGAAATGGCGGCTGAGTATAGGACGGAATTGGTTCTTATCTCAGTGGGACTGGTAATTTTCCTCGGCGTGTTTAAGGGCTGGTGGCTTGATTCGCGAGTATTGGCGCGGAATAAAGCCCGCCACGGGCGCCCAGCACGATCGCGCACCAACGAACTGGGTTCCGGCGATTTGGCGCGGCGCGAACACATTCTTCCCTGGATCACTAAACATGACGAATTCGATACATTGCTGCCAGTAAAAGAACTGCGCGGCGCAGACGGTGTCGCTCTTAAAGAAGGCAATATGGTGATTCCCCGTGAAGAGCGAAACCGCCATTTGCTGATTATTGCCAAAACCGGTTCCGGTAAAACAACCCGGATGATTTTGCCGGTGCTTTACAGCGATTGTTTAAATCCCAACCGCAGCACAATTATTCTCGATTCTAAACCTGAAATGTGGGATCTCTTGGCCGGTTTGACCAGAAAGCATAACCCGCAAAAAAGAATCTTGCTCTTTAATCCGCTGGATACTGCGCGCAGCTTAAGCTGGAATATTTTGGGTAAAATAGAATCTGATACTGACGCCAAGCTAATTGCCAATACAATTATTATGGCGACAGATAATCCTAACTCCAAGTCAGATAGCCCGTTTTTCCGCAATAACGCGTTGCAAGTTCTAAACGCCGTGATGTGCGGGTTGCTGGATGATCCGCAAGAAGTGCTCTCCATGCCGCGCGTGCATGAGCTTGTGCATTCCGGCATGCAATCGCTTTGCGATTGGCTGGAGGCGCATCCCTCGGCCATCAGGAACTCGCGCACCTTTGTGGAGCTCGCCCGTTCGGGATCGCAAAACGCTGATACTATCATGTCTGAACTTGGTATGCGTTTGAGCGCCTGGGATCTAACGGCTATTCGTGCCACGACTTCCAGCTCAGAGCTGGATTTAGAGTTACTAATTAATGAGCCGACTTTGTTTATTGTTGAGCTTCGCGAATCTGAGTTGGAAATGCTTCGTCCGATGGCTAATGTGATTGTCGTCGAGCTGCTCCGATTTCTAACCAAGCGCGCGGAAAATTTGCCTGGTCAGAGATTGCCGCGTCCTGTGGGCTTAGTTATAGATGAGTTTGCCAGCGCCTTAGGACGTCTTCCTGACATTCACGTCAAACTGAATACCTTGCGTTCAAGAAATGTCAGCATCGTGGCGGCGATTCAATCTATTGCCCAGATCAAAGCCAACTATGACAAGGATGCCGATTCAGTGCTTTCCGGATTTAGCACAAAAATATTCATGCCGGCATTGGATTTCCAAGACTCGGAGTGGGCGAGTAAAGAAACCGGAACCATGACAGTACGTTTTAATGTTACCTCTAAAGGTCGCAACAAACGCATGATCGATTATTTTAGCCATAAAAACGATAACCTCCAAGAGCAAGTGCAGCAGCGCGCGGTGTTGACTCCCGATGAAATCGGTAAACCGGCAGATAACGCGTGCACTTTCTTTATGCCTAACACACCGGTGTTCCAAGGCCACTTAGTGCCTTATTATAAAATGGCGGAGATGAATAAGGACTTTGTTGACGGGAAGAAGATGAATTTCCAACCCCGTGAAGCTCCGATTGAATATGTGGAAGAATTGCCGGCGCCGGGTCCGGTTTCGACACCGCAGCAAGCACCGGGGAGGAATCAGCCTAGTGCAACGCTGAGCCCCGATCAGCTGCAGCAGCAGTTAGAGCAAGTAAAAGCGCAAATTGGTTGGAATAGCATTGATTCGATATCGCGCCAATGGTGGCAAAGTTTCGAGGCGGCCAACGCTCACAATGTAATGGCCGTTTACAATCTCGCTCAAGAGCTCAAAAAACGCGATGTGTCGATAGCGGATTTTTATACTGTTTATGCGACAACCGGGAATCAAGACGTCACGCAGATCTTGGATATGATCGACAAGAATATGTATGCGGAGCTCAAAAAGATATTGAGCTACAGTTCTATGTCTAAGGCCGGTCGTGAATGGTGGGCAGCTTTTGAAGAAGCGAACAAGGCTAATTTTCCGATTATCATTGAGTTAGCCAAGCAGTTAGCCAAGAGGGAAGTAACCATTGAAGATTTTTACCTTACTTACCTGCATTCCGATTTAAGTTCTATTCCGGAAATATTAGGCGTGATGGATCATTTGATCGAGCAGGGAAAGATGGGCAAGGCCGCTAAGGCCAATGCGGCTATCTCCGGTCAGTCAATGTCTAGCGAAACAGCAGGAATGATCATGAATAGCGGGCCGGCGGAAATAGAAGAAGCTAGACAAATGGCCCAAGAAGAACAAGCGCCAGCGTCGCCGCTTCCGGAAATGTCTAAGCAAGCAAAAAAACAAGCGGCGATAAAAAATGTTCACGTAAATTCTTACTTTGCTATGGCTGAGGATTTATTGCAGCAAGGCAAAAAGAAAGAATTTGATGTGCTCATTACAATGGTCAAAGAAGACCCGCGTTGCTCAGAGGATGACATCAAGGAGCTTCTCGCGATGAAAGCCTACTTCGAGCGCCAAGAAAAGTAATAACCATCCATTGTAACCTCTCAGACGACCTGTTTTTTTCCTAAATCATTGAAAATATGAGGATGGCGATCGAGGTGTCGGGTGCTAGGGGGCCAAAAAGGTGGCCTGCACCAGGGGAAAAACGTAACCAGGGGAAAAACGTAAGGCTTCTTATTTCTCAGGCAAGAACCGAAACAAGCCAGGTTTCGCACAAGGCCCAAATACTGCAAAAATCCAACTTCTTGAAATAGCGCTAGAAACGGTAATTTCGTTTAACCGTTTTTAAGCTACGGAACTCCTCTGAGGCTCGGGTTCAATGTGCAAGTGCAACACCTAGTATAACCCAGCTATACTAGGTGACTATGAACAGGAAATATACTCAGCTAACCATTGAAGATCGTGCTATTATTGGTGCTCTACTCA
>JADZAE010000081.1 GCA_020852715.1 Deltaproteobacteria bacterium
AGCTACTTTTGTCATCCTTATGCTAGTTACGAAAAAGGCACTGTCGAAAATTCTATTGGTCTTATTAAACGCTTCTTTCCTAAAGGAACTGACTTTGCTAAAGTTCCTATCAAGACTATTAGGAAGGGAGAACTAACTCTGAACCATCGACCTCGTAAGTGTTTGAATTTCTTAACACCTGACGAGGTCTTTAAGCTCGGGTGTTGCACTTAATTATTGAATGCAGAGGAGTTATTTGGGTCATGTTGGGGGGATAGGGGGGGCGGCGCTGCCGTTATTGGGGGCGTCTATCTTATTGCGCGCACCGCTGGCCAAAAACTGGTCGCTGATTAGCTCAGCGCTAGAGAGTGATTACTCAACTTTGCTCGTTATTGTGCCCGATAGAAGGTCGGGAGAGCGCCTGGTTAGCGATTTGCGTTTTTATTTGGGAGACACTCTGCCCGAAAGCAAACGCCTTGTTTATCATTTCTTTTCCTGGGAAATTCTCCCCTTTGAAGATCTCTCCCCTACTATTCAAGATAGCGCCGAACGACTTGCTGCTCTCCATCAAATCCAAGCAGGAGACGGAAGCATTATCGTAGCCACCGCCGACTCTTTTTTGCAAAAGATAATTACGCCGCAGCAATATCTCTCCCTTTTGAACACACTGCACGCCGGGAGCACTTACCAGCGCGAAGACCTGCTGCGCCATTTTATCCGTGCCGGTTACCATCGTTCCACGCTGGTTGAAGAATATGGCGATCTTGCGGTACGCGGTTCTGTAATTGATTTTTATCCGCCGGCCAGCCGTTATCCTGTGCGTTTGGAATTCTTTGATGATCAACTCGAATCTATTCGCTATTTTGATCCCGAAACACAAAGATCACTAAGGCGTAATGAACAAATCGATGTCCTTCCCGTCGCTGAGTTGCCATTTATTGGACATGGCGATGAAAATAAAAATGAAGCCATTAAACTATTACGCGCTCGTGCCTCGCACTTAAATATATCCCATGGCGCAATTGAACATTTAGAAGAGGCCATCAAAAACAACTCCGGCACCGGATTAGAAAAACTCCAAGGGCTCTTCAATCCGCAAACGGCTACACTTTGCGATTACATCACCGAAAAAACATTAGTTATCAGTTATGACGAAGACCAGATAAGACAAAACTTGGAAGACTATTACAGCATTGTTTGCGAGCAGGCACAAAAAGCCGAAAAGGATGGTCGCATTTTTCCTGAAATCAGCTCAGCTTACTCAAATCCTGAAGCAACTTGGACTGAGCTTTCTTCCCTCACTAACCTTAAGCTCTCCAGCATTAAGTGGCTAGACAACGATGAAAACTCCTCTGCTTTGGCCATCAAAGACCAAAGCGAGCTTAAAACTACGCTGGCCGCCTATCGTAGCAATGATAAACCTCTCACACCGTTAATTGACTTGTTAAGGCGTAGCCAAGATCGCCATATCTGCACAGCCATTGTCGTCAGCCAACCCCAGCGATCACGACGCTTCAGCGAAATACTCACCGGCTATGGTATTAAAACCACAGAATTTAGCGGCAATTTTTTTGTCTGGCTAAACTCCGAAAGTTCTCATCGACAAAGCGATAAAATAACTCTTCTCTCCGGTATTATTTCAGCCGGCATTATCGACGATGAAAACAAGTTTCAGCTGATATATGAAAGCGATGTCTTCCCGGAGTTATTACCGCGGCGCAAAGGACAGATCAGCAAAAATATTCGCCGCCTCTTGGGCTCGCTCAGCCAGTTGAACAAAGGCGACTATATAGTTCATGCTGACCATGGGATCGGGCTTTATCATGGTCTGGTGCAAATAATTGTCGAAGGTAAACTCGGCGATTTTTTGCATTTGGAATATGCCGAAGGCGCAAAGCTTTATCTACCGGTAGAAAATATCGGCAAGGTCGAAAAATACGCCGGAGTTGAAGGTAAGACCCCGGCACTAACAAAACTCGGTTCCGGCGCCTGGACAAAAACTAAAGCCAAAGTTGAAAAGCAAGTGGCAGAGCTCGCCGGGCAGCTAATTAACCTTTATGCACAACGCGAAATAGTAGCAGGTGTTCCCTTCGGTGATCTTAACGACCAGGATTTACAATTCGCCGATGCCTTTTGTTTTGAGGAAACACCGGATCAAGCTAAGGCCATTGAAGATGTGCTCTCCGATATGGCCAAATCAAAACCTATGGATAGACTGGTTTGCGGCGATGTTGGATATGGCAAAACGGAGGTCGGCCTGCGTGCAGCTTTTAAAGCGATCAATGCCGGCAAACAGGTGGCATTTCTTGTCCCGACAACAGTGCTTGCCGATCAACATTTTCAAACTTTCAAAGAACGTTTCAGCGGCTTTCCTGTAAACGTCGGCTGCGTTAGCCGCTTCTTTAGTAAAGAAGATATTAAAAAAACCTTGGCCGATCTTGCTCGCGGCGCAGTGGATATCATCATTGGCACACACCGTTTGATACAAAAAGATGTCTTTTTTAGCAACCTTGGCCTAGTCATTGTCGATGAAGAACATCGCTTTGGAGTAGCCCACAAAGAAAGACTAAAACAGCTTCGCAAAGAAGTGGATGTCCTAACTCTCACCGCCACCCCCATTCCACGCACTCTGCATATGTCGCTGGCCGGTATTCGTGATCTCAGCGTAATCGAAACTCCGCCTTGTGATCGACAAGTAATTAAAACCTATTTGGCCCCTTACGAGCCAAACACTGTGCGCCAAGCTATCCTGCGCGAGCTCTCACGACAGGGGCAAGTTTTTTACATTAATAATCGCGTGCAAAATATTGCCATGATTTGCCAAGAAGTGCGCGAGCTTGTTCCGGAGGCACGCGTGGCTTTTGGTCATGGGCAAATGAACGAAGCTGAGCTTAACCGCGTGATGCATCGCTTCATCAATAAAGAAATCGATGTCTTGGTTTCGACAACAATTGTCGAATCCGGCTTAGATATTCCTAACGCCAATACCATCATTATTCGTCGCGCTGAAAACTTTGGCTTAGCCGAACTATATCAATTGCGCGGTCGCGTCGGACGCAGCTCGCGTCGTGCTTACGCCTATCTCTTCGTCGGTAATGAAAAAGGCTTGTCCCCCGAAGCCCGCGGGCGCCTGGAAGTATTGCAATCTTTAGATGATTTAGGAATTGGTTTTCGCCTTGCCCTACAAGATATGGAAATTCGCGGTGCCGGCAACTTGTTAGGCAAAGATCAATCCGGACAAGTAGGCTTAGTTGGTTTTGAGCTATATTCAAAAATCTTAAAGACAGTGGTTAAACAAATTCAAAGCCAAACCCAGAAGCAAGAGGAAGATTTGCCAAGCATTGAGCCGGACATCAAAATCGGCTTTCCTGCTCATATCCCCGTGGACTACTTACCCGACGTATCCGAACGTTTGCTTCTTTACCAGCGCTTGGTAATTATTAGCAGCCGCCAAGAAGGAATGGAAATTCTCGAAGAAATAGAAGACCGCTTTGGCCATCCCCCGGAAGAAGTAATTATTCTTCTTGAACTGATGATTTTTCGCAGCATCCTCCGACGCGCTTTAGTTACCGTCGCCAGTTACCGCAACCACCAATTAAGCCTTACTTTTCATCCGCAGGCCTGTTTTGGCCGAGAAAAGTTAATCGACAAGGTTATTAAGTCACAAGGAGCAATTAATCTCTCCCCGGCGATGGTGTTATCCATTCAACTGCCCGCCTTAGAGGTTGACTCCCCCATTATCTTGTATGATTATTTAGACAAGTTTTTTAAGGAAATTGATATCAAATATTGTTAAAAATTGTTAAAAAATATATGCGCACACGACTTACTCTTTCTTTTTTTCTCTTCATGTTTTGTTCTCATTATGTATCTGCCCAAGAAGTCATTGATCGTTTGGTTGCAGCCATCGATGGTGAGCCGATTACGTTAAGTGACCTCAACAAGTTTGCGGCCGAGCAACAAGGATTAACCAAAGCTGTTCCTCTGACTGATAGGGCAACACAGAATAAATATTTAGAAGATTTAATTGCCCAGCGGTTATTAGACAAAGAAGCTCAATCATTAAACTTAGCCGTCACTGACGCTGACGTTGACGCTTATATTACCGAAGTAAAAAAACAAAATAGTTTTACCGATAAGGAGCTCACGCAGCTTTTAGAACAAAAAGGCATTCCCGCTACAAACTATCGCCAAGAAATAAAAAAAGAAATCTTGAAGTCTCGAATCGTATCTACTGTTCTTAGAAAATCAATCAATATTACAGAAGCGGATATTGATAACTATTTAGCAGAACATACAGAGCTGCAAGCACAGGCAGGGACACTAAATGTGGGACAGGGCACATTTTCGGACGAGGAAGATGCCAAAGAAATAAAAGCTCAGTGCGTAGACGGTAAGAAGCTGAGTTCTTTGGCTCCGGCTGGATATCGCGATTTGGGTTATGTGCGACCGGAAGACCTACGAGAAGAATTTCAAGCTGCACTGGAAGGACTTAGCGAAAACGAAGTGTCTGAGGTCATTAATCTCGACGGCAAGTATACCCTCTTGCAGGTACTCGATCTTAGCGATGATGGCATCATCCAAGACAAAGATTTGCGCGATAAGATTCGCAATCAACTTTTTGAAAAACAAACAAAAGAGCGTTTGGGAAAATACATTGCTGAGGAACTCCCTAAAAAATACATAATTGAACATTTTTAACCCTTTCCCTCCGTCAGGAACTTCCGGACAACGATTATTCTTGCCTTTAGTAAGGGCTTAGAACACTTCTTTGTTACAAAATTGTGACAACCTTCGTTACATCCAAATTAAAGCTTTGCGCATCTAATATTCAAGAAAGTTAGTCAATGAGCCGATAATACATTTACTGCGACCGAAAAGGTTCGATGAGAATCATACGAGCCGGGTAGATTACTACTAAAGTCAAGGAGACTGTTATGGGTAGGCCATTTTATTCACACGAAGCAAATGATCCGGATCTCGATTGGTTAGTAACCAATTTTTTATATGAGCGTTCGGACTACATTCCTGTCGAAACAGACATGCTTCCGCTTATCCTGATGCCGTTTCATGAGGCAGAAGCCCCAAAAACAGAAGAAGAAGTTGAGCTCACAGAGTCAACTAGCAAAGAAAGTCGAGACGTTCTTACTCGCAACTAATTTAACTGAGACCTTTGCTAGAGCCCTAAGTTTTGCTAAGCAAATATTCAATTTTATAATTCCTATAGAAGCCCGTTAAAAATCCTTCCGCCAAGGCATGATTAACTGCGGATCTTGTCGATAAAGCTTTAATCTCCCCCTGGAGTTTCGCCAGGATTTTCTAGTTGATGCCTATTCTCAGCTAAGCTATAGAATCCGCTGTCGGCAATCATAAAAGTATCGAAATATGACAATCAGAGAAGTATTAAAAAATAATTTATTTTACCTGGCTATATTGGTGCTGACTATTATTTCTTATTTTACGCATGTTCATAATTATCAAAATCCTAAAGGTTTTTTTTGGGATGAAAACTACCACGTTCCCGCAGCAATGAAATATCTAAATAACGTATTTTTCAGAGAGTATCATCCGCCCTTAGGAAAATTGCTCATCGCCCTTGGCGAATACGGCTATCAAACCATAACCGGCGAAAATCAAAATGTTGACATCCAGCCGTTACTAACAACCGCCTATGCCAAGGACATCCCTGATGATTTTAAATTTAATGGCGTTCGTTTTTTCCCGGTAGTTTTTGCCTGGGCTTCTGTTATTGTATTTTTTTTAATTCTCCACGTCATTTTACAGAATACCGCTCTCGCTTTTGCTTTTAGTAGTCTTTATGCCTTCGAAAACAGTATTATTGTTCATTTCCGCGGCGCCATGCTCGATGGCATACAAATGTTTTTTATTCTCTTGGCGATTTTATTTTTTATTCGTTACTCCAGATTAAAAGAGATAACAGCTATCAACTTTTTTTGTATGGGCACATGTATTGGTTTATCCCTGGCGACAAAAGTTACCGGCTTAGTGCTGGTTGTGCTATTTCCTTTTTTACTTTATCGCGTCAATAGCAGCTTTGATTATTGGCTTAGCAGGGAAGGAGTTAAACACGTTATCTGTTTAGCCCTTAGCTCTTTTGCCGGAATTATGATGCCTTTTCTGCTCGTCTGGTATGTCCACTTTGCCCTGGGCGATCATGCTGCCGATGAACAATGGTATAAAGCTTCTCCTGAAGTGCAGCAGATTATTAAAGAGCGAAAGCAAGCTTCTCCGATTAATTTCTACGAGCAATTAATCGATACCTATCGCTTCTTTGTTCAAAACAATAAGGGTGTGCCTAAACTAGATGTTTGCAAACCCGGGGAAAACGGTAGCACCCCATTTAAATGGATCATCGGTGGCAAAAGCATAAATTATCGTTGGGCTAAAGATGGCAAAGGTGCGACTCGCTATCTATTTTTACAAGTCAATCCTTTAATTTTGTTTATCTCTATTTTAGCCTTGGCACTGAGTATTATATTAGTTGGTGGCCGTCTCTTTTTCGGCCTTCCCTTGAAAGATGCCGATTCCTTCTATTTTATTTTACCCATGCTTAGCATCTATCTGGCATATATGGGCATGATGCTTAACATTGAGCGCGTGATGTATCTTTACCATTATTTTATTCCTTATATGTGTACCTTCGTGATAGCTGCCTGCCTTTTTAAATATATTTACTCTGAATATATCCAAAAGGCCGATACTTTTTTATATTCGGTGTTGGCTTTGTGTTATTTTGGAGTTTTTACCGTTTTTCTTTATTATTCACCGTTAACTTATTATTCACCGCTGCGCAGCCAAGCAGTTATGGCTCGAGAACTTTTTAAAGAGTGGCAGCTTAAACCGATATTATAGATGGACAAGCGATTCACATTACTGTTGTTGCTGCTGCTTTCATTAATGGCGATTTTTGGACCATATATCCGGCGCTCTGCTGCCCTTCTTTTGGGTGGCAAAATGCTCGCTGTGATTAGCGCTCAGACTGATGAAATCCAGGATATCGAAACCCTGAGAAATGATAGTTATAAGCAAGAATACAAAATCGATGTCTTATCCTTTGATCAAGGAGAGGAGCTTTATCACCCTAGCCTTGGAGATTTAGGATTTAAGCATAATTTTTTTATTGATGTTACCGGCAAGTTCGATGTAATCCAAGGCGGGCGCTATCATTTCCGCGTTTCCTCAGATGATGGCTATCGCCTAACCATTGACGGCCAAGTGCAAGGTGAATTTCTCAAAGACAGATCTTACAACACTGACAAATTTGAGGTCAATCTCAGCAAAGGCCGCCATGCTTTTAAAGTCGAATACTTTCAGCGCTATAGTCAGTTGGGCTTGGAAGTAGCATATAAACGGGTGGAAGATAAAAAATTTACCCTCGTTGGTAAAGACACAGAATTTCTTAGATTCCTTCGCTATCGTTAGTATTTATCCGGGAAGTTTAAAATTAGCAAAGAGACACTTCGGCGCTGCCGCCACGCGGGTAGATAATTTTACAAACGTTTGTGGAACGCGTTGCACAGGCATGCGATGGTTGGCGCCCTTGGCGCACACCGCATTGGCATTCTCAGCGTTGGCGACCCAGATTCGGCTGCGCCGAAGTCATGGGTCGCGTTCCACAGACGTCCGCAAATATTATGGTTGCCGATGGCGCTGGCGCGCACATGTTGTTTTAGAGTTCCGAAGTCTGACAAAGTATCCGCCCAAAATCGCTAATCTTTACTTTTTGGATTTAGGTGCCGGCCTAGGATTCGACCTTCTTGTCTTCTTCACCGGGGCACTTTCCGCTTTCCCATGGATGAGATTAATAGCGTGATCCAAGGTAATTTCATCGGGGTTTTTCTTACCCAGAGCGACATTAACAGTGCCATCGGTAAGATAGGGGCCATAGCGTCCAACTTTAATGAAAATAGTTGCGTTGCTTGCCGGGTGAATACCTAGCTCTTTAAGAGTTTCAGGCTCAGCACGTCCACGTGCACGCTTGGGCCTAGCTAACAATTCCAGAGCCTGGTCTAAAGTGATGTCTAATGGAGAATAGTCATTGAGATTAATAGAACGAAAATCTTTGTTATGCTGAACATAAGGACCAAAGCGACCGGTATTAACTAAGATAGGATCCTTACTACCCGGGTAGACACCCAAAACACGGGGTAATTGAAGCAATCTCAAGGCCGTCTCTAAATCAATATTTTCCGGCTCCATGTTTTTTAAGAGAGCAACCATTTTGGGGCGCTTTTTTTCAGCAGCGTCACCAAGCTGGACATAATGTCCATAAGGTCCTTTTTTCAAATAAACAGGTTGTTCTGTTTTGGGATCAGTGCCTAGTGACCCGCTCCCGGTGGGGCTGGATAATAAGGAAATGGCTTTTTCCATGATTAACTCATCAGGAGCAAAGTTATCAGGGATACTGGCGTTTTTGCTGCCATCTGTTAAATATGGCCCATAACGACCAATTCGAACTTCGATCAGTTTACCATCCAGGTGTCCGATGGGGACGGAACAGATTTCACGAGGATCGATTCCCTTTTCACCGGAAGCAATTAAATCTTTTAGCCCTTTACTTCCCTGGCCGTAATAAAAAGATTTTAAATAATCTAAGGTCTTGGCTTCGCCACGTGAGATAGCATCAAGATCATCCTCCAACAAAGCGGTAAATTCATAGTCAACAAGTTTAGCAAAATGCTTTTCTAATAAATTAACCACAGCAAAAGCGACAAAGGATGGAATAATAGATGTTCCACGTTTAAAAGCGTACTGGCGCGTGAGGACTAAATCGACAACCTGTGCCCAAGTGCTAGGTCGACCAATACCGCGCTTTTCTAACTCTTTAATCAAACTTCCCTCAGTGTAACGAAGTGGCGGCTGCGTATCTTTTTTAACAAGGTCACTAAGCAGATTAGTAACGTTCTCGCCTTTAACTAAGGGGGGTAATAGTTTTTCTTGATCTTGCAGTTCTGCTTCCGGATCATCGCTCCCCTCAACATAGGCACGTAGATAACCAGGAAACTGAATTGTCTTTCCCGTGGCCCTAAAGGTTGCCCGCCCCCAAGAAATCAATGCCGATGAATAATTACCTTTGGCATTTTCCATCTGCGAAGCGATTGTCCTTTTCCAGATCAACTCATAAAGCTTACCGGCTTCAATCCCAAGCTTAGTAACAACCTCATCGATTGGAGTAAACTGTTCCCCTGCCGGACGAATAGCTTCGTGCGCCTCTTGGGCGTTTTTTACTTTGGTCGTATAAAGCCGTGGCTCCTTAGGCAAATATTCTTTGCCATACTCATTAATAATCAGATTACGCGCGGCATTGATTGCCTGCTGAGATAAAATCGTAGAATCAGTTCTCATGTAAGTAATGAAACCGTTTTCATAAAGCTGTTGGGCTATGTTCATTGTCCGCTTACTGGGCAAACGCAGTTTGGCATTTGCTTCCTGCTGGAGCGAACTGGTAACAAACGGCGCCAACGGCTTAGCGGTAAAGGACTTATCTTCCACCAAAGATACTTTAGGAGTTAAAGATTTAATCTCGTCACGAAGCTCAGTTACCTGCTGCTCGGTGAGAGCTAATATTTTATCCGGATCTAAAAGTTTACCGGTTTGCGGATCAAAATCTTTTCCAAGTGCCACGCGTTTATTATCAACAAGCGCTAAATCGGCTTCGAAAACTCCGGCATCTCCCAAACTGGACTTTTGAAATTTCCCTTTAATTGTCCAATAAGCAGCGCTAACAAATTTCATACGTTCGCGCTCGCGTTCGACCAATAAGCGTATAGTCACACTCTGCACACGGCCGGCACTTAAATTGCGCGCGATCTTTTTCCACAGAAGAGGACTTAACTCGTAACCATAAAGACGATCTAAGATACGCCGTGTTTCTTGAGCATAAACCAGATTTTGATCAATCTCGCGGGCGTTATTTAAAGACTCGCTAATCGCCTCTTTAGTAATTTCATGAAACACTAATCGCTTATAAGGAATACGTGGCTCAAGCGTTTCGACAAGATGCCAGCTGATAGATTCTCCTTCGCGGTCTTCGTCAGTGGCCAGATATATTAAACTTGCTTTTTTTACTTCGTCTTTTAAATGCTTAACGTGTTCTTTTTTTGATTTAGGAATCACATAGAGCGGCTCGAAATCCTTTTCGATGTTAACTCCTAAGCGACTCCACTTGTGGGCCTTAAAAGAGGCGGGAATTTCCGTGGCATTACTAGGCAGATCTCTAACGTGCCCATTTGAGGCCTTAACCGTATAATCTTTCCCCAAGAACTTGCTTATGGTCTTAGCCTTGGTAGGAGACTCAACAATAACTAAATGCTTACCTGACATTAATCCTCGTATTAAATATCTTTTCACTCATAAACTTTGTCGCTCTGCTTCGGACTAAGCCCTAATATATAAAGTCTGGCATTTGTAAAAGACTTGATTCCGTTTCCGAGGCTTTTATAGCACATAAAATTCGTTATTTGTGCGAGAGTGGATTATTTATGTAATATATTCCGATAGTTAGATATTGTAAAAAATTTTGTTTTTTTGATTATTTTCTAAAGTTCCACCATAGTTATGCCGAAATGGATAATTGAAGAAATAGAAAGCAGGAATGCGGACGTTTCTAGGGGAGTCCCCTAGGCGTAAGAATAGGCAGACAATCTGCCGGGGTGTCGAAAGGATTTGACTCCAGGTTTTTTCTTGAAGTTTCTCTCCTTTTCCCGCCTTTAAAATCCTTACCGCTTCCAGCAAGTTTTAGTTCGGCAAGATTATGGGTATCAAGGCATTAAAAATAGACAGCATTGGCGCTAGCAGCGCTCCCACTCAAGGGAGCAACCCTGCCACTCCGGCTGCTGTTTTATCCCAACAGGCTAATGAAGATGCCGTAAAGGTTTCCCTAACTAGCAGCCAGGCCAGAGTCGATGCCAATGAAGAGCGCTTCCGTCGGGCGGAAGAAGAAAGGCAAAAAATGCTGGAGAATGCTAGGAAGAATTTGCGCGCTCGAGAGGTACAATTCCTAAGTAGCTACGGTAACAATCCCACCGAACTGAAATTTAAAGTCGTCGAGAAAGAGAGCGGCAAAGTAGTTATCGAGTATCCACCTGATTAATAACTTAAATTTCTTCGTCTTAAGCCCTATAATTCCATAGACTTAGCATTTTTAGTTAATGAAGTTATCTGAGGCTTTGATCCAATCTGCTGTTATCCCACCAGCAAATTGAAATCTATTTTACTCTGTAATTCAATAGTTCAAAACCCATGGTATTATAATTGCTTTAGAACCAACGGGGCAGTTTAATTTATTGTTAGCGACAGCACCCTTGTGGCTGTCTGATTAGAGTAGGGTTTTATATGGGTTCAGTATCATTTTCCGGCTTAGCCTCTGGAATCGACACAGAAGCGCTGATTCAAGCAACCTTAGACGCGCGCCGCATCCAGCAACAACCAATGAAGAATACTAAGGCATTCAACGATCAAGAAACTACTGCCTTCCAAGAGTTCAATACCAAGTTACTTTCCCTCTCCAGTAATTTATTAGGGTACACTACTGCCTTTGGTGGTGGAGTAACGAAGAGTGTGTCTTCCTCTAACTCCGATGCTATTACAGCAACAGCTGCCGCCGGCGCCCCGACTACCTCTACGCAAATTACAGTAAATCAATTAGCCAAAAGCGCCCTGCTCTCATTCGGCGATTATTTTTCTGATTATGATACGCCCATTGCCTCAGCACTAAGCGAAGCAGGGGCCATGAAATTAACCATTGGTCAAGGTGATAATGCCGAAACATTTTCCATCGATATAGATAAAACAACCTCGCTCACGGGTTTGGTCGATAAAATAAATAACTCAGCCGATGGAAAATTACGCGCCTCAACGATAAATGTCGGCACAGAAACCAATCCTAAATATATTCTCATGGTAAACGGGACAGCTTCGGGTAGCGAAAAAGGTTTGCTCAACGTAGAAGTATCAAACAATATTACCGATCTGGGATTATTTAACCAACAAACAATGGAACAGGCCCAAGATGCTCAGTTATATATTGCCGGCATCGGCCAAATTACCAGGCCTTCAAACGAAATTAAAGACTTGGTTCCCGGCCTTTCTTTAGAGTTAAAACAAGTCACTGCCGCCCCCGTATTACTTACCGTTAGCTCCGATGCAGATAAAACGGCAAAAAAATTTGGCGGAATCATTGCCCAATTAAACGAGATTATTAAATACAGTAAAGACAATAATAAAGTTCAACGCATCGAGGAGAATGGCAAGGTTGCCAATGTTTTCTCAGCCTTGGCTAAATCCCGAGTTGATGACAATTTTGTGCGAGCCATACAATCAGTATTTACTGAGACACACTCCGACGTCAACGGCAGCAAAATCAGCGTCCTTGCTGATCTAGGCATCACTACAAACCGCGACGGAACATACAATTTCGATGAAACTAAATTCTCCGGCGGGTTTAAGGATGATCCGGTTGCGGCCCAAGCGCTGATTCAAAAAATAGCAGATAAACTCGCCTCCACCAAAGGCGTTGTTGCTGAGTACACTCGTTTCGACGGCCAAATAAAACTGGCCATCAAAGCTAACGATACAGAAAATGAATCGATCAATAAAAGGATTGAACGCATGGAAGAATTGCTCACCCGGCAAACTGAATCAATGAAATTATTGTATGCCCGACTTGAAGAAAACATGGCAAAGCTACAATCAAATGCCAGTAGCCTAACTTCTATGCTTTCCTCACTCAGCACAAAGAAATAATTTGGCTCTCAAAGGGGCAGGATTGCGATTTGCTAGAAGGATGGGTTTATATCATTGTCTAAGCACTGGTCCTGGTCAAGGAATCTGCCCATACTCTTGCTGATTAATATTCAGCAGTTTTTCCATTTGCTCAGGGGTAAGAACCTGACGTGCTTTAATTATTTTCTCTACCCGTAATTTATTCCATTTTGCCTGCAATTTATTGACGGTTTCGACCTGCTGAAGAATTTCAGCATCACTACTACTTCTTGCTCGCAGCAGGTCATTTAATTTGCTTCTTTCCTGAAAATACTCCTGTCTTATTTCACGTCCCTGTCCCGGCGTTTCACATTTTAAAGCTTGTTTTTGCTCAGCTCTAAGATTCAACTCCGCGGCCATACGCTGTGATCCAAAGCCACGATGATGACGCCCCGCAAAAGGCTGAGCTTGGGAGTTACCAGCTACTAATATGGCTAAAACTAAAAAGGTTAGCCTTGTAATATTATGGAACATATCTACCTCCATTCTAAACGTAAACTTCTTATAATTCCCCTAATCTCGCCATATCTGCATCCAAGACATCAATCATCATCTCATCTTCAACCAACGACAAAATTAATTCATCTTCGCTAAGCCTTTCCCTTGATTGATGGCCTTTCATAAACAAAGGAGAAAAATACGTAATTAAAAATATCGCACCAACCAAGCCCAGTGCCGGCATTAAGCGATAACTATAATTAAGTGTTAGTGAAGAGCAAACCGCCTTCGCCTCTACCGCCTGATCACCAATGGCTAGTAATTTATTTTTTATTGACAATGGCGGAACAGGATCAACCTCAGACATCACCTTAAGTAAGCACTTCTCACTATCAGGGGTACCGATCGCTTCCCGCCAAAGTTTGGATAACTCTTCACTATTTTGTTTTTTATCCATGCGTCACACTGCCTGTATTATTACTAATAAATTACTTTATCTCCTAACAACTCATTCATCCGCCTTATGGCTCGGAACAAATGCGATTTCACCGAACCTTCATTAATTCCTAAAATCATCGCTACTTCAGCACTCGTAAAACCATGCCAGTGGCGTAAAACAAAAACCTCTTTCTGCCGTCGCGGAAGCTTTTTTAAGCATTGAGCAATATCCGTTTGCTCTTCACCAAAACTACGAGCTTTCGCACTCTGCATAAAGCACTCTGCAATCCGCTCCCGCATTCTCCGCCACAATCGGAAACGATCGAAGCATTTATTTCTCGCAGTTACGAACAACCAGCGGCGCAATGCCAAGGGATCTGTGATCTTCGGCCAGTTACTATAGGCATATAAAAATGTTTCCTGCGTTACATCTTGTGCTTCATTAAACTCGCCAAGAAGACGACTGACAAAGCGGTATATGTCCTGGTAATTATCGTCAATGATAACTGCCCATTCATCTTTGGAAATCACACTCAAACTCCATCTCATTAAGACATATACCGCTTAAGCCCTTATCATTTCTTACCCTTCTGCTTATTCGCTCCTTGTTTTCTATTTTGTTGATTACCACTTTGCGGACCTTTTCCAGACTTAACTCCAATAATCGTATTTACTTCGTTCTCCGGTAACAACTGGGCGACATATTGGCCCCCCAAGTTAGTAACATTTTTAGCTACTGCTCGCAGGTGATTTTCCGATGCTTTCTTGAGATCCCCATAAACTTTTATCAATTCTGGTGCCTTAGTCGCTGCCATCGCCAACTTTAAATCTGAGATATCCTGCTCCTCAACTAACCCTGCGGCCATATACGCATCAAGCAGGGACAAAGATCCACGATTAATTACCTCTTCTTTAATCACAACAAGATTTGGATCAAGACCGGCAATTGGAGTAATTCCATGAACGCTAAGTTGCTTCAACAACGCTGCTGCATGCTTCTTTTCAGCAGCTGCAATTGAACTAAATGCTTTCTGCTGCCACAGTGCATTCATCGCTAAATAAAAATCCCCGGCAACTCCTTCCTCGTCATACATATATTGGAGAGTGCTAATTTCAGCAGCGTTTAACGCGCTAATCGCGCAACTACTACAGGTTCCCTGTCCATAACTTAAACTTGCATTCAATAACCCAAGGGCGAGCATTAATGCGAGTGTCATAAATTTATGTTTTAATATTTTCATTATTATCTTCACATTCAGATTTCTAATAAAAATTACACAACTATAGCTATAACGTTTGGCCTCACTAATTGGTTGTCAGCACAGTAAAATTATTTTTAACTTAAAATTCTATTAGTTCTAGGTGGTTAGAGAAGAAAGGCAGGAAAAGCAGCCCATCAAGCTAATGAATTTTCACTTCGTTCAAAATTCATTAGCGATGGGGTCATATTTGTTTATAGTTTAATAATTACCATCCTCATAATCTTGCCCCGAAACAATTTGCTCTTCCTCATACGGAGCGGCGACAATAGCTACAATAATCTTCTCTGTTAGTGGCGAAAAGAAAACAACCTCGATACTGTCGTCAGTCACAATTAAATACGCCGACAAACCCCAACGCACTGCTTCGACTGTAATATTTTCAGCCTCGGGGCTGATATAATTCACGCATTGGACAGTCTCGCTGCTGATTTCATAATACATATAGCATTGTCCGGCAGCTCGATATCCCGTGCCATTAGGAAACAATTAAATAGAATCGACTTTGCCTATTTGCTCAATGACAACTTCGTTTTTATCCTGCGGGTTGCCATGAATGCGCACCTTGTATCCTGCTGCCCGGATACGATTAACAGTTCTACGAATCTGCGTTGTTAAATGTTGTGAATATTGCCCAAGTAGCATAATCTCCCAAGGATCAATTAAAGGATTGTTGGTGCTTGTGTACAATGGTTCATGGGGACGGCATTGGCTTTTTAAAGATACCACCAATGCTGTAGCTATTTTTAACGCAGTAACTTCCTGAGCAAGAAGAGTTTTTGTGGCCTTAATTTGTTTATTAACTTTATTTCTCTCCTTCACCAGCTCTATTTTTTTGCTACCACTAGCAGTCTTAATTTGCGTGTCCAAAGATTTTAGTTTTGCTTGCCACGATTTTATTGACATTTTGCTATTACCAACGCGAGCATTAGCCCGTAAATAACTTGCCTGCGCCGTCGCAAATTCACGTTCCTCACAAGCGCTTGCTTGAGAGCAAAAAAACGCTAGCAAGATTAAGCCTAAAGATAGAATTATTTTTGTTTTCATTGTCTTTCCTTTTTTGACTTACATGATTCTGTTCTGACCCATGGTAGGACCAAACATCAGCCCAAGGCATAATCAATACCGAACAATAAATTTTAGGAATGGTTGTGTTTTGAGTAAGTTAATCGCCGTGACAGAGGCAATTATGAGGCGATCTTCTGCAATGGTGTGGTAGTTTGCCGCAGAGTTTAGAGCAGCGACTCAATCAGTTCCCAGTCGATATCCGGAGAATTGGGCTTAAGATCGATAACCGCACATTCACCAGGTAAATCTGCCCATGATTTACCACCAGCACGGCAAAGCGCATAATAGGCCCCCTGCCGAACCCATTGCTCATGCTGCTCATTATTAAAGATGTCGTGAAGTTGCTGAGCAATCAGCTTCTTCCATTCGATCCCGAGCTTTCTTGATCCGTCGTCATTGTTTCTTATCTGGGCTAAATACTCGCCCAGTATTTTAACAGCCATTAATTGCAAATCGTTTTCTTCATCCCAGCTCATACCTACAGCAAAACTAATTATCTGCTCCAGATAATCCTCAATAAACCCCCACTCTAGGCACATAATTTCTAAAACTAAGGCGATAACAAAAGCATCTTTACTGTATAATTGCTTTTCCAATAAGCTTTTGTAGCCCATCGCCCGGGCACGACCAATAACCAAAATTAAAGAATATAGATCATCGAGCAGCATATTTTTTTGCTGCTCATTACTGATGGCGCTAATCTGCTCAATGGCATGAGCAACACGCTCCAGCTCAACGTCGGAGAGCTTGTCTCCCGAATTAACGCTAAGCAGTAGCTTCTCTGCATCAATGTTACTTGTGTAATCTATTTGTTCACCCATGACTTTACCTTACTTCGCTTAAATTCTTCGGGCAGTAAGTAGAAAGGACAAGAATTGGCAAACAACTGTCGGTGCGGACAAGTATCATTTGCCAAGTCACTGACCACTGTCGGCATAACGCCGACATTTTCGTCATAAACACACATACTTTCTATCTCTTCGACCAACACTTTTAGCTTATCCGCGCTCATTCCTGTCTGTTTTATCGCGATTACAGGAATCCCCTGAGGATGATCAAGACTGCTCATTTTGATAGCAAACCCTTCGCTAATCTCCGGATAAACTTCAAAAACAGCCCGCAGCTTATCCTTTAACTTCACAAAAAGGTCGGTATGATCTTCTATCTCGACCTCACTACAGACATTACTCGTTTCATTTAATATTTCATTTAGCGCATCAAGTCCACTTTGCTTAAGTAATGATATTTCCCAGGGACTAAAATCTTTACCGTATTCTTGAGCTGGATTAAGATGAATCCAGCTTCCCTCAGCAACCAATTGAATAAAGCTTTTAAACAAGCGCTTACTTAGAGCAAATTCATCATGGCCCGCCCACTCTTTTAAATAATCTAAGGAAGTAAAAATAGGAATAATTCTGCGGCCCTCATGCTCAACACTCAGGTATTTTTCACCGGCTGAGCTTTGGACTATTTGCTCTGAGCCGGAAAGCTGCAAAGGTATGAATAGCTCAATCTCCCAAATTAGCTCGTAGAACTTTCTTTCTGCTTGCGCATCTCCATTACAAGCATCCTTAAGTATTTCAAGAAGATTAACCAGCTGGACCACTAATGAGCTTTCCTAAGCTAATTGTTTACTGAGTTCCTGACCGAACTTGGCAATATTCATCGGCTTTTTTACTATTTCTGTCAAACCCACTTCTCCCGGGCGCGGCAGCGTAGCTGTGTGCGAAGAAGCCAAGCCAATAATCGGCAAAGTTTCCATACGCCCGCCGTCACTGCGAATCTCAAAGACCAACTCATAACCATCTTGGTTTTTCTGTTCGCAATCAATAATCGCCAAATTAAATATTCTCTCCACCAACTCACGTTTCACGTCTTCAGGGGTTTCAGCGATAATCAGTTTATAAGAGTTTTTATTGGTCAGAAACTGAATGACTTTCTTTGTGGCTGCATCGGCGGTAAAAAGAAGCAAATATTTATTCTTTTCTACTGCGTCTTCAGTGCTACCTACGTAATCCAGATCTTCATACCGTAGCGTGCGATTATATCCCAAACTAAGCATCATTTGCGCATCGGCAGCTTGTTACGCTTTATGTGCCGCCACCAAATGCAGAGGACGAATGATGATATTTTTTTTATTTGCTCGGCTAAATCTCCAAGATCTATACCGGCGGACGAAACCACAACCTGAGCACCCTTTTGTTGATAATACCCCTTAACCTCGGCGGTATATTCAGGACTAACAAGAATTAGAACATTTAACTTAGACATCGGGTTCCACCCACAATCGCAGCCGGCAATTGGATAAAAACAGGCTTTCCAGGTAGGATTATCAGCTACTGATTGAAGTTAGCAATAGTATTTCTTTTGTGCGAATTTATTAACCATATCCAGTAACATTGCCTCGCTTTGCGAAAATGCCGTAGCCAAGTCTGTTTCCTGTGGACTCTCCATTTCCAACAATGGAGAATCAGCCGCCGCCACCATATCCGAACGCAAAGAACTGATGTTACTGCAATGGTCTTGAACACCTTTGAGTAAATAACCTATGGCTAATTCATAAGATAATTGGTGTATCAACTTCTCGATCTCCGCCTCCTCTTCAGGTAAGCCTTCGCGAGCGATTTGCACAAATACAGCCTCAACCACCTTTGCTGCCAGCTCTTCACTGGCAGTTAAATGCACAGCAATAGAATAAACTGTTGTTTGATATTGATCGATAATTTGCTCCATCCGCTCCTGAGCAGCCAAATCGTTTTCTTCCGTTTTGTTAGTTTTCTCTTCCATAATCCCTCTTTGCCTATCTCCTTGTTAACCTAAAGACGATTGTCTTGGAAAGAGTATTCTCAAATTGCCAACAATTTAGCCAAACACATAGTGTCGCATAAATGTAATATTTTAACGAAAGAAGCGAGCAGATTCAGTTAGCACGTTTTGCCTTCATTTGATATTCCTTGGGTAGTTCAAGGTAAAAAGTTGTGCCAGTTGCTTCGTCACTCTTAAAGCACACTTTTCCACCCAGATAATTTTTACCAAATAGCTTCATACTATATGTACCTAATCCACGATTAGAAGAATGCGTCGAAAACGATCTTAGAAAAATTTGCATTTGCACGTTTCGCGAAATAACGCCAACATGATGCACTTGATAAAGCACTTTGTCGCCCAGATCATTGCAGCTTATCGAAATTTTTCCTCCAGCAACAGAAGCTTCTGCTGCATTTTTAACCACATTGCCCAAGATGCGAGATAACAAAGAACTATCACTCAAATGAATAAGCTTCTCAGCTCGAATATCAACAGCTAAAATTTTATCTTTAAAAATCGGATGAGGCATAAAAGTTCTTTTTAATTGCTGCAAAACAAGCATGGCATCAATAATAGATATTTTAACTTGCAAATCCTCTTTCTCTGCCGAGCTTAACTGGCGAAACTCTTTTATCTGCAAAGTAATCTCATCAGTTATCGCCTGCAAGTGAGGAGTAAATCCTTTTATTTCTTTAAAATCGTTGTTTTCCGCTAAAACGCTGCTGATACCATGCAGGCTGCCCACAACATTTAGCACATCGTGAAAAAATACGCGTTCCAAAGCATTACGCCGCTTTTCATTACTAATATCAATCATCGACACAATAACAAAATTACCTTGTTTTCCACCTAAGGAAAAAGGTCAGGCATAAACAGCAAAATCCTGAGCAACGATGCGGCCATTTTTACTAACATTGATGCGACACTCTCCGTTCGCTGCTTCATTAAATTCAATGGCATGTTTTACTGTTTTTCGTGCCCCACAAAGGTTGCAATTTTCCGTTGTCCCACAACGACCCGAAGCCCTCGCGTGAAAACAACTCAGCGCGTCACCAGGTCTCAGACCAATAACTTTTTCATAATCACTTTTACCGGCGGCCTGAGTAGCCGTGGCAGAACTAAAAACTATCTGTGTCTCTTCATTCAAAATCAAATTAATCATCGGAATACTATTAAGAAGCTGCTCAATATGAGGATAATCAGCAATCAGTTTTCTTTGCTTGCTTAAATTCTCCATCTTCATTGCCTCGTCCATATCAGCCCGATGTGACGACGAAGACGCTGACGTATTGCTGTTTTCCGATATAAATTTATTTTATAACTTTAATGCACGTATTAATATCGGCAGTAACGAAGTAGATATTTAATCATTATTCTGCTATTTAATTTGACTGGTATGCGATTTTGTTATTTTAAAAGGCTGTCGCCACAACCTTTAATTATACCGTTTCGCATCAGGCAAATGGATTTTTACCCTCCATATAAGTCTTTGAAATATTATCGACTATTGCTCTCTTTTGAGCATGTTAGTAGTGTGTCACGAGTAAAAAACTGTACGTATGCTAACTTAAGGAATACTACGATATGGAACTAGATCCCGTACTGCTTGCCCGTATTCAATTCGCTGTGACCATCATGTTTCATTATATCTTTCCCCCGCTAACCATAGGACTTGCCACTCTCATGGTTATCATGGAGGCCTGTCATCTGAAGACCGGCAATAAACTATATCACGATATGGCACATTTCTGGACAAAAATGTTTGCTATTTCTTTCGTTCTGGGAGTCGCCTCAGGCATAGTCATGGAATTCCAATTTGGAACAAACTGGTCAGTATATTCTCGCTATGTTGGCGACGTATTTGGTTCAGCACTGGCCATCGAAGGCATTTTTGCTTTTTTTATGGAATCCGGCTTCCTGGCCATACTTGTTTTTGGCAGGAATAGAGTTTCTTCTAAAATGCACCTTTTTTCCACCTTCATGGTAGCTCTGGGGGCAACCTTCTCAGCAACCTGGATTATTATCGCCAATTCCTGGCAACAAACACCAGCCGGTTTTCATCTTGTCGAGCACGGATCTTCGATCAGAGCTGAAATGGTTGATTTTTGGGCTGTCGTCTTTAACCCTTCGTCGATGATCAGGTTAGGACACACATTAGTAGGAGCCTATATCAATGGCGCCTTCTTCGTCCTGGCTGTCAGCGCCTACTATTTATTGAAAAATATCCACGTTGAGTTTGCAAAAAAATGTATCAGTATAGCCCTGCCCTTTGCCTTGTTTTTTTGCCTCTTGTCGCTTTACACCGGTCATATTCAAGCCCAATCAGTTGGAAAATATCAACCGACAAAACTTGCCGCGTTTGAAGGCCACTTCAAAACCGGAGCTGCCGATATGTATGCCTGGGGCATACCCAATGAAGAAGAGAAAAAGGTCGATTATGGTTTTCGCATTCCCGGCGGCTTAAGTTTTCTAATGCATGGCAATTTCAGCCAAGAAGTTGACGGGTTAGATAAGTCTCCCCAAGACGAGTGGCCGCCACTAGGGATAACATTTCAAAGTTACCACATCATGATTGCCTTCGGCATGGCCATGATCGGCTTAACAGGGCTAGCTTTTATTTTCTTTTTAAAAGGCAATCTTTTTCAGCAGAAATGGCTACTATTTTTATTTATCCCCGCCCTCATCTTGCCTTTTATTTGTAACCAAGCGGGCTGGATCGCCGCTGAAGTAGGTAGACAACCTTGGATTGTTTATGGCCTGCTTAAAACAAAAGACGCTATTTCCAATGTATCTCCAGTGCTTGTATTAACCTCACTGATAATATTTTGCATCGTTTACTCAGTGCTCTTTGTGCTCTGGTTACACTTCTTGGGAAAACAGATTAAAAAAGGACCGGAGAGTATTTAAAAGGAACAGACTATGGACTTAAATTTATTTTGGTTTATCACCTGCGCATTTCTATTAAGCGGCTATGCCATTCTTGACGGATTTGACCTCGGGGGGGCAGCCAATATTCTCTGGTGCAAAAAAGAAGAAGATAAGCAAGTTATCTATAAATCCATTGGCCCCGTCTGGGATGGCAATGAAGTTTGGCTTGTTACCTTCGGCGCTAGTTTCTTCGCCGCTTTTCCTGACGCCTATGCCACGATATTTTCCGGCTTTTATTTGCCGCTAATACTTGTGCTTGTTTGTCTGATTACACGAGCGATCACCATCGAATTTCGCAATAAACTTGAGTCTCCGCGCGCACGCACTATTTATGATACATTGTTTGGCACATCGAGCTTACTAGTGCTTGTGCTCTTAGGGGTTGCCGGCGGAGCTATTATCAAAGGTGTTCCGGTTAATGAGAGCCGTGAGTTTGTCGGATCTTTTTGGGATATTGTCACTCCCTACACAGTCCTCGGCGGCGTACTTATTGCCTCTGTCATGTTACTTCATGGTAGTTTTTACGTGAGCATGAAAGGCGGAGAAGAAATGCAAAAAGCATTAGCCAAATCCCAGCGCATTTTGTTCGGCGTATTTCTCGTCACTTATGTGGTCACTGTTTCACTAAGCATTTTTGCTTTGCCGCATGTTGCCGAAAGCGTCGAAGCCAAACCCATCGCTTGGGTAGCTGTAGCAATCGCGGTTTTAGCCGTGCTGAGTGTGCTTAAATCCATGCTGGCCGGAAAACCGGGCAAAGCTTTTGCCTCAACTACAGTTGCCATCCTCGCGCACCTGGCTTGTTATGTAATTGTCCTCTTTCCTAATCTGGTTATTTCCAGCCTCAACGAATACTGGAACATGACTGTTTATAATGCAGCATCCTCACAGAAGACTCTTGGCATCATGCAAATCATCGCCATTATTGGCTTACCGTTGGTGATCATTTATAACTTTATCATCTATTGGGTTTTCCGCGGCAAAGTTCAAGCCGAAGATGCTCAATATTAGTAACCTCAAAGAGGAATTATGAAAATACAATTACTAGCTACTTTAGCCGCCCTTACTTTTGTTGCCTGTGAACCGGTGCATTCGGGTAATTATGGTCGACGTGACCCTTATTGGGGAGGAGGCCGCTATGATTCCTATCCTGCTCAGAGGGAAACATATTACGGCGGCTATTATGATAGCGACCCCCATAATGATCGTAATGATTATTATCGCCAAAGAGAGCGTGAACGCGAAAGAGAATATGAGCGCCGCGAACGCGAGCGTGAACGCGAACAAGAACGTTGGGAGGACGAGCAAGAAAGAAGAGAACGCCAGCGCCAAAGAGAACATGAACGAGATCGCAATAGACAATCAAACCATGTAGAGCGCTATCCCGACGTCCATACTGGCGGCGGTGGCTATTCTCAGCCTAAGCCTCAACCAAAACCGCAACCCGCCGAGATCAGACCAAGCTGTCCATCAGGCACGCACTTTGATGGTAGTCATTGCAAAATCGATGATCAACGGCTAAGAAAACCCGGCGGCGATGGGAACATCAACCCCTGCCCAAAAGGAATGTGGGTATCTTCAGGCCGCTGTGTAGGCAAATAAGACTAACCCATGCTGCCATATTTGCCGCACAGGGTATTGCAGTTAAATTAGAAGTGTCAGCCGAACTTGTTCAGAGAGGGCAAGACCCGGAACACATCTTAACAACGACAACATCACGCGAAGGTCCGGGGCTAGAGAAAATTAACGCCACGGCGCTAGAAAATTTCACCGACGCTTGTGGAGCGCACCAGCTACTGGGTACGCATGACAGCAGTGAAGCGAAGCGGAACGCTGTCATGCTAAAAATATGTAGCACCTCCTTATTTCGGCGCTGACGTGGCATTTTCTTACATCGATGGTGCTTACGCACAGTAAGTTTTTCACGCACACGCTATGATCCCAGATATTTAACTCGGTATTTATCTTAGAATTGTTTCGGCGATTAGCCGGGCGCTGTCGATTTTGTTTTCTTTGGCAAACTCAGTCGCTGCCTGCCCCATTTTTGAAAGCGCTGCCGGATCAGTAAGTAACTTCTCTAGAAATATACCTAGCTCGACTGCGAGCGCCTGGTTCTGGTCGATAATCACAGCGCAGCCACTTTTTACGGCCAACTCGGCATTGTAACGTTGATGACCACCGGCTATGATTAGCGGCACGAATATCACCGGCCTACCGGCAGCAGCAATCTCTGTACAAGCCATTGCACCGGCACGCGAAATAACCAAATGCGCCCAACTAAGTCTGGCCGGCATGTCATTGATAAAGGCTACCGGTTCGATGTGCGTCCAAGCATGGCTTTCACATTCTGCTTTCACCCGCTCAAAATCTGCGCTACCGGCTTGCAAAAGAATATGCAGCGGATACTTTTTCAAGTTTTCGGCATTACTTAAAATAGCGTTGGTTACGGCCTTCGCCCCTTGGCTACCACCTAAGAGCAAAAGATTAACTTTATCTGCCGGTGTGTTCCAAGCGGTAATCTTACGATACTCCTCGCGCACCGGATTAGGAGTTGTCTGCACATCAACAGTAGCAGCAAATCCTTTTACGCCCGACACAGCAAAAATCTTAGTTACCCATTTACTTAAAAAACGGTTAGCGGCACCACTTTGCACATTTTGCTCTTGGATGTAATACAATCGCCCGGTGAGTTTGGCGACCAACAATGGAATCACTGTCGGGTAACCGCCAAAGCCGATAACGGCCTGGGGCTTAAATGTTGCGATAACAGAAAAAGCTTTATAAAGCGCGGTCGGTAACGCAAGCAAGGCTCGTAATATTCCGGCTATCCCTTTGCCGGTTAGTGGGACAAAAGGCACTGCAGTCAGCACAAAGCCCGCCGCGGTAACCAGTTTCTTTTCCATCTCTTTACCGGTTCCCACAAACATCACTTCTGCACCCAGATTCCGGCAAGCCTTCGCCACGGCCAAAGCAGGGTTAATGTGCCCACCGGTTCCGCCGGCAACAACCATCACTCTACTCTTCATTGCTTATTCCCTCCTCGGATAAACGGATCAACAAAGCCATAGCAGCCAGTGAACCCATGATTGCTGTTCCGCCATAAGAGACAAAAGGCAATACCAGTCCCTTTGTCGGTAACAGTCCCAAGACAACACCCATATTAAGCATAGCCGGAAAGACAATTAATGCTGTACAACCGATAGCCAACGCGCAGCGATAAGCGTCATCGGCAAAATGAAACGCTATTTTTACGCCACGATAAGCAATCAAAACAAATAAACTAAGAATGACTACGGCGCCCACAAGCCCTAACTCCTCACCGATCACCGCATAAATAAAATCTGTGTGAGAAGCCGGCAGATAATAAAGTTTTTGCGTGCTGCCGCCTATTCCTGTGCCGACAAAGCCACCGGAACCAACGGCTATTAATGATTGAATGAGCTGATAACCACTGGCATTGGGATCAGCAAAGGGATCCAAAAAAGCTTTAAAGCGGCGCATACGATAGCCTGAAGTTGCCACGGCAACAGCAAAGAGCCCGGCTACAGAAATACCTAAAGTAACCAAATGCCAGAGATTAGAGGCGGTAAAAAGTTGCGCTAGCACAACCAAAGTAATTACCACCACTGTACCGAAATCCGGTTGCCACAAAAAAAGCCCTCCTAACAAACCTAAAATAGCAAAGGGAATCATAATACCCGGAATAAAAAAACACATCTTTCTACTGTAGCGGCCGATATAACCGGCAAAATAAATAAGAACAAAGAGTTTTATAAACTCGCCGGGCTGAATGCGTACCGGGCCAAAGCCTAGCCAACGGCGTGCACCACCGGCAGTTTGACCGATACTGGGGATAGCCACGAGAACCAATAACACGACGGATACCATTAGTAGCTTTCGCCCCCAAGTATCCAGCTGCACTGTTTCAATTTGCAAAATAATAAATGCTAGAATTAACCCCAAGCCGATATGAAATAAATGCCGCCATAACATGGCTAACGAGTTGCCGTAATTTTCTTGAGAAATGACAGCTGTGGTAGAAAAGACCATCAAAATCCCCAGGCCCAGTAAACAAAAGGTGGCTATCCATAGCCACACATCACCTTGCCTAAGCGGTATGAAATTAATTTTTTCCCTTAATGTCCTGATCTTCATGCCACGTTGTTTAATAACCCCGAGAGGGACTAATAGCTCAAAAATTTATTCTCTTTTCTTTCATCAGCATACAGCGCCCGAGAATTGGTGCGTTTGGCGGGATTCGAACCCACGGCCTTCAGCTTCGGAGGCTGACGCTCTATCCAGCTGAGCTACAAACGCCAACGTCTAGAACTACTGCATTAGATATACCATTACCAAAAAGTAAATTAATTTTTGAACTGAAAAGCATAAATGCTTTCTATCTTTATCCTAAGGTAATGGTATATTTTTGTTTGGCTCTTAATTCAGCCATCCATGGCTTCATTAAGAGCTTTTTTGGGAGCGAATCGGCGTTTCGCTCCCAAAGAAACCATCCTTGGCTTCCTTTATACCGTACACAAAAATAGTATTACTTAGTAAAGCACCGTTCAACTTACTTTTTGCGTACGGTACAAAATCCTACTTGTTTTAGACAAAAGGCAAGCAAATAACAACCTATTTATGAAGCCAAAACATCTTTCGCTGCATTTAGCGTTTCTCTGTAAAACCCTTGAGCTTTTGTAAAGTATATTTCGCTTGGTTGGATATCCAATAATGATATTTGGCAAGTTCGGGATTTTCGGTTTTGAGCTGGTCATAAAGCTTGCCGCTTGTTTCCATTACCGAAAGAACTTCCGGCACAGCCTTAAGTCCGACTGGACCAAAATAGCCAATCCCCTCGATAGCAAATAAACGTGTTGCCGGATTTTCACTACGCAACGCTCGAATATAAACAGGCAGGACTTCCTTTAAGGCAGCATTTGCTTCCTCACCGCCAATTCTAAAGATGGCATAAACCACGGCATTGCGCACTTGCCAATCAGGGTCTTGCAGCGTCTCACGCAGCGCCGGGACAGCTCCCTCAGCCTGAGCCCCCAATTGCATTAGTTTACCGGCCGCGCGGGTGCGCTCTTTAACCTCTGTGCTTTTTAGCTTTTTGACATTTTCTTCGATCTGCTTGTCAACATTACAGGCGACAAAAGCCAGTAAGAAGACCAAACTCAAGCAAAATATTTTTCTCATAAGCAAACTTGCCCGGGGGTTTTACGCCCTCAACTTGCGCACGGCCGCGCCCGCCTGCCAAAGCTCAGAATTTCTCATCCGACCCAATTCCTCGGCTAACCTTTCTTTATAATCAGCGCGACTATTAGCTTCGATCACAATCTCAGCTTCTTTGCCCGAGGCGACACTGTCATACAAGGCTTTGAAAACCGGAGCACTGGCATCACGAAAACGGGGCAACCAATCAAGCGCTCCACGCTGTGCTGTTGTTGAACAATTAGCATACATCCAGTCCATGCCATTTTCAGAAATCAAAGGAATTAAGCTCTGCGTCAGTTCTTCTACTGTTTCATTAAACGCCTCGCTGGGATCATGTCCGCGGCTTCTGAGCTCATTATATTGTGCTTCTATAATACCGGCGATTGCGCCCATTAGCACACCACGCTCTCCAGTAAGATCACTGTAAACCTCTTTTTGAAAAGTAGTTGAAAACAAATAACCTGACCCCACCCCGATTCCAAAAGCGATAGCCTTTTCGCGAGCCTTTCCGGAAGCATCCTGAAAGACAGCAAAGCTGGAATTAATCCCTTTGCCAGCTTTAAAAAGCTTACGCACGCTAGTGCCCGACCCCTTAGGGGCAACCAAGACAACATCGACCTCAGCCGGTGGAACAATTCCGGTTTTATCTTTAAAAGTTACGCCAAAGCCATGCGAGAAATAAAGAGTTTTACCCTTAGTCAAATGGGGCTTAATTGTCGGCCAGCTGCTAATTTGACCGGCATCAGAAAGCAAATAACAAATAAAAGTTCCGCGTTTCGCTGCTTCCTCAATGGAGAATTGACTTTCGCCGGTAACCCAACCATCCGCCATAGCTTTGTCCCATGAGCTGGTTCCTTCACGTTGTCCGACGATAACCTTAAAGCCGTTATCTCTAAGATTCAACGCCTGAGCCGGGCCTTGCACGCCATAGCCTAATATGGCGATAGTTTCGCCAGCTAATGCACCGCGCGCTTGCTCCAATGTAAATTCTTCGCGGGTAACAATATCTTCTTCAATTGATCCAAATTTCATCTTCGCCATAATGCTCTCCCCTTTAAAGATAAACGACTCCGGCATTTATAATAGACAAACATCTTACCCCACAACCGAAAAATATTGGTAAAATAAGGCGGGTTTTAGCCCTATTACTACTCGTCTAAGGTATGGTCTAACAACTCCTCAGTCAGCTCTCGCTTAATCGCTATGCGACCCGACCTGACAAAAGTTTTAAGCGGATAAGCCTTAAGCATATCCCTAAACCTATCGACTTCATCCTCTTCCCCGGTGATCTCAATGACCATGGTGCGACCATTGGCTAAAATAACTTTGCCGTTATTTTTTGTCGCCATTTTCTCAATATCCGCCCGCTCCCACTCGCTGGAGAATCCCACGCGCAAGAAAGCAATTTCTTTATAGAGCAAGGTTTCATCATCGGAGGCAAAAGCATCAACCACTTCCACTATTTTCTGAATCGGCCTGACCAGCTGGCTCACAAACTCCGGCTCAGAATAAAAAACTACTGTAAAACGCGAAATCTCTTCATGTTCCGTTTCGGATACTGTCAAGCTCTCGATATTTACTTTGCGCTTGGTAAACACCGATGTAATACGATGCAGTACGCCGGGAGTATTTTCTGTAAGCACAGTTATTGTATGTCTCTTTTTCATAATTACTCTCCCTTACTTCAATCTGATATCACTAACCGAAGCGCCGGCCGGAACCATCGGCCAAACGTTCTGTTCGGTTTCCACCGCCACCTCCAAGCAAAAAGCCCCCGGAGTGCTGAGCATTTTTTCAATTGCACTTTTGATCTGCGACCTCTCTGAAACTTTCATGGACTCGATGCCATAACCTTCGCAAATCTTCACAAAATTAGGATTATGCATGGGGGTAGCTGAATAGCGCTTAGCAAAAAATAACTCCTGCCACTGGCGAACCATGCCTAAATAATTATTGTTCATGATTACTATTTTTACGGATAGCTTCTCTTGAGCAATAGTCCCCAGCTCTTGAATGGTCATTTGAAAACCACCATCGCCAATAATGGCCAGCACCGGCCGATCTTTAATGGCGAAAGCCGCGCCTATAGCCGCCGGCAAAGCATAGCCCATGGTTCCTAACCCACCAGAGCCGACATAACTCCTGGGTTTTTTAAACTGATAATATCTGGCCGTCATCATTTGCTGCTGGCCAACATCAGAAACAACTACCGCATTATGATTGGTTAACTCCGAAAGAAGATTAATTACTTCGCTTGTGCGCAGCGCACCCTCTTTAGGATGAATCGCTGATTCAATAACTGTCTCCAACTCTTTCTTCTTTCCTTCACTAAAACGCGCGAGCCACGCCGACCTATCTTTATTTTCTAACAGCGGCAACAGCTCAGTCAGCACATCCTTAGCCTCGCCGATTAAAGACACTGTCGGCTTAATAATTTTACCGACTTCAGCCGGATCAATTTCAATATGAATAATCTTTGCCTTAATCGCATAATGCTTAAGATTCCCCGTCACGCGATCATCAAAGCGCATCCCTAAGCCAATAATTAAATCAGCTTCATTAGTCAGAATATTTGGCGCATAGTTGCCATGCATCCCCAACATTCCCATATATAACGGATGATCAGTAGGCACCGCGGACAAACCTAAGTAAGTAGCTGCCGCCGGAATGTTACCCTTTTCCATAAACTGACAAGTTTCGTGGCAGGCATCGCCAATTAATACCCCATGACCGACCAACAACAATGGCCTCTCCGCCGCATTAATCAAATCGGCCGCACGCTGCAGCTTGGCATCAGAATAGCGCTGCGCATAATGCTTTTGCGGCTTAATCTTAAAATCAATATCTTTCCAGTCAAAGGTGTTAATTTGAGCGTCTTTAGTAATATCGACAACCACCGGCCCCGGGCGTCCGTGGCGGGCAACATAAAACGCTTTAGCCATCATATAGGGGATATCTTTAGGATCAGTCATCTGGCAGTTCCATTTGGTAATCGGAATGGTGATGCCAATAACGTCTGTTTCTTGAAAAGCATCTGTTCCTAAAAGCGGACTCACCACTTGGCCAGTAATTGCCACCATGGGCACAGAATCCATCATCGCATCAGCAATACCGGTTACTAGATTTGTTGCCCCGGGACCGGAAGTAGCAATACAGACCCCCACTTCGCCGGAAGCGTTGGCATAACCCTCAGCAGCATGAGCCGCACCTTGTTCATGGCGCACCAGCACATGATGAAGTTCTTTTTGATAATCAAACAAGGCATCGTAAAAAGGCATGATGGCCCCGCCCGGATAACCAAAAACAGTTTTGACGCCGTGGGCCAGCAGCATTTTAATGATCGCTTCTGATCCGCTCATTTCTCCGGATTTAGGCAAACCCAAACTCTGAGGCGTCACTATTTTTGTTTTTTTTATATCGCTCATAACTTACTCATTCTCATAAATGCTGAACTCAGCAGGCAGAACTGAAAATTTCTACCCTAACAAAAAAACCCCCGCACCTAATCAAAACTAGGTGCGAGGGCTTTTACCCGGAGCCATGTCATCTACAGGCCCGCACCTAGCCTTTTAACCAGGACGACCACTAGAAGCACTAGAACATATCTAAAACATTTCATAAGCTTTAAGATGACTTGGAACTCAAATATGGTTCTACCCCTAACAGATCTAGGGAAAACCTGTCAATTGGGGCAAGAATTATTGTTTTCTAGGGCTTATTTAACTGGCGTATAGCCTAACGACACTAGAATACGCTGTTCCCCCTCTGGTGGTAGCTGCACAATGATAGGCAGAGTTATTATGTAGCGCTGTTGCTTTCACACTATAGGTTGGGCGTGTTGCTCCTCTAATCGCCACGCCATTTCTATACCATTGATAGGCCACCGGTGCGTTACTGCTAGCGGCGACAGAAAATGTTGCTATTGTATTTATCGCCACCGAGGTCGTCACCGGCTGCAAAGTAAAAACCGAGAGAGCTTGAGGAATAACCTGCACCTTAACCACAGGAGTAGTTATCGAACCCACCGCATTTCTCACAATACAATAAAAATAGGCATTATGATTACCGGCGGCACCAGTAACAGTTAGAGTTCTACCTATTGCTCCTCTTATCGGTAGACCATTTTTGTACCATTGATAACGCATAGCCGTTGCCGAACTGGCTGTCACGCTAAGCACCCCTTTGGCAACATCAACGATATTGGTATCCACGGGAAGAACAGTTAAAGTGGGAACACCCAGCTCCCCGCCAACTGAAAGTAACTATTCTTTTTCTTGCGTTAACTTATTACTAATAATCGTCGGATCTTTGACAAAAGGCGTGGGATCTAGCACGCGAACTTTAACTACATGCAGTCCCGGGGCGACTCCATAATCCGAAGCGCGAAAACTTTTACTGTCCAAAGCTTCGACTACTTCCACATTATCTACATACCAGCGAATAGTCAGCTCATAACTAATCGGTTTCATCGGTTGCACAGAAATATACTCGTTACCTTTAATCGTAACTCCATTGGAAGAACTATAATCAATCGGCTTAACATAGCTGTAAATCTGACCGATCATTGCTTCAGCTGGCCCATTTCATGAACCATAACATAGGCACTATTAGTCCCAAAACCATCGGCGATAGTAGCTATCCCCAAGCCGGGCTAACCCGCCCCGCCCCAGGTATTAGATTTAATTAAAACCAATTTTTGATCATAGCCCGGTGCTGCTCTAGCTACTAATCCAACTTTAGTGACATCAGTGCAAATGAGTCGCTGCGTTCCCCCACACCAGTAATAAGAATAGTAATAAGAATTAAGTGCTGTATTTCTGCTAATACCTTGCGTCGGATCATTATCAACGCCGGAGCTTACGCTAGCAACATCGATACGATGCACGTTAAAATAATTTTTATATTCATCAAGGGGCGAATAGTCTAAAATCATATTGGTAAAACTGGCCACTTTTGTCCGGTAACCGGCAAGATCAATGCTACGATAACCATCTCCCATGATTGCAATATCAACACAGTTAGCCGCCAGACCGGAATTAAGCACTGTGGCCACAGAATAAACAGCAGCAAATAATTTCTGCTCGGCTAACACTCGCGCCATGCCGGTTAGCTTTGGCGCCTTTTTTTGATTACTACAGCACCTTTTAGTTGATCAGAACCATCAAAATTAAAATAGTCATACATGATGACATCAGAAGATCTATTATCCTCAGCACTCACATTTTAAGATTGAGAAACAAAAACATATAGTCCGGTTAAAAAGAACACGGCTATGAATAATTTTATGTTTCTCATAGGTAATCCTAACGTTTGTTCTGCTTTGTCCGGATCAAATCAAGAGCAAGGCACAAATCTCACCCAATAAAAGATTCCTCGGATAAATTGGCGATTTTATGGGGAATCTGGCGTTATCGCCAGCTGTAAGGATTAGGATGAAGTGATAGAAAAACGAGGATTATTACATTCTCGAAATTTATCGCACCACGCCCCTTTCGCTATGATTTGTATTTCTTCGCCGGCATGGGTAACAGCAAACACATCTACTTCTTCTGACGAGATCATCATATCGGTATGCACATTACTTTCATTACAACCGATTTCTTTGGCTTGTTCATCTGTCATGTTTTCTCCGCCTTCAATACAAAAACGATAAGCGGAGCCAACAGCTATATGACAGGAAGCATTTTCATCGTAGAGAATCTCTTGGTAAATGCGACCGGTCTGAAAGATCGGAGAATCAATACCAACTAAAGCCACCTCACCCAAACGCTTAGCGCCGGCATCGGTATTAATATAGGCTTTAAAAAATTCCTCTCCTTCCTCTGCCGAAAAGGAAGAAATTTCACCATTGGCAAATCCGATGTTAATATCGCGCACCAATCGACCATTAACCATCACCGGCCTGGTCACCTTAACTTTGCCGCTTACTGTGCGCCAATCAGGCGTGGTGAAAACTTCTTCTGAAGGCATGTTGCACTCATACAGCACACCGCGAGGAGACATATCAGCTCCTCCCTTAAAAATAGCCTTCGCCGATAAACCAACATGCAAATCGGTTCCCGGGCCGACAAAATGTAATTTCGCTAACTTCAATTCATTGAGCGTTTTGCTTCGCTTCTTAATAGATACTTGGTTCGCTTCAAAACGCTCCATATAATCCGGCGTATCAACACGGCAGATTTTAAAAATATCTTCCCATAACGCAGCATTCGCCTTCTCAGGCGACAAATCAGGAAATACTTTTTTCGCCCAAAGAGGCGTGGAGGCTGCTGCTAAAGTCCAGTGCACACGACATTTGCCAATGCCTTCTTCATAAAAATAGCGTATGGCCTTGCGACTAGCTTGTCTTGCTTTATTGATTTTCGCCGGATCTAAGTCTTTGAGAATATCCGGATTTTCAGGCCCAAGAATTCTGATATTAGCGCTTTGATTATCAACAATGTCTTTATATTTCACCGGAATAAATCCCGGGACATAGGTTAAATTTTCATCACTGGAATATTGCATGCGCAAACGTTCGGAGCGAGCATCAGGCAGGTCAATAGCGACAAATCTGGCACCCTGTTGATAAGCGTTTTCAGCGATCAAGCAGGCGAAGTCTCGGTGAATCGGCTCAGCTGCGATATAAACATCTTGGCCAGCCTGAACATTCATTCCCTTTTTAACGATTAAATCCGCATAGCGCTTTAACTGATGATCAAAATCCATATTTATTTTTCCTATATATTGCTTGAAAACCATAAATAGTATTAATTGTGCTTAATAACATATTCGCTGCCCTTTAACTAGTAGAGATTTTATGGAGATTCAACAACTAAAAGGCTTTTTGGCTGTCGCCAGATATCAGAATTTTACGATTGCCGCGCGAAAAACGCAGCGCACGCAACCCACAATTTCATTGCAAATAAAAGCTCTCGAAGATGAGCTCGGTGTTAAATTATTTGAACGGGTCGGATCAAAACAAGTAACGCTAACAACCGAAGGTCAGATACTACAAAGAATAGCCGCGCCACTTGTCCAAGAGTTCATGCAAATTTCGATGCGCTTTCGCGAGGCGCAAGGCGTATACGAATCGAGCACTGTGTGCATAGCCACGCATAGCTCGATCATGGTTTATATGCTACCCAACATTATTAAACAGTTTTCCAAAAATTATCCTGATTGCCAGCTTAAGATATTAAATCGCAATCAAGATCAAATCGTAGAGATGGTTGAAAACGGCGAGGCTGATTTTGGCGTTACTTCGTTAGATAGCGTTCCGGCACACATGCATTATCGGATATTTAATAAAGTAAATCGTATCTTAATTGCCAACCATGACCATCCGATTGTCAAGAAATCACAAATAACCCTGAGTGACATTGCCGCTTATCCGTTAATTCTTCCTACCCCGGAATCCAGTAGTAGAAAAATGATCGATTTGGAATTTGAGAGAGAGAATCTGGAATACACCATTGCCATGGAAGTCGTCGGTAGAAGCGCCATAAAAACCTACGTTGGTATGGGCTTTGGTATTTCTATCATCAATGAATATTATGTCAGCAATGAAGACAAAAAAACGCTCTTCGTAAAAAATATGAGCCGTTATTTCGGTAAAGCCGAAACCGGTATCCTATATAAGAAGAACCGCACACTCTCCTCCCCCGCGCAAACCTTCATTGAGCTGATTTGCAAAAACGGACAAGCCAATTAACCTAGAAAAATCAGTCGAGGCTACCTAAAGAGAATGGCTGAGTTTTTTAGGTTTAGTAAAATGGCTACTGCTGTTTTTAGGATTAAGAACACGCAGCACGTGTCAGCACAACCGGCGCACAAAACACCGCTGCCGCACTAGGTGTTCAAGACATTAGCGAAGCTGCTGGCTTGCTGAAAATATGTAGCGTTTCCTTAGACAAACTGCACGAAGGCTCGCTTTCACGATTTGCATATAAGACTCCGCGCAGTGCCCCACGACAAGTCTCGGACAAACAAATCACAAGCCAATTCTGAATCCTATTCTGACCCCTATCCGGACACCTCGACGGAATGCTTACTCTTGAATAACCCCGAGGCGATTGCTAGTTATGTCTCTATTATGCCGCACATTGAATTGGAGAATTTGCTACATCTCAGATAAGGAGGAGGCCGTGCAGACTTACGAAATAGTTTCCGGATTAAAAAACTCAGAAGAAATTACAGATTTTCGCCAGACAGCCAGTTGCTTCAAGTGAATCCAGCGTTGGGATGCGAGTTTAGATGCCGTTACTGCTCCATGTATGGATAAACGGAGAAAGAAACTCATTCTCCCGTAAAAATTTTTAGTAATTATCCTGGCTATCTTGAGCAAGGATATTATAAATCATCCCGACAAAGACAAGTTGATTTTTAACTTTTCTCCGAAAACCGATGTTTTTCACCAGCCCTGATTGACAGCGGCATCACTCAGGCGATTCTCGGAATTTTTGCTAGGCATTCGGTGCGCTACTATATTCTTACTAAGGGAGCTGAGCCCCCGACTACTCTTAAAAGGCTTTTGAAAAAAACAGAAGCTTTGGACAAATTGTCATTTCCTGTGGACTGCCTGATGCCGAGATGGAAATGATTTTGGAACCGGATGCTTGTAATGCCACCGTTTCGTCAAGACACATTAGATAAAAAAGTTTGGTATAAAAAATCAAGCTACTTTTTGTTGTAATTGTTGATAGAACGAAGTTTCAAACTCAATAGGACTAAGTCCACCGAGAG
>JADZAE010000082.1 GCA_020852715.1 Deltaproteobacteria bacterium
ATCTCGGTGCTCAAGACCGTTTTCTACTACCCAGCCCACCGAACGAAATACGTTTTGCCAAGTTGTTCTGAACTCAGCCGCAACTTCCTTCCAGGAAATCTTCTTTGCCCAGTGCGCTAGAAACATTTTGAGCATTGTTGTTTGACGAGGCTTACCATCACACTCCACGGAAGCTTATCAATTGTTGCTCCGCATGTAACGCAATCGACTCTACGGGGACTATAGACAAAATAGGTCTTAATTCCCCATAGCCTGACCAGTAAAGGCCAAGAACGTAGCAACTTCCAATGTGCAGGCAAAAGAATCACTTTCCGAAACAAAAAGACCGAAATCCACAAATTCCGTTTCGATATGTTCCGGTTCAAGTCCACGCACTGTGATGTCGCCATCATGATCAATCGCAGCACAGCGCTTAAGAAGACTTAATGATCGCTCTTTTTCCATGCTTTGACTAGCAGAGTGAGGATCGAATCCCAACCACTTAAAGCTGTTGAGGTCATCAATACCCGCGGCCTTAGCAGTTAATAAGAAACGATCTAACGCTGAACGCGAAATTTTCGGAATGGGCTCCTTACTGAATATGGTTTCGTTAAAAAAGTCCTTCTGCCGGTAAAGACGAAATACTTCGCCTTCCTGCACTCTTCCAACACGTCCTTTTCTTTGGGTACAACCCGCTTGAGTATGACGAATTGTGGGATAATCTCGGTTACATGTTGAAGGATACCATTTGGGCTTCATTACATAGCCGCTATCGATCACATATACCAAGTTAGATAAAGTAACCGAAGTCTCAGCATAATTAGTGGCAACAATTACTCGCTGAGGCATGGTAGGCACTTTGCTCTGCTGAGCTTTTTCTGCGCGTTTTTCACTATCTCGGAAAGCCGAATACTCAGCTGGTGGCATATCCGCATAACAAGGTAGCACTTCAAGGTTGCTAACTCTTAGAGAATTAATAGCTTCAATTGTTTTTTGCACCAAGCGAATGGTCGGGACAAAAGCAACAATATCGCCATTTGGTTTTCCTACGTAAGAAAATCTTTCAACCGATTTAATTCTCCAAACCACACTAGCCACAGCTGCTGGGACATCCTCGGGCGATTCTGGAAGTTTAAACCATGAAAGGCACTGAACATAACTATCCCCAACATCTGGCTAACGATCGTGAATGAGAAAACGAGTCCCCATAGTCTCCGTGGGCTGTGCAACAAATACCCGACGTGAATGACCATCACCAAAGTAGTTACAGATCTTCTCTACATCAACGGTTGCACTGGCAATAACCAAACGTAAACGAGGATATAAAGGCATTTTGTATTTCAGAAGCGCAAAAATTAGCTCCATGTTGGAGCTTTGTTCATGAGCTTCATCAATAACAATAACGCTAAATTTTCCAATTTCACCAGATACTATCCAACGAATTAAAATACCATCAGTGACAAAAAGCAGTTTGGTATAAGGATCTTGCCTCGTAGCCTCGCCACGATAGCGTAAGCCAACTTCCTGTCCCGCACCCAATCCAGGGGCACGCAATAACTGCTTGGCAATAAAGCCCGGGGTAGTTGAATCATCACCACCGTCCTTTTCTCCCCGAAGGGTTATTTTCCTAGGTTGAGTAACACAAATTCTCCCTTCACGCCCGAGGCGTGATCGTAACAGTCGATAAGTTGCTCAGACTGATTTGCCCGTTCCGGTTGGTCCGACAAGAATACTTACTTTTGTGCCTTGAGGATATTCTAGGTTGGAGATAATACGTTCAACAACTGGATCCAGTAACTGAAATTTAGCTTTTACTTCCGGGTTAGGATGAGCAGGGAAATCTACTAATGCTACCGATGCGGGATTGCTTACAACTTTCATTAGTCCTAGTTTTGCGCGATCCTTAAGTTCGATAACTTGCCGCGCAGGTGGCTCCCAAAACCGAGTGCCGCTGGAGTTGATAAAACTCGCAAGCGCAGTACGACATTTGGGGCACCGTGACGGCTTAGAAAGCCTGCGAAGCTGATCAAACTGATAAGCCGACTCACTAAATGTAAATGGCTCTCCACAATCCTTGCAATGACCTTCATACACACGCCATTTATCTGCGTTGCTGTTCATCTTCTACTCCTGTTCGTATTTGATATGGAACCTTTTAAAAGAACCACATACATGATCGCAAAGAGGCAAATAAAAGTCAATTTAACGGCTATCTATACTGAATAAAGCTAGTGAAACCGGCAGAAGCCAGGCGGGGGAGTTTTCGACGATACGTTTTTTGTGAAGGGTTGGCTATTGTAGCTTGTCGTCTTTGCTGGCGCGCATCCGTTCTACTTCCAGACGCACTGCTTCGCTGTTTACATAAACAGGTTGGCCAGTGTTTTTGCTGTCTTTATCAACAGCGGAACGCAGACGACGACTATTGATAATACCGTGCTTTTGATTGTCGGGAACAAAAACATTGTTGCAGATTAGGCATTTGCAAACGACAATAATGCCATCATAGGTAACGCGGCTGAGGTCAGTTTGAAAACCTTTATCTCCATCATCTCCACCTTCATGCCCGCATTGCGGACAGCGTAGCGTTTCGATCAACGTTTCGGCCAGACCTTTTAGTCGGAATTTAAGCGGCATAACTACCTAAAATAAAAACCTGTTGTCGATGGCCACCGGCCACCGACACTGAGCGCTAAAACCTAAATGCGTGGATCAATTATCAACCGGGAACAGACTATCGAGCATTAACAGCTCGAATGTCTCTTTCACGAAGCCACTGAGTGGCTTTACCATGATCTGTCCGCCTTCAGTTTTCAAACGCTTGTAGCACATCAGGATTTTACCAATGCCGTAAGAGTTAATTATCTGGACATTGCGCAAATCAAGTACTACCGTGCGAATTCCTTGATCGAGTAATTTGTTAAACGCTTGACGCAGAGCTTCTCCTGCCTGCTCGTTATCCAAATCGCCGTCAACGACAATTAGTCCTTTGCTACCGCTCACACTTGTCTGATACTCAAGTTCCATGCTTATCTCCTTTCGTAAAGGGCTAAGAGAAAATTATTAATAACTACCATGATCGCTCGCTTCTAACTCCTCGACCATTAGGTAAATGGCAAAGGCAGCCACTGGGTACAATAAGAACATGCGATCCCATACTATATCGGCTGATTACTGAAAAAAACTAAATAGCAAAATTAACCGCGAATTTTCCTGGAATTTAGGGAAAAATCCGTATCTGTCTATACTATACCGCCCTCTTCAATGGGTTAATGCCCTTACTCGTCCTAGTATGATTATAACTAATGTTTATTTAAATTTATGACGTTATATCTTACCGAAATGCTACTTTATTGAAGATGGAATTTGATATGATCAGTGGCGAACTGAAGGGTGAAATTACCGGTGTAAAAAACTGGAGCGATTTAGTCGCAGTCGTTAAGGACTTGCCACCACTTCCGGTCATTGCAACCAGAGCATTAAAGCTAGTGGGGGATCCTAACTGCAACACTAAGCAGTTAACCAGCTTGCTACAAAAGGATGCGGCCCTTGCTGCGCGCGTATTAAAAATTGCTAACTCGGCAATGTATGCTGCCCAGCGGCAGATCACCACTCTCACCCAGGCCATCATGATTATTGGCTTTAAAACACTACGAGGCATTATCATTGCCGCAACGCTTCGACAAACCAGTCGTCAATTTGGAGCTTTAGAAAAAGCTATTTGGCATAACTCCTTAAGCACAGCGACAATAGCACAGAAGCTCTGCGTGCTTTTACGAAAGCCATATGCTGACGAACTATTTCTTTCCGGTCTATTACACGATTTAGGAAAAATCGTCTTACTTATGCAGATGCCTATGAATTATACACAAGTCATCGAACTAGTCGAATCAGGTAAACAATATTATGAAGCCGAAAATGAAGTTTTTGGCTATAATCATACGCTCCTTGGGGCTCTGGTTGCAAAAAAATGGAACTTCTCCGACGATGCTTGTCAAATCATGCTACACCATCACGATCCATTAGAGTTACCGACCAATGACCCCATTTACCAAAAAACGGCAATCATCCAGTTAGCCAATGCTTTGTCTCATACCTTAGGACATGGCCATCTTGGTAATTACCCAGACTTAAAAGGCGAAGCACAAATATTATTCCAAGGTATGGGCATCAACCAACAAGCCGCCCAAGATTTCATTGAAGAAATGCCCACTGTCGTCGTTGAACAAATGCTATCGCTGATTGATTAAAAAACACTCCCTACAGACTAACGAAGCAACAAGAAACTAGTCTTCTTTTGGAGCCCAGAGCAGAAGGCGCGTCGGGAAACGCTGATCATCAAGGACGATCTGCTTGGCTTTCATGTTTTTAAGATTAACAATAATTGGAGCCTTGAGATTAACTGTGGTCTGCGTCGGATCGGGACGTACGGACACCAAATTGATAATGGCGATATCATCGCCTTGGACAAGATCTAGATCTTTGTCGCCATAAGGAACGTCGAAAGAATAGCTTGTACCAAACTCGGCGGCATTAACCGCAACAAAAGCCAGCTCCGGGTTATCAACAGAATGTAGCCAAGAGAAGGGAGGATTATAATCAAGCAAGACAAAACGATGAGAATAGGTAAATCCAATCAGGCCATAAGGAAAATTGATAACTAGGCTAGTATCAATTTCCAGATCCCCAAAGCGACTACTATTAAATTTAACTTTTCCTTCTGACATCAGTTAATATCCAATTTAATCTTCTTTCTTTTTAATTTTGATGCTCGCCTTCATGAAATCCAGTGTTTGGGCTTTTTGACTGCTCCAAGCACGTGCAACATCACCCAAATCCTGTGGAACTTCTGCTGATAAGGCAGCGGCAGATTTATTCTCTTCTAAAATCTGAGTATAAATCTCCTCACGATAAATTTTAACTGAGGGGGCAGCATCAATACCCAACCTGATTTGGTTACCTTTAATTTCTTTCAGCGTGATTTTTATATCATCGCCAATGTAAATGCTTTGCCCTGGCTTTCTTGTTAGTACTAACATTTATTAACATCCTGTCATAAATCGTATTCAACAACTCTCGGGGTTAACTACTATAGACAACCATTTTAGAAAAGAAATATTTCAGGGTCTTTTGCCCGAATCAAAGGCAAAAATAGCAATTTTGCTACTAATAGCGACTAGCTCTATGGTTTTTGCCAGAGGAGATAGTCCCCATTTTGCCATACTTTCTGCCAGGGACTAGGCATCTGCTCAGCACTGAGCGGAGCAAATAACAATGAGCAAATCTCCCATTGGCTCTTATCAGCGCTACGCAAAGCAGGACGTGGATAAGTAAACACTTCCATCATTCTAATTATCTTCCCCGCCTGCTTACGCTTGTTTCTGGGGATATAATCCGCCCATCTGCTGTTGTAAGCAATACATTGCCGGGAGTCGATATTGTCGATAATCCAATCCGCTCCGGCGGCAAGTCGATAATAGCTTCTTGCCTTTTTTGCTAAAGCAGGCACACCACTACCAATAGTCAGCAAATTAATTACCAGTGCTAGAGCTAAACATGAGGCCACTGCAATTTTTTGTGGTAACATAAAAACTATAAAAACTACACCCATACTCACAATCGGAACCCAAAAGAGCTGAGGATAAGAAAGTGGGAAAAAATATCCACTGATATTGAGCGTGGTTCCGCCGTCGGCATCAAGAAATGCCCTGGCAACAACAAAATAAGCGATAAGCATCAATAAAATAGCAAAACAAAAACGTGACAGCCAAGGTAAAGCTTTAACATTGAGCAAATAAGCAAGACCCAGGGGAAGTAAAACGATTAATGCCGGGTCATCATAGCGTCCATAAATAAACGATCGGACATTAGGATCAAGATCAAATTTAATGATCAAATGAAGCAGACAGAAAGCGATAAATAGTCCGCCGACAATTAAGGCATACCAATGATAAATACTTTTGCCGCTAAAGATCTGTTTTATCTCGCCTCGAAAGACAAATAAAACAGCGAGCATGGGAAAGAGCGCTCCGGCAAATATCAAATACAAAAGCTGATTGTAGCCTAGTGAAAATAATGTAGGAATGTCACTGAGGCTATCAAAATAAAGAGAGACCTGGTTCATATAAACAGACTCTCTTTGTTTACCAATTATAGCGCCGATTTGTTTGGCAACCAACATACTGGGGACAGTGCCAACAATGAGGACAAGCCCACTTAAACAGATACGTTTTCTAAGCGGCGCAAACTCACAAGCAAGCAGCGCCACAGCTAAACCTAAACTTACAGCATATCCCGGCTGGCGCACCATGGGGGCAAGCAAGGCACTCAGTAACACCAGAAATAGCCATTTTCGGCTTCGGGGATTATTGCTAAATTCGATTAAGGTATAACCGGCAAATGCGATAAAAGTGTAAAGTAGGTTTTCCGCCAATGCTGCGTAGGTAACCAGAAAAACAGGGCCACAAGAAACAATGATTAACGGAGCCAAAAATGAGCGCGCGGTTGTTATCCGAGCTAGTATCAAACAGGATAAAAAAGCTGTCGCTCCGGCAAAAAGAGAGTTTAGCAAAAATAAAGCCTGCATCTTTGCATAAACGGAACTAAACCACTGCCAGGGCACAATGCTAAAAGGATATAATAAGCCACCATATTGACCCTGATCATCCAGTTTTAGGCCACCCATAAAAAAGTCGCCTTGCGGATAATAAATAGATTTGCGCAAGTTGCCAAAATCATCTGATCCTAAAGCAGAAATAGGAATAAACTGAGCGAAGAAGAATCTGGCAAGCACTCCAAGAATAACGAGGCTGAAACAGTAGAGCAGGTAGTTAGTTTCGGACCAAACTCTTACGCGATTAAAAATGTTTTTGAGACCAGTAGTGGGCATAGTTATAATAAAGCAAATTCCTGAACTAACAGTTCATATATTCTTTCTGAACAACAGGCAACTGTAACCACATCCCGCTTGGTAATTCAGCATTTCCCTAATATGGGCGCTAGCACCCACTGAGTCTTATACGCAAGTTGTAAAAGGGTGGCTTGGTGATACATTTCTGCAACACTCTCGGCAGTGCCGCCACGGGGGTAGATAATTTGTATCCCTTCACGACTTTTGCTGAGTTTCTATACAAAAGCCCCCAGATGTGGCAAGTTTTGCAAAGCAAAACTATAGGGGGATGAAGACTAAGCCTTCACAAGACTAGTCGTTTCTGATTAGGAAACGTCAATTAATGTTGATCAGTTTATTCCTTAGTGCCTTGTTTAATAAATATTTTCATCCTGTGAAGGCTTACGATAATTTTGCAAACGCTTGTGGAACGCGATCCATCTTTGGAAGCGAAGCGGACAAAGTGGGTCGCCTGCACCCAATAGTTACACGGCATTTGGCGGCTTAGCCGCATACCGCAGCTGGCATTTTCAGCCTCGGCGCGTCAGATCTTCCGGCCTACAGCCTCCAGATCATGCCGCGCGTTCCATGGCGCACGCGGCATTTTCATAAGCCGATAGCGCTTACGCGTGCTGCTATAAAGTAACGCATTTGATGGGCTTGTGTATAAGACTCAGCGCGCCCACTACCTATGCTCCCCTAAAACCGCGATGACTTGCAGATAAAGATTGCGCTTCCCACTTGAATTATTCGCTGCTTATGGTATCGTGAACTTAGGAAATTTCATAAGGAATAAATCATAATGGGCGTCAGCATAATCACCCCTTCGTTTAACAACCCGCGATATGTGCTTGATACCCTACGCTCTGTAATCGGACAAAGTTATCAAGATTGGACTTTGTTTTTGTTGGATAATTCCACTGATGAGCATACACGCCCGATACTGCGGGATTTTTTAAAAAGCTCTGGCGAACAGAGAATAAAATATCTGGAAGTTAATTTTACTGATTCGTTTCGCGAAAATATTCATATTTCATCTAGCCTGTGCAATGCAGCTTTTCTGCTTGCCGATCAAGAATATCTTCTTTTTCTTGCCCACGATGACCTACTAGATCAATACTGCCTTGAGTCCATGGCCACTTATTTAACTGAACGTTCGGACATCTCCGCCTGCTACTGCCGTGGTCAGCGAGTAGGAAAGGATAACGCGGGCAATTGGCAGAAAATTGCCGAATTTCCTTTTGGTCTAATATATGGTGAGAAAAATAAACCCGATTGTCAAATCGATGGTGGTCAGGTGCTGTTCAGAAAATCTCTGGTCGAGCAGATGATTATTGCTCAAGAAACAATTAATCTTTGCTTAATTCCTAAGATTCAAGGAGCCTCTCATCACACCGATGGCATCTTCCTTAACAAGTTGACCCGCTACACTGATATTCCACCCTGCCCTTACCACGCTGATGCTTTTTTGCTTACGCATCGCTGTATAGACCTAGCGCATAACGATTTGCCGCAGAAACATAAACGTTTTGGCATTAATCTATAAAATGATCATGGACTTTTCGCAAATAACAATGCGTAAGATTTTGGCTAATAATAGCGATACTGACTTTATTATCGCGCTACGCAATCATCCGCAGATAAAACAATACTTCTTTTCAATGGCAGATTTAACCAAAGAAGGTCATTTCAAATACCTGGAAGCCGCCGAGAAAAGAGGTGATTTAATATTCATCGTCGAAAAGCTAAATAAACCGATCGGTCAAATTGCCATTACCGCTATCGATCAAGTCAGCAAAAGGGCAAGTAGTGGTTTATTTGCCTTACAGCCTGAGCTAATGGGGTCAGGATTAGGCGCCTTTGTGGAATACAATATTTTAAGTTATGTTTTTGCTGTCCTAAAGCTTGATCGCCTCTATGTCGAGGTTATGGATAGCAATATAGCTGTGCGGCATTTGCATGAAGGATTTGGCTTCCAACTGGAAGGTATTTTGCGTAAACACATTGTTATCAATGCCCAAGCACACGATGTTTATTACTACGCTATGCTTAAGGAAGAATGGAATGAACAACGTTTCGCCCGTATATTTGGCCAAAGGATACTAAATGAGCCCTACTAACATAAATGTTTTCAGACCTTATTACCGCATCGATGAGTGTTTGAAAAATATTGGTGAATGCTTAGAAAATGGCTGGACAGCGGTTGGTAATAAAACGATTGAGTTTGAAGATAAATGGAGAAGTTATTCCGGTCATCGTTACGCTCATTTTCTCAATTCCTGCACGGCTGCTTTGCATTTAGCAATCAAAGCACTGGCCATTAAACATTCTTGGGGAGCGGAGACAGAAATTCTGAGTACACCGATCACCTTCACTTCAACAAATCACGCTATATTGTATAACGGGTTTAAACCGATATTTGTTGATGTCGATCAATACGGATGTTTGGACCCTGAAGATTTAAAAAGAAAGATCAACAAAAATTGCAAGGCAATTGTTTTTGTTTCTTTCGGTGGTTCTAGTGGACAATTCCGGCAAGTAAAGGCTCTGGCCAAAGAATATGGTTTAAAACTAATCCTTGATAACGCTCACGCAGCCGGCAGCCGACTAGACAACGAAACATTTGGACTGAATGAGGACGTTGTTTGTTATAGTTTTCACGCAACTAAAAATCTACCTATCGGCACTGGTGGCATGTTCTGCACGCATGATGAAGAACTAAACATTTTAGTAAAAAAGTTGGCTTGGTTGGGCATAGACAAAGACACTTGGTCACGAAGTAGCAGCCCTCAAAACACTTATGCCTGGGAATACAACATTGAGCATATCGGCTATAATTACGCAGGCAATGCCTTAATGGCAGCAATTGGTTTGGTCGGGTTAAAATATTTGGATGAAGATAATGCTTATCGTCGCCAGTTGGTCGAGACTTACCGGCGTCGCTTAGCAGATAATTTCACCTTCGTTCCTGTGCCGGATAATTGCCTGAGTAGCCGTCATCTTGTGTGCTTGTTAGTAAAAAAGCGCGAGCGTTTAATTGAGGCTTTGCAAGCACGCGGTGTTAATCCCGGTGTTCATTATAAGAGCTGCTTGGAGTTTGGTGTCTTTAAAGATTTTATAACACCCTGCCCTAACGCAGAAATAATGAGCAATGAGGTAATGACACTACCTTTACATCTACAATTGAAAGAGCAAGATATTAATTATATCTCGGATATATTGCTAGATATAATTTAAAATCGTCATATCATTGATGCGCGCACCAGACAACAGCAGGGCTTGCAAAGAAAGCTCCATACCGGAAAGTTCGCTGGCAACAGAAAAGATATCGGTATCCTGAATAGCACTACGTGCCTTTTCGGTATTTAGTTTAATCAACTCTAGAATATCTCGTGACTGATATAAGCGATTGTTACGCGACCCAACACTAGTGCGTTCTATCTCGATGTCATTTACCGATGCGCTTTCCAGCAGATCTAAACACTCTAGAATGTCGTGCGTTTGCACTGTATATTCATCGGGGAAAACATAGGCATCCCCAGTGCCATCAGGTAATGTTGGGGCATCAGGCTCTGTTTTATAGCCGGCTAGCGATCGACCTAATCTTTCAATAGCGGCAACAGCATTTTCAAAAATACTAGCAGACGTATTTAGTCGTACTGCGTCACTGTCGGTAACTTGAATGGTTTTTGTTACGTCAGTGCCTTCTTCGGCATCAAAAACATAGCGAATGCTGGCCGGCAAATTTGGATCGCCGGGGATATCATATCCACCGGTAACGTCATCGGCAATATCAAATGGTGGGTCATCATCATCAGCGCCTCCGTAAATATAAGATCCTTGGCTGCGCGTATTGATTAAACCTACTAATTGGTCACGTAACTGTAAAACCTCTTGCGCCATAGCGGCACGCACATCTTTAGGCACTGCACCATTAGCAGCCTGTGAACCAATTTCGCGCGTTCTCATTATAATATTTTGAACTGAATCCAGTATAGATTCCTGAGTTTCCAAAACACTCAGCGCTGTGGCAATACGTTCACCATGTCGGGTCAAGCGTTGCATGGTATTCTGGAACTTGGTGATTGTTCCGGCACGACCCGGATCCTCACTGGCCATAGAAACTCTAAGGCCAGAGGCAACCTCGTTGCGCTTGCCTTCTATCTGCAAGCGCTGCGTGTACATTTGGTCCACGAAATTTTTCGTTTGTTGAATATTTGTAGTTCTAAAAGTCATGTTCTTATCCGACTAAACCTAACACTTGTGCTAACAACTCATCGGCCACTTTAATCATTCTACCGGCTGCTTCAAAAGCACGCTGATAGTTAATAAGCTGAGAAAATTCTTCATCAAGATTAACTCCGGAAACATTAGCTCGAGCTTCTGCTAACTGCGTCTCACGATCTTTGGAAATATAAAACTGGTTAGAAGAAGTGGCTTTTAGTCCACCAGCATAAGATACAGTAAGATCATAAAGTTCTTCGATGGTGCCGCTTACCTGAATACCGCCCATAGTGTAAGTCACAATGCGATTACGTTCGTTAAGTAAGCGCTGAATATTGTTACCATCGCCCGGGGCAAAGGCTAATTCGGTGGGATCAGCATCAAGATCCAAAGCAGCAGCAAGTTTAGCCGGATCAGTAACGCCAAAAGTCAGGTTAAAAGCATAGCTATATAAACCAAAAGTTTGCAAATCCTGTTGCTCAGGAAGTCCATCCAGATCAACGTCTGCACCACCGGTAACGGCATCATTGGCACCGGTAAATGAAAATAACCCAAAAGTATTCTGGGGGATGCCGCCGAGAAACGTGTTGGAAGGATTACCGTTGAGATCTCCGCTGGATGCATCATGAACAGCCGTTCCTGTATCCTCGTCATCTCCCAGGTAGGCAGCGTTAAAGCGCGTTAATAGGTCGCGAGATAGAAGTTCAATATAGGTAGCCATATCAACTAGCTCCCCGGTGGCATCAAAAGGAGAGGTATCGGTGTCGCTTTGTAACCCACGTAAATTTAAAATACCGGCTAATTCTCCACCACCGGAGGCGATAGTAGAGCTTAAATCTACGTGCGACTCGCCGGCTAAACTATCGTCAAAGTCGTGCACAATAAAACCCATGGCACCACCATCTAAGCCTGGAGGAAAAGGATTGCCCTGGGCAAATGATGGGCTAAGAGAATAACTAAGTGCGTTGGTCTCAATACCAGTAACCAGTCCAAAACCATTTTCTAAAGTAACAATTAGAGAACCATCGGAATTTTCAACAGTACGCACGCTGATAATTTCAGATAGTTCTTGCATTAAACTATCGCGTTTATCTCTTAGGGTTAGGTTTTGTTGTAATGTTTTTTCACCGGCAACAATTTGGGAATTAAGACCTGCAATATCCGAGCAGATACGATTTACCTCGCCGACTAACACCTGCATACGGGTATCAGCTTCGCGTTGCAGACCGGCAATAACCTGATACGCCGAGCGTATGGTATCAGTCAGGATTTGCCCTTGCTGAATCAGTCCGGAACGCAGTGGAATACTTGACGGTGATGCCTGCAAGTCTTCCAAGGCACTGAAGAACTTAGATAACTCATAGCCAATTCGGCCATCTTGAGCATCCAAGCTAAAAGTAGCCTCAGCACGCTCTAAAAATTCATCTTTAATTTCGGCTTCTGATCTATCGTTAATACGAGCCAGAAGTTCTTTGTTTACAAAGTCGTCAACCAGTCGGACAACTTTTTCAATATCAGCACCTGTTCCAAAAGCACCGGCGCCTAAATCGGTCGATTTAGTGGATACGATCTCCGCTTTGCGTCTCGAATAACCTTCGGTGTTTACATTGGCGATATTGTTACCGATTACACGCACCGATTGCGACTGTGTGTAAAGTGCGCGACGGCTAATATCAAGTAAACTGTCAATTCCGATTGATGCCATAATCTTTCCTCAAAAAACCTATTGGCCCAAACAAACCTCGGGCAGTATTCTACAAGCAAAATCCATACACAGATTAAATAAAGGTTTTTATTTTGAAATTTCAGGGGGTTAAAAAAGGAAGTAGAAAAGCTCGGGCAAATCTAGCAGGAGATGAGGATTTTTTTGCCTAGGCCTAGCTTATCAGGCTGATCTAACCAAAGTCTTTGCTTTTGGCCCAAAAGCAGGATCTTGGAGATTATTACTTAGTTTAGCATTAATACCGTATGTAGGCAGTTCCGCCTCCGGCGCCGAGCGCATAATTGATAGAGTAGAAGCAATCAGCCCTAAAGACTGCTTGATCAAACCACTATTATGATCATTTAATGTTTTTACCGCGTCAGCAGTAGCTTTTAATTCCAAGCGCATTTTTCCAAGGGTTTGCTTTATTTTGGGGGAAGTGCAGCTTTCTACGACATTACCCAGGCGCATAGTTTCTTTATCTGGCAGATCGTTATTGATACCGAGTACTTCTAAGCGTTTAATTTGTAGCTGCTGCGCTTCTTGGATAATTTTCTCTTTATCCTTGGCTATTTCCTCTACTTTTTCCCGATCAAAGGAAATTAAGGCTCTGCGCTCATCGGCTAATGTTTTGAGTAAACGGTTTTGACAGGACAATTCTTTTTCCAGAACTGTCATTAATTTATTGTAATCAACCATAATGCCTCTTGTTTCTAACGCTAGTAATACTTATTGATCTTCTCCGGTTTCACGCAGGTAATTCACAAAAGAATTCGCAATCAGGTCTGAGTTGACCTTGTATTCGCCATTGGCAATCTTATCTTTTAATTCGCCAACTTTTTGTGCGCTCTTCGTTTCATCCTCTGACATAACGCGCGAAATCTGCGCTAGTTGCCTAGACATCGGCGAAATAGTTACTGTGTCCTCGCCAAAGCTCCTTCTAATTCCACGCTCGGCGCTATTCTGTTCGCTACTGCGACGCGTTACTTGTGACTCGTCAGCTCGTTCTGTTCGTTCAAATGAACTGCTTCTAAAAATATCACTGATTTTCATTCCCCTCGTCTCCTATGATTGTATTAAGCAAACTCCCATAGGTCGCATCGATTCCGGAAGCTTTAAGCTGGGCCACCTTCTGCGATGCTGTTTGCCCCTTTTCCATTTCTTTAACTACAACCTCTTTGATACCAATTCCCTTTCCGCTGGAAACGCTATCTGAGATTGCCTGATTCATCATGTCGCGATAGATCCGTGATTCATTGGAGTCTTCACCAAGCCACCCTTTGACCTCCACGGTTTGCCACATCGACTTAAGCATTTCATGCAATAATAGTGCCTCAAAACCGGTAGCCGCCTTATCCAGCTGCTGCTTTTGCCTAACCTCTTGAGAAGATGCCTTATTTAAGGCATCAGAGTCTTTCAGCGGCTTAAAGTCTTCCGGTTTTTTTAATGGGAAATTTATTCCCGCTGTCTTATTTATGTCCATAGTGACAATCCTCTGACACTTGTCTCTAAACTACATTATTTCCAGTTCTGCCTGTAGGGCGCCGGCTCGTTGCAGTGCTTGGAAAATCGCAATCAGATCTCTAGGCGTGGCGCCAAGTGCATTCAGCGCGTTTACCACGTCATTAATCTTTACCGACTTTTTCATCACCACAAGCTGCCCACCTTCTTCGCCTACGTTAATCGCCTCATTCTGCACAACGGCTGTTTCGCCACCGGCTAAGGCATTAGGTTGAGATACTTGCGTCTCATTTTTGATTGTGATGTTCAGGTTGCCATGAGCGACAGCTACTGTCGAAATATTCACATTTTCACCCATAATGATAGTACCGGTACGCTCATTGACTACCACCTTCGCCGGCGAATCCGGCTCAATGCTGATTTGCTCAAGATCGGCAATCAACTTGATCGGCTCTAACGTGAGTTCTCTTTCCGAAAGCGGCAGCATTACACTGGCACTGTCTATGGCTTTGGCCCGGCCATCGCCCATGATTTTATTGATTTCGTTTTGCACGCGTGTCGCTGTAACAAAATCCGGTTCCCTTAAAACAACGCGAATTTGGCCACTCGAAAAGAGGTCAAAAGGGATAGCTCTTTCCACAGTAGCGCCGTTGGCAATACGACCGACTGTCGGATGGTTTTTCTGCGCCGTATCACCTTGTGTGCCTTCTACCGAAAAACCGCCAATCGATATAGAACCCTGAGCAGCAGCATATACTTTACCATCAGCCCCTTTTAGCGGGGTCATGGTCAAGACACCTCCTTGCAATGTTTGAGCATCACCGATTGATGAAAGTGTGACATCTAGTTTTGATCCGGCACGGGCAAATGGCGGTAGCTTAGCTGTCACAACCACTGCAGCTACGTTAGCTACTTTTAAAGTTTGCGCATCTACTCTAATTCCTAAACGTTCGAGCATATTGGCTACGCTTTGATTGGTAAATGTCGCTCCGCTTTTATCACCAGTGCCTTTAAGGCCGACAACCAAACCGTAACCGATGAGGTCATTACCACGCACTCCTTCGACATCAGCGATATCCTTAAGGCGGGCTGCCTCAGCGACATTGGCACCGGCAAATAATAAAATCAGTAAAATTAACCTTTTCATAATCCCTGCTTCGTTTTCTTGTCTCTCAACCTATTCTATTACACCTAAGCTTAACCTGAACTTGGATCAAAATGGCCAAATCTTCTTGATAATTTTATAACCCCAACCCGGACTCTGCACATCACCGAGCACACCATTTCCGTAAAAATCAATGCGCATATTAGCTATTCGGCTGGAGTCAATTGTGTTTGTAGAATCAACATCTCTGATACGCACCAAACCGCTAATTACCATGATTTCTTCTTCAGCATTCATGCTCATGATTTTCGTTCCCTCAATGCGCAAGATCCCATTGGGTAACACTTCCATGATCACGGCTGAAATTCTGCTTTTTAAGAATCCTTCTCTTTTCGTCTCTCCTTTGGCATCAAATTTACTCTGTGTGGATGCTTTAATCATGTTCTCGGGATCTAGTGCCTCGTTATTGTCGGCCCAGCTGCGGGTTTCAATCCCAAAGAAATTGGCAATACCCGCTAACAGATCAAATTTGCTCTCCGCCTTACTGTCTGCCTTTTTCTTGCCTTCAGTCTTTTCATTAATGATGATCGTAATCACGTCCATCGGCTGAAAAGCACGAAAGTCACGAAACAACGAATCGCTGGTAGTTTCGTCACGCCAGAGCGAGGGGTTGCTGGTAGTAGGAAGATTATAATAATCCCCGTGCCCCAAAGAAGCTACTTGTACCTTAGCTTTAGCCTCCTCTTTCTTTGCTTCCGGATAGTCAACAAAGATGGTTGGTGGCGCTTTAAGTGAGCGCTTTAACTCGTAACCCTCTGCTTCCAGCGCTTGCTGTGCACGGCTAGAATCATTAGTTACAGCATCAGAAGCTACGTCTGGCTTTGTTGCATTGCTGTCTTGATTATACTTATCGGCGACACGGTACATGGAAAAGTCTTTGGCCCCATCTTCATGCACCGACTTGGCAAACACCTCAGCCGGAACTAATCCGCGCCGAAACGAATCGCTGTCCGAAAACACGCAGCCATTCAGACCTACCGCTACCATTAAAACTATTTCTCTTTTCATTCTGTTATTACCTCGACTTGATCAGCGCTAATAACCTTTGCTTTAACTAACTTCTGCGATTTTACATTCTTTACCTGAACTAGACCACCGGTATGGCCATCAACTATGGCCTGACCTTGAGCGCTAGCTATCAATCCATCCTTTTTGTAAACCATTGTTACTGCCGAGCCCTTGGTGACGACAGGAGGAATATCAAGATTGGTGGATTTGATTGGCTCTCCGGCCATCAGATTTCCTTTGGCTCTGTAACCAACGACATTAGCGACATTAAGTATAATATCTTCCGGCTCTTTATTTACGTTTAAGCGCACTAACTGAATATCCTCCGCCTGAACCAAGCGGCCACGCTCAACACTGCGTCGCGGAACAGGAATTTCCCGCCAGTCATCAGCGATGGCTGTTGCTAAAAAGCGGGCTGCCGATGTGTCATTAACCAGAACGTCTACTCGCAGGGGGATTTTTCCGTTACTTGTTTGGCCTAGCCTTACAACTTGAATTTGCGTATTCCCAACCGGGATCACTTGGTTATTATTCCACTGCACTTCACGCACTAGAACATCAAGGGCGTCGTCTTTGGAAAACAACTCTCGTGTTGCTTGCAACACTTCGGATTTTCCCACTTGGCGGCCTTGGCGCTCGACGCTAACTGTGCGGGGCACAGAGTAGCCAATGCTTTCGAGCTTAATTCCGGCGGCTGTTATCGCTGACAGGATGTTCTCGCCAATGATTGTTTTGCTAGCCATTGGGTAAGGCGCATCTCCTAGGTCAATGCCGGCAAGCTTCTCAGCTACTAGCTTAAATTCTGCCTGGTCATAAGAAATCTGAGCAATTTTACCTAGTAGTATTCTATCCTCTTGGATGCTTGCTTGAGGCAGAACCATCACCTTAGGCCGCGCAAAATCTTCAGCCTTAAGTTCGCTGCTACCAAGAAGTAACAGGGCCAAGAAAATAATAATCTGTATTATTCTTAACTTAGTCATAAGTTTATCTCTTTACGTTCAGGGCTTGGGTTAATAACTGATCTGCTGTCTGGATTACTTTGGAATTTGCTTCATAAGCTCGCTGACTGGTAACCATTTGCACTACCTCCTCCACTACGCTGACGTTGGAGTTTTCCAGGTAGCCCTGCGATAAAGTTCCGTAACCGTTTTCACCCGGAATACCTACAGTCGGTGAGCCGGAGGCTTCTGTTTCTTGGAACATATTTTTACCCATTGCTTTTAGACCGCCGGGGTTTTGGAAGCGCACAGTTTGTAACTGCCCAACTTGGCTAGGCGTAGGATTACCCGGCTGCTTAACGGAAACCATGCCGTCTTCAGCGATAGTTATCCCGATGGTGTCGTTGGGGATGGTAATTGTCGGATTAACTTGGTAGCCGTCGGCTGTGACCATATTCCCCGTTTCGTCAAGCTTCATAGCGCCGGCACGAGTGTAGGCACTCTGGCCATCGGGCATAATCACTTCAAAAAAGCCATCTCCTTCAATAGCTACGTCCAGCGGGTTGCTCGTCGATTGGAAATCCCCCTGGGAGTAGATTTTCCCCACGGCAGCAGGCTTAACTCCCAAGCCGACTTGAATACCGGTGGGGCTATTTCCTTGCTGGCCGGCCTGCGTTCCCGGCTCTTCTACCATTTGATACATCAGGTCCTGAAAGTCCGCGCGACTTTTCTTAAAACCGGAGGTATTGACGTTTGCTAAGTTGTTGGCGATGACATCAAGGTTTAACTGCTGTGCCATCATTCCGGTTGCTGCTGAGAATAGTGATCTAATCATATTTTTAACCTTTATTAACCCATTGTTCTAGCTGATCTAATTATGCGCTCATTCAACTCATCGATCGTACGCACTGTCTTGGTATATGCTTCGAAAGCTTTGGAAGCGTTCACCAGGTCCACCATAGAGGCAACCACATTAACATTAGGCATTTCCAGAGACTCGGGAACCACCTGGGGACTTTCCATGTTGCGTGGATTTGCCCCTACAGCTCTAAATCGTGTTCCCTCTGTGCGCTCCAATGATTTGAGATCATCGAACTCGACCACTCTGAGTTTAGAAATGGTCGCACCATTTACTGTCACTACTCCGTTATTGGTAATTTCGGCCTTTCCCTGTGGAAGTAAGATTTCACCACCATCACCAAGCACTGGTAGCCCATCGGAAGTAACCAGCTTGCCTTCCCCATTTAAAGTAAAACTCCCTGCCCTAGTATAGGCTTCGCCCTGAGGCGTCTGAACAACAAAAAATCCATTGGGATCACGCAGCGCCGCATGCAGAGGATTTCCGGTATTGGAAATTGGACCGGGAGCAAAATCAGTAACTGTGATCGTATCAACCACACCGGGAGTTTGTTCTTGATCGGATTGTGCCCGGGCTGGGGCATTTGCTATCGTGCTAGCCAAAGTATCAGTAAACTCTTGCTGCTTATTGGAGATACGCTGGCCTTTAAAACCAGCTGTATTGACATTGGCTAGGTTGTTAGAAACGATGCTCATCTGACGATCAGCAATCAATCCAGCAGCTGTTGCATTATATAAACCTCTATCCATAAAACTTTAACCTTATGCTGTTTGTCCGTTTACTACGCACATATTAACTGCTGACGATCTTTCTGATTCCCAGCTTTCACGTAAGTCTAACCCCTCGGCATCTTTGATTACGTTTTCAATGATGCGTACCTGAGAGGCAGGGATTTGCATTTTACGTGCTACGACGCTGGTATTATGCCCTTGGGAGATAAGCCTTTTGGCTACCCGATATGTTTGGATGTCAATATTATCGTTGAGCGTTCTCTTAAGCAGGGTCAGCTGTTGGCTTTCATCTAACTGCTGCTTTTCTTTTTGAACTTTTTCCTGCTTTACAGCAAGCTCCGCCACTTTAGGTTGTAGGACTTGAGAATTTTTGGGAACAACCTGCCTAGGCTTTTCACTATGCCAGATTTCATACTCGCTAACTAATTTCTCATAGTCAGCTACGCTTTCCCTTTCAATATCCTGTTCCAACCAGCTGCTATTGGGTAGAGAGCTGCTATCTTCAGCTTTCGTTGCCGCATTTTGACAAAGCGTCTGCTCCTTGCTTTCTAACTCAGCTAAAACTTTCTCTAATTCTTCTTTTCTTTTTAGTAGGCGACGATCAAGGTTATTACTAGCCACCCCGGCATCTTCAATCAGCTCTTTGAGGGCATTTTGCAGATCCCCCAGCTCCTGGTGCCAAAGGGATAGCTTTTTAGCGCCAGCTTCTCCGTCTTTCGTCAGACTAAAAAAACAGGTAGCCATTACTAAACCGGCAAATAAAACATCGACAATCATTGAAACTACTGATTGATCAAACATAAAACCTCCCAAATTGATAAGCTTCTACAACATCAAGGTGTCAATACAACAACAGAAGAAGTCATCACTTTGTCGCAAAATTAAACTTTCCTTACTGTCCAACCTTCTATAATCATCCAAGCTAAGTAACTTATATTTAATGTTAATCTAAGCTTTTCAGCCTTACTACTTAGGGCCTCGGCAAATTCTTGCTTAAGCCTCTTACCTGGTATTGCAAGAGACAATCCAACTTTTATACAGGACAGAAAAGATACTAGGATGAATGGTGTTTTACTGGGTAATACTATTGTTGTGTACGGTATAAAGGAGACCATGGATGGTCTCCTTGAGAGAAGAAACACAATTCACTCCCGAAATGCTCTTAATGAAGCCAATAGAACAAGGACAAGCTGAATTAAGAGCCAAACAAAAACATACTATTTCCTTAGGACGAAGATAGAAAGGATTTATGCTTTTCAGGTAAAAGTTAATTTATTTCTTGGGATTAGTACAGGTGTATACAAGAAAAGTCAGTAACTATCTTAATCTACAACTAGAACATGAAGCTAACTTAGTGTAAAACGCGCGAGTTGATTTTAAAGATCGTTTCCTGTGTTCTTTAAAGGAAACTAGTTTTTGTTTTCTTAGCTCTAGAGGAAGCAAAGAAAACAAAACGGCGATAAAACTTTTATAAATTAGTCTTATAAACTTATCTGGAGGTCAGATTAATGAAGAAAAGACTCATATTATTGTCATTCTTGGCCGCTCTGGGGATAAACTCCTCGGCGTGGGCAATTAATCCTTCGTCTATTCTCGATGTTTATGGCGATGGAAAATCAGAAATAATTCTTATTAAGAAAAACGACACTACCTATACTTGGAGAACTGTCGCTGCCGATGGATCCGTAAGAACATTTAATTTCGGCAAGGATGGCGATACTTTACTTGTTGGAAAATATCACTTTGGCGGCAAAAGCGAGCCCGCCCTGGTACACACAGAAAGCAATAACGAGCTAATGTGGAAATACCTACTTCCATCGGGAGCCAGGAGAATAAGTAAATGGGGCCTTAAAGGTGATGCTCCCGTATCCGGCGATCTTGATTGCGACGGCAAGGCTGATCTGATTGTTACTCGTCAGGAAGGCGAAAACCTACGGTGGTATATTAAATATCGTCTCCGTTCACGTGGCACACAGGAATTTACTCTGGGCAGTAAGACGGCCAAAGCTTTTGCTGCTGACGTCGATGGCGATGGCTGCGATGAGGCTGTAGTAGCTGATCTTGTGTCCGGTGAATACGTCTGGACATGGCGTAATTCCAGTTACCGCACGCAGTTTAGCAAAAATTGGGGAGTAGAAGGAGATACGATTTTACAACCTGGCGATATCGACAATAATGGACGCGCAGACTTTATCATTGTTCGTAATGAGAACAACGCTAAGAAGTTTTACGTTTATCTAAATGGTCGCGCGAGCGGTCAAAACAGCTACACTTACTCCATGGGCGAAAAAAATGATATCCCCTATGTTGGATCATTCCAAGATAGACGCTATAGCCAGTTAGCTGTGTATCGCCGTTCGACAGGCGTTCTTTATAGCGCCAAGAGAAATCAAACTCCCGTAGCCATTCAAGGCCCAACTGATGCCGGCATGATTATTGGCGCCGATGGCATCTTCATCGATGCTCCGTTAGTTGAAGAAAATGAATGCACAGGCAACATTGTTCCAATAACCGAAATACCTGGTGGTGGGGTGCTCTATAAGCCGGTCAATGTCCATGGTGCCCGCGGCCCAACTTTGATTGTGCAAAACCGCAGTCAGCAGACATATATTAGCCGTCTGGAAATCAGAAACATGAACTGCGAGGTAATAGCTTACACCGGGTTATTTTCGTCCGTTGGTCATTACGGGTCACGCTACTATATGAAAAGTGGCGGTACCGGAGAAGATGCTGAAGAGCTTCTAGCATTGGCACAGACAGCCGGCAGCAACAGCATTCTCTTTAAGGGTATAGACGGGACTTGGATTCTGGTTTCCAATCCTCTGTATCGCGAAGGGTCAGTGCGCTAAACGCTGTGGAATCCTTAAAAGGGGCCTTTCAAGGCCCCTTTTTTTTGTAAATTTTCACATTACTTCGCATTTTTACAATACCGAAAAGTAAACCCATTGCTAATGATATTCATGTCTTTTTAGGTTATAGCAAAGACCTGCTCTTTTGGAATAAACCTAAAAACTCAGTCTCTTTTTAGGTAGCCTCGACTGATTTTTTTAGGATAAATGACTTGGCAGTAATAAAATTTACCAATATAAAAGATCCATATTTCAGCTATCTAAGTTGAGGAGAGTTTTATGGTCAAAATATTGATCGCTGATGACCACGCTGTGCTAAGAGATGGGCTAAAAGCGATAATCAGCACAAACAGTGATTGGCAAGTCGTAGCCGAGGCTAGTGATGGATTAGAAGTTCTACCGTTGATCGATAAGTTCTCTCCGGACATTTTGATTTTAGATTTAGCTATGCCTAAACTCGGCGGCATTGAGGTTATCAACCGCCTACATAAATCCTCCAACGCACCAAGGATTTTGGTACTCTCAGCTAAAGATGATGGGTATTCTTCTGCTGAAGCGATGAAAGCCGGGGCCAACGGTTTCATTCCTAAGAAATCATCGCGTGATGAGTTGGAGTTCGCCATAAAGGCCTTAATGCGTGGACAAACTTATTTGAGCCCGGAAGTTTGTAGCGGAGTTATTCAACAAAACCTTATGGGTAATAGAATCAGCACGCCGCTAGATACCTTAACTGACCGTGAACGGGAAATCATGAAATTGCTTTGTGAAGGCAACCCCAATCGTGAGATTGCCAATATGCTGCATATTTCGCCACGCACGATAGACACTCATCGCGCTAATATTCTTAAAAAGTTAAATTGCCACAGCAATGCTGAATTGGCGCAGATGGCTATTAAGTATGGCCTGATCGGTTAACCTGAAAAACTCAGTCCATCTTTTTGGGTAGCCCTCAATAAATAAATCGCTCGGCGTATATTTTTTTGCGCGGAACGCCCAAAGAACGAACAATGGCATGACAATCAGACATCATGGAAACCGGACCGCAAATAAACGTTTCATAATCCTCAACATTATTTACAAGCCGCCGCAAGCGCTCTTTGTTTATGCGCCCCTGCTCACCAATATTGATATCTCCACGGCTAATAACATGAAAGACCTTTAGCCCTTGCTCTTTTAGAGCATCCAGCTCCGCTATAAATACTCCGTCCCGTTCATATCTATGGCTATAGAACAAAACCACTTCCCGCCCCTGCTTAAGTAAAGCCTCAGCAATAGATCTGAGCGGCGTAATCCCAATACCACCAGCAAGCAGCAGCACTTTCTTACCGCTGGCCCGCTGATAGGTAAAATCACCATGTGGCCCCTCAATAAGCACTTTTGTTCCAACGGGAATTTGAGAAACATTATTGGTAAAATCACCAAGTGCTTTTACTGTAATACGTAGCTCTTTTGTTGACGGCAAAGCAGAAACCGAAAATGGATGAGCCTCCTTCCAAAGATTCTTTTGCAAAAATCTAACAACAATAAACTGTCCGGCTTCAATCCTTAGGCGATTAATAGCCTGCCCAGAGATATAGATAGACCAGACGTCGTCATTCTCCTGCACAATACGACTAACCGTAAATTTCTGTCGCCAATAGGTCAACAAAGGCAGTAGAAAACGATAAGCAACAATATTAATTAAGCAAAAGACAGTAAGGATAATCCAAATATTTTTAAATAACGCGTTCTTTTCAAAATCGTGGCCAAACTCCAGTGGATGTTCCCAAGAAAGAATTAGCGTTAAATACACAGTTAAATGCAAATAATACCAAGTTTCGTACTTAAATCGTTTTTTAAGCAGCGTAACTAGCACAACTCCTGTCAGTAAGAGAAAGCCAAGGGCCGCGATAATGAAATCTTCACTGTAGTTCAAGAAACTAAAGATCTGAACTAAAAAGCTGCGTTCATACTTGATGCTCAATCCAACGGTTAATAATAGGATGTGTAATCCGATCAACAAATAAACCAATATACCGTTTCTTTTATGAAGATTGGCTAAAGAAGCAAAGCCAAAAGGCATCTGTAACCATTGAACTCGCCCAATATAAAGAATCTGCTTAAGCGCTAAATACCAGGCAAATAATCCACAGAGTCGACCATAAGCAACTAGCTCCATGGCAAAACCTTGACGGATAGACTCTGCTGAACTTTGAAACCAAAATACCGCAATGCTCAAAATCATCAGCAAGTCAGTTAAAAGAAACGTTATTTGCGCTATTATTTTTCTCATGTTGTCCTGACAAACCAATCGCCAATGAATTTTGAACGAAGTGAAACAAAAACTCATTAGCTTAGGTTTATTACAGTGCCTGGTTTTAGCCAAGTAGAATTATCGATTTTGTCTCTAACAGTAGAGACAGCTCTTGATATTTTTACCTATCAGAAGGAGTCCAGCTTACTTGACGCTTGCCGGATAGCCATTTTATCCAAGCATGCAAAATCGCCGCATTGCTCAAAAGAAAAAACATGGGAATTTTACAAATGGGGCTTCGAGCACAAGTCTTGTCAGCAAAACCTAATGCCGCCAGCAACAAGGATGCGCACATGATCCAAAAAAATGAACTATATAAAGGAGCAACTTCTCGTAAGCTGAACAAACTAAGCGCAGCAATGGCAATAAACCAGGGGACAAGCCAACGACAAAGCTTATGGCTAATCAACTCCCAACTAAATACCCCAAAACGTTTTATATTCATCATTTCGCGACAGACAAACAACGCGGTAATACCACGCAGCACCGTTCTAACCTTTCTTTTATACTCAGCTTTGGCGCTATTCAGAGCTCCGTAATAGCAGACAAAGTCTTCAGCCAATTTCCCTCTATATCCACACTTAACTGTTTTCATTAAGCAGGCGAAATCTGAAGGAATTGTCGTATCCAGATTCTGACAAATACTTTTACGAACAGCAAAAGCCGATCCACTTAATCCCACCAATGAGTAAAATTCTGACTCTATGCGGCGCAAAGTCATTTCGTAACCGACATACGCTCCTTCCCCACTAAGCTTATCTCCTTCCAGCACATCCATGCTACTAACTGCTCCAATCTGCTTATCATCAAAATATTTAAGTGCTTTTTCCAAAGCATCATCTTTTAGGCGCGTTCTGGCATCAGTAAAAATAATAATTTCGCCTCGCGCACTTTCCAAAGCTCGCGCCTGAGCACATTCTTTACCACCCCGCTCGCCCAAGGCTATCAACCTCACACCACGTTGAGCATACTCTTTGACTATTTGATCGGTACCATCTTCACTGGCATCGGAAGCGACTATCACCTCTACTCCTTCGCTTTGCACTGATCCCTGCCGAAATTTTAAGGATAAAGTATTGTCCAGCTTAGTGCCAATAACTTGCTCTTCGTTCCGACAAGTGATGATGATCGAGGCGCTAAGCGGGGCCTTGCCGGAGGCTTCAACCACTCTAGTTTTAGCCTTCTTATTCAGAAGGAAAAGAATTAGCGGGTAACCAAGATAGGGGTAGAACACACCTAGAACCGAAAACCAAAAGATACCTTCTGTTACTTGCATATTTCCTTTTGCCCTAACGGGCCGTCAATACTCTTTTTATTGTCGATCATTATTGCTAATGGCAACAGATACTTACTACCTAGCCTAGATTCCTTCAACAAGGAAAGAGTTTTCCTTATCTATATTATTGTCTAGGAAGCACTCTTATCATCACCTCACCAAATATTCTTCCCATAACACCAATAGTTAACTCTGTTTTTTTGGTTTAAGGTTTTATGGTGAAAAAGTTTTTGTCTTTTAATTTATTTATTTTGCTGAGCTTAGTCCTCGTTGCAACTTCTGCCCAAGCGCAAGAAAAACAAAAATATTTAATCCGTTACGCACAAAGCGTAGTAGACAACGAAGAAGCGCCGCTGCTAACGAAAAGTGCTGCTGTCTCGCTAATGGCTAAAAAACATATTCGCCGCGCAGCACTACTTAAAGCAGCAGAAAAGACTGGTATTCGTAATGAAGGAATAGTGCGATCATTGCCACGTTCAAACATTATCGTTACTGAGCTTAGCGCTGAAGAAGTTAAAACGCTAGAAGCGCAATACGGCAATTCCCTGATTATTGCCCCTAATCGGAAGGTTAAACTTTTTGCTCCTCCTAATGATAGCAAATTCTCTCAGCAATGGGGTTTAAACAATAGTAATGACAATGATATCAATGCTCCTACTATGTGGGATATCAGCACCGGCACAGGAAGTAATGTAGTGGCTATAATTGATTCCGGCGCTTACCTTAATCATCAAGACTTACGCAATAATCTCTGGATCAATCCTAAAGAAATAGCCGGTGATAGAATCGACAATGATGGCAATGGGCTAATCGATGACGTCAATGGTGCCGATTTTGGCAATACTGTTAGCGACGGTGTTCCCGAAGATTCTGATACTTACAGTCATGGAACCCATATCGCGGGAACTATCGCCGCACGCGGCAATAATGGCACTGGGATATGCGGAGTGAAGTGGAATGCTAAGTTAATGATTATCAAGGCGCTATCGGATAACGGCGGAGATAGCCTAACCATGGATTCGCTGCTTATGAGCATTGACTATGTGCTTGATGCCAAAGAAGCTGGAGTCCCAGTGCGCGTGCTTAATGCTTCATGGGGCATTAATGAGTATGATGCCTTTTTGTTTGACGCAATGCGACAGTTACGTGATCAGAATATTATTGTTGTGACAGCTGCCGGCAACGAAGGTGCAAATAATGACGTTGTCCCAATGTACCCGGCAAATTTCAATTTAGACAATATTATTTCTGTTACCGGCCATGATTACAGAGGTTATCTGGCTTCGGAAAACGGTGTGCCCTGGGTTAATTACGGAAAAACAACTGTCGATCTTAGCGCGCCCGGCGACGACATCTATTCTACCATTCGCGGAGATCAGTATGGTTTTCTCAGCGGTTCCTCCATGGCCGCGCCATTTGTCAGCGGATTAGCTAGCTTAATGCTTGAACAAAATCCTACTCTCTCTCCGACGCAAATACGTAATTATTTAATTTCCACCTCCCGCCCGCGAAATAGCCTTACCGGGAAAATCGTTTCCGGTGGTATCGTCGATGGCAATGCGGCACTGCGCGCTGTCGGCACCAGCTATAATATGACAGGACGCATAACAATTAATGGTCAAGGCCTGGCTGGTGTAATCGTTGCCTCCAATGCTTTTGGAACTACACAAACCGATAATCAAGGCTATTATGCGCTTAATGTCTTAACGAATCAGAATTTCACATTGATACCAATTAAAAATGGTTATCAGTTTAGCCCCGCATCGGTAACCGGAACAGCGACAAGAAATGCTACCTATAATTTTACCGCAACCAGCAATTATATTACTATCTCCGGCAGAGTAACTTATAATAATAACGCGTTGGCTGGAGTAGTAATCAAGAATAATGGGGCGGCAGTGGCCCAAACAGCGACCGACGGAACTTATAATTTCAATATCACACGTGGCAGCAGCTATTCTATCGTCGCTGAAAAAGCTGGTTATAGTTTTTCTCCGGCTACATCTACAGGAACGGCCTCGGCAAATATTACGCTTAATTTTACTACCCAAGGCAGTTTTAATGGAAAAATCGTTATAAATGGTTATGTGCAAGACTCCTCAGGTAAGCCACTTTCCGGCGTAACATTAACAACTAACCTTTACGGTACTGCTACTACTAATACCAGTGGCTATTACCAAATAACTAATATTACACTTAACCAGGCTTATACGATTAAAGCCGAAAAAGCCGGCTATCAGTTTTCACCGGCTTTAGTTTCAGGCAATGCCACCGCAACGAAGCAAATTGACTTTATCGGTATGCAATTAACATCAACAGTAACTCTATCCGGCAGAGTAATTTATAATAATCAAGGATTAGCCGGCGTTACGATTCGTTCGAATTCATTTGGCTCAGTAATAACTGATGCTCAAGGAAACTACGTATTTAATGCGGTGCCACGCAACATCAATTATGTGATAGCTGCCGAAAAAAATGGTTATTCCTTTAGCCCATCAAGTTTTTCAGGAACAGTTTCTGATTATATTCAAAATAAAATATTCACCGCAAGTAACATCGGATTACGTTTTACCATCAGCGGTCGTGTTACATATTCAGGTAGCGGAGTGCCCGGAGTGAATATCCGTACTAATTCCTGGGGCACCGCCATCACAGATGCTAAAGGCTATTACTATTTCACTAACATCGCCCAAAATAGCGTCTATGTGATTACTCCGGAGAAACCCGGTTATAATTTTAATATCCCCTCAGTTTCCGGCGTCGTATCCACAAATCTCACCATAAACCTTGCAGTAACTACGATTAGTACAACAGTGCAATTATCAGGAAAAGTGTTACTTAATGCCGGTGGATTAGCCGGTGTTCTGGTTAAATCTCCGGAGTTTGGTTCCGCAACTACCGATGCTCAAGGCAATTACGTAATTGCCAATGTATCGATTAATCGTGCTTATACGCTCATGGCCAGCAAAGATGGTTATAGCTTTAGTCCGGCCTCTATTGCAGCTAATAGCGCCAACAACGTCATTAATAATTTCACTGCCCAAAAGCTTTTTGTTCAGCGCTCCATGGGAAGGGTGGTAAATAAAGCTGGCAAACCATTGCCCAATGTCGATGTTATACTGCGTCACCTAGACGGCTCCAATAAAACTGTAACAAGCAAAACAAATAGTAACGGTGATTATCGATTTGATCTGGCCATCCCTGTTTACCACGAAGTGACAGCTAAAATACTTAACTACAATTTCTATTTTCAGCGCTGCAAACGAACGGCGGATGATACGAGACCCTGTAATTTTGTTGGTAGCAAGGTTGAGATTCGCGCCAATACCGATATCAATGGCGACGGTAGTGGCGATATTGTCATCAAATATACTAACAGTAATAGCAATATTTCCTTTAAAACTTACAATATAAAATCAGGGAAATTAAAATACTACTATACCGATAAACGGCTCATTGCCGGCCTTGCTAGCACTTGGCCACGGGCTGAAAATCGCCATTACGGTTTACCTGCTGATTATAACGGTGATGGACGTGCCGATGCGATGAGCTACTTTAACGGACATTGGTTCTATACACTTACAAATGGTGTCGGTATTCAGGGCACAGGATCACTTAAATTTGGTACCACTGCTAAATTAATCCCCGTTCCGGCACGTTATAAGGGAAACCATTGCTTGGATTATGCACTTTTTAATTCCTCAAGTGGTGATTGGTATATCCGTGACTGTATAACTAACACTCAAAGCCGTCGTAATTTTGGCAAAGGCGGTCAAGCTGTTGTTGCTGATTACGATGGTGATGGCTACAGTGATTTGGCTGTTTACTATAGAAAAACTGGGACTTGGCGCATACACCTATCCCGATCGGGGAAGGTCAGAACTTTAGTTAATTCCGCCGACGCAAAAGTATTCGGTGCGGATTATGATGGCGATGGCAAGGCTGAGCCGATCATCTATGATAAGCAAAACAATGTTTTTAAAATCCTCGCCTATTCAGCTAAAAAACGCACTTGGAGCACACGTAAGAAATTTAAGCTCGGGCAAAAAAACGACATCCCTCTATTAACTAGTATTGATAGCGACGATGTTGCCGATTTGGCTGTTTACCGGCCGGCAGGAAACATAGTCTTGATACTAAGTTCAACGACAAAAAAGGTAAGAACAATCAAGTTACCAAAAAAATATCAAACGACTTCTGTCCCCTTAAGCTAAGGGATGTATGCCCTACATCCCAACATACTTAAAGAAGGAAACGCACCGGCCTATCCATTTGTTAACAACAGCCTCGGCCACGCCGCCAGGGCGCTAGAAAATTTCACAAACGCTTGTGGAACGCGCACTCTTGTTGTGAGCGTCAGCGAACAACTGGGTCGCCGGCGCCCCGCATGCACGCGGCATTTTCTTACGCCGATGGCGCTGACGTGTGCTGGTCCAAAGTAACGCATTTGATCGATTTGTGTATAAGACTCAGGTTAATCTATGCAGCCAAACAGGCTCTGATAACTTGGCAGCCTTGATGAATATCTTCCATGCGCACATATTTATGTATTGGTACAGTAATAATTCTTTTGGCGACTTGTTGCGCATTAGGACAAGGGCAACTAATTAGCCCTGCTCCTTGAAATTCTCTGTAGTCAGTGATCGCCTGCGGATATGATGCGCTAGCGCCTAAGCCGAATTGGTTTAATTTGCTTAAGACTTTGTCTCTTTGTTCATCGCTGGCTAAAACTAACGGATAGCGCTGCACTCGCACGCTACCGGAAAAATCAACCCCTCTTTCAATAAATGGTTCAATAACTTCTAAGCCCTGCAACATTTCATGCCAAAGCTGGGCATGGGCCGGAAATGTTACATTATTTTGTTCTTTAATTTGCGCCCAAGCAGCGACGATTTGTGGCAAATTAATCGGTTTCATCATTACTTGCTTCTTGATTATCGTTTGACCGAGATGCAAGAAAGGCGCGGCCACCGGAAGAGCATAAAATTGTGGGCGTTCTAAAATTGTTTGGCCGCCTATTTTTAAAATATGATAGGCCAATCTCGCCAATCCTAGCACATCTATTTCCGCTTCGTAACTCTCCGCCAGTTTGCTAATCACATCTTTAGTCAGTTCTTTTCGAAAACTATGCCTACCAATCAAAACACCTCCACCTCCAAAACCACATATTGCTTTGCCGCGACTAAAACTCACCACCCCGATAGTGTTTGCGCGGCAACCAACATGACCATTTTCGTCTCTGCTAAAAAAACCTTGGCAGGCATCGTCGATAAGCAACCATTTATTACGCTTTAGCGGCTCTAGAGAGTCAGTTAATCCATACAAATTAGAAAGCACCACCGCAGCAATTTGTTCGAGGTGTTCATCAGCAATTGTCGAGGTATCCATTTCCAAGCTGTAGGGACTTATATCAACAGGCAGCACCTGAAAGCCCGCATGTAAACAGGCAGTAACTATATCCGGGCAGGTATAAGCACTAAGCGCCACTATATTTTTGTCTGTTACTTTTTTTAAGGCGAGCAAAATACGATAAATGGCCTCGCTGCCTGAGCCGTAAAAATAAACTTGCTCAGCATCGCTCTGTAAACATAGGGCATTTCCCAGTTTTTCCAATGCCGCGACTAAATAATCACGATCTGACTCTTGATTAAGTCTTTCTAACTTGCGATAAGCACGACTAAGTGCCGCAAGTGACGGAAAGTTACCTGCCGGGGCTAATTTTCTCCATGAAAAGGTCATGCTCTAATTTCTCTTTGTTATGTTAAACTTTTTATCAGTTGATACCGAAGATTATTATCATGCCACAAACCTTGAACCTGTCCTGCCCAGGTCTAAGTGGTTAAGCACAGAATCGCGGGTAGAGCAATTAGTTCAGCGTGTATTGGAGATACTCTCCATTCATAATACTAAAGCAACTTTTTTTGTTTTGGGCTTTATCGCAAAAAAGCATCCTAAGCTAGTAAAAACTATCGCTGTAGCCGGACATGAAATTGCCTCTCACGGCTTTAATCACCAGCTGATTTATCAGCTCAGCCAGAATGATTTTTATCAGGATGTTAGCGAAGCAAAAACTCTACTTGAAGATTTAGTGGGACAAAAAGTAATTGGTTATCGAGCACCAAATTTTTCCATCACCGATGCCACCCCTTGGGCTCATGAAATTTTGGCTAAAGCCGGTTACCTTTATGACTCTAGTGTTTACCCAATTTACCATCCTCGTTATAGCAATCCTGACAAACCCCTTAATCCCTATCGAGTAGTGACAGATCATGGCAGCTTGGTAGTTTTTCCTTTAGCAGTTGTCGCCTATAAAATTTTCACAAAAAATATAAATTTACCTGCCGCAGGCGGAGCATACTGGCGTTTACTCCCATTAAGCTATACACGCTGGGCCTTAAAAACAATCAATAACCGGGAACTCCGTCCGGCCGTTTGTTATTTTCATCCATGGGAGCTTGATAGTGGGCAGCCCTATTTTGCTAAGTTGCCGCTTTTAAGTAAAATCCGTCACTATCAAGGATTAAAAAGTTTTCCCGATAAACTAGAAAGAATCATCGCCATCAACCAATTTTCGACATTAAAAACCTACTACGAGCAGGTCAGTGACACACTATGATTAACATCAGAATTGCCACTGACTATGATGAGTTCATTTGGCAAAATTACTGCCAAAAAAAAGTAGTAGATAATCATGCTTACTATTGGCCATGGCGTAGTATTATTCGAAGCATTTTTTCTCACAAGCCATGTTATCTGTTGGCGCTAGATAGTAATTTAGTAGTTGGCATAGCTCCTTTATTTTTTGTAAACAGTTTTCTTTTTGGCCGTGCTTTAGTTTCCGTCCCGTATCTTAACGCTGGTGGTATCATTGCAGATAATCAAGAAGTTTCCGATCTGTTGATAAGTAAGTGTCGAGAACTAGCCAACTCTCGAGAAGTCAATTACGCGGAATTGCGCCAGAGAACCGCTATCAACTCCAGTGCTGATAATTTAATATTGCGCCAACATAAAGTTGCCATGCTACTACCTTTGTCTCATGATGCTGAAATATTATTTGATTCTTTCCCGGCAAAGCTACGTAGCCAAATAAACCGCCCAATAAAAGAAGGGGTAACAGTTAAAGTTAGCCAGGGCTATGATAGTCAAGCCATTGAGGACTTCTACTACATTTTTTGCCGCAATATGCGTGATTTAGGCATACCGGTTTATCCGCGAGCTTTATTTGCAAAAACAGCTGAGTTATTCGCGGCTCAAGTATTGGTAGTTATCGCCTATCAGGGGGAGAGACCAGTAGCCGCCGGTTTTCTTATTGGTGCTGGAAAATATCTGGAAATTCTTTGGGCCTCATCATTAAGATCAGAAAATTATTATTCGCCAAACATGCTTATGTATTGGGAAGCAATTAAAGCTGCTTGTCAGCAAGGCTATGAAATATTTGATTTTGGGCGATCTTCTCCCGATTCCGGAACTTTCCATTTCAAACAACAGTGGGGAGCCCAGCCATTAACCTTAAATTGGCAGTATCTTGGCTCATCGGTGCTACCGGAGATTAGCAACAAAAACGCCAAGTTTTCTTTGCTCTCAAAAATGTGGCAAAAACTACCCCTCCCCCTGGCCAATACCTTGGGAAGCAGCTTAACAAAACATTTACCTTAGCAATTAATTCTCTAAATTGGATATCTGAGGCAACTTGCCATATTTGCGAAAAGGAATAGTCAGAATATCAAACAACATGTCTGTGGAGTCACTTATAATATTAACCTTTGAGCCTGGAACATTATTCCAATTGATAGGTACCTCGGCAATAATGCAACCCATTTTGCGGGCCAAATAAAGGATCTCAACATCAAAAGCAAAGCGACTGGATTTTAGGCGCGGGAAGATTTCGTGGGCAACAATCTTTCTAAACATTTTAAAGCCGCACTGCGTGTCAGCAACAGCCGGAAGCACAAAAATATTTACAATTAAATTGAAAATGCGGCCTATAAGTTTTCTAGTCCAAATCGTCTTAATGGCCGTCTCGCTAGAGAACAGTGCGCGTGAGCCAATAGCGATATGAGCGCCGGCCTCGATTTCGCGAAATAATCTTTCGATCTCTTCTATGGGCGTAGCACCATCAGCATCCATATAGATAATAACATTTCCTTGAGCAGCAACCACGCCAGCCGAGACAGCGGCTCCTTTACCGGAGTTCTTCTCTAGTGCTAACAGTTTAACCAATGGTAACTTCTTGCAGTAGGTATCGACGACGATTTTAGTTTTATCCTTACTACCATCATCGACAACTATTATCTCATAAGAAATTTGTTTTTTGGCAAAATACTCAATCGTTTGATCAAGCGTTAAGCCAATTCTTTGCTCTTCATTGTAAGCCGGAATAACGATAGACAATGCAAGCACACCTGTTTGTACAGAATCATTTTTGCTCATACTGTCTCTCCGCTGATCAATTGATTTGTCTCCGGTATTCTTCCACCCATAGTGGAATAGAAATAATATGCTCCGGGAATTCCGACAACAGCTATCTGAATAATATGCTGCGTAGCTACCATCGCCAAGGCTGTTTCCTTATTAATTCCAATCTTTACCAATGATAAAGTAGCTAAGGCCTCGATAACACCAATCCCGGCGGGCATAGCCGGAATTAGAGAGCTAAAATTAACAACAGCCAAAAATAGACTTAATCCGGCTAGGTTCATTTGTTGATGAAAAGCTATCGTTACCAAATAATAAGCTAACAACTCCAATCCCCAAATCAAAAGTGATTCTGCCAAAATGGGTAGCATATTTTTAAGTTTCATCATTGGTTCAAGACCATCGACGAATAGATTTAATTTCTTAAATGAGTAGCCCAACATCTTATTAGGGAAATAACCTAATATTATTTCTAAAAACCGAAAGAACAACTTGCGAAAAAACAACACTACGGAAGTCATCAACCCGGCAGCAGCAAATAAATAACAAACAACATATATTGCCCGACCATCTTCATATTGCTGAACTGTTGCACCAAAGGTGAAAAATACGATAAAATAAAAGCTGATTACAATGCCATCGGCTAAACGTTCCCCTGCCACAGTCGCCAAAACCAATGCCCGGCTTAAGCGAGTAACGCGTCCACCAACATGCGCGCGAATAAATTCGCCAATACGGGCCGGCAACATATTGTTCATAAAAAAGCCAACAATCAAACAGCGAAATGAATTATAAAAACTTATATTTCGACCTTCAAAAAAAAGAGGCCAGCGGGCTCCGCGAATAACATAACTGATAAAAATTATAGCAACTGCCAAAGCAATGAGGGATATATCTGCCCCCCGCAATTCTCCAATAAACTTACTTTCTTCAATGTAGTAAATAATCCAGGCCAGACATCCAGCCGATGTAATGAAACCGACGAAAAACTCCAGTCCCTTTCCTTTCACCAGCTTTTTGTTGATGCTTGCCAATTTCACGTAAAAATATAAAACTCTGAAAAATAAATTAATCTTTAAAAAGAAAAATACATATTGTTAAATCAGGCATTTGTAAACATTTTGCGCTTTCTTGACAAGATTCGTCGGCAATAAAAATCCCTCTTTATACGAAAATATAAACAGCGGCTGTAAATAGAGTAACTGCTGAGTGATCTTGTGATGCGCTTTCCGGGCGAGCTTTCTAGGGGGTAACCTTAACAAAGCTCGTGCTTTAGAAGGAAAACTAACTCTTCACAAGATTATTAAACCTGCTTCAAGACAATAAAACTCTTGAAACAGATTCGTAACAAAAACTGATTACTGTTATTTATAAACGCTTAATTTTTTTAAAACTATTGTGCTCTTGAGTGATCATTATAGTTAAACTTTTATTAATTTATATTTTTTCGAGGTTTATATGTCTTTCATCGAAAATAAATCAATTGATTTCTTAGCTACCACGCTTGGCGTTGATATCAGCGACTTTAGGACCGCTGGTTTAATAAACAAAATTAACAAGGAAAATAAATTTTCCAATTCTTTAGCCGCCTATTACACCGGGGGCAAAGATACGTCTTCCTCTGCTGTTAATGAGCATTTTTATGAATTACTCTCTCTGCAGTTAGATCATAAGAAAGACGAATTAAATGCCATTGAAAATAAAATAATTGAAGCCAGAAAAGAGATTAACGGTTCCGGCAAGAGCGACAATATGCAGCCCGGAATAGAATCATATGATGATTACGCTGAGGCCATGAAACTGGTGCTGGCACCAGATGCGCAAGGTAAAATCAATGAAGAACAGTTACAACACGGCATCGTTTATTACATGCTCAATAAACAAGACGAAAAGTTAGGTAAGGAATACTTAGATACATTTGAAAATATTGTCAGCAGCATGTCCGGAGAAGCTTCTCCGGAAGATATTGTAAAAGCAAGCTTGAAGATCCTTGTCTCCAATGGAAAAGTATCAGCCGAAGATGCTGAAAAAATTAACGGCATCAGCTTCCGCGCTGCGCAAATCGATGACAATCTGACCGCCCTTTATGACAGCAAAGGTAGCGAGTCTGATAATACAATCGCCGCATTGCCCATGGAAGAAGCGCTAGAAAAAACTTTAGCAAATTTAGAAGGCCTGGAAACTGGAGAAATAACTGCCGACGCACGCTCTCTTAATGCTCCATCAAATGTTGCTCCACAGGCTATGGCCGGTGCAGCAGAAGGAGGGTTCCCAAACGGATCCGGAGGATCGGGACATGGCGGAGGGAAAGGCGGCTTTTTATGGAAGCCGATTTCTGAATCCGACGGTAAATTAGCTGTTCTATTGCCTTCTTCACTAACGGGCAGTGTTGCCGGACTTGAAATTTATTCAGGGGATCCGGAAAATGGCGGTCAACTATTAGACCGTGGACGTTTCACCGGCGCCACAAACGGTAACCGCGCGACATTCCGTTTTGGTAAGCCCGGCAGTGGGTATCCGGATAATTGTTATGTCGTGGCTCGTTTAGATAATGGGCAAACGCAAAAATTCCAAATTCCGGATTCTTCGCAGCGCGTAGAATAGCCAATACTTCTTGGGCTGTGTAAGTCGTCCCACCTTATACAGCCTTTTTTATTTTTTTGTCCGAAAAACAGCAAGAACTCGACTCGGCTCCCTACCTAAACTTTACCAGCGAAGGGGAAAAACCTTCAGGAGCTTCATAGCCTAAAAGATTAAAGGCTGTGGCCGCAATATTTGCTAAGCCCGCTGCTGGATTCTGAACTATTTCATAGTCACCGTTATTGGCACTATCATAAATAATAAATGGCACAGGGTTAAGGGTATGGCTAACTAATGGTTTTAGCTCTCCACGCTCATCGCGCTTATAAGCATTTTTCTTTTTGTCATACTCATACATCTCATCAGCATTGCCATGATCAGCAGTAATCAAGGCCACTCCGTTAACCTTATTAACTGCCTCCAGTAAACGAGCAAGACATAAATCTACGGTGCTTACAGCTATCACTGCGGCAGCAAAATTTCCGGTGTGACCGACCATATCGCCATTGGGTAAATTAATGCGAATTTGCTGATACTTTCCGGAAAGAACAGCCTTAATTGTAGCATCAGTAATCTCTGCCGCTTTCATCCAGGGGCGTTGCTCAAATGGGACAATATCAGAGTCAACTTGCAGATAAGTTTCAAACTTCTCGTCGAACATGCCACTCCTATTACCGTTCCAAAAATAGGTTACGTGGCCATATTTCTGCGTTTCAGAACAAGCGAACTGGCGAATTTGATTGCGCGCCAGATATTCGCCCATAGTATTTTCAATAGTCGGTGGATTAACCAAATAAGATTTAGGAATATGCAAGTCACCATCATATTGCATCATACCGGCATAACAAACTTGGGGTAAGCGCTCGCGGTCAAAATATGGGAAATCCTGTTCTTCAAAAGCCAGACTAATTTCGATAGAACGATCTCCACGAAAATTATAAAAAATGACGCCGTCGCCATCTTCAATGGGCCCTAGTGGCTGACCGTTCGCGTTAACAACCACAAACTCCGGCAAATTTTGATCCTGGATACCAGGATTTTCCTCACGATAAGCGGTAATTGCCTCAGTGGCCGACTTAAATGACCTACCCTTTCCTAGCACATGAGCATGCCAACCGCGCTTAACAATATTCCAATCTATCTGGTAGCGATCCATTGTTACCAACATGCGACCACCACCGGAGGCAATGCGATAATTTGCCCCACTCTGAGCATTAATCTCAGCAAGTTGTTTCTCTAAAGGCTCGATATACTGAAGTGCTGATGTTGGATCTACGTCACGACCATCAAGCAAAGGATGAACACAAACATTTTTTAATCCTTCGGCAGCGCTTTTTCTTAAAAGAGCAAACAAATGATCGATGTGCGCATGGACATTGCCATCGGAAAGTAACCCAATAAAATGCAATTTAGTATTATGAGATTTAACCTGTTGGATAATACGTTGCCACACTTCACCTTCATACAAACGTCCGCTGCTAATTGCTTCATTAACTAGCTTCGCTCCTTGAGCATAAACTCTGCCGGCTCCAATAGCATTATGGCCAACCTCTGAGTTTCCCATATCGTCGTCCGAGGGCAACCCCACAGCGGTACCGTGAGCCATCAGCTTGGTCCAAGGACAGGTGCTAAAAAGTTTATTTAAGCTCGGGGTATATGCTCTTTTTACAGCATTCCCTTCATCATCACGGCCTAGACCGACGCCATCCATTACGACTATTAACTGTGGCCCTTTACGCCCCGAGAATTTCGCAAGCTTGGCTAACTCAAAATCCATATTCCCCTATGTTGTTTATATCATCTGTCCCGCAATGTTTGACAAAATTGTCGGCCCAAAGCGGATACTTTATGTTTTAGTAGCGACGATCATCAGGATAGGAATTCGTATTATATTCGGGGACAGAATCCGGATTATTTACTGGGCGGCGCGCCTCATACGAATCGTTTTCAAAAATTACTTCCACTCGACGATTACGCGATCGACCGGCGTCTGTATTATTGGTAGCGATTGGATAACCCTCGCCAAAACCACGCACACGCAAACGCGCCGGAGATACATTATTTTTCTCCAACTCCTTAGCTACGCTTTCCGCTCGGTTGATTGATAACTTTTCATTGTAGAGAGTGGTTCCGACATTATCGGTATGCCCCTCTACCGATATCGTTCGACCGGTTTTGTTCGCCACCTTAGCAATTTCATGAACAGTTTTTCTTGCTGCCGAAGTTAAATCAGCGCGATCAAAAGCGAAAAGCACATCCGGTAGATTTACCACTACGCCACGTTTTGAGGAATACACATCCGCCCCTCCACGTTTAAGCTCTTCAATCAAACGCCGATTTTCATCGATTATCGCCTGCTGGCGCTCAACATCTGATTCCAATCTTCTATTTTGCTCATCTTGCTGATCAAACGCGTTACCGATTAGTGCTCCGCTAACCGCACCAATTCCCGCACCAATTGCTGTTCCGGCGCCAGCATGACCCGTGGCACTCCCAATAATCGCTCCCGTTCCGGCTCCGATAGCACCACCGGCAAGCGTGCCTTGAGTTGCCTTATTCATGGCACAGGAACTAAGAACAATAACAGCAATTAACAACAATGTGATTCGCATAACAATCCTCTTTCTCTTTTATTGATTCAATATGTTTAATCTTTCTTTAGCTGAAGCATTATCGGGATCTAGCTCTAAAGCTTTTCCCAAAGCAAAGCGAGCGTCTTCTTTACGTCCCAATTGCGTGTAGATCTGACCAATTTCTACGTGATAGCCGGCGAAACTGGGGCACAATCTAGCGGCACGACGCAAATAGAAAAGACGATCAGCATCGGATGAAGAATTACGCGCACGAATTGCTTCTTGTTCGGCATTACTACATGCCGGATCAGCCGGTGCTTTCTTTGCTGCTGAGTCTACTGTTTTGGGCAGAGTTTCTACCGCCGGGGCCACGGCTGCCACCTGAGTAGCAGGTTGCGCGGTGGTAGAAACAGTCTTAACTGCCTCAGTTACAGCTTCCTCAGCATCATCTTGAGTTTCTTCGCCGATGGTGCCGGTGGCAGTATTGGAAGCAACACTACGTGCCGGCGGCAGCCCACTATCATTCTTTGCTTCAAGTGCACTGACGGCTGTGGTTTTAGCCGTTCCTTCTTTGGTTACGACAGCTGGCTTTGTCTTTACTTCTTCTGTTTTAATTGTAGTTCCTTTCTTTTCGACCCTTGTCGTCGCAGCTAATTTAGCCTTATCCTCTGCTGGCTTTTTTGTGGTAATTTCCGCGCTTTTCGCGGTCTTGCTTAATTCCTGTTTAGCAATTACTGGTTGTGCTTTTTTATTTTCCACAATAGATTTACTAGAAGTAGTTTCAACATCATCACTTAGAGAAAATCTCTGCGCGCGTGGGTTCCCTTTATATCCTTCCTTGACATAGATCTTGGAACTTTTTGGATTATAATTTCGTGACAACATCGCACGACTGGAAGCTTGAGAAGCATTAGAAACAATCGCTGACTTGCTCGTTTTTGATTGCGTACTACGTGCTTTATCTTCACGAGTTTTTTTCAACTCGTTTATTTTCATTTGTTGTTCTTCAATTACGCTATCTTGCTCTTGAACAATTTCCTGTCGTTTCTTCTTGTCTTGCCTTTCCATGACATTACCGATAACACCGCCTGCTGCAGCACCGGCAATCGTGCCCATAGCTAATCCTTCCCCGGCATTGCCAGAACTGGCGCCAATCGCTAATCCTAAACCGGCACCAATTGCAGCGCCGGTAAGAGCACCTTTAGAGGTGGTTGATAATTGCGGCTCAGGTAAATTCAAATCAGGATCCTGTTTATTTAAATAACTACAGCTAGAAAGCGGGAGAAGAATCAACAAACAAATGTTAGCGAATTTAAGTTGGTGATTTCCGGTGTTGACTAATCTGACTTCTTTCATCTTACTTCCCCTCTTCAAGTTGCAATCATATAAGACGCATAAGATCTTCACTAATTCATATAGAAAAGAATATGCTCGGAATTTTTAAATTTATACATAGACCCACTAACTCCACACAAACAACCAGCGTTCGGGTAGAACACTGGGCAAAGATTAATGGGGTTATCAGGTGGAAAGATAACTTAGTACTATCAGCCTAGCCAGCAAAATTTTAACAAACATAAAGCTGTTAGCTATAAGGCTAATAGACTAAGTTTTCTATAAATTCTCTAATCAATAGCGGCGATAGCTATCATCATAGCGTTGTTGGCGCTTCATATCATCGATTTCACGCCTTTGCCTTTCGATCTCTTCTTGTTGACGCAGCTGTTTTTCTTCTACGCGCTGACGTTCCTGATCCTGGTTATCCATCTCATTACCAATTAAAACTCCACCCAGAGCACCAATACCAGCACCAATAGCCGTGCCAGCGCCGGCATGCCCTGTAGCACTACCAATAATCGCGCCCGTGCCGGCTCCCAGAGCGCCGCCAGCTAAAGCACCTTTTGTCGCTTTATTTGTAGAACAAGCAGCCAACATCAAGACCATCGACAAAATGACTAAAATTTTTCCGTTTTTCATTCTTTCCTCCTAGCTGAAACTGCAAATACTAACCATCCGAGGCAATTATATATACGATAAAAGTGTCACTTCGCTAGATTGTTTTTCGCTACGCGCCCAGTGGCATTGTAGCATATGCCAGTAGGGTTTTGCTGAGTGTTTTGCCCACTAAGTATTTCTGCATTATTTTTATGTTAGTTAGGGCAGGTGGATAATTTCGAGGCCTGAGAAAAGAAAAGCATTTTTATTAATAAGATAGCTACACCCACGCAAATAGAGCTGTCGGCAATGTTAAAAGCAGGCCAGTGATAAGTGCCTATGTAGAAATCAAGGAAGTCGACAACAGAATCAAAGCGAAAGCGATCTATAATATTGCCCACTGCTCCGCTAAGTATCATCACCAAACCAATAAGGCTACTTTTGTCTTTTTTGGCATCTTGAAGCATGAAACGAAACACAACAAATAAAGCAATAATAGAAACAACACCCAAGATTAAACGCCGCGGCAAATCGGGCAATTGGCTAAACATTCCAAAAGCCGCACCACGATTATAGACCAGAGTAAAATTAAATAGACCAGGAATTACCTCTATCCCTTTACCTTCAGCAAGCGTGATCGCGGCCCAATACTTAGTCACCTGGTCTAGCACAAGAATAACGAGAAACAACAAACAACTAAACATCAACTTTTTCATTAAATATCCGTAACTTGTTATCCTTGCGGACGAGTTAAACTGATAATAATCGACTTGCCATCTATCTCCTGTGCTTCGACCGCAGAGAACGTTGGAGAAATTTCGTTTTCCGACTTTGCGGCAATCATTTCAACGGCTAGCACTTCTTCCATCACGTAATGGCGATGAGAATCTAAGGCCAGTGAAATATGCGGGCAAGCTGTCATGTAACGCACAATTATTCGATCACTAACTTCAAAATTGCTTTCTTTTCTAAGCTTTTGCACACGATTGACAAATTCACGAGCTAAGCCCTCTAAGCGTAACTCACTGGTCACGGTGGTATCTAACATTACAGTGATCTGTCCCGAAGACGCCGCCGCCTTAATGCCGGCATTAACAGTGCGCATGACTAAAATCTCTTTTAAAGTAATATCCAAATCCCGGAATTTTATTGAGCCACCTTTTTCTAAATTCCATATCTCTGGACTAGTTAAGTGTTCTATCTTTTTTCTAAGCTCTGCCATCCCATCGGAACCCAATCTCGGACCTAAAACGCCACCCAATAATTTCGTATTGAGCTGCGCTTTGAGCGACACATACTTAGACTCTTCCATGCTGTATTCTATCTTCTTTACATTTAACTCATCGCGAATATAGCCATCTAAGGTCTTGATGCGCGCGATAACTTGAGCATCCGGGTAAATTATCGTCAGACAAGCCAACGGTTGACGAACCTTTAATCCTTGTGCGTTACGAATGTTTCTGCCCAATAAGATAATCTCTTCAAACAGCTCCATCGCTTGTTCTAATTCCGGTTGAATCACAGCGCCCTCCAGTTCCTCAACTTTAGGAAAAGGATTCAAATGAACGCTTGTCGGATCAACATTCTTCACTCCTTGGGCTAAATTACGAAAAATTTCTTCGGAGATAAAAGGAGCTAGTGGCGCCAAAGCACGTACAAAAGTAAGCAATACCTTATGCAGAGTGCTATAAGCGGAAAATTTATCAGCAATTTCTTCTGCTGTAGAGCCAGCCCAAAAACGGCGACGATTTAAGCGAATATACCAATTGGTTAGCTGATCAACAAAATCCAGCAATGGCGGCACCGCCGCATATAGGCGATAATTGGTCATCGCGTAATCGACCGCTTCGACTAGGGAAGCAACCTTCGATAAAATCCAGCGATCCAACAAATTATTCACTGTCGTTTTATTACTCTGCTCCGGTGTCCAATTATCAACCAAAGCATAAGTTACAAAAAAGTTATATGCGTTCCAAAGGGGTAACAAAGTTGAACGCACTATTTGCTTTACATTGGCCTCACTAAAACGAACATCATCGGCCCGCGTTGCCGGCGATCCAAGCAAAGATAAACGCAGTGCATCAGCACCGTGTTTATCCATTACCTCCTCAGGCGGAGCATAATTTTTTAAAGATTTGGACATCTTCTTGCCGTCTTCGGCTAGCACGATACCATTAACTATAACGTTCTTAAACGCCGGCCTTTTTAATAAAGCCGTGGAAAGAACAAGCAATGTATAAAACCAACCGCGTGTTTGATCGACGCCTTCAGCAATAAAATTTGCCGGAAAATTCAATTCAAATTCATCCTTGTTCTCGAAAGGATAATGCCATTGCGCATAGGGCATGGAGCCGCTTTCAAACCAACAGTCGAGCACCTCGGGAACGCGCTTCATTTGCCCGGAAGAGCATTTTTCACACTTCCAGGTTAAATGATCAATGAAGTGGCTATGCAAATCTGATATTTTTTCTCCGCTTTTTTCTTCCAAATCTTTCACTGATCCTAAACATACAATCTGTCCGCAGTTGGGACACTTCCAAATAGGAATCGGTGTGCCCCAGAATCGGTTACGCGAAATTGCCCAATCGCGCGCCCCAGCAAGCCAATAACCGAATCTTCCATCTTTGATATGTTCCGGAACCCAGTTGATCTGTTGATTATTTTCCACCAGTTCCTCACGAAAAGACTCGACACGGACAAACCATGTGGAAATTGATTTATAAATCAGCGGAGTATCGGTGCGCCAACAATAAGGATAGGAGTGCTCAATGGTGCCGTGTTTAACCAATGCGCCTCGCGCTTTTAAATCTAGAATGATTTTTGCGTCAGCATCTTTCACCATCAGCCCCTGGTATTCAGGGCACTTATCAGTAAAACAACCATTTTCATCAACCGGATCAGCAATTGGAATCTTATGCTCAACAAACACTCGCAAGTCATCTTCACCAAAAGAGGCCAAATGCACGATACCAGTGCCGTCTTCGGCTGTAATAAAATCACCCTTATAAATACGAAAAGCGTTATTTGCTCTATCCGCTTCGAAAAAGTCGAAAAATGGAGTGTACTCCAACCCTAATAACTTTTCGCCTTTTATCTCAGCCAAGACATGATAATTCTGGACAAAATCTTCTGATTTTTTGTTCTTTTTTGGTGCCACCTCAGGGAAATGTACAGCTAGTAAATCGCTGGCTACGATGGCTATCTCTTTATCGCCGGCATTTAAAACCAAAGAATAATTAATCTCCGGGTTAACAGCCAAAGCCATATTACTGGGAATTGTCCAGGGGGTTGTCGTCCAAACATAAGCATAAATCGGGTAGTTGGTTGAAATATTTTCTAGCCCCAAATGCTGAAGAACATTTCCCCTTAAGGCAGCGCGTAAAGTAATGGCCGGATCTTGAACCTGCTTATAATTCAAGTTTACTTCAAAATTACTTAGCGGTGTATTCATCGCCCAAGAATATGGAACGCATTTTACTCCCTCATACACCAAACCCCTTTCATAGAGACTTTTCAGTACCCACCAGATGGACTCCATATAATTAAGATCCATCGTTTTATACTGGCGGGTCATATCCACCCAACGTCCAATACGCTCAACGGAGCTTTCCCACTCTTTAGTGTAGCGCTGAACTATTTTGCGACATTCTTCATTGAACTTCGCTACTCCATATTGTCGAATTTCTTTGGCGCCGCTGAGGTCAAGAGTTTTTTGAATCTCAAATTCCACTGGCATACCATGACAATCCCAGCCAAAACGCCGATCAACATGATAACCCTTCATTGTATAAAATCGGCCAACAACATCTTTGATCGTGCCGGCCAGAAGATGACCATAATGCGGTAACCCCGTAGCAAAGGGAGGACCATCATAAAATAAATATTCCGGACGTGGAGCCTTAGGCTTTTCCCCCAACACCGTGGGCGCACAAGGGTCCATAGATTTCTGAAAAATCTTATTTTCTTTCCAATACTTTATTATCGATTCTTCAACCTTCGGGAAAAATACTTCCGCCGCTACCGGTTTCATGAAAAATTAGCCTTCTTATCGATTTAATTCAGTTAATAACAGTAGTTCAAGTCGTTTAACATTTCGACATTAAAGGCCAGTAGATTACCTGTTTTTTGCGCCACCCACAAGACCTTTGAATCATTCACATGGGAAATAAAACTTACTGGGGAGCTAAATACCGGGGTCTCAGCAAAAAGAGCATATTTATTTATATTTTCTTGAGAAAATTCTACTTCTTTCAGCTTGGGTGTTTGCATAAACACTTGTTCCTGATCATTTTTATCAGTGTAAATATCACACCAAAATTTTATTACCTGGCTCCTTAATGTTGAGATCAGGATAAATTTGTTATCCGGGCGTCGATAAGAAACGAGAGCGAATATCGACTCGGCACCCACATTCAAAGCCTGGATTTTTTGCGCACCCCGTATTTTCCACCACATTAAACGACCATCGGAAGTTGAAGCCACCAATGTATTTCTACCTTCAACTAAATATAAATCCTCAATTGATCCGTCAATCTGGCCTATCGCCATGCGTTTATTGCCTTCCTTCTTTCGGTCGATGACAATGTTATCCTCATCGCGTAATCCAATTTCACTCTCTGTCCGAAGTAAGCGCCAGGCTGAAATACCTCCGGATTTTTCTGCGGTGAAAAACATTCTACCTGAAGGATGAAAAATTATTTTTACAATCGGAGATGAGCCAACCGAATAATGCTCAAGCTTATCCAAGCGATTCTCCGCTTGAATCCATTCATCCTTAAAGGGCCAAACAAAAATGTCTCCACCGGCGCGACCAAGAGCAATTAATTTACCCTCAGGATCCCAGGCTAATGAAGTAATTCGCCCTTCCACTCTCGTAAGCTCAGCAATTATGCGCCTTTCCTGCATATCCAAAACAGAAATCAAAGAAAATTGTCCGATGGCTAGATAGCGCCCATCAGGCGACAAGCTCAGTGCAAAAACAGATCGTGGCGAAGCTAACAAGCTTTCAACGTACAAAGTCGCTGTAGCAAGATCTTTTGTATTCTGATCTTTAAAAACCAAATAGCTATATAAAATTTTGCCATCAGCGCCTGCGGAAAAAACTCCAAGACCATCGGCGGTTGGGATTAGTGCTGTAATATCACCATCATGTGCAGCAAATGAGAAAAATTTAGTGTTTTCGATTAATTTACCTTCTTTATCTAATTCATCTACATCTTGATCTTGTGGTTTTTCTTTAAAAACTACACTCGGAGAAACTGGATTGTTAAGCTTAATTTGTGTATCTTCGGTCGGCGTCAATACTGACAGATAATCTTGCGGATAAATATTAGGCGGGGTAAGCCACATATTTTTACAGCCGAAGTACGCTAAGGCAGTTAATAAGCTAAGACTAAGTTTAAAAATAAAGTTGAAACGAAGAAAAGGCAAAGCACGCATTACGATTAACTAATTTATTTAAACCAATAAAATAAAATACATAAACGAATATGAATAATACACTTAATCAAACAAATAATTCAGAAGCTAAAGCTGATACTAATTTCGACTCCAACAACAACGGAAAACAAGCTAACACTGAATGCCAAGCAAATGCAAATGAGGCAGCGGTCAATCGTGGTTCCGAGAATAATAGTTCAACGTTTAAGCCAAATACCGAAATTCCCCATTTTGTTTGTGATGTATCTGCCGACATTTCAGCCAAAAGAGAAGCCTTATTAAACCTGATTGGCATAAACAATACTAAGTTCTGCCTTGTTTATTGCGATGGCCGATCTGACATTGAATTTGTTGAAGCTGTTTTGCGACGGAACGCTATTAATGCCCGACGATTAAGCAGTTCTCTACCGGATTTTATCCTTAAAAAATTACCAGCTAAACTGGAAGCCGATCGTATTCAAGTATTGGTTTCCAGCGAACAAAATTTAAACTGCGTACTAAACAAAAGCGTGGATTTGATTATTAATTACTCGCTTCCTGAAAATTCTGATATTTACGAAAAGCGCCTCAGCGTTCTCCAGCAAAGTTCAACGAACACTTCGGTTATCACTTTCGTTTCGCCAAAAGAATTTAGCGTCTTTCATGCAGTTAAACGTACACTTGAATATAACTTTGCTGAATATACCTTACCGGATAATGGAGCAATTATTCAGGCTAAGCTTGCACGGCTACAAAATATCACCGCCAACTCCAACGAATTAAAAGCAGAAGATAAATCTCTGGCTGCTGCCTTTCTTTCCAGCCGCCTAGGCAGCATAACTGTAGCTTCAGAAGTTACCGACTTGTTTGCTACATTGTTGCGCTCCGTAGTAGAGAAACAACTAACAGCTCGTACTGTATCTCTTGAGGAAGAATTAGACATACAGAATTTGGATTATCCGCAAGAAGACTTTAATAGCGATCGTCGTCACAATCGTCGCGATGATCATGAAAGACGAGATAGATTTTCTGACCGTTCCGGTCACCAGGAGGATAGACGCGATCATCATCATGATAGGCATTCTGCGCGCAGCGATCATTATGGAAGAGATGGGCGAGAAAGACATGATCGCCACGAGCGAGATAGGTCTTATCGTGACAACGATAGAGGAGATTCTAGACATCATTCTCGCGATAGGAGGGGGTATAGGAACGATTCGCGTTCAACTGATTGGTATTCCCGCTCTCGTGATCATGCACCTAGAAAAGATGAGGTTAGCGAACTAAGGCTTTATATTGGTCAAGGCACTTCTCACGGCATGAATGAAGAGTTATTTATCCAGCTGGCAGAGAATATGGGAGAAATCAAAAAAGAGGATATCAGGCATATTTCAATTCGCGAGCATTATGGCTTTGTAGACTTAATAGAGGACAAAGCCAAGCAGCTGATCAACAATTTAAACGGTATCGAGTATAATGGCGTTTCGTTACTGGTGCAAAAAGCTACAACGCTTGGGCGCAGGAAAGGTCAAGACAAACCACAGCAAGTGGATTAATTTATGGGCTTCGAAAACGCTGAGGATCTTAAGTCAATTTTCATTGAGCTGAATGATTGGGAAGAGCGCTACCGCTACATTATCGAGTTAGGAAAGGAATTACCCCCAATCGAGGAACAATTCAAAACCGATGAATATAAGTTATTTGGCTGCCAAAGTAATGTTTGGTTAAAACCAATAACCTCAGCAGATAAACCTAATTGTTTAGACTTCGTCGCTGACAGTGACAGCCAAATTGTAAAAGGCCTAATTTCGCTAGTGCGTTTCCTGTTGGTCGGGAAATCTGCTCAAGAAGTTCTCGACTTCGATATCGAAAATTTGTTTTCTGAAATTCATTTACGAGAGCATCTTACCCCCGGCCGTTCTGATGGGCTTCGCCATTTAATCGCACGCATTCGTAAATGGGCCACGGAAAAGGCTTTTTAAAAACACTAAGCTAGAGCTTAAATCTATAAAGAGGCTAATCATGATTATCACCGATATTAAGCATGCAAACGAACAGTTGCTGGAAAGCACATTTAAGAAAGCTGTGGAGTTTTTGCAGCAGCCAGATTTGGAGGCCATTGCCGATGGAATTATTGAGCTTGACGGCAAACGCATATATGCATCAGTGCAATCATACGAAACATTTCCATTAAACCAGCCTTATAAATTTGAGGCTCATCAGAAATATATCGATGTGCAATATATAATAGACGGCGAAGAGAGTATTGGGTGGGCACCAGCAGCTGATATTTCTTACAATACCGAATATGATATCGAAAATGATATTCGTTTCGGCTCAGTAGCTGAGGACCTCACGCAAACCGTGCAGCTAAGAAAAGGACAGTTTGCCATTTTATTTCCCAGCGATGGTCATGCCCCTCGGCATTCGATTAACAAACCAACTTATGTAAAAAAGGTGGTAGTCAAGGTGGCTGTCTGACAAAAATCTTTTATCCGGGGCTGTATCAAAAGTCTTATTTTTATTTAGCCCGCGATATATTGTGGTAAAGGTAACTAGACGCGATTTTTTATTTTTTGAGGCTTTCTATCGCCTCGACTGATTTTTTTGGTTTATTTAATCGCATTGGCACAGTTACCGGTCTTCTCAAATTCAGTGCAGTTGCTTAAAGTAACTTCGGCGATAGTTTGTAAAGCAGTATCTGTAAAGAAAGCTTGATGCCCGGTGATAATCACATTGGGAAAAGTTGTTAAGCGAGCAAAAACATCGTCACTGATCACAGTGCCCGATAAATCCTCAAAAAATAAATCCCCTTCTTCTTCGTAAACATCAAGGCCCAGATAACCAACTTGTCCTTTTTTAAGCCCGCGGATCACGGCCTTAGTATCAATCAAACCACCGCGGCTCGTGTTAATCAACATCACTCCCGTTTTCATTTTAGCAATGTTCTGTTCGTTGATAATATACTTTGTTTCTGCCAGCAGTGGACAATGTAAGGTGATAATATCAGATAAAGCAAGCAGTTCATCCAAGCTCGTGTATTTTGCACCAGAGGCTAAGCAAACAGGATTTTCTCGCCTATCAAGAGCAATAACTTTGCACCCAAAACCAGTGAGAATCTTAATCATTGCTTCTCCGATCCTACCGGTGCCAATCACGCCTACTGTTTTCTCGTGAAGATTAAAACCAAGCAGGCCTTCTAAGGAAAAGTTCCCCTCCCGCACTCTTTGATGTGCTTTATGAATTTTCCGATTAAGCGCAAGAATCAGAGCCATCGTATGCTCGGCAACAGCTTCGGGCGAATAGGCCGGAACGCGAACTACTGTAAATTCTAAATCGCGTGCTGCCTGAAGATCAACGTTGTTGTAGCCGCTGGCACGTATAGCAATGAATCTAACACCATTGTCTTTCAATTGTTCGAGGACCGGGCGGGACAATATGTCATTTACAAAAATACAAACCGCTTCAAACCCTTGAGCAAGACGCGCTGTTTCCAATTCCAATTGTGGCTTAAGAAAAGTAACTCGGTGTCCACTTATTTCATTGGCCTTACAAAAACTTACTTCATCATAAGATTTTGTGGAAAACATTGCGATTTTCATAAAAATATATCCTTAAATTATGATTTTAAATATTTTTACCTGGTAAAAAAACACCGAAAGAAATCATACACTATCAGAACAGACGTCAGACCGATAGGAAATATCTTTCTTTGCATACAGAAAAATCTCCCTAGTTATAGATTAAATTAAGTGTGTGGTCGGCGTTTGTTTTTACTGCTCAAGTTTTTCTCTAGGCTACATTTTTTCAATGTAAGCCGTAAAAACCTCAGTCGCCAGAGTCGGAAATAAAATAACTCATCAACTATAAAAATTTTTATTAGGAAAGATAAAAGTTTTTAAACTTTAAATTAAACTTGTTGAGCATTATGCCATACACAAAAAATAAGGCGAACGCTGCTATACTAGGTAATACTATTTTTGTGTACGGTAAAAAGGAAACCAAGGATGGCTGAATTAAGAGCCAAACAAAAATATACCATTACCTTAGGTTATAGATAGAAAGCATTTATGCTTTTCAGCCCAAAAGTTAATTTAGTTTTTGGTAATGGTATAACAATAAAAATGATCTGGCTTTTAGCAGAATAGGAAGCGATCTCTTTTTATCTATTTTTCCGGTAAATGTTAGATTTTTAGTAATAAATATTCAGATTATTATTGATGCACATTGCCTCAATGTGCCGACAAAAAGCTTCGATATATTCCCAATCACACTGTGCCTTACGCCTATAAGTCCTCAGCTATTGGCGCTTTTTTTAACTATTTCCATAATCATCATTCACTAATTCTGCGCAAACAAATTTCTTAAAGAATTAAGCTTAAAGCTAGATTAAATTGTGATATTGTCGTAGGATTCGCTTGTCAATTTTCATTGCATTGTTGTTGTTGGAGGTAAAAAAATCATGAATAAAACAGCAAAATTAATAGCTGGTTCGCTGCTGGCTTTTGTCCTTTCCTATCAGAGTGCCTATTCTTCACCATTTACTTTACAGCCGTTAGGAAGCTCAAACGCGAATGCTTTAGTGAACTACGCTGTAAACTATAGTTGGGATCCAACTGTGTATAGGAACGTATTTCAATATTTCAGTAACGAAACAAATGGGTGGGCCAGCCTTTCTACCGTGAATCCTTTTAAGGTGCCAACTAGTACTTACGGTATGGAGTTTCAGCTTCTCTATGAAGGTGGATCTTTAGCCGGATCTAACAATTTTGGTATCAATACCGGTGGTGACAACTTTATGAGTGTATTTACCGGGGGAAATAGAGCTGGAGACATTAGCACAATCGCGCTTAATGATTCTCCTGTTTATTCTTTCGTCTTGGACAGCACTGATAATAATTACCATGACAACAATTTAAACGATAACCGTGGAGTGTTCTATTCGGGAACAAATAACTTTGACTTCCGTGAGCATATTGTTGCTTTGCAGGTCATAACTTCGGGCATTGTTAACTTAAACGGTCGTTGTTTTTCTCTGGTTGTCGGAGATTTGTTGCTCTTCGGTGAGGATTTAGCTGATATCGCCCGCACCTCAAAAATAGACTCTGACTACGATTATAATGATATGGTAATCAGAGTTAGAGCGAGCGCCATCCCGGAACCAGCAACAATGTTACTTTTTGGTAGCAGCTTGATTGGCTTAGGTGCTTTGAGAAAATCAAAGAAGAAACTGTAATTTCAGCTTCTCCTAAAAAGGGGCCCTCCGGGCTCCTTTTTTTTGCTTACTTTCCACCTCATTGCTTAACTCCCGATTGCTTGCGACATTCAAGCCTAATTACTTTTTATCAAGTATATTGATTATAAATATGCTGTTTTTATGAGGATATATGTCTAACCTACCCAACGAAGAAGGATCTTTATTTCGCATTCGGCACAGTTTAAGTCATGTCATGGCGCAAGTAGTTTTGGAACTATTTCCCACAGCAAAAACTGCAATTGAGCCGGCTACTGAAGACGGTTTTTATTACGACTTTGATCTGCCTCGGCCCTTACAAGAAGATGATTTGCTAAAAATAGTAGCTCGCATGCGTGAGATAGTGAAAGGAAAGCTTAACTATATACGCCGCGAGCTTTCGGTAAATAAAGCCAGATGTCTTTTCGCTGAGCAAGCTTATAAATTGGATATGATTTCGGACTTAGAACAAAATACCGCACTTGGACAATTGACCCTAACAACATGATAGACATGATACTTTCGAAGATTTGTGCCGAGATCCTCATGTTTCTTCATTGGCAGAAATAGATCCCGCTAGTTTTAAATTGATGAGTTTTGCCGGAGCTTATTGGCGTGAGGATGAAAAGCGTAAGCAGTTACAACGCATTTACGGAACCGCTTGGAATAGTCAGAAGGTGCGTAATGATTATTTGCATAAGCTTGAGGAAGCCGAAAAGCGGGGTCATCGCAAAATTGCCAAAGAACTTGATCTCTATAGTTTAGATTCCGATTTGCTTGGTGGTGGACTTGTCCTCTGGCACCCTAACGGCGACATGATACGTCACTTAGCTGAAACATTTTGGAAGGAAGAACATTTGAAGAATGATTATCAGCTTGTTTATTCTCCGCATATTGGCCGTTCTATTCTGGGAAACAAGTAGTCATTTAGGCTTTTTTAGAGAAGCTATGTATTGCCCGATCGATATTGATGATCAGGAATATTAATTAAAACCAATGAACTGCCCTTTTCACATTTTGATTTATAAAAGCAAGCTGCATAGTTATCGAGACTCCCCTATTCGTATGGCAGAAATGGGGACAGTTTATCGTTATGAAAAAAGTGGTGTGTTGCATGGGTTAGCACGCGTTCGTGGTTTTACCCAGGACGATGCCCAACATTTTGTCGAACCAGAAAAAATGCCTGAGGAAATCGATTTTACGCTTAATTTTTGCTTGAAGATAATTCGTAGTTTTGGACTTAGTGAATTTAAAGCTTATCTGAGCACCAAACCAGAAGGCGATAAGGCAGTTGGCGATGAAAAGTATTGGCAAGATGCACAGAAGGCACTCGAAGATGCTCTAAAACGAGCTCGTATTAGCTACGATATAGATGCTGGTGGTGGCGCGTTTTGTGGATCTAAAATAGATTTGAAATTCAAGGATGCAATAGGCCGAGAATGGCAGTGCAGCACAATTCATTTTGATTTTAACTTACCAGAGTGTTTTGATATTTCCTATATCGGCTCTGATGGCAAACAGCATCGTCCTTATATGATACACCGAGCACGATTTGGTTCGATAGAAAGATTTTTTGCTACATTGATTGAATTTTATGCTGGTGCGTTTCCTGTCTGGTTGTCGCCTATTCAATTACGTGTGCTTTCTATTGCTGATCGCCACCAAGATTATTGTAGCCAAGTTGTTAAAACTCTGAAAGCCGAAGGTATTAGATCTGAATTGGATATTAGCCCAGAGCGCTTAGCAAATAAAATTCGCATCGCCCAACGCGATAAAATACCTTATATGCTCGTTGTCGGGGACAAAGAGCAAGAACAAGGAAAAGTGGCTCTGCGACTTAGGACAGGGGAAGATTTAGGCGCAAAGTCTTTAACTGAATTTATTGCTATGGCCAAGGAGGTGATCAGCGCAAAAAGGCTACTCATCTAAGGCTCCCTTTACACATACCAATATTTATTGTGATAAAAAAGGGGCTTTGATGGGCAAACTGCCCTTGATTTAGAGAAGAGTTTTAAAAGCAACTTCTTTCAAATCTTTAGCACCTATCTGCTACTTATTTACATCAAATAACCTGTATCTTCCTGCTCTCTTAGATAAAAATTAATCGGGATTTTTAAAAAGGTTACTATGTTCAGTCTAAAAACTCTCAAAGCAAAATTTGCCTTTATCTTTGGAATTCTTTTAATCGCAATATTTTCCGGTATTGGATTCACTCTTTACACAGTCTCCACGCAAGAAGGCGACGCACAAATTATTAATGTTTCTGGTCGTCAGCGAATGCTTAGCCAGAAAATAACTAAAGAACTATTCGCCTTACATGTTTTTGAAGATACTCAGACTGCTGCCTTCTATAAAGATAGCGTTACTAAAACAATGCAACTTTTCTCTGACTCACTTGATGCCTTAATTAATGGCAATAGGGACATGAATATCAGTGCAACAAAAGATAAAACGGCGGCTGATCTACTCAGTTCAGTTAAAACACGTTGGCAAACTTTTGAGGAAAAAGCTCGTTATGTGCTGGCAGCTAAAGATCAACAGACAGAAGAATTTCGAAATGCTTTACAGTATCTACATGCAAACAACGAGTTGAGTCTAAAGGAAATGAATGAAGCTGTTAAACGTTACGAAGCAATCGCTAAAGAGAAAATAGAGAAACTCACTATCACCCTTTATGTGATCATAATAATTTCCTTAGTAATTGTTATTTTTGGCTGGGTTATTATCGAAAACAATATCATTACACCTCTTGGGGCAATTAAAGAGATTATTCAAGCCATAGGGGAAAAACAGTTCAACAAAACCTTAGCAATGACACCGGCTATTTTGGCAACACACGAAATGGAGCAAATGGGAAAGGCGCTCAATGAGACGATTATCGCTATGCAAAAAGCTTTCCATTCAATAATAGATAATGCCGCCCAGCTGAGTAACTCGGCTAAAGAAATGAATGATATTTCGCAAAATATTAGCACCAATGCCGAAGAAACTTCGGCACAGGTTGGCGTTGTTTCCTCTGCAACCGAAGAAATAAATGTCAGTATTTCGGCAGTGGCAACGGCTGCCGAGGAAATGTCCGCAGCGGCCGGAGAAATTGCCAGCAGTGCCCAAATAGCTGCTCAAACATCCAAAGATGCAGTGGTAAAAGCAGAAGCTACAAACTCCGCTGTTAACCATTTGGGCGAGAGCAGTGATGAGATTGGAAATGTTATTAAATTCATCAATTCCATAGCTGAACAAACTAATCTCTTAGCATTAAATGCAACAATTGAAGCAGCACGTGCCGGAGAAGCAGGAAAAGGATTTGCCGTTGTGGCTAATGAAGTTAAAGAATTAGCTAAGCAGACAGGCAAAGCAACTGAAGATATCTCTCAGCAGATTCAGTCAATTCAACTAAACACAACAAAAGCAATTTCAGCGATCAAAGAGTTTAGCGGCATCATTGAGAACATCAATAATATTTCTCAGACCATTGCCAGTGCCGTAGAAGAGCAAAGTGTAACAACCAATGAAATTACCAGAAGCGTAACGGAAGCAGCAACTGGCAGTAATGAAATTGCCGGCAATATCATGAGCGTAGCAGAAGCCGCTTTAAGTACCGCCCAAGCTACAAGTAAATCGTTAGAAACGGCCCATAATGTTTCCACGATGGCTAATGAGCTACGCAAATTGATAGGACAATTTAAGTTCTAATTCGGCTTAACAGTCTATGACGATTTTTTAACTCGACCCGCACCCTTACTTACGCCCCTTGACTAAGCGAGATTCCAACGAAAGAAAATGAAGCAATTGCTATTGCTTTTTCGTTTTTATTCCGATATAGAAACAAACTAGAAATATATATTTTCGTATGCTAGTATTATTAGTTATTTCAATATCTTATATTCTATAAACTTTGCTATGAGCGAGAAATTAAGTATTCCAAGTATTTATCAACTCATTGAACAAGGAAAGGTTTGGCCGGCTAGTCAATATTCTCTTGCTGCTAATATTCCCTATCCAGACTCCCCCCTGCACTTTTTACAACGAGGAAATCTGCATCAATGGACTTGCTCGATTGATGAATTAATTAAACACCGCATTTGGGTTCCGCCTCTTTATGTGCTGACCCATTTTATTTTTAAGCTTTTGGCGCAACATATTCAAAGTGCAGAAATTGCGCCTTCAATTTTTTGGATAGGAAGGAAACTCTGGCCTTCTCCTTATTTGTTGGGACAAGCACAGCTTACCTTCCAAATTCCTCTTTCTCGCTGGCAATGGGATAAAAATTGTTTCTTTCTTGATCTCCGCCATCCACAAGAAAGATTACTTGCCACCTGTTACACGCTACGCAATCAAAACGTTTTTGCTGTTGTTTGTGATGGGACAAATTTTAATTTCAAGGATTCAAGAAAACTACAATTAGCCGTTAAAACCGGAAAGGAATTGGGAATAATTGTCAAGTCGCCTGCTCAATTCTTGCTACCAACTATTGCCTCCACTAAATGGGAAGTGTCCCCTAAGATTAACAATGAAGAAATTTTTGCCTGGAAAATAACTTTGTCTAAAGCTCCGGGGCTTACAGCCCCGCTAATGTGGCAGCTGATATCTAACTACTATGAAGAAAATTCTTTCCATATTCGTCCCCTCGTTACTAGCAGACATGAAGAGGAGAAATCAGCAGAAAAACAACAAGCCTCTGCCTGAGAGTTTCTTTCTATTTCATGCTACGATTAAAAATGAGGAGATTGTTTTTCGCTACTCCGGCGAAGCGCGCCGCTATGGTATCTTTGCCGGTATGCCGCTAAGTCAGGCTTTATCTAGACTACCATCAGCACAATGTTTTAAGTTTGAACAAGAATTAGAAGAAAAGCTTCTCACCCGGCTGGCCTTATGGGCCAATAAGTTTTCTCCGTTGGTCTATTTCAACCGCCAGGAATATCGGGAGAATATTTTAGATATAAGATATTCGGGTATCGTTATCGATATCGGTGGTAGTTTATATCTTTTTGGCGGAGAACAGGCCTTACTGGATAAGGTTATTTCCGAACTACAATCATTTTCTCTGAGTGTGCGAATAGCCATTGCGCCTACTTATGCGGCTGCTTGGGCACTCGCACGCTATGGCCAATTTTCACCGCTGATTTGCGAAGCAAATAATTTGTCAGCACTTTTATTAAGACTGCCACTTAGCGCCTTACGCATTGATCATCAACTAGAAACAGCACTCAAAGAGGTAAATATTAAATACATTGGTGAGTTAGTTAAAATACCAAAAGAACAGTTACTCATTCGCTTTGGTCCACAAGTATTAACAAAACTTGAACAGTTATTTTCTTTTAGCGAGCCACAAGAATCTCTTTGTCCGCAAGAATTTTTTTGCACCAAACAGTCACTAGAGCATCCGCTTAAAGATAAGTCGGCATTAGAACGCTATACCGCTCTTTCTCTCGATGAGCTAATTGATGAAAAACTACCTGCATATTTAGCGATCGCCAAACTTGAGCTTATTTTTACTGGCATTAATCGCCAGAAATTTACCAAAACTTTGCTGCTAACCGCGCCATCACGTAATAAAACTCATCTTCTTGCTTTGATTCGTATAGCCATTGAGAATGTTTCCTTCTCTACTGCTATTGAAAATATAGAACTAATTGTCCGATAAAATACCCATGCCTTATCTTCTCATCAACAGCTTTTTGAAAAAAACATCTCTCTCCAGCAAGAACAGACACAATTGCTAGATCTGATGACTGAAACTTTTTCTAGACAAAATATTTCTTGCCTAGAAATGGTCCCTGCTTACCTGCCGGAAAAAGCCGTAAAATATCGACCTTTTTCTTTGTCTCAAACAAAATCAGCGGCAACGTTAACCAGTGAGCTATTTAGACCTTCCTTATTTTTTGAACGGCCGGAAGAAATTTCTACTGTTTCTTTACTGCCGGACTGCCCTCCTTATTTGGTAAATTGGCAAGGACAGCGCTATCAGATTGAGCAGGCTTTGGGACCCGAACGATTAGGTAAAGAATGGTGGGCAGAAGAATATTCCAGTGACCTTTTTGATCGTGATTACTTCTCTCTCCGCCTCCCCTCCGGTGCTTGGATTTGGGTATATCGGGAAAACAACCAAGGGAAATGGTTCATTCAGGGTATTTGGGCATGAACAACAGTAGAGATTTTTTCATGCATACCCCTTATGTTGAGCTACAAACAAAATCTAACTATTCTTTTCTCTATGGTGCAAGTTATCCCGAAGAACTGATTAAAGCAGCAGCAAAACTTGGCTATCCTGCTGTCGCTTTAACCGACCACTGCACGCTAAGCGGTATCGTGCGCGCACATGCAGCCGCAAAAGAAGAACAAATTCGTCTTATTGTTGGCAATCATATCACTCTTTCCGAGAATACTGACCCTCAACTAAACTTATTGCTCTATCCTTATTCTTTAACCGGATATAACAATCTTTGTCTCTTGCTTACAGAAGGTAAACGAAGAACAACAAAGGGGCAGTGTTTACTTGGGGTTGAAGACTTAGCTCGATTTTATAAAGATTGGATCATTATAGCTTGCATCGATAAGTTTACCGAAAACAAATTATCTGCTGATCTAAAGAAAATACAAAATCTTACGGAGAATCATCATTTATATATAAGAATTACACGTCATTACCATAGCTTTGAGGCAAGGTTACTCCATCAAATTACAAGATGCAGTCAGCTATTGGATATCCCGCTGATCGCCTGCAACGATGTACTCTATCATTCTGCACAAAGAAAACAGCTACAAGATGTTTTAACCTGTATCCGCCATAAAACAAAATTATCTCAGGCCGGATTTCTATTAGCAGCCAATGCGGAGAGACATTTAAAAACGCCTATGGAAATGCAACGTTTGTTTCGCGCCTATCCACAAGCACTAAAAAATACTTTATCGGTCAGCGAAATGACCAGTAGCTTTTCCCTCGATCAACTTAAATACGATTACCCCCATGAAATTTGCCCAAATAATCTAGCTCCTCAGGATTATCTTAAAACGCTGGCAGATCAAGGTCTAAATGAACGTTATCCGGGAGGAATACCGACAAAAGTAAAAACTCAAGTGGCTCACGAGCTTGCTGTAATAAAAGAACTGGATTATGCCAAATATTTTCTAACCGTTTATGATCTAGTCAGTTTTGCTCGTAAAAATGGAATTCTCTGCCAGGGCCGCGGGGCAGCAGCCAATTCCGCTGTTTGCTATGTATTAGGTATCACTGCAGTTGATCCAGATAAAATAAATTTACTTTTCGAAAGATTTATTTCAAAAGAGCGTAATGAACCACCGGATATTGACCTGGATTTTGAGCACGAAAGACGGGAAGAAGTCATCCAGTATCTTTATCACAAATATGGCCGTGACCGGGCTGCATTGGTCTGTGAAGTCATCACTTATAGGACGAGAAGCGCCTTTCGTGAGGTAGGAAAAGTTTTTGGTCTGTCACCCTCTTTGATCGCCAAGCTCCTAAAAGCGGTGAGGCTTTATCGTAATCACTTGGATCAGTCTGGCCAGAATAAAGATAAAACTGCCTGGCAAAATATCCTCAAGACTCATGGCTTTAATTCTTATGATACTTCAATTAAGCAAATTATTAAGCTTAGCTTGTCCATAAAAGGATTCCCAAGACATTTATCACAGCACGTGGGTGGCTTTGTTTTATCTGAACAAAAACTATCGGCACTCGTTCCGATAGAAAATGCCGCCATGGAAAACCGCTCAGTAATGGAATGGGATAAAAATGATATTGACTATTTAGGTATTCTAAAAATCGATGTTTTAGCCTTAGGCATGCTTACCGCGATCAGGAAAAGTCTCGCTTTGATTAATAATCAACATGGTAGCTGGCCTCAGTGGTCGCATCAACAGCTACTATTGCATAATATTCCCCCCGAAGATGCTAATGTCTATCAAATGATTTCTCGTGCAGACACAATGGGTGTTTTTCAAATTGAATCACGAGCGCAAATGAGCATGTTACCTCGTCTTAGACCATCTTGCTTTTACGATTTAGTTATTGAAGTGGCTATTGTCCGACCTGGACCTATCCAAGGTGGCATTATCCACCCCTATCTCAGAAGACGTAATGGCGAGGAGCAGATCACTTATCCGGATAACAAAATAAAAAGTTTTTTAGAAAGCACTTTGGGTGTTCCTATTTTTCAGGAACAAATAATGCAGTTAGCCATTGTTGGAGCAGAATTTACCGCTGGCGAAGCAGACCAACTACGTCGCGCGCTGGGGAATTGGAAGCGTAATAAAAATTTAGTTCGAACGTTTGGCAAAAAATTATTTCTGGGTATGAAAAACAACGGTTATCCATTGCTTTTTATCAAACAATGTCTTGGCCAAATCAAAGGTTTTGCTGAATATGGTTTTCCACAATCACATGCGGCATCTTTTGCGTTGCTAGTTTACGTCTCTGCCTGGCTCAAATGCCATCACCCGGCCTCTTTTGGCGTAGGCTTACTTAATAGCCAACCTATGGGCTTTTATCAGCCCGCACAAATTGTCAGTGATTTAAAAACTCATGGAGTTAAAGTGCTACCGATCGATGTTTTGGCCAGCAATTGGGATTGCACGCTAGAGAAAAGTAATGAGATTCGTTTAGGGCTACGTTTAGTAAAAGGGCTAAGCAAAAAAGACGCAGAATTAATCGTTAGTTGTCGCCATGAAGTTTTCCCTTCTTCGCTAGAGGCATTGTGGCGCAAATCAGGAGTTAGCACTCATGGATTACGCTGTTTGGCTCAAGCTGATGCTTTTTGTTCTTTAGGTTATAGCCGTCAAGCGGCTCTCTGGAAAATTAGATCATTTAAAAATAAACCCCTTCCCCTTCTAGAAACATTAGCCGAAGATGAGCAAATAAGCTCTCTTCCTCAAATAAGTGAAAGCCTAGATATCCTCTGGGATTACCAATCTTTTGGCTTATCTTTAAAAGGTCATCCTTTAGAACTTTTACGTGCACAATTAAACACCAATAATGTGCTAACAATATCAGAGGCAAAAACAAATGTACCCCACGGCGAAACTATAATTGTTGGGGGCTTGGTTATCGTACGTCAACAGCCTTATACGGCAAAGGGAACTGTGTTTTTTACGTTAGAAGATGAGACAGGGATTTTGAATTTGGTAATAAAGCAAAGGTGGTTTCAAGAATTAAACAACACCCTCAACGAAAACAACTTGATATTATTTCGCGGACAATTACAAAAATCAAATAATGTTATCACATTATCGATTGATGACGCCCTGGGTATTGATCACATCTTTAACCGCCTTACGCATGTTTCCCGCGACTTCTACTAGTCTAACGGAAAGTATTACTCGATTGTAGCACCAGTACTTTCGATCAACACGGTAGAGGAACTGGCAAGTGTTTTATTAATGTTGATAAGGATAACAACGCTATCCTGAGTTTTACCCATACTAAGAATAAAGCTAGTATCTAGGTTCGAGCCGTAGTCTGGAGTCAGTTCGATATCGGCATTATCAAACTGTAATACTTCAAGTAATGTATCGACAGCAACGCCAACAGAAATATCGCAACCATCAACTTCGGCATTAACAACGATAAAACATGTTTTATCGTCATAAGACTTTTCTGGTAAACGGAGCGTCATGCGTGAATCTATCACTGGAATGATTTTACCACGCAAATTAATAACGCCTTTCAAATAATCCGGACTCTTAGGTACGTGTGTTATCTTAATGGCCCCCAATGATTTTCTGAACTTTTAAAATCTCAAGTCCATATCTCTCATTAGCTAAGGCGAAAGTTAGATATTTACCTGCCAATGATAATCCTTTACTACTTTCTACCTCTGTTTCGACTTTGGTATTAGACTTATTACTCATGATTTCCTCTTTATTTTACTCTTCCCAACAACAACGGTAACCGTTCACGACTTTTACTAAGTTTCTATTCAAATGTCTCCAGAGGGGGCAAGTTTTGCGAAGCAAAACTATGGGGGGACGAAGACTAAGCCTTCACAAGATTAGTCGTTTCCGATTAGGAAACGTCAATAAATAATTGTGAATGTTCATATTTGTAATACTTCCGGAACGCTATTAGTAATAATCCGTGAAGGCTTCCCAACAATGACTTAAGCTTATTACAGTAATAGAATAAATGCTCTTGGCATTTTCTCATGATGCCCCTTTCGGCGCTTTAGTCACTCATCTAAACATTTAAAGCTGTTTTGCACGTATTTTCCGTACATCTCGTTTTCTCTGCTTAACTATCGATAATTAATGCTTTAATAACAGACGATTTTCCAAGGAGATCTTCGCTACTATGGGGTCAATAGCTTTATTTTGTGAAGGAAGGCTAGCCCAGCTTCTTATTAACCTTTTTTTTATACAAAACCTGAGCATAGGTACGCAAATCACTGATTAAGTCATACTCGTCTATAATCTCTTTCCCCACTATCTCTTCAATCACATCCTCAAGTGTTACAATACCGGCAAAACCTGCATGTTCATCGACAACACTACAAATTGCTTCTCTATTTTCAAACATTTGCAAAAGCAGTTTATCTAAGCGCATCTGCTCCGGTACAGTATTAATCTTGCGTAAGTAATGATTAATCGTATTTTCCTCCTCCCCTCGCAAATAGGCACGATAAATATCACGCTGAATAACATAGCCAATTATCTGTTCGGGATCATCTTCGGCACAAATCGGCACTCGCGAATAATTCCACTCGACTATACTACTGCGAATATTTTTTAATTTTATTTCCTCAGATAAGCGAAAGACAACAACGCGCGGTGTCAAAATATCTTTAACTGTTCGGTGATCCAAGCCAATAACATTTTGTATTACTGAGCCCTGCAAATGATCTAAAACTCCTTCTTCGGTGCCAATTTGAGTGAGAGAAATAAACTCATGATCAGATAAACTTAAATCTTGTTCTTTGCCTTTAAGAAAAAGTGCGACCCAGTCAGCTATCTTAATTAATGGATAAAGAAAAATAATTATCCACTTTAACGGGTAAACCATGGTAAAAGCAATCTGCCGATTATAAATATTACCGATATTTTTTGGTAAAATTTCACTCAGAAATAGAACAGCACAAGTATAAATTAGTGAAAACATCCAAAGCGCATCAGCCCCGTAGAGCGATGTAACTATAGCGCCACTCATTGCCGCTCCGATGGTATGCGCTAAAGTATTAAGAATGAGAATAGCAGCAATGGGATGGGCTAGGCTTTCTTTATAGCTAAGCAAAATCTTACCAATCTTACTACCATTATCAGCATGATATTTTGCATGGGCGACCGGCACAGCAAAAAGAGCGGCCTCCATTAAAGAACAAAAAAATGAAATACTGATTGACCCGCAGATAGATATGACTAGCAGTGAAAACATAAACTACATTTTACGCCTCAACATTACCAATAAAGAAGAGAATACATAGGCCAGGGAAAGTAGCACTATTATTAGTGGGCCACTAGGTAAATTTAAATTATCACCTGCTGCAAAAACGTAGGATAAATAAAGACCCAAAAGCATCACTACAGCTGCTATAATCGAAGAAAGAAACATCATTCCCGCTAATCCCTTGGTCCATTGTTTAGCAATGGTCGCGGGCAAAGTAAGTAAGGCAATTGTTAAAATTATCCCCACAACACGAATCAGCATAATAACCGCACAAGATGTCAAAAGTAAGACCACTAAAAACAATCTCGCTACCGGCACTCCGCTTATTTCACTAAATTCTTCATCGTAGCAAAAGCTAAGCAATTGTTTAAAGAGAATAGCCAAAATTGCTAAGACAAAAATATTTAACACGAGAACAAAAAAGATGTAATCTTCAGATACTAGCAAAATGCTGCCAAAAAGATAAGAATTCAAATCCGGAGCGTAGCGTGGAGTAAGCGCAATAAAAATTACACCGATAGCCATACCTAATGACCATATAATCGATACTAATGTTTCCACTGCGCGCTCGCCGAAACGATAAGCAAGGCTCATCAGAAAGGAACAGAGCACTGAAAAACCAAAAGCCCCAACAATCGGAGAAAAACTAAAATAATGGGCACAACCTATGCCACCAAACACAGCATGTGCCAGGCCACCCGAAAATGAGGACATGCGTTTAGCAATAATCAGCGAGCCAATTATGCCGCACGTTATGCTTGCCAGTAAACTGGCCAGAATCGCCCGCTGTAAAAAAGGATATTGAAGAATATCTTCTATCATTTCTCCTCATGGTGATGATTCAAGACTCGATGCGTATGTCCATGAGCAATCAAATCCACAGGGCAACCATAAATCTGTTCCATAGCTTCAACGGAAATTTCGGGACTATTGTGATAATGAAGCTTCTTATTTAGGCAAGCAATGGTCTTAACCTGGCTGGCTAAAACACCGATATCGTGAGAAACAAGAATAATTGCCATATTTTTATTAAGCTCAGACAATAGCTGGTAAAAAGTTTCGCCAAACGGACTATCCACATTGGCTGTCGGTTCATCGAGAAGCAGCAAGCTAGGCTCAGCCATTAATGCTCGCGCAATAAATACTCTCTGCATTTCACCGCCAGAAAGCCCTTGTACTTGTCTTCTCCAAAACTCCACCATGCCCACCTGAGCAAGGCACTTTTCGGCAAATTTTCTATCCTGTTTCTTAAAGTAACCAAATTTTCCACCTCGTGCCAAATGCCCCATCATCACCACTTCTATTACGGTAACGGGAAAATTAACTTCTAAATTTCTCAACTGCGGCACATAGCCTACTTTTCCTCTACTTATCTTAGGATTTTGAGAAAAAAGTGCAATGTCGCCTCGAGTCGGAGTATCTAATCCCAAAAATAAACGAAGCAGAGTCGTTTTTCCTCCGCCATTAGGACCGATTATACCCACATAGTCATGAGGAAAAATTTCTAGATTTATATCTTCGAGAATTATACTTCCAAATTTTTTAAGGGTTACCCCTTTTAGTGATACTATTGCTTCAGAAACAGAGCTCATAAGGCGTTCTTAATTTTTTCTGCGCTTTGACGAATATTGGAAAACCAATCTTCTTCCATCGGATTAAGCATTTCTAATTTAATATGTAAATCTTCAGTAAAGGTCTGAGCAGCAATACTAGAAGTTTGGAGCTGGGTAAATAGCACCTTTGCTCCCCTTAACTTAGCCTGATCACTAACATGCATGACATGCTGAGTACCGGGCTCTTTGCCATGCGCTTCTAAGGCGACCTGAATTAAGCCATAATCTTTAGCAAAATATCCCCATGCCGGATGAAAAACAAAAAAACTTTTCCCCTGATCGTTCAAAAACAAAATTTTCAAATCTCTATCTAAAGCGGAAACCTGTTCCTCTAATTGTATAAGATTAGCTTCGATAGCCTGTTTTTTCTCGGGCAAAAGCTCCATTAGTGCATTGGCGGAATTTTTAAGCATCACAAGCATTGCTCTTGGCGAAGTCCATACATGAGGATCATCTGCAAGTAGGGGTATTCCTTTGGCAGTATCAACAATTTTGAAGCTATATGTAGAAGCAAACTTTTCAACTATTGCCTGTTCAAAAAAAAGCTCAGGGTGACCAATTTGTAAAAATAAAGAAGCTCGATTAATAGCCTTGGCTTGAGTTAAGGTGGGCTCAAAAACATGAGGATTGGCCGTCGCCGGAATAATAACCAAAACTTCAATGAAATCTCCGGCTAGTCTTTCAACTATTTGTTTTTGCGGGGCAATAGAAACTAAGACTAAGGGCTTAGCCTGAGCCGCCCAAGTGCAATCACTAAAAAACAGAGCGAAAAGCAGGGCGATTGCTGATATTCTTTTAACCATGATATAAGAATGCAACTAAGTATTTATTATCCTTAACTGCTTGAGAGCATATATCATGCCTATGAAAAATAAAAGCCGGAGTTCTCAAAATAAACTAGAGGAAGCGATCTTCGCTTCGCCCCTAGGCAAGATTATGATTAGTGTTGATAATGGCCACCTCAGCAGGTGCCTATTTGTCGATAGTTATTTCAATCATAAAGGCCAAAAAAGTAGAAAAATCGAGCTACTCAACCCCTCTCGTTCTTCAGTCATTAAACGAATAGAAGCTAATTTACGCGATTACTTCGCCGGCCACTGTGATATCTGCGGAACCTTGCCACTGCTACTGAAAGGAACTAAATTTCAACAGCTTGTTTGGCAAGCTGTTTTGCGCGTCTCTGCCGGTCAGACTCAATCTTATCTCAATATCGCAAAGCAAATTAGCAAACCAACGGCCAGTCGTGCCGTAGCCAATGCTTGTGCGCAAAACAACTTAGCCCTTTTTGTTCCCTGCCACCGCATTATCAGCGAGCAAAACAAAACTACAGGTTATCGTTGGAATATTGAAAGAGCCCTATATCTTCTGGAAATGGAAAAACATTACTTCAGGTAATAAAAAAGTTCAGTGTCAAAATTTCCGAAAACGATAGGTTTGGAAATTATTATCAATGGATACTTCAGGAATATAAACCTCCTTAGCCTCTTCAGCCTTTAACAACATCAGCTTATGATTTTTTTCCGTCGTTTCCATTAAGCGCCAATCATTGGCATCTTTTTTCTTAAATATCACCCAGACATGGCCGGTAAGTGGGGAGCGAATATTACGTCGACGAGCCTCCTCCTGTGAAGACAAGCGACCGGCAACAAACTCCGCTAAATAATTAAGCTCTGTCAACTTTCTCCACGCCCAAATAGCATGATCGTCACAATCCCCCTGTCTGGTCACTTCAAACGTCACCGGATGTTGCCAAAAGTCATCCTCCATGAAAAGCTCTCGATCCTCGACATATTTGCACTTACAAAGCCAACGACAAATGTCTTCTAATGAATTTACTTTTGTTTTTGTTTTGCCTTGAAAGAACCATTGAAATTCATGTGTGCAGCCCTTACCAAATTCATGCCGCGGCACAATTGCGGGCACTCTTTGCCAGGGACCGGTAGGAGGTAAAATCAACTTAGACATAAACTAATGCCAGTAAACAACCCTGTTCCACAAAAACGAGAAAGGCAAACAGCAAGCAACGCAAGTGTAGTAATCTACTCGCGGAGCAATTCGCAAGCCCACAGGCGGCTTGCGACCGGCGCAGTCTGACAACGTAGTCGGCCAAAATCGGAAACCTTCAATCGAAAGCGTGTCCGGCAGACCCTAATACATCACAACACTTATGCTTATAAAGCTCCTTCAAAGCATTTCGTGCCGGGCCTAAATATTTACGCGGGTCAAACTCCTCGGGCTTGGTAGCGAAGACTTCGCGAACAGCTGCGGTCATAGCTAGGCGTCCGTCAGAATCGATGTTAACTTTACATACGGCACTTTTGCAGGCCTCACGAATTTGTGCTTCGCTGATACCGATGGCTTCTTTAAGCTTGCCACCATAACTGTTGATTTTGGCAACAAGATCTTGAGGAACGGAAGAAGATCCATGCATAACAATAGGGAAGCCGGGTATTTGCTTTTCAATTTCGCGCAAAATATCCAGGCGAATTTCAGCCTTTTGCCCTGGTTTAAATTTAAAAGCACCGTGAGAGGTACCAATAGAGATGGCTAGACTATCAACGCCGGTGCGTTTAGTAAAGTCGACTACTTCTTCGGGACGAGTGTAGGTGTGATGCTCAGCTTGAACTTCATCTTCAACACCGGCAAGAACTCCTAGTTCCCCCTCAACCGAAACATCGTATTTATGAGCATACTCAACAACTTTCTTTGTCAAAGCGACATTCTCCTCATAAGAGAGATGGGATCCGTCAATCATGACAGATGAAAATCCAAATTCTATGCAGCTAACACAAAGCTCGAAAGAATCACCGTGATCTAAATGAAGTGCAATTGGAATATTTTTACCTTTGCCGATTTCTTTAGCATATTCGACACAACCCTGAGCCAAATAGCGAAGTAGTGTTTGATTTGCATATTCGCGGGCACCTTTTGAAACCTGCAAAATGACAGGACTTTGTATTTCAGAGCAGGCTTGGATTATTGCTTGAATCTGCTCAAGGTTATTAAAGTTATAACCGGGGATGGCATAGCCACCAACGACCGCTTTTGAAAACATGTGCTTGGTATTAGCCAGACCTAAATCCTTAAAACTTATTGCCATGAGTAATCTCCTAAATAGACTATCGTTTATGTAATATACCATTCCCAAGAAATAAATTAACTTTTACGTTGAAAAGCATAACTGCTTTCTATCTTCGCCCTAAGGAAATGGTATAAGCCTTCACATGATTTTGCTTCGCAAAATCCACCCCAATGGGGCTTAATTTTATTTCGCTCTTAATTCAGCCTGTCCTTGTTTCATTGGCTTCATTAAGAGCATATATGGGAGTGAACTGGGCCTTCGCTCCTGAAGAAAGCATCCTTGCTTTCCTTTATACAGCACACAAGAATAGTATTACCTAGTAAAGCACCGTTCAACTTACTTCTTGCTTACGGTATAAATGCCTCTTTCCAGAATAATGTATCGGTATTAGGCAAGCAATACATTATTTAATAATTTACCCTTGATCAAGATTTACTTGATTAATTCTGCCATTTAGCTATGAAAACAATCTCGAGCAGATATCGGCTTAAATATTTTTTCCAGGGGTGGCAAAATAAACCATGACTAAACTAGTGATACAGATACCTTGTTTTAACGAAGAAGATACTTTGCCTTCCGTTTTTGAGAAAATGCCCAAAGTTATTCCGGGCATTGATGAAATAGAATTTCAAATAATTGATGATGGGTCCACTGACCAAACCGTTGCCATAGCAAAAAAATTAGGGGTGCAACATATTGTGTCGGTATCAAGACGCAATAGACGTTGGCTAGGACGAGCATTTAAAGCCGGAGTTGATCATGCATTGAAAGTGGGAGCAGATATCTTGGTTAACACAGACGGGGATAATCAGTATCCATCAGAAAGAATTCCCGATTTGGTTAAGCCTATTTTAGAAAATAAAGCGGATATAGTTATCGGCAATCGGCATCCGGAAAATTTTTATGAGTTTTCTGCAATTAAGAAAAAACTTCAACTATTGGGAAATAAAACTATTACCTTTCTCACCGGAGAGCCCATTCCTGATGCCGTAAGTGGATTTCGGGCTTATCACAGGGATGCGTTACTTAAAATCCATAATTACACGAATTACACCTATACAGTGGATACTTTAATTCAGGCGTATAAAAAAGGCCTTGATGTAGCTTGGATAGATATAGTTCCCAATCCTAAGACAAGAGATTCGCGGTTAATTACCAGCTTAGTTAATAAGGTAAAAAAATCAGGAGCAACAATTTTAAGACTTGTTACTCTATATGAACCATTTAAAACATTTTTGTGGCTTTCCGGTATTTTCTTTGTCCCCGGAGTATTATTATTGATGAGGTTTTTATATTATTACCTGTTTGTTCCGGGAAGAGGGTCGGGATTTATCCAATCTGTTGTTGTGGGCAGCATTATGATTGTTATTGCTATGCAGATGTTTTTGTTGGGTATTATTGGCGATTTGCTTAACGCGAATCGGCGTCTCTCTGAAGATATCTTAACTCGAGTTAGAGAACTGGAACTCAATAAAGATAACAGTGGCAAATAGTTTTTCACCTTTAAAATAAACCCAACGTCATTCATTTTTGAAGAAAATGGATGACTAGTTGGGTTTGTCAGCGATTGATCGACCAATGATTGAACTTCCTAGTAATATTCTTTTCGGTACGAGTTCTTGGACTTACCTCGGCTGGCAAGGGATTGTCTATCATAACGATTACAAGGATGCTAAAGATTTTAATCTTCATTGTCTAAGTGAGTATTGTCGTTTCCCTTTATTTCGGACAGTAGGAATAGATAGCAGTTTTTATGCTCCACCGACAAGAGAACAGTTATTATCCTATGCTCAACAGGTCCCCGCAGAATTTCAATGGGTCAGCAAAGTATGGGAAGAAATCACTATCCCTGTTTATCCGAAACATAAGCGCTTCGGTAGCAGAGCGGGACAAATTAATATTAATTTTCTTAATCCCGATATTTTCTGCGATAAGATTTTAAGTGTTTACGAGCTAGCGCAAGTTCAGCCTCATCTTGGGGCTTTTATTTTTGAGTTTCAAATGATGCCCTTAAAAACTAATTCGCAAATAGCTAAGTTTATTGAGACACTGGATCTTTTTTTCTCACGTCTGCCACAGACATATAATTATTCGGTAGAGATTCGGACGCCATGTTTGTTAGCGAAGCCGTATTTTGAGTGTCTTAATCGCCATCATGTAGCTCATTGTTTCAATCATTGGACATATATGCCCTCCTTAAAAGAACAAATGATCGCCGCTGCTAACGCTGGGGGACTTATCGCGGATTTTCAAATTGCTCGCATACTAACGCCACTGGGAAAATCCTATGCTCAAGCCGTTAATGATTACCAACCTTATAAGTCGATAAAAAAAGAACTGCCGCAAATGCGAGAAGACGTGAAAACTTTTGCTAAAAGAGCTCTAAAAAGGAATGTTAAAGCTTTTATTCTTGTTAATAACCGCTCGGAAGGACATGCTCCTGGAACAATAAAAGCGCTTCGCGAAATGATCATAAAGGAAAGCGAAAACAATGATCAGGGAGAAATAAATGACCAATAAGACAAAAAATATTAATGATCAAAAGGCCAAGGCAAAAATAATTTTCCGCATACTATCTATTACTTATCCCGAAGCCAAAATTGCTCTTAAATTTTCAACTCCCATAGAACTATTAATTGCCACTATTCTTTCTGCGCAGTGTACTGATAAAAAAGTTAACGAAGTCACAACTCTGCTATTTAAAAAATATAAAAAGGCAAAGGACTACGCAGAAACGCCGCTCAGCGAATTACAAAAGGCCATCAAGCAAACCGGATTTTTCCGACAAAAGGCAAAAAGCATAAAAGGAGCAATGCAAATAGTCGTGCAACAATATGGAGGCGATATTCCAAAAAGCATGAATGAATTAACGAAACTCCCAGGGGTTGGCCGAAAAACCGCTAATGTTGTTTTGGGTAATGCTTTTAATATTCCCGGACTACCCGTTGATACTCATGTGACAAGATTAAGTCAGAGACTTGGACTAACAAAAAAAACGACAGCTGAAGACATCGAGCAGGAATTAAATGCAATTGTACCTAAACAACATTGGACAATGTTTAGTCATTTACTGATTCATCATGGCCGACAAACCTGTAAGGCACGAGCTATGCTTTGCTCAAGCTGCCCAATTAGCAAAGTCTGCGACATGTATTCCACACTAGGAAACAAATACTAATACCCTCGGATGTCATGCTTATGTTTGTCTTAATTAAGGTTGTAATAACTTATCTAGGAACTTCCTTATTCGTAGGAAACTAGAATCCTAGATTTCCTTAAAAGGTAATTTCTTTTGTTCGAAACCTTTTAGCTCCCAAAAGTATCTTAAGTAACGGAATTGTATAAAGTATCTTTTCACATAATTATCAATTTTTAGTCTCGTGAAGGGTGCGCATATAAGGTAGTTAGAGCAAACAGCGACTTTGACATTAGTTTATATGAGTAAGCAAATCGAAAAAAAGTTTGAAGAACTATCGTTATTATTGGTGATGACCGATCACAACGATAAGACGGGACTCGATATTGTCAAATTTTAACTCAGCGAAGCGGGACAATTATTAGAGGCATCATCTGAGCACCCTCGCTTAAGTAAAGAATTTGCTTTAGTAAAAAATCAGCTTTCTCAGCTTACCTCTAGTCATGTCATTTTTGAAACCATTAATAAGTTTTCCAGCTTAGCTCAAAATTATTTTCGTAACCTACAGTCAGTAACATTCAGCTTTGAAAAAGATAGAAAAAGAATCAATGGATCTCGGCGATTTTTTTGATCCGGAATTCTTCCCTGAATTTATTAAAAAACATAATGTTCTGCTGCAAGATTTTGAAGGTGCAATACTTGACTGCAAATTTGAGAAAACATCAGCTCAAGATACCGAAACCACGCATGCTTTTGAAAAATTTGTTCGCAGTTATCTGCATAGTATTAAAGGCGATACCGGTTCGATAGGATTAGTGGGAATAGAAAAAGTTACGCACTATTTTGAAGATATCGTCGCTGATAGAAATGCTTGTGCCGTATTAGACGAACTGATTGCTTACAAGGAGTGGGTTTATTTGTGCTTCCAGTGTTACACTGAAGGAGTGCCTTTATCCGAAGATGCGACAACCTTTACCGCACGTGTTAAAGAGAGGCTAAAATCACCAAAAAGCAACCCTACTGAACCTTCCATTCCTCAGCCAACATTGGCACTACCTATAGCAAATACCGAAGGGGCTACATCCAGCAGCGATGCGGCCAATATATATAAAATAGGCTCGGAGATAGAACTACTTGCTCGAGTTTATCATTGAAGCCGAAGATCATCTTAATGCAGTTGAAGCATTACTGCTGAAAAATAGCGGGAAGTTCTCGTTACCCGACGTCGACACACTATTTCGTGCAGTACACAGCATTAAGGGAGCATCTTCCTATTTTAATCTTATCGAAATAAATAAAACGTCTCAGGCGTTAGAAAATTTATTAGATGAAGTTCGCGATGGTAAGTGCAAAATGGAGGAAGAATTAAAACAACTTACTCTGCGCTATATTGATTTACAACGCAAGTTAATGAAATCTGCAAAATCGGTAATGCAAAATGAGCGCGAGCTTATTTACGATGACGCAAGCAGAGAATTTTTATTCCAACTATATGCCTATCGTGAGCAAAAAAAATCGTAATAGATTTGTCCGTTGACGAAACGATTGTCGAGTCCCCGGAAAAACTCTCACCTAGTGAGCCAATAGGGAGTAATAGTGAGAACAAAGATGAGACGATTAAGCAAAAAGAAAAATTAGGTATAAAAAGTTATGTAAAAGTTGATACCGATAGGCTTGATCAACTTATCGACGCTATTGGCGAAATGGTAATCTATTCATCAATGCTCATTCAAAATGCTCACAATTTGCTTGGTCATAATGAAGTTATTATAAAGACCATTCACCAGGTTGAAAAATTTTCGCGCGACCTTCAAGAAATTGCCATGTCCATGCGTCTTGACCCAATCAAAGGCCTTTTTCAAAAAAAGTCCCGGCTCGTTTAGGATATTAACAAAAAGTTAAAAAAGAGGTCATTATTACAATGTCTGGAGAGGATACGGAACTTGATAGGACAGTAACAGAAAAGTTAGCCGACCCCTTGATGCACATAGTAAAAAATGCTGTTGATCGCGGTATAGAGCCGGAAATCGAGCGTATTGCCAAAGGGAGATCAGCAGCGGGTAGTGTCCATTTAAGTGCCAGTCACTCAGGTGGCAACATAGTTATTTCTGTTGTTGATGATGGTAAGGAATTAGATGGCGATAAATTAAGAAAAAAAGCCATAGAAAAAGGGATGATCACTGAAAGCACACAACTGTCGCCAAATGAGATATACAATTTAATATTTCATCCTGGATTTTCAACAGCAGAAAAAGTAACTGATATATCAGGTCGTAGCGTAGGCATGGATGTGGGGCGAAATAATATTGAAAGCATGCGTGGACAAGTGCGTATCGATTCAGAATTAGGGAAAGGCACTACTTTTACTATTGAGTTACCACTAACACTGGCCATTATCAAAGACATTGAAGTAGTTGTTGGAACAGAGCGTTTTATTATCCCTACCCTTTCCATCCTAGAGTTTATGAAGGTCAGCCCTGAGATGCTCTCATCAACCGTAGGAAAATTAGAGAATTTTCTATTTCGCGAATATTTTCTCCCACTATGCCGGATATCTGAGCTCTACAATATCGAACCGATAGCCAAAGAAATAACCGATGGTATCGTTGTTGTCGTTGAAAGTGGGCGTGAACAAGTCTCTTTTTATTGATGACATTGTTGGCACCTACCAAACAGTAATCAAAAATTTGGATAGTATGTTTAAAGAAGAACAAGGTTTATCCGGTTGTGCTATTATGCCCAACGGGGAAATTGGTTTAATTCTGGATGTTCGCTCTCTTGCACAGCTTGCTAGAACTAATTACGTTAGAGAAACTGTTTTACCTTCTTTAGCCGATAAGGATTTAACATTTAATAAGGTTGCTCAGTTACCAATTGCTTAGCTAATGGATAAAAAGGTTTTTAAATTATTTCGTGATATCATTTACGATTCCTGCGGGATTGCTTTATCTGATGATAAAATTCATCTATTATCAAATCGTATTTTTAAACGAATGCGCCGCTTAGGAATTGCTGACCCTGCGGCCTACCTAGCGATTGTTAAAAATGATGAGAGTGGTAAGGAGTTGATTCAACTAATTAATGCTATCTCGACAAATGTCACCCATTTTTTTCGTGAGCCCGAACACTTCCATCGATTAACACAAATCTGCAAGGACTATGATAAAGTTGCGAAAGACAAAATTAGGATATGGTGTGCGGCCTCCTCCACCGGAGAGAAACCATACACTATTGCCATGACTTATGCCGAAGCTCTAAATTTAGAAAATATAGACTTTAAGATCTTAGCTACAGACATAAACGTAGAGGTCCTTAAGCATGCTAAACGCGGGTATTACCTACAAAATCAAGTGGGAAAGATACCCGATCATTTAGATCGAAATATTTTTTGCCGAAATGTAATCATCTACTTTGACTTGGAGACAAGGGCTAAGGTGATTAATGAAATGTATCGGGTATTTGCTCCTGGCGGTTACCTAATACTCAATAGATCCGAGAATCTGCTTGGTTTGAAACATCCGTTTCAGCCTTTATCAGAGTCTGTATATCGCAAAGGTTATTAATGATTGGCGTAGAGAATAAATCATTGGTTGGTATTGGGGAAATGGTCATCTCTGATGATCCCTCAGCGATCATCTGTGCACCCCATCTGGGATCTTGTTTAGGAATCACAGCTTACGATCCCATCAGAAAATATGGTGGGGTCATTCACTGCCTACTTCCAAATTCCAAATCAGATCCAAGCAAAGCCCAGGCCTAACCTTATGTCCATGTTGACACAGGATTTGCCTCAATGCTCAATCAATTAATGAGCGGCGGCTCTAAAAAAAATGACCTCATTATTTGCGTTGCCGGTGGATCGTCAATCAACGATAAAAACAATGTTTTCGAAATCGGTAAACGGAATTATACAGTTTTGAAAAAACTACTTTGGAAAAATAATTTACTTTTGAAAAGCGAACATGTGGACGACAATTTATCGCGATTTATCTCATTGAAAATTGCAACCGGCGAACTGATTGTTACCGTTAAGGGAGGAAACATTCAGTTGTTCTAACAAGGTTTAATCTTATGAGTTATAATATTCTTATTGTTGATGATTCTAATATAGTGAGAAAGGTTCTTATTAAAACGCTAAACATAGCAGGTCTCCCAATTAACCAGATTGTAGAGGCTAAAAACGGTCAGCAGGCACTTGATTTACTCAAAGATAACTGGATTGACCTAATATTTTTAGATATTAACATGCCGATAATGAATGGTATGGAATTCATGCAACACATACGAGAGTCACATGACTATGATGAGACTCCGATCATCATCGTCTCCACCGAGGGAAGCAAGGAACGCCAGCATGAGCTCTTCGATAAAAATATTAAGGCATATTTACGAAAACCAATTACTCCGAAAATGTTGGCCAATAAAATAAACAAAATACTGGGAGGGCAAGATTCATGAACCCTGTCGTTCAAGAAGTATTAACTAAATCCTCACCACTGGCCTTAGAAAATTGGGGCATGATGCTCGTCGAGCCCTGCGAAACAACTAGTGAAAGTTTTTCTGGTCTTGATAACTTGTTTCTTACGACCATGCTGTTTCGAGGAGTCATGGAAGGGACAATTGCCATTTGGCAACTGCAGATTTTGCCGATGCCTTATGTCAAAACTTAGAAAGCAAAGATCCGGGGGAAGAAATAACTGCTCCTGAACGCCAAGATTTCTTACAGGAATTATGCAATGTAATTAGCGGTAATTTTTTAACCGAAACTTACGGCAATGATACCGTATTTGATTTGGTTTACTCTGCACTTAAACCAGTCAACCAGGAATTAGTCACTAGGATATTAAACAACAAATTAACCTTAACGTTTTCAGCAGATGATCACATGGTAGCTATCGCTGTAGAACCTTCAAATTTTATTTGAATATGGCCATAAAAGTATTAATAGTTGATAATTCAGCCGTAGTCCGTCAGACCAATTGAAGAAAAGTTCTCGTATTGAAGTGATCGGGACTGCTCCCGATCCCTATGTGGCACGCGATAAAATCATTTCGCTTAAACCTGATGTGTGGACCTTGGACATTGAAATGCCACGAATGGATGGCATCACTTTTTTACATAAATTAATGAAACATTCCCCACTGCCGGTAATATAGCGTTTTTCAAAAAAGTTGATCGAAAAAAGGTATTGTACTTTTGTTTGATGTGTGATTTTAAGTATGTGTGGGAAGAGATGCGATAATACCAAATTTGGAGAACTGTAATTTAACGGAGCTG
>JADZAE010000083.1 GCA_020852715.1 Deltaproteobacteria bacterium
ATCTCGGTGCTCAAGACCGTTTTCTACTACCCAGCCCACCGAACGAAATACGTTTTGCCAAGTTGTTCTGAACTCAGCCGCAACTTCCTTCCAGGAAATCTTCTTTGCCCAGTGCGCTAGAAACATTCTGAGCATTGTTGTTTGACGAGGCTTACCATCACTCCACGGTAGCTTTTCAATTGTTGCCCCGCAGTTAGTGCAATTAACTCTACGGGGATTATAGACAAAATAGGTCTTAATTCCCCATAGGGGAACAAACTCATAGCGTCGCGCGGGTCTCTGATCATAACTCGAACCGGCAACCCCACAGCAATTACAGATCGGAAGACTGTGCTTTCGGGGTCTTATACTTATCTCTATCTCGCTGTTTTCGCTAAAGACTATTTTACCAAAGACAAATCTCTTGAATTTCAATAGCCGATTCAGTATGGCCTTTAACTGCATTTATGCTTCCTGGTTTTTGGGAAATTACGTTTGTTTGCAGCTCACGCATTACCATTTTCAGGAGTTTTTTTCATTTCTACCAACTTATTTTGGTGAGAAACCTTTTTTACAAAGAGATGTGTTTTTAAATTAATAGTTTTCCTTTTTGAGGCAAATGTTTAGCATTTTCGATAAACAAGATTGGCTCTTAGTTAGTTGCTGCAATGACGGCGGGTTATTGCTGCTTAATATTAAGTCAGGGTCAACGGAGATCCTTGATAACAGAGGATGTACCGGTTTAATCATAGGTAAAAATTATTTGTTACGGGGGCTTCAGTATCCTGATCTGTTCGCCATTGAGCGAGTGCAGTTAGATGGCGCAGTAACTTACTGGCGTCAGGGCGGTCTAGCAAACATTCATGATTTAATAGAGCATAAAAACTTAATTTATGCGGTGTCAACGGCAACAAATGAGGTTGTCTGTTTAAATCGTGAATATCAAATATTAAAACGGTATCGTTTCCCGGGGGAAGGAGAATCTTGGCATTTAAACTGTCTTGATGTTTGGCAGGGGCGAATTGTGGTGTCCGCTTTTGGCAAATTTTCCAATCATTTGGAGTTTAAAGGGCAAACCGTGGGGCGCGGTTTAATTGTAGATTTAGAAAGCCAAGCGGTAATTGTTGACAGGTTATCACAACCACATTCAATACTGACCCATGGTGGATGCCATTATTGTTGCAATTCGGAAAAGAGCGAACTAGTCGAGCTGCGAAACGGAGAGGTTATACGGAGCAAAATATTTGAGGACTATGTACGTGGCCTATGCGTTGTTAAGGGCAAATTACTGGTGGGGTTAAGTAAATCGCGTAATATTGAGACTTATGGAGATCATGCCAGGATTATTGAACTTGATTTAAAAAGTTTCTCTGTCCTTCGTGCTTGGGAATTGCCTTTCCCTGAAGTGTGGACGATGAAGGTTATTACCTTGAATTATAAGAATGGGCTAAAGCTGGCATTTGAGGCCGCGGAAAAGCAGGGGGCTGCTGCTTAAAATCCTTTATAGATTCTGAGCAGAATTCAGAATAGAATTCAGAATAAATTTTTATAAAAAAGCCTGTCTAATAATAGCTAGATACAAATTTGTATTGGTGAGGAAATCCAATTCGTTTAATTGCGGAAGTTTTTCACGTTCTTGACGCCAGATAGCCCTTACTAGCATGCTAGCGGTGGCAAGCAAATCTGAGTTTTGCTTGGAATCTGAGGAGAAACTCTGGCCTGAGAATGCTGCCTGGGGGCTTTCTCAAAAACAAAGGTTTAAATGAGGTTTTAAGAGGAGGCGTATCATGTTGAAGGTCAAGTGCTATCAATGCATGGATGAGGGAATTATCAAGGATGAGTGGCTCACTTGCTCCTATTGCGACGGAGAGCGGATCATGGAAAACTTTCGCGGCGAAATGGTCAAGTGCCCGCTATGTAATGGAGTCGGTGTATATTTTTGTCCCCGTTTGTGCGAGTGCCATGAGATGCAAGACGCTTTGGTGTAGGGTTTTTAGGGCCTGTAGCTCAAGCCCCTTTCTTTAATACCGTACGCAAGAAATGAGTTGAACGGTAAATTGCTAAGTAATTAAGTCTTGCCTACGGTATAAAGAAAAGCAAGGATGGCTTATTCATGGGCCAAATAAAAATATACCATTTGCTTAGAACAAAGCTAGAAAGCGGAAGGCTTTTCAGTTCAAAAGTTAATTTACTTTCTGCAAATGGTATATATTCAGAATTCGGCTGGATACTTTGTTCAGCATTGCCAAAAGAAAAATTGGGGGTGGTTAGCCCCCAAAATAGATAACCTTTAGAGGAGTTTCTCGGCGCAGGCGGCGATAGCGTTGGCTTTGTCAGCCGCATCACCAATGTAGCCACGCGGATTGGCCAATAGCGCTTTTACAACTGTGGGCACTTTGGCCCAAGCACTACGCAGCGCTTCGTCGCATGAGAGCTCTTTTTCTTCAAGAACTTCGATAAGTGACTTGGCGCTTTTCATGGCTTTCGGGGTGAGCTTGTGATTGACAAGCTCGTGCGCGTCTCCTTCATATCCGGCCATTTGTAGGGCGATATACAAAGGTTCAGCGATCACCAGATGAGCAGAAGCGTTGAAATTCCTCAGCAGCGCTTCTTTGTTAACGGTGATGTTTTCCAGAAACGATTTGCCGTTTTTTCCTGGACGCAGCAAGGTGTTGAGCATGAGATGCAAATCCACAATGATCGTCGGGAAATCACGCATGATACAACTTCCTGTCAGGTCGCGCTGATGCTCGGAGATGAGCGTGAGCTGAACCTTCAGGAACTCAGCAACGATTTTACTAAACGTTCCATCAACATTTTCAAAGTTCAGAGGGTTACGTTTGTGCGCCATCGTCGAAGAACCTACCTGTCCGCTTTGAAATTCTTCCTGAATTTCACCGATCTCACTGCGCATTAGGTGGCGAGCGTCTCGAGCAAATTGCGCAAGACTGGCAGCCATACCGACGTGCGCAAAGAGAAAATAACCTAGCGGCTCTGGCGGAAGGACTTGAGTGCTGATGCGTGCGCTACGCAGTCCCAGATGCTTGAGCACACGGTCCTCAAAGGAAATCTCCTCGGACTTAGCCTCAATTAGCAGGCCGACTTGGGCATTCTTCGCTCCCACGGCACCGGACACTTTGCCTACCAGTTCCGAATGAAACTGATCGAGCTTTGCCCAGTTGTCCAGCACGCGAGAGAGAATTGTTGCCAGCCAAAACCCGACAGTGATGGGTAGCGCCGCTTGACCGTGAGTTCTGCCGATTTGAATTTCGTTGGCATATTCACGGGTTTTAGCAGCAAGCACAGTGACTAGCCGCATAATCAGCGGACGCGTTGCCAGTTTGTAAGTTTCGGCAAACATGAGGATGCGTGCCGGTTCAACTACATCGTAACTTGTCAAAGGAATGTGCATCCATTTGGCTAGAGCCGGTGGGAGTTTTTCTTTGATCAAGTTTACTAATGCGCGTACGTCATGCTTCGTCAATGAGCGCTCTATGTCATCAACCTCTGATGTGGTGATGGCATAAATCGCCTTTTCTACGTCGGGAGTCAGTAATGCTATTTCAGCCTCATTGATTACCCCGATTTCAGCCAGCGCGCGCAAGACTGCTAGTTCGACGCGCGCATACCAGTAATACAGGCGATCATATCCCATGAGTTCTTGTAGTTCACGGGGTTGATAGCGAGGGTTGCCGGGCAGCTGATAATTTACCGATGTTGCGACCATCATTTAACTCTCCTTTCCAAGATAGTTTGATGAAAAAACCAAAGTTGAAAACGAAAACCGAGTATGGGTTTTATAATAGGGCAGGGAGATATGCAACCTACGCAGGATGTGCGCAGGTTGCCTAAAAGATTGGTTTCTTTAGCTAGTAGCTGATTTTTGATAACTGGTTGAAGCAATTCCACATGAGGTGCCACGATAATAAGTTATAAGATCAGAGGCAAGGTTGGGAAAGTTACCGAGACCGTCAGCCATGGGAATAACGCTTATCATGCCATCATAAATAGAGGCTCCGGATAACAAAGTGCGAACGTCTAAGCTGGTCATACCCTGAGCAGACATAGCAAATGCTTGGTTATAGACGACAGAACCGGCGGCATTAGTAAGCAAGATACAAAACCAAGCTACCTAATATGATAGGTTACGAATTTCAAGTGCTGGATAAGCCGAATCTCTACGGGTTAAGAGCAAATCGGTTTCGCCATCGCTACCCGGGGAGGAAACAATAGGTATAGCAAATATGTAAGTGCCGGGTGAAGTAGAGAGTCGTCCATAACGCACCATTTGGGCGAGAAACTGAGTGCCGTCACTTGGCCCAAATATGTTAATGACGTCGCGCGCGGTGGAGCCGACGCGACTTTGGTTTATCGTTAGCCCCCGTCTGGATTTAGCAGGAATGGATAAACTCTCAGTATAAACGAGTGTGCCGTTTTTTACGACTTCAACAGTGAAAGTTTTTGAGCTGATGCCAAAATTAACCAGACTTAACTTATTTTCAACTATGCTACCGCTATGGGCCGGATTGGTGCAGGGATGGATCGTATTATATGAAAGAGAAGTGTAGCTAGATCCGACCTGACGGAATTGCACAGCATAGGTGTAATCTTGCAGTCCTGTATTTAAATTGGTTTTGTAAAATACTATGCGAGCATTGAGATACTAAGCTTCAGCTACCATAGAAGCGTAGCCCAGGTTATTCACCATATTATCGTTGAGATAGTTTACGAGGAGTTCTCTTTGTTCATAGGGTGCGAGTGTTATGGTCCGACTATATAGGCTGCGGCCGGAAGTGTCTCTTATGTATATAGTGACGCGCCGAGAGCCTTCGGTGCCGTTGTTAATTTCGATAATATTAAGAACGTCTTCTTTGGTATTCCAAAAGGCGTGCGAAGCCATGCCGGCATAAGCGCTGTCGCAATGGATAAAGAGTGAAAACAGGTACCTTCCAGAAAAGATGATCCCCTTAGAAACAAAGAAGAATCTAAGGGGCGATGAAAAAAAGAAAAGAATTTACGCGCGATGATCGCCAAAAATATGTTGAATCTCATTTAAGTAAAGCTAGTCCAGAGCTAATAGCAGGGAGAGATAAGATATCTAACCCTGGCGAAAAAATAAGCCCTGAATCCATCTACCAATGGATATACAAAGAAAGACAAGAGCTAATACCAAATCTGGACGTAGTAAGTCAGAGGGGTAATCGTAAACGCTCAAGTAATAGGAAATATCGCTACAAAGAGCCGG
>JADZAE010000084.1 GCA_020852715.1 Deltaproteobacteria bacterium
TATCGAAGAATTTTATAATTCTAAACGCTTGCACTCGACGTTGAATTATAAAACACCTACCATGGTACATGTACTATCGTTGGCAGCTTGAATATTGAGTGTTAGGGTGCATGAGAGGAGTTATCCACAGGGTAGCGCGCAGCTGGCTTTTGACAGCCTGAGCGCTACCCTGTGGGTAACTCCTCCTCTGTTTTTACTGTACGTTTTTTCGGGGGAAGATCAGATCCTCTGAATTGATATGTATTAATTTTAAATTATCTTCTATTTCTTTGCCTAATTCTAGATAGCCAACAAGCATTCCCTTAGAATATACCGGGTTGACGACTCTTAATGTAAACGTGCCTAATGGTCCTATTTCTATTCCGGCAGCCAATTTACCAGTGCGTTCAGCCTCTAAAGTTGTAAATCTGTTTATTATATCGCCTTGCTTTTCGGGTTTATGAACACGCAAGATACAAGTGCGATCAGGAGTGATAAAATACATATATGTTATATTATTCTCGCGTTTGAGAAGTTCAAAAATAGGAAAAAACGTTAATTAAATCTTCCCTGGCCTCTTCATATATTTATCCTGGAGGGGAGTAAGCGTTAGAGCCCGGACTCTCACTATCGACGTAAAAAAAAATACTGCCTTCCTCTTTTCGCCCCATAAGATAAAGAAAACGATACTGAGAATTCGCGCGAACAGCCGACTTCAATTGCGATTTAATTGTTTTATATTCAGGGGTATTAATATCTGCTTCATTCCGCGATAAAGAAGTAATTATATTTCCTTCTAATGTCTGAGATAACAAGCGAGCTTGTTGCAACAAGTTGTCCCGTAAATTGCGATCTGCACTTACTATTAAATAATAGCTAAAGCCTGCACCAAGGAAGGTAATAACCAGAAACAGTTTGATAATATCGTTCGATTGCCTTATTCTTGCATTTACTAGCTTTACTGTGGCCTGCTCGCGATAGCCTTAATTTGTGTTATTAATACTTATAGCCTCCGATCAGTTCATTAAGCATATTGGCTAAATCACGCAAGTTCGTGGCAGCACTCACCGCCTGCGATATTTGCGCTGAAGTATGTTGCGCAGCATCAGAAACTCCATGAATGTTCTCTGTCACTAATGCATTACCGTTAGCAGCTTCGTTAATCTGTTTAGTTATTTCTAAGGTTGTCGCATTTTGTTGATCAACAGCAGCAGCTATACCCTGTGAGGTATTACTGACATTCTTTATCGTTTCGCTAAAACTATTTACAGAATCAACCACTTTCGCGACATATTGTTGAATTGTAACGATTTTTTCTGATATGTTTCCAGTGGCGCTTCCCGTTTGCTTTGCTAATTCTTTTACTTCATTGGCAACCACCGCAAATCCTTTACCCGCTTCACCGGCTCGCGCAGCCTCGATCGTAGCGTTTAATGCTAAAAGATTAGTCTGTTCAGCAATCGACTCTATGAGCTTAACAACATTCCCAATTTCTTTGCTGTTTTCGCCTAGCTCCGTGACTAGTTGGCTGGTTGAGGAAACTGCGGTATCAGCGTCTTGAGATAATGATGCAGCATGCGCGGCACTATTAGCTATCTCCATAATAGTTGCACTCATTTCTTCGGCCGCAGATGCAACGGTAGTAAACGTGGAACTTGCTTCTTCAGCCGCAGACGATACGGCAGCAGATTGAGCTGACGTTTCCTCAGCAGTTGCAGAGATTTGTTGCGATATAGTTGTAAGATCCTCAGAAGATACGCTTAATGAACTCGCACTTTGAGAAATGGCGGCAATCAATCCAACCATGCCCTCACGCATTTTTTTGGCTGAGCGGATTAAGCTGCCGGTTTCATTCTGACTGTCTGCGTTTTTTCGAATGGCTTCTTTTTGAAAAACCTCATCTTTGAGATTACCTAAAGCGAATTCTTGCAGAGCATGATCTATGGCCTTAATTGGAGAAGAAAGCTTCGCTGCAAAAATATTGGATAAGAAGAAAGCAAGCACTATAGAAGCTAGAGCTACCCAAAAAGACAAATCTCTGCTGCGCTTTACTTCTGCCATAAACTCATCTACATAGGCGCTATATACGATCACCCAATCCCACTCGGGAAGATAGGCATAACCAGCAATTTTTTCGCGAGCGCTTGAATCCCCGGGATTTTTCCACGAATAAAAGGTGGTTTTAGCCTCACCGGGATTAAGAGATTTAGCTTCATTGATAATTTCTTGGATAAAAGCTCTCCCATCGGCATCCTTAGCTTCCCAAATATTCTCACCATCGCGATTTCTTTTTGCAGAAAGTAGGTAGTTTCCTTTGCTATCAAGAATAAACACGTATCCAGTCTTGCCTATAATTACTCCGGCATAGTTCTCAAGAAGATCTTTATGGGCTTCAGATTCGGGAATACCCACAAATAAAGCGCCTACAATTTGGCCGTTTATATCTTTAATTGGTTCATAGGCAGTTATATAATCAGCATCTAATACCTCAGCACGACCAATATAGGTCTCACCTTTAACTATCGCTTTATAAACAGGCGATTCTATCGGAATGAACGTATTATCCGCGCGCTTGCCGTCCTTTTCGAGGGTAGTTGTAATTCTTAGCAGTCCTTGAGGGATAATTTGAAAAATGGTTACATGAGAATTCGCCGCTTTTTTCACTTTATCCACGTAATCGTGATCATAAGCGATTTGTTTCTGATTGATCATTAAAACAGGAATAGCAAGTTTTACTGTTTCTTTGCTAACTTGGTTAACAGCAATAAGTTCTATAGTTCGATCAACGGACAATTCTATTTTGCGTGCTGTGGCAACACCGGTAATAATAGCTAGTCTAGCAGTGCTAAGTTTATCCAAGATTTTACTTTTCATTGCATCAGCATAATTGGAAGTATTGACCTGAGCCTCTCTTGCTTGAGCCTTAAGATTGTTTTCAAGTTTTTCTATGGATACTTTTTTAGTCGTGAAATAGGATAAAAAACCCATTATCAATGCTGGGACTATTACTAATATCATGCTAATCGCAATAATCTGCCACTTTATGCTGCTGATGCTGATTTTCATAGGAGCTCCTTTTGTTGTGATTTGTGTGTCAAAACCTTTTTGCAAATAAACGTTTTTTCAAATTGAACTTGCGTTGCGTTATTCGGCACTAATGTCCTTTTTCTTAAGTCAATATCTACGTGCTAGAAAACATATTAATATAGATGCTCATCTCACATAGACTGGTGCACCTTTATTTTGATAGTTTTAATAAACATAAAAATAGGTAAGCCTTCACGGATTATTACTAATATGAACATTTACAATTATTTATTGACGTTTCCTAATCGGAAACGACTAATCTTGTGATGGCTTAGTCTTCGTCCCCCCATGGTTTTGCTTCGCAAAACTTGCCCCCTCTGGGGGCTTTTGAATAGAAGCTCAGTAAAGGTCGTGAAGGGTTACAAAAATAGTATGAAAGCCCCTAACCTCTTTAAATATCGAACGGTTATATGGGTTACTTGATACGGCATTTGCGAACAATGAATTAAGCAAAATCTGGCCATATATTATCAATTAAAACATCTTATCACTCAAGTTTATATTTCGACACAGCCGCACATTTGAGGAGTATTTACATTCATACCGTACATAAAAAGTTTACCACCTTAAAATAGGTTTACAGTTTTTTACTTAACTTATGCATTTTAATCGATTAATAAATTCTAACAAATTATTTTACTTTCTTGCTAGTTCGGGGCTATAAGGCCAAGCAATTTCGTGCCTTTATTAAGATAAATTAAGAGTTTAAACACAATGAAGATTTCATCAAGCGCTGCTGAAAACCTTAGTATTTTAGAAGATCAATCAAATTCCTCTGCCAGTAGATCAAATAACAATCATCGAACTGAATTAGGGGCAGATTTGCGCCCGGATCTAATGACTTATCTTGGAATATTTTTAACATCTTGTTCCGTCCTACTTTTTGAGCTCGTTCTAACAAGAATTTTTGCTGTTATTTTGTGGGCTCACCTCGCCTTTATGGTCGTAGGAACTGCGCTATTTGGTTTTGGATTAAGTGGCGTGTTTTTAGCTCTCAAGCCAAAAAATCTGAAATTTTCAATTCCGGCCCTATGCCTCTCCTGCTCACTAAGCATGTTTTTCGCCTACCTTGTAATTTTACATGTTCCTTTCAAAATGTGGGAAACAAGTAGCTTAGCTAATTTGTTTTACCTAGGTGTCTGGTATATCGCTTTGGTTGTGCCATTCTTTTTTGCAGGGATGGTTATCGCTGAATTACTAAGCTCATATCCTAAGGCCAGCAATAGACTGTATGGTTTTGACTTAATCGGAGCTGCTTCCGGTTCTTTACTATTATTACCAGTGCTACCGACACTTGCCGGAGAAGGCTCGTTAGCTTTTGCCGCCATGTTAGCTGCAATCTCAGGCCTTCTTTATTGCCGCAAAGTGCAGATTTCCAAGTTGCTGGTGAGCGTATCAGTTTTAGTAGCTGTGGTCTTTGGCCTTCTCTCATTAAACGCACCTAGTTGGATGCCGCTTAAACTGCATCAGGCAAAACGTAACTTCAAAACTGCTTATGAAAACAATTTGATTTTAGCAACTCGCTGGAGTCCTATGTCGCGAGTTGATATCGCAGAAGGCGGAGAACATAAGAAAAATCGTCGAGCTATCTGGATTGACGGCGGAACAAATCATTCGGGAATGATTAAAGTCACCGAAGATATTGATGCTATGTCACCTTTAAAAAATCGCAGTATTGGTGTCGCTTACGCTATTATGGCTGATAAAAATCCAAGGGTTCTAATTATCGGCTCATCTGGAGGACATGAGGTATTATTTGCCCTTACCAATAACGCGCAAAAAGTTGATGCCGTGGAGATGGATCCATCAATTGTCAGATTCGTAAAAGATCCGCGTTTTACCGGCTTCATGGGTAACTTATTTCAAAATTCACGAGTTAATTTAGTTAACGACGAAGGACGTGCTTACATGCGCCGCCAACCAAATGATAGCTATGATGTTATTCAGTTTGTGAATAACTACACACCGATTGCTATCGCTTCCGGTGCACTTAACCTTTCGGAAACATTCTTGCTAACCAAAGAAGCATTTTACGAATATTTTAGCCACTTGACTGCAAATGGGGTTTTAGCGCTGCATCGTGGAGCTTCGCTACGTGTCGGATTAGCGGCTATTTCTGCGCTTCGTGATATGGGAATTTCCAATCCCGCAGCGCATTTAGCGATAGTCTACGGTGAATGGCCTATGCATGAAGGATTATTGTTAAAGAAAACTCCTTGGACAGAGGAAGAACTCGGTAAAGTAAACACTTTTATGCGTAACATAACCCACATGGGTGGTAAGACTTCGTTTATTTTTAATCCACTTCATTCCACAAACGATATTTATTCCCGATTATTTACGGCATCAGCTGAAGAACAAGAGAAGCACTATACTAGTCTTGGCATAAATCTTTTTCCGGCCACTGACGATCGTCCTTTTATGGAGCATTATTTGCAGTTTGGTAAAAAATCATTGTCTGGCGAGATACCTTATGAATTTCGAAGATTTGATAAGGAAAAATGGCAGGGCGTTGTTCCACGTGGAGATTTTCCTTATGTAATTATTTTGGCTGAATCAGCAATTCTAAGTTTATTATTTGTCGGTTTACCCTTGGCAATATGGGCTAAGAGCTCTTACCAAACGAAGGGATTTCTGAGAATCATAGCGTACTATGCGGCCTTGGGATTTGGCTTTATTGTTGTTGAAATTTGCCTTATGAAAAAATATGTTCTTTTCTTAGGTAATCCCATTTATTCGCTAACTACTATTTTAGTAGTACTCCTACTAGCTGCGGGCCTGGGTAGCTTAGCAGTAGATCGTTTTGATCGTATTAATACAAAAAAAGCCATAACTTATTTGGTATCAATTTTGGCGGCATTATTGCTTATCGAAACATTGTTAGCTCCGGCAATTTTTGATTATTTCCTAGGATTAAGCTTTGCTGGGCGACTAGTAGTAGCGGTATTAATGCTCTTCCCTATGGGTTTTGTGATGGGTATGCCATTCGCTTTGGGATTGCGTTTGATCAATCAAGCACAACCAGATGAGAATGAACGACGCAAACTTATTGCTTGGGCTTGGGGAATCAATGGTTATGCCACCGTCATTGGCTCAGCGGCAACTGTATTTGTGTCCTTATTTTTTGGATTCAAGATCGCATTAGCAATTGCTGTTTGCAGCTACCTTCTGGGAATGCTGGCGATTAGGCAAATTTGTAAATAGCCTGCGGCTATCCTACAAAAATCAGTCGCGGTGATAGAAAGCCTCAAAGAAATAAGACTTTCGATACAGCCCCGATATTTGCTAGCTGCGTTGTGGCCATAAAGCCACAATTTTTCCATCATCGGATAAATGAACTGTTAACTCATCTCCGACAGAAGAAAATCCATAACGCACCGCTCCTCCATTATTACGTATCAGGTCGCGTGCTTGTTTGTCTTCGCCGCGCAAACGTAAAGTCGTAAACTCTTTTAATAACACCCCGTCTTTAAGTAAATCCTCATCTAAAAAAGCTACGCATCGGGTATCAATAAATATTTTTCCTGAGGCCTTTAATTCATCATGATTATCAATTATCGAGGAAAAATCCGGTTCCCCATTTTCTAGTGGAGCAAGAACAATTATCATTTGATAAGGATCGCGATAGACCGAATACTCTCCCAACGGAAGTTCTACGTAAAAACCACAATACCTTTTTACTGCTTCCCTAATATTAGCTTCCTCATAACCGGGAGCTATCATCGCGTGAAACTGCTTATTGGAAAGCATAAACTGATCAATAATAATCAACTTGCCACTAGTAATCGTCAATTTTTCTGTTTCTAGCGAAGAGGTTCACCGCTCAAAACCATTAAGATTGTCATGCGTTTGTCTATCCATGCTGCTCATAACTCTAAAGAATCTCCCAATCAAAGACGATACATATTCAGTGCCGGTGAAAACCAACCGCTGGAGCTGCGTCAGTTTATAAGACTTTCCGTCCGGCTTGTAAAATTTCACCGATGCACAATGATTAAGTATTATCAACCACTGTATAAGTAATTGTTATCGTTATGGCTTTTGAGCTTAGTAATGCAACACCGACTGGAAGCACTGCAACTGTAAAATATGATACAGATAAAGTGCTGCTCGTTGGTAGTTACTCGGATGAACTATCGGCCTATCGAGCAAAACGTTCTTGGTTAGATATACTGGCTGCTCATTTCACATTAGAAAAAGGGCGCGACTATGATTTGAACCTAGTAAAACCATGCTCAGAGAAAGAAATAAATAATTTTACTTTGACCTGTTCTTTTCATTCGGCTTGTGGCCGATATGCTTTTTGGAGGTTGATTAATGGCCAGTCCCCGGAAGCAGAAAACAAACTAGGACTTTCTCGAAAAAACAAATCACAGCATGAAAAGCTTCTGTCGGCTATTTTTGGCTATGAAACAAAGTCCTCTGTGCCGGCTTGGATTATGAGTTGCGAAACACGCAGGCCAAGACGTTTAACCAGCCTATTAAAAGCAGCAAGGCATAAATTAAGTTGCTTATTATTTTAATAAAGCACATCAATTAACCTTCCTAAAAATTGTGGCTAAACCCATCGCTAATGAATTTTGAGCGAAGTGAAAATTTCATTAGCTTGATGGGTTGATCATCCTATGGCATAGAAGTAATCAGAAAACAGGTGAAAGAGTTATCCTTATGAATACCAGTATCCCAGAGACAGTGAAAAAGATTTCAAATGTAATAAGTTTTGCTGATGTTGCTCATCAAACATTAGAATTTGATGCGGCCTTCGAACATTCACGCTTAGTTCTTGAGCTGGTTGATACACGTTGGATGCAACGTTTACGCAATATCAGGCAAACAGGTAATACCAACTTTGTTTACATGTTCGCTGAACACTCACGTTTTGGCCATAGTTTAGGCGTCGCCTACTTAGCGATACTTCTCATGAATCACTTGGAGAAATATTCTCCTGAGCTAGTCTCGCCATACAAAAATGCCGTAGCCGCAGCCGCTTTACTTCACGACATCGGCCATGTTGCCCCGGGTTCGCATTTAGCTGAACATGTGTGGGGGCAGGACTCAATAGTACGTCATGAGTCCCTAACAAAAAAAATAATTGAACAAGATCCTGAGATTCAGGGGATACTTAATCGCTACGGTGAAAACTTATCGCAACAGGTTATTGCCATTCTTACCGAGCAAAACGGCGTTCCACATTGGACCAAAGAAATTATTTCGGGCGGTGGTTGGAATGCAGACCGCGGAAACTGGTCGATAGTAGATAGCGCTATGTGTAACGTTTCTTATGGACGCTATAATGTATCAGCCTTAATCGGGGCATTTTGTTTGTCTGCTGATTTACACCTCGTATTACAGGAAAGTCGCCTTGACGCCTTAACTCACTTTTTTGTTGCTCGAGATTCTATGTATCGACAAGTTTATCAACATCGAACTTTGCAGGCGACAGATAAATTAAATGAGTTTGTTATTCGTCGCGTGCGTGATATTTTACCGAATGAAGCGAGCGAAGCCAGTGCCGAGAAACAGCTTAATGACTGGGCTATTTTTCACGACCAACCTATGCTTAAAGTTTTGCTTAGCCGCAACTATGCCGAAGAAGTTCCTCTCAATTGTATTTATGAGATGACTGAAGCCTGGTGGTTATACCATATTCACCGCTGGTGCTTTGCTAAGGACAAAATTTTACGCGATCTAGCTAGTCGGCTAAGAGATAGAAAATTATTTAAAACTATCAGACTAGCAAGCGGGGACTATGAAGCTAATCGCGAGCTATTAAATAAAGCCGAGGAAATAGCCAAGTCCTGCGGTTATGACCCTTCCTACTATGTGGCCATTATCAACAATAAAGACAAGCATCGGGCCAAAAAAGAAGAAATTGTAAAGGTTCTACTTGATGATGGACAAATCCTTTCGGCTGCCGAAGTGGAGCCACTGATAAGGAAAATAATGGAGAAAAGTGGAAATGAGCGCGTTTGGTTGGTAGCGCCAAGCGAAGTAAAAGAAAAACTTGGGCGCAAGCGCTAGGCAAGTCCTGCCTAGCAGCATAGATAAAAATTACCTAGCAAAAAATTTACTGTCTAATTTTTATTTATTTTGTCTAAAATGCAGTCATTAAGTCATCTTTTGTTTAACTAGTTAATTTTCAATTGCAAATCTCATTTTTCAATAATTTTATTGTCGTTAACTAATTCAGCACTAAACATCGAATATAAAGATAAATTGCATATTTAAGGCCTAGAACTGGTTGGCAATCATTTTGCTCTATCTCCAGCGCTGATGGAATAAAGTCACCCGATGAGCAAGGTTGCTTGCCTGGTATATTCATAAATTTTGCTCCGATAAATTTTCAAATTGTTCCGGTAGTGATTCAGATCATCCTTGAACAAGACGAAAGTTGCAGGAACAAAGTTAGACAAAAAATCAATTATCGAATCATCATTCGATATTGGTCGATTGCTTGAATATGTTAGGCAAAGGGATATAATGGCTTTTATGTCCATTCGCCCGTAACAAGGACTGATTTAGCGGAGATACTTGGCACGCTAGGCATGGATGCGGTGCAAAACAAATGGAAAAGGATAAACTGCTCATTTACCTTGGGGAGGGGGATAAGCGTGAACAAAATAATTGTATCAAAAATATTTGAGTCGTTCCAAGACCTCGAACGGGCTATCAAAATCGCACGTAATAGGCTAGACCAAGTAGAAATGCCAGATGAAACGATAATCAATCATCTCAATCAATACGAAGAAATTTTGCAGAAACAAAAATCTTTGGCTACCGCATTGATCGATTATGTCACACTGAATAATTGGGATGAGGTCGTGCGACATATCAAGCTCATTAATGGACTATCGATTATGATTCGTGATGATGCTAAGGGACTCATGACAATCAATCACATACCGGAAGGCACTCAGTTGTCTCAAGAAAGTTATATTTAAGCAAACTCTGGGTTACCCAAGCCATTAACACAGATTATGGGTAGCCCTTTTTAATTTATTTTAAGTTTTTTGCTAAAGCAGTTCTTCTGACTTAGTTGCCTGGGCGTGCTGCCATCTTGTCAATTATAACCTTGTTTTGCCCGACATTAACCTAAAAAACTCACTCGAGGCGATAGAAAGCCTCGATGGAAAGCCTCAAAAAATAAAAAATCGCGCCCACTGACCTTCGAATTTGAAAATCAACAACGGGTGGCGTGATTTTTTATTTTTTGAGGCTACCTAAAGAGAATGACTGAATTTTTTAGGTTTAATAAAACGGCTACTGCTGTTTTTAGAATTAACACAGAGGTTGCCAAATCTGCATATTTAACGCAATCTTAAGGATATCAAATAATCTTTTTATATTTTGAGGGGTTTTGATTAGAATCTATATAAAAGTTGCTCGTGGTAATAACTCCGGGATAGCTCTGTTGATGGCAGTATTTGTTATCTCTTTAGCTAGTATCGTCGTCATGGGTCTTAGTTATCAGAGCCGCTTCGACTTTCGTGCCTCACGCGCTTTTGCTGAAGGAATTCAAGCCGATTATGTCTTAAAATCCGGTTTAAATGTTGCGAAAACACTAATTCAACTACCTAAGGAGCCTGATCAGGATAATAGACCTGTCACCCAGGATTCATTAAGAGACATGTGGGCTCGGGTTGATTCTTTAGGTCCACTTAACCAGATCTTATCTGGAGTAGCCGGAGAAATTCGTATCCAAATTATAGATGAAGATAGCAAATTAAATGTCAATAATATTGTCACTTCCGGACATGCGGCACCGGCTAATAATAATACTAATAATAATTCGAATTCTTCTACTGGTGCTAATAACAACCAACCACAACAATTAACTGAGGCGGAGTTTTGGCAGGAGACATTAAGACAAATATTTTTTGGGTTAGGTTTTGAGGCCGAGAGTTTTGATGAAAATGAATTTAGAACTTTTGGTAATAAGGCCTATAATGCACAGCAGCAGGTAGCTGTGCTGCACGACTGGATTGATCAAGATACAAAACCTGCTGATGACGGAGGTATGGAGTCGGGAAAGACCAAAGGTATTTTTTATAACCGTCAGCTAAGATCAATGTCGGAAATACTATTAGTTCCAGGCATAACTTTGGAGCGCCTCAATCAAATTAGCCCATTTGTTACCGCCGTTAGCTCAAAACAAGGTGCGGACAAAAAACTCAATATTAATACTGTTCCCTTTGAAGTCCTAAGGGCGATGGGGGTACCGGAAACTCAGGCGGCTGAGCTTGTTCAGGAAAGATTGGGAAAACCAATAACTCAGGAGATCCTCAATACGCTTGCTCAGCTGGTTGATACTCCTAATAATCCATCATTAAGGCGTTTATTTAAGCTTAATAGCAGTAATTTTTCTGTTATCGTCCGCGTGAAGGGGGCAAATTCCGTGCGCTGGCTTAAGGCACTGGTCAACGCTAATGGCCTTCCCCCGCAGCGCAAAACAAAAGTCACTAGAATTGAATTTTTCTAGCATTGCTTTGCTAGGAAATACTTTTGCACTTTTTGATTATGTCTATTTAAGCCTTTCCCTTCCTTTAGTTTGGCTAGATTTCCGCCTTTTCTGCTCGATCAGGTTGACAAAAGTATTTAAACCAGATACTTGGCGGCGCCTTAGCAAATTAATTGAATATAAGTTTTCCTGACGAGGATTTATGTCTAGAGCCTGCCAAATTTCGAACAAAAAAATGCAACGTGGAAACAATGTAAGCCACGCCAATAACCGCACAAAAAAAGAATCATGGCCTAATCTCCAGGTTAAGAGGTTATTTGACACTGAAACAGGGAAATGGGTTCGCCTACGTGTCTCAACCAGGATCTTACGGACAATCGATAAAAAAGGTTTGGCCGCTACTTTAAAGGACCATAATTTGACTATTGATGCCCTGAAGTAGTTGTAGCGCAGCAAATTGCTTTCGCCTTAATAATTTACAAAATAAAAATTTGCTGGCAGCAAATTGCCGGAAACCAAGAGTTGCTTAGTATTTACGGGCAGTTGGATTGTTATATCTGATTAGTTCTTGAAAAGACTACCGCTTACACTCAGACTTTTTTGCAAAAGATTCCTCAATTCATACGACAAATAAATAAGATCACCTTAGCAGTCTAGGATAAAAATAGATTTGCTGGCGTATTAAGTTGTTTAATGGAGGAAAGTATATGGAATCCCGACCCACTCTCGCTTTTGGTTTTGGAAATCGCGAACAATATTCATCGGTTTCGTCTTCAGCTCTCAGTAATCCTTTTCGTAATACGGCAAATGCTAATTACAGCTTAGGAATTCGAAACAATAAAGACGGTTCGCACTTATTTGTTAATAATTCACAATCAAATTGGCTATCATCAGTTAATCAGCAAGGACCTAGCGCTTATGAAACTCAAAGTTTTTATAAGACAATGGGCCCGGCGGATGAAACAACACCGCCTACCGGATTGGAATCTTTTAGCTACGGTTCTAATAACGAAAACAACCCAAACTTAATTGTTCCCCCGGCCACTGATTTGCCTTACATCAAGGCAGCCATAGGAACTCCCCCGCTGGCCGGAGAACTGTATATGTCACGCACGGCCAATCTGTTCAATGAAGCCTGGCAAGGAGAAGTGGCTAGCGCCATCGAAAAAAATGGAGGCTTGGGAACAGCGGAGGATGGTTACTTATCTTTCAGTAAAATAGGTTTTGTGAGGTTAAAAAATGAAAATTTGTCAGCTGAGCAAAATAGACAATTGGCCGCAATTAGCCTGCAATTGGGAATCCCAATAGAAGACCTACCAAGTCGTTGTCCAGACAATGCGGCCACTAACCCTGATATTAATACCTGGGTTAATGAGTTCCTGGATGAACATAACAGTAAATTCTCTGCCTTTCTGCAGAATCCAGCTGCAGGGTATTCGCTCAAAGACGGTCGGCACTTATATCATATCAGTGTCAATTCTCAGACGGGAGAAATAACTTCCTCACATGAAAAGTTGCACGGTGGAATTCGTGGCTGGTGCGCAAAAAACATGAAATGGTTAAGCCCAACTCTTGACGCTATTTCTACCGTCACTAGTTTTATTCCGGGCTGGGGCAAAGTCGCTTCTGTCGCATCTAATGGACTTAAAGCTGCAGGTAATATGATTGCAGCTGGAAAGTTCAAAGCTAGTGAGCTCTTCTCTTTTGTTACAGATAGCTTGCCATTATTTAAGGGAAAACTGCAAAAATTTGGTGGCAAAGCTGTTAGTTGGATTGAGAAACAATTTGGAAAAAAGCCTGGTTGGTTAGCTGATCAAGCAAAATATTTAGGCATAGACCTTGATAAAATTCTCGGTCGAGATAAAAAAAGTTCGGTAGGAAAAGAAGCTAATGGGACAGCGGCTGACACATCGTCTCCGGCGACGGAAAATGCCAACATTTTTGAAGCGATTGAAAAACCAGTTAGCGAATTGGCTGAAGTTATAGGACTCAAAGATTTCAGCTTAAGCAATCTTTTTAAATAAAAATAACGTGTCTATTCACGAAAATTATGTGAATGGACACTCCTTTTTTAATTTTCAGAGTTCAGTATGCCTTCATGCACTGTACACTCAGCCAATTCGGTTACTCTTTCTGAAAAATCAAAAATCTCCGGCCTGTTCTTAAAGAAAGGTGTTTTCCCTAAAAGCTCTCGCTGTTCACGACGGTAAGATGTATGAGTTGTTTGCCCTGACCAAAGTGTTACCCCCGTCAAAACATCAACAACTTTAGTATCGGTAATAAGAACGCTGGGATCAGTAATCGGTAGCAATCGCCCGAGTAGCACCAAATCATAACCGGCATTTCTGGCCAGCATCAGAGCCTGATAGTTACCTTCATTAAAATCCCCGCGGCGACCGGGCCAGCGATCTCTGAAAAATATTTCAACTACAGGAATTTCCTTGCTACGGATCAACTCCCTCTGAAATATTCTGGCTAAATCATTACCTAAATCAGAACTTTTGCCGATACCGGAGGCAAAACTTTCCTCAACCCAAAATGGCATAATTCCCATCCTAACCTGAGAATTACTGTGATAACGGGCACTTATGCTGGATAAAACTTCTGACTCAATGTCGGCTTGGATCTTGCATTTCGAAGATGTGGTAATGGCCGTAAAGTAACTGCAAGATGTTAAACCAATTATAAGTGTTAAAAGGAAAAGGTTTTTAATATAGGACAATGACCATGAAAAACTTCCTGATTTACCGGAGCAGATTGCTGCAAGTTTTAAAATTTGCATTCCTAGCCTCACTCTTTTTAATAATATTCATAGCATGCAGTAAACGCTACTACGACCTACCCGCTTACTCGTCACTACCGATTTATAATCCGGAGAATAACTCAGTTGGACGCTTCAAAACAAGTTATTTAGCCGAACAAATTCATGCTTATTTCCGTGGCAATATTGCCGGTCCACTAGCTGTTACTACTTTTGTCGATATAGATAATCTTCAGTATAGCTCTTCTTTTGGACGCATACTTGCTGAACAGATCATGAGTGAACTTGTAATGAAAGGTTATAATGTTGTCGAAATGCGCAGATCTGACTCGTTTCAAATTCAAGAAGGAGAAGGTGAATTTGCTCTTTCTCGGGAAATTGAAAGGTTAAAACAAAACTACGATATTTCCGGCATTGTCGTTGGAACTTACGTAGCCTCTCCTGATAGAGTCTATGTTAATACGCGGATTATTGACCCGCGTACATCTATGGTTGTTTCAGTAGGCTCAGTTGAAATGAGCAGGACTTCGGAAATTAGTAAACTGTTACGCAGTAACTCTTACCCTACTTCGATGGAGAGAATTCCACTGCAAAGTAAATACGAAGGGATAAGAAAAAGTGAGTTATCAGAAGGACACACGTCGAAAAATAAACTACAAGATTCGAAAAGCTCGAGGACTCTAAAATTACCGGCTCCAAAGCTAGAACCCTTGAGTTAAGTTCCGCTATTTGCTGCTATCTTTGCCATAGTCGCGAATATACTCGGTGCCCGGAGCCATGGGCCCAAGGCTTCCATCCGGCTTGCCCCTCAAAATTGGTGGGACTTTTATAGCACTATTGACTTGTTGAAGCTCATTTATCTCTCTAATTTTTGGAATTGCTTTCATAACTGCCTCCGGAGCAAAATATACGGATTGATCGCTTGCCCCGACGATCTCAGATGTATTGGCCAGTAAATGCATTTTCTTCTCTATCTTCATCCCCTGACCATCATCAAACTTTTCATAATAAAGCTTAAAAAACGGCAAATTCGCTGCTGTTTGGCCAGAAGCAGGACGACCATCGTGATACCAAAAGATTCTACTACAAGGACAAAATAAGGCTCTATCTAAGAAAGTCAAATCACAACCATTAATTGTTGATCTTGTACTCATTGCGGCCCAACCTTTTTGCTCGTCAAAAAAAACCAAAACACTCTTATCTCGAAGATGCGTTTTGGGATCTAATAAATAGCGAATCTCGCCAAGATCAATAATTTCTGCCGGTCTAACATACGAAGGGGCAAAAAACGTTCGAACTAAAAAAACTATGGTCAGCATTATGGCAAAAAAACCACCGATCACTAGTGCGAATCTGATAACAAAACTTTTCTCTGATACGTCTTTCATAATTTCAATTCTTCTACGCTGACAACTCGAGACCACTTCACTATGAGATAATACACTGATCAATGCAACAATATAATCTTTAATATCTTCGGGCTCTTTCCGGTTATACGAACCGCTTCCTTGACAGTAACCTTTAAATACCTGTATCCAGCCCATGGATTTATAAAAAGACGTAATGATTCGTTACTTATTGTTCGAATCAGTATGCTAGGGAAGAGCAGTAAGTGCGAGCTCGATAAATATCTCGATATCTTGCTAAAAATCTGCCACGGTCCCCGCCACTGTGATTGGGTGAAAAGAGTAATTTAAGCCACTGGATAATCTGGGAAGGTATTACTTAAAGGCGATGAGCCACCCATAAGTCAGGAAACCTGTTTATAAATCATAAATAAATATCTGAACTTTTCGGGGGTTGGAAGTCAGGCTTAGCATTTAGTCATGCTTCCACCCTGCTTAGAGTTGGAATCCAGCCTATTTAAACTAAGACCTGCCCTCTTACCTCGTTGTTATGGCCACATTATTTAGCGAGGGTAAAATGGTTACAATCAAAGTATTACATTTAAGATACTGCCTGACGGCATGGGGCGCGTTTGTTTGTTTCTTATCACCGGCCCTAGCTGATTCCAATTCTACCGATATTCCGCAGTTGGTAATTGTCGCTAATCGCGCGCCTAGCGTAGTGAACAATGTCGGTCGATCAATTGATCGCATGGAAGTTAGCAATAACGATTCAGCAGTGGCATCGAATAATCTCACAAATGTATTAAGTCCGGCCCCTGGGGTTTATATACCGGAGATCGGTGGCCCCGGTGCCCCGGGTGTTATGCCCATGGAGATTAGAGGATTTCGCAACGGCGGAACAAAACTTTTACTTAATGGCATGGTCTTAGATGATCCTAGTTCAATCAGTGGCAATTATGAAGCCTTTTACGGTGCCCTGAACCTTTCTGATATAAAAAGCGTGGAACTTTTAAAAGGATCTGCCGGTGTACTTTATGGTTCCGATGCCCAATCCGGTGTACTAAACTTGATTCCATATACTCCGGAGAAAGGGCAAAGCCTTAACTTTCAAATGGAAGGTGGAGCTTATGAAACATTTTCCGAAAACATACAGATTAACCAAGGGACAGAAGATATGGGATTGTTCTCTTCGTTATTTCGCGAAGATAGTAGCGGCTTGGATACTCATGGTGATTATAATAACACCACATTGCTTTTAAATTCGCTGGCGAAACCTTTTGCCGCCAACATTACTATTAACCCGATATTTCGTTTTGTAAACGCTAGTAATGATCTTGATACCAGCCCTACTCTTAATGCTGAGGGTCATCTCGTAACAAACCAAGATACAGAAAATAACACAGTCGATGCTAATGCCTATTTTCTTGGAGTAGCTACTTTATATGAAGCGCAACCAGGTATTGATGCTCAATTGAATATCTATCACAATCGCACCAATCGTAATTATTATTTTGAATTCTTCGGCCTGCCCAGCACTTCAGATTTAACTGCCGATTCTTTTCATGTTGAAAATCAATTTGCCATTACTAGCGACAATAAACAAAATAAATTATTATTTGGCCTTGATTATAACTTCCAACATGTATCCACTGATGCCGATTCAGTAACAGATGATGAAAGCAGAGAAATATACGGAGCTTATTTACACGATACTTTAGCTATTTTTCAGGATTACTGGGAACTGGCTGGAGGAGTGAGGGTCACACATGTAAGTGACATCAGCTCAACTTTCCCCACTTTAGAAGCCTCAAATACTTTTCACATACCGGCATTGGGCGGAAAAGTTCATTCCAGTATTGCTCAAGGTTTTCGTGCACCGACCTTATTTGAGACTAAAGGCAATATGCAGGACTATAATACCGGACAAATCGTCAATGTAGGGAACGACGATCTTGATAAAGAAGAAAGTTTAAGTTGGGACAGCGGTTATGAACAAACTTTGTTTGACGACAAGATAAAACTAGATATCACTTTTTTTCAAATTGACTCTGAGCAGACGATATTATTTGATTATGCAAATTTTACCCATATTAATGGCGGCAGCGGAATTTCTCAGGGCATAGAAACAGCTCTCGACTATCAGGTTAATAACTGGCTGACAAACAGATGGGCCTTCACTTATTTAGATAAAGCGCAAGGACTTGATCATTCCCGCCGTCAACGTACTCCCTGGAGCTGGGCAACATGCCAATTAAGCGCAGTTATAGAAAAATTTACACTAACGTCTATGCTTAAGTATAGAGGTGAACAACAAATTGAATTTTATGGTGTCAGCGAAGAGGCTTCAGAACATGGGGTCTTTCTCGCTGATCTTTTTGTCGGCTACCAAATCGACAGCAATGCCCAAGTGTATGTGGAGGGGAATAACATTTTCAATCAACAATACACCGAAGGAGGCTATAGCATGCCTGATGCCGCTTTTTATGTAGGCTTAAGACTTAGTCTTTAAATAGCTATCTTGCTCTTAGCTTCTGCCAAACCATACCAAGGGTAAGCCTTCGCAAGGTAAAATTTTTAGTTGAGTCATATTTTGCCTTTTTGGTAAGCCAAACTCATGACTCAACTTACAACTTAATCTAGTATTTTCAACTATCTACTTTAGTATATCAGTAATATTTTATTTTGCTTATAACGAACTAAATGCAACACTTTATTACACCCCTACTATAACCTCTATAACTAAACAGCGTTGTTTCGATAACGTACTTTATGAATTCTGTCCGCCAATCATTAAATGGAGAAAGATGGCTAATATTCAACCAACACCAAGCTCATCACAGATCTCAAGCCCAACCCCTGAGGCCAAGGCTACGGCAACGCCGGTCGAACAGTTAAGATTACCACCAAGGGATTTAGTACTAGATGATCCCAGAGTTAAAGCGGCGAGAGATTCTCAACCAGAAGATTCACATGAACGATTTAATGCTCGCCTAACAGGTCATGTTTGCTTTTATATGGCAGAAGATCTTAAGGAAGGTATCTCACGAGATATGAAAGGCCTTAATCAAATAGATGATTACCTGAAAGTTAACGCTAAGCGCGTCATCCAGCTATTAGACGGCAAAGCGCAACCACAGCGATATTATTCACTTGATGATCCGGCAATAAGCAATGATCGCTTTTACAACCCAATATCGAAAGATTTATTAAAAATTAATGAACAAGTAAAAGATTGGATGAACGATACTTATACAAAAAACTATAGTCAACAGGAGCAATTCAATCGACTAAACGGACTACTAGAGTTTTTGGGGCAACAAAAGGAGCAAAACGATGCGAAGATAAATAAGGGAAACACCTATCAGATGAATTTAGATCGAGCAATTGATAAGGGACGTGAGTTGGTAGGAAACGGGGAATTTTCTGAAGCTCAAAAATTTCTGAATGAGATAAGAAAAAACATTGAGGGCTTTAAAATTTCACCTTCCGGTTACATAGGGAAGGCGCTGGAAAGTGTTAAAAAAGAATCAGTTAAGACACAACCTCAGCAGGGTTTTTATTTAGATAAGATTTTAAAAGAATAAGCCCTAACCTTTTTGCAGACGAATATTTTTAAAATTTGCTATTCGCAAATTGTAGATTTCTAGCGGGTAGCTTCGTTAAGGCCACTTACCAGCAAGGCTTCTATTACTAAGAGCTATCGAACGCAGCGATAGTTTACTAGTTGACACTAATTAATAAGCCTTTAAGATAATCCCCTTCCGGAAAGTTTAGACTCGTATTATGGCAAATAGATTGTTCCAGTCGCTTAATAATTTTCGTGCTGCGCTTGGCATCAACTGCTGCATCGGCAACAATTTTCTGAAATAGGGCACTATTGACGTGCCCGGAGCAGGAAAAGGTAAAAAATAATCCACCTGGCTTTAGTAATTTGAAAGCCAATAAATTAATATCTTTATAGCCACGTGCTCCGGACATTAAGGCATTTTTGCTTTCCACAAATTTTGGCGGATCAAGGATAATTATATCGAATTTGCGATTCTTATCACGATATTTACGCAGTAACTCAAAAACATCAGCACAGATAGTTTCATACTTATCCTCGGCAATATTGTTAGCTGACATATTTTCTTTAAGGAGGTCTAAAGTAATTGCCGAAGCCTCAACATTAATAACTTTATCCGCTCCGTTTTTTAAAGCATAAACACAATACCCGCCGCTATAGGAAAAGCAATTTAGTATCTCCTTTCCTCGAGCATATTGTCCTAGCAAGTTACGATTATCTCTCTGATCAAGATAACAACTGGTTTTGTGCCCTTTTTGCACATCAACAAGAAAGGTATGTCCATTTTCTAAAACAGGAACTCGCTCCGGCGGCATTTCCCCAAACAGAACTCCGCTTTCTAAATTTAATCCTTCTTTCTCTCTGACATCGGCATCTGAACGATTATAAATACCGCGTGGATTTAATAATTCACACAGAGCGTTAACTATTTCTTGCCGCCAGCTATCAACTCCGGCGGTTAAAAACTGACATACAAGAAAATTATCATAGCGATCAACAATTAAGCCCGGAAGCTGATCAGCCTCGGAGTTTGCAATACGGTAGCAATTAGTCAGTTCGGTATTTATACTTTGTTGACGAAAATTAATTGCTTCTCGAAGACGGTTTTTAAGTAAACTAACGTCAAGCGGTACCGATTCCTGAAATGACCAGACACGCACCGCAATTTGTGAATGTTCGGAATAATGCCCATAACCTAAAAAACGACCTGTGGTGTTTTGTAATTGAATAATATCTCCGGAAGAAACGTTACCTGAAACTTTGGCAATCGCCCCGGAAAACACCCACGGATGTAAGCGTTCGATTGACTTCTCTCGACCTTGTTTTATCACTACGATTTTCATTATTAGCTATCCTACAGTCATTGACAATTTTGTTTGTATTATCCGGAATGTATCCCGTCACGACTCATTAATATCTGAAAAAGCAGTTACTTACAAAACATCAAAAATAAAAATTTATATTTTAAAATAACCTGTAACCATCGCGATTCTGAGCCGAATACGAGGAAGACGAGTGGCGAGCACCGTAAGTGTAGTGAACTACTCGCAGAGCAATTCGAGAGCCCAAAAGCGGCTCTCGACCCACGATGTCTGACAAAGTAATCGGCCAAAAGCGTGAACGGGTATTCCGGAATTCAGTTTAGCTAAAGATACTAACTTAATAAATAAGTTAGCACGTAATCATCCTGCCATAAATAATGAATACTAACAGGCATATTAAAGCCCATTAGTGCTTTTCTCTGCCCAATAAAACTCATCAAAATCTCGCTTTTGTTTTTCTTTACGCATTGAGCTTCCTGAAAGCCAAACCACTCTTTGACTAAAGGATAGTGCGCTTTAAAAATCGTCTCTTTAGCCGAAAATAACGACATTATTTCCCTTTCTCGCTGCTCTGGCGCATCAGCTAGGTTTTCAACTTCTTTTATAGTAAGAACTCGTTTAGCTATTCCGGTAAAGTTTCTTTTATGGAAATGTTCTAAATCTATTCCTAGCATGTGGATTTTAGGATCAGTGCTCACTAGAACAGCCGCATAATTCCCACAGTGAGTAATAGATCCTTTAATGCCTTCACGAAATAGTGGCTGACCACCTACTCCATGAGTGTAGCTCACGTCAGGTATGGAAAGTTTGGTAAAAACGGTCTGTAATAAATAACTAACCAGCTGTTTTTCTTTATCGCGCTTAGTTAAGTTACCAACGTTTATGCCATGCTCACAACAATAGGCAACAAAACCCGCATCCCGGTTATCGAGAAGAGAAAACACCGTCTGATTGTCGAATTTTAAATCAAACAACATATGCTGTGTTATTTATTACTTTAGTATCCCTGGCTCTCGTTTTATTATTAACCATATAGAGGCTCAATAAGTCTGTACCCAATTAGTCGTTTCCGATTAGGAAAGGTCTGTAAAAATTGCAAATTATTCAATTTACTCTAGTCAAGAAGTATCAGAAAAGATGACTCTATAATGGGTGCTTTCTCATAAAATTCTATTCAAAATATCCAATATTATCAGTTAGTTATGATGGCTTTGGCCTGATGTTTACTAACTTTTAATGATTGGTAATAACCTTTCTGTAAATTAACTACTCAGAGTATTAAAGAGTTTATGTTTATCTTCAAGTTAATTGGGGCAGGAATAGGTTATTCATTGGAGCCCCCTATTGGAAGTTTATTAGGCATAATTATTGGACATGCTATAGATGCTGGTCTTGAAGCACGGCAAGAAAATAAACTGGCATCATTATCAGCTAGGAATTCAGCAGCCGCTTTAACTAACCAAATGTTCTTACGTGGGCTTTTTGGTATGTTTGGCAAAATTGTTCAGGCAAGCGGCAAACTTTCAAAAAAGGAGCAGCAGTCGATCGATAAAATCATTAAATCAAATTTAAAGTTCACAAAAAAAACAAAAACAGAAGCGCTAAAATATTTGAAAGAAGGGAGGTTTTCCAATCGTACTTTTGCTTCTTATGCATTGGAATTCTTTGAAGCCAGCGCCAATGATCATAGTATTCTAAAACCGATACTATTTGCTCTGCTTAATGTCGCTCTTTCTGATGGCTGCATCACTCTTGAAGAAAAACAGTTACTGACAATCGCTGGGCAAATCTTTGGAATTTCACTGGAACCGCTAAATCAATCTGCAGAACTCGGGTCTGCGACTCCTTCTACTCAAAACGCCGATCCCTACAAAATACTAGGTTGTAACAAAACCGATCCTCTTTCAGTTATTAGAAAACAGTTTCATAAATTGGCAATCGAATATCATCCAGACAAACTATTATCTAAAGACCTTCCTGATGATTTCCTGAAATATGCCAATTACCGATTTGCCATAGTTAAACAAGCCTATGATCAAGTTCTTAAAGAAAAGTCTGGGAACAACTGAATAGTTATACCGTACACAAGAAGTGAGTTGAAACAAAGACCTTGTTACCGGGGAAAACTACTCTTGTGTACGGTATAGAGAAAATCGACGATGGTTTCCTCGGCAGCGAAAACCCGATTCTCTCCCGAAAATGCTCTTAATGAAGCCGTCGCGATTTTGAGCCGACTACTTTGTCAGACATCGTGGGTCGAGAGCTGCTTTTGGGCTCTCGCATTGCTCCGCGAGTAGCCGGCCAAAAGCGTGAACGGTTACGGCTTATAGCTTTACCTTAGGACAAGGATAGAAAGCATTTATGCTTTTCAGCTTACAAGTTAATTTACTTTTTGATATTGCTATTTGCACCGTTATCGTCCTTAACTGAGCTGGCTTCCAATTCAATGTAATTTTTGAGAATAAGGTGACAAAACATCTAATGTCTGAATGAATAAACATTGCGTTGGCAGAAAGTTTGACTACTAGAGAGTTAAGGGTTACCGTCAGAGTAAGATTGGACAGAGATATTCATCATCGTGAAACTTAAATTCTTCATTTTTTTGTTTTTTTTAAACGCCTGTTTATCCTGCGATGGTCAGGCCGACTCCTTATCGCTGGATGATGGCAATAACTATGTGAAGGGGCAAATTATTTGCGATTATGAGCAATTGCCTAGTGACCCCTCTGTTCTTGAAACCGCTCCCAGAATAGCTGTCTATTTAACAATTGAAGAAGGATGGCACATATATTGGTTAAATAGCGGTGATGCTGGGATCCCAACCCAAATAAAATGGTCGCTGCCGGAAGGATTTGAAAGCACAGAAACAAACTGGCCTGTTCCGCTTCTTATTGAAGAAGCAGGAGGCATTCTAACCTTTGGTTACAAAAACTCAGTGGCACTAATTTCAAATTTAAAATTACCACAGGGCAATATAATCAGCGATTATATTGAGATTAAAGCGCTGGTTTCTTTTTTGGTTTGTAAAGATTTATGCATACCGGGAGAGTTAGAGCTTAATAAAACTCTGCAAGTAGTAGGTAATAAACAAATAGCCTCATCTGCGCAGAGGGATTTGCTTGATAACTTTGAAAAAGATGTTCCGAAAAGTATTGATTTAATACAACGTGAAAATCCTCAGTTAAATTTGAAGATTACCAATAGTCTGGAGAGCGCTGAATCGGGGGATCAAGGAATGTTGACCTTTGAGCTTAAGAATATAAGTGATGTTTCTGCCGATAACTTAATGGCGCAGATATTTCCCTTTCGCAATACAAACATAACATTTGACCGGGCTTATTTTGTTAAACCTCCCAAGAATGGCAAAAGTACTTTTATTGTTTTACCCTACAAGATCGCCGCTCATACCAAGTCTGATAATTTAATTTTAGCCGGTATCACTAGTCTTAATAAAAAGCCTTTTGCTAGCCCTACCGATCTTAGTTTTTATTGGACGCAGATGGTAAATTTGAATGGTCATATTGTAAACGAAGAGTTTCCATTAGCTGCAAACTCAAAAGGTAAACTACTGACGTTTCGCTACAGCAGCGAAGTGAAAGGTAATGACAAATTTTCTAACAAGCTTAACTACTCTCTAATGCTATTGCCATTTCTTGCTATTGTTGCTGGCATCATCTTAAATTTCATGCCCTGCGTTCTTCCCGTTCTATCACTGAAAATTTATTCAATCGTTAGCAATGCTCAATCATCTGTAAAAGTTCAAAGACAAAGTGCTTTGGGGTATCTATTAGGTGTGGAGTTTTCTTTTCTTATTCTCGCGCTAATAATCATCGGGTTAAAAAGTTTAGGTGTGGAAGTTGGCTGGGGTTTCCAATTTCAGAATCCAATATTTGTTTATCTTTTAAGTATCATTGTGTTTTTATTTTCCTTGGCTTGTTTTGATGTTTATCAGTTTAAACTCCCAGCTGGTCAAAAAATAGATAAATTAATTGATATAGAAAATAATATTTTCAGGAAAAGCCTCCTGGAGGGAATACTAGCTACAATTTTGGCGACACCATGTAGCGCTCCTTTTCTAGGAACTGTGTTAGCGGTAGCTTTTGCCGCCAGCAATCATGTTACAATCGTCTTGTTTGCCTGTATTGGTTTTGGATTAGCGCTACCTTATGTGATTATATCATTGAATAGTCGGCTATCTTCCTTTTTACCAAGGCCCGGCGTTTGGATGATAAGATTAAAGCAAATCATGGGGCTCTTACTTTTGGCTACCGTCGCGTGGCTTTTAAGTTTATTAACTAATTCTTCGGTTGATGGCGTGATTGGCGGGATCAAAGCAATACTTGCTATTGTGCTTATTATTGTAGTTTTTCGAACGTTACCTCGTTTCCATTCACGCTATGAATTTTTGTCACTAGTATTACTAATTTCCTGCATCAGTTACTATTTTCTTCCTGAACCAATTGAGAAAACAGAAGGAACGCTAAGGGAACAAACTGGCAGTCATAAAATAGACTGGCTTCCTTATTCAGAAGAACTCATTCATCAGTATCAAAGTGAAAACAAACCGATTTTCATTATGTTTACTGCTGATTGGTGCTTGACCTGCAAGTTTAATGAAAAATTTATAATCGAAACCAATGCTGTAGTAAAAGCTATTAGCGAATATAAAATTATCCCCATCAAAGGGGACTGGAGCGATGGTAATAGCACTATCACTCGTGCTTTAAAAAAATATGGCGTTAATTGGGTTCCTTTTTATGTAATCTTACCTCGCAATGGACTGCCGGCAGTTTTTCCGGGGACGGTTTTTACACCAAAAAAATTAATTGATACTTTTAAGCAAATTTCAGCCAATGGCCCTGACAGCCGTCCTGTTCCTCGCTAATATTTTGAGAAAAAATGACTAAAATTCAAATAAACTTGTTATCACTACAAAGCAAAGCCTAACGCTACCCAAATGTAGGGAGCCGTTTCCAAATTATTTTGAAAAAGATTAGTTCCTTTCGTTTCAAACTCGAACTCATCATTAATTTGCGCACCCGCTTCAAGCTGGATATTAACCACGTCATTAAACCATTGAATTACTCCACCACCCACTCTATTCTCTCTAACCTGAATATTAAAATCGCCAAGATCACCCTCATAATGATATTGATCGCCACTAATCCAACCACCAATGTAATATTGTGTCTGGGGCGTATCGTTGTAAGCCAATTTTATTTCAGTAGGCAGGGTAATGTTTAGGTGTGTTTTCCCGTCATTACTAAGTATTCTAACACCTAGAATTGGGTAAAACGGGGTGTCATCGAAAATTTCGTTATAAGCCGCGCCTGCGACAATAGCGGCTCCTGGGTTTAAACGATAAACAAACTGAAATTCTCCATGAAATTGAAAATCATCCTCTGATAACCCATCCATATTGGAATAAATACCAAATGTTGGCAGCGCGGTGAACAACAAGTCTTTTGTTAGGAAAACCCCATAACCCGTTCCTAACTCTATCTTATGTAAAGCTTCCGATGATAAGGAACCTGCCCTCCCACTACTCGATGAAAAATCGTAATTTCGATAGTCATACTTCATCGCCATTCGAAAATAAGCGTCATTTGATGTCGGTAAGGGCAACTCTAATCTGCTGAAGGCTTTTTGCAATTCAAACTCTCCGGGCCCGCCATCTTCTTCCGTCTCTGGTTGATAATAGTAGCCGATCTTGATGTCATCCGGATCAGAATTTAACAAATGAAAAAAATCATTATGGGAATTAACAAATGCTTCAGATTTACTGCTTTCGGAAAAACAGGGCAGAGCAAAAATGAATAAACTCAACACTGCAACCAATATATGTATTACTTTCATGATCGAGAATACCAACTAAACGCTATTAATAAAGCAGCACTGAGATTAATTACAAAAATAGTATTACCTAGCAAAGCACCGTTCAACTTAATTCTGGTGTATGGTATAAATGGCAATTTGACAACAGATGAAATTATACTTAATCCGCTAAGAGCCGTTATGAAAGAAACTTGCCGTTATCTTGCAGGTTTCTCAATATCTCTCGGGTCTGATGTGATTTGTTTAATGTAAATATGTGGGCTCCGGGAGCGCCCCCAGCCAGTAGCTCTAAGATAAGTTTTGTTGCGTAATGTATCCCAAGACTGACCACTTCTTCATCCTTTCCTTCAATGCCTGCTAACTGCGCGGATAGCGACTGTGGAATGCTGGCTCCGCACATTGAGGTAAAGCGCTTTAATTGGGAAATATTCGATATCGGCATTATTCCCGGAAGGATGGGTACGGTAATCCCCGCTTTTTGGGTTTTTTCAAGAAAACGAAAGTAAAGTGTACTATCAAAAAACATTTGTGTCATAATCACATCAGCGCCGGCATCAATTTTTTCTTTTAAATATTTGATGTCAGCTTCCAGTGATATAGCCTCCAAATGCTTTTCAGGATACCCGGCAACAGCTATACTTATTCCTCCTAGGGAGGAGATAAATTTTGTTAGATTCCGAGCGTTTTCAAATCCGTCAGGATGTTTAACGAAATCTTTTTGGCCGGCTGGTGGATCACCGCGAAGGGCAAGAATATTGTTGATACCATAACTTCTATACTTAGAAACCATTGCCTCAATCTCACTTTTGCTGTGCCCAATACAAGTAAGATGAGCAACTGCGGATTGCTGAAGCTCCGATGTAATATAATAAACCAAATCAAATGTTAGCTCTCTTGTGCCCCCACCGGCCCCATAAGTAACGCTCATAAAATCGGGGTTAAATTGGGATAGTTCCTTCATCAACACCTTGGTCGAAGATAGTAGTTCGCTCGTTTTAGGTGGAAAGAACTCAAAGGAAAGACTATGACCCTCTTTCTGAGAAATTTGTTTAAACGTTGTTAATTTCATCTTTTGAGCAGCCCGAGATAAACCCCTATCCTTTAGCCAATATATCGGCCAAATTTAGTATAAACTATAGGGGCTTTAAACAAGATGCGTTCTATTTGCCAAATAAGGCCCATTTTAAGCGCTGAAAGAATGATGGCTCTTCCGTAGTATCCGGCAGGGATTCATCAATATTGGCCGGAGCCGTAGTTGCAGTTTTGACCTCTACTGAAGGCAACTCTGATTTAACCGTGGTTACCGGCTTGAGTGTCGGACTTGATCCTTCGCTCTTTTTTGATCCAAATAGAAGCGAAGCTAGGGGTTGAAAACGACCCTCTGGTTTTTTAGCTGAGCGGCTCTCTTTATCTAGTTTGCGCTGTTGTTCTTTTCTCAGCCTGGCCAGCTCTCTCTCTTCCTCTTTTTGCCGTTTTATAATCGCCTTCCTTTCTACTGCTTCAACCTTCCTCTCCCAGTTTTTTAAGGCTAATTCATATTTTTCCTCTTGCCGAATGATGCTTACTTTTCGCGCTTCATAAGGATTAGATTTTCGTAACGTTGTCTCCTTAGTTTGCCCCAATTTGGGATCCATTCTCCTTGCTGCTTGTGTAGTATCTCTAGACTGATAATTTGAAAATTTATACGTTGACGCTCCACTTGTTTGCGCTGCCGAATATTTCGGAAATGAAATAAAAACAAACAATGCCATAAAGCCAAGCAATCGATAGGCAAATTTAGACATAAACTTCATACAATGAATCCCCTATTTCATTTCATGGTCAAATGTTATTGACTATAACACAACAACTAATAGCAATGACCTAAGTACTAAATCACAAATCAACGAACGCCCATGTTATGGCTTAGCCTATTAAATTGGTGACTTATCCTTTACTGCTGACTCACTTTTCGTATGCCGTAACCGTTCATTATTATTAGCGGGTTCTTACACAAAAGCCCTCATCAAGAGCAAGTTTTGCCTTGCAAAAGCGATGTGGGAGCTATGTAATCACTCAATGTAACTGCTATTTTATCTATAACAGCTTTGTTTGATTAGTTAATTTGTCCGGTTAACGTTTACTAGGGTCTGAGACAGGCCCATGAAGTATCAATGATACTAAGAAGTTATACGTTACCTTATTGGCTTTACTTTAACCATGTACAGCCATCTTTAAATATTAACCTAAAAAAAATCAGTCGAGGCGGTAGAAAGCCTCAAAAAATAAAAAATCACGCCTACTTACCTTAGAATTTGAAAATCACCAACGGGTGGCGCGATTTTTTATTTTTTTAGGGCTACCTAAAGAGAATGACTGAGTTTTTTAGGTTTAACAAAACGACTACTGCTGTTTCTAGGATTATGTTAAACGACTGATGTGCATATTTGTTTATTATCCTCGCCCAAGCACAGTCATTAACAATTTTAGGGTGATAATTATGAATATTTTTGAATTATTGAACGCTCGTCGAGCTGTTAAAAATTTTGATTCTAATTTCGTTATTCCTAACGAAGACATAGAAAAATTGTTATCTGCTGCTACTTTGGCTCCTTCTGCCTTTAATATTCAACACTGGCGTTTTGTAATTATTAAAAATAGAGAACTTAGAAACCAGTTAAGAAGTGCGGCTAGGGATCAGCCTCAGGTTACTGATGCATCTTTATTAATTGTTCTTTGTGCCGATTTGCAAGCCTGGACTAAAGATCCTGCTAAATATTGGGAGAACGTACCACAGGCGGTTAGGGATTTTATAGTTTCTGCCATACACAATTATTACGCTGATCGCCCCGAGGTGCAGCGAGATGAAACTATGCGCTCTTGCGGTATTGTTGCACAGACGATTATGCTTACCGCTAAAGAAATGGGTTACGATAGTTGTCCGATGGATGGCTTTGATTTTGCTCAGGTCGCTAAAATAATTAATCTTCCCAATGATCATATTATCAGCATGATGATTGCCATCGGTAAAAGTAATAAAGAACCTTTTCCTCGAGCGACTAGGTTACCGTTAGGTAATATCATAATCAACGATCAGTTTATCACTGCTTGATGCTTATATTTTCGTCATAGCTGGACTTATTTACAAGAGTAGTTGGACGGGTTATGGCCTGATAAGTTGTTATCGGTAGCTAATTTTATGGTTCCAGACTTTTGTAAGCATGACCACGATTTTTGAGAAATATTTGGGTGCGGCATCAATTGGCTTAGCTCTAACCTTTTCCGTTTTTTCAACAGTTACTACTTTTTGCCTATCTCCCCTTTTTTACTGTCTTCCACTTGGGATTTGTTTTCTTGCTATTTCTCTCTGCTCTCCTAATTGCGCCTTTTATTTATTATTGATTGCCTTGCCCCTTTTTGGAAATAAACCTGGCTCCTTACAGGCAATATTTTTAATATTTTTAAATTCATTATGGATTATTGCCTTTACTTGCAGACATTATAAAAAAATATTTTCCTTTCCCTCATGGAGTATCCAAAGTTCCAATATATTCTCTGTGCTTGCTGTTTTATATACATTCATTTCTTGGTTAAGTCTTAGCTCCCTTCGACACGATCTCCTTTTAAACGAACTTAGAGCTTCTGTGCCTATCTTGTCTTTTGATTTGTTGCTTACGGGCTGGTGGAATTTCTTAAAAACAACGGAAAATTTACCTTGGTTCCCTGTTTTGTCGGCATTACTTACGACACAAGTATGTTGCACATTCTTATTTGTTACCCTTGCGCAAAAAGATGCTAAGCGATTTGTCTACCATTCATTTGCCTCCATTTCTGCAGGCTTACTATTAAGTTTGATATTTGGAATTCTTGACTATTATAATTTTTTTGATCTGCGTTATATTAGGGATTTAGATAAATTCACAAATCCTGATGACGTTCAATTTCGACTGCAATCTTTTTTTGGTCACTCCGGATGGTATGCAGAATATGTAGTTTTAGCAGCTTCTACTTTAGTCAGTTTATTGTCCTTACCTTGGCATAATAAACTAAATAACCTCATTTTGGTTCTATCTTTATTACTGGCACAACTCATTCTTATCTTAACTTTTCAACGAGGTAGTTGGATTACATTCCCCGTGGTTTTACTTTCAATGATTTTATTATTCCAAATTGACAGCAAACCTAAGCAGGGAATTCGAATTCAGACTTTTATTCGTGCCGGAGTACTACTGATACTGATAACTTTATTACCAATAATTAGCCTTTACGGTGCATTAAAATCGACTTTTGTAAATCCTGATCATCGCGTTGATTTTTCTTCTTATGTTGCGCGCTTTAAGGCCATTGACAATTCCAGCGATAGAAGCCAATTCATGAAAGCAGCTTTGTGGCTAACTAAAGAAAATCCCTTTCTTGGACACGGGGCAGATTCGTTTGCTTTTAAATTTCATGACACTTTTAACCGTAGAACTTCTAAGTTTTATAAGTTTTTTGATTTACCTCTGCATGGCACTGCTCATAGTTTATATTTACAAATCCTTTCAGGAAAAGGCATTATTGGTCTAATTTGTTTTATTTCTTTATTGGCCGTTATTATCTTCAAGTTAGCACAGCAGGTCAGCGTCTCTTGTTTGCAGGGAGATAACTTCGAAAAACGCACATCGATCGCGTTATTTTCTTTTTTTCTTTCTTTTAGCCTTTATGGATTTGTTCAGGAGTTATTCTATATCCATAATTTGGAGTTTCTATTCTTCGCAGTATTATCGTTGCTATTTTTGCTGCCCAAAGCACAGTTCTTAGTTAATGCTAAAACTAAGCTGATAATACTGTCGGTAATAGGAGGAGGATTGTTTGGCCATATAATTTTTATTAATTTCTTCGCTTCTGCGTCTTCTGCTGATAACTTTTATTCTTATGGATGTTATTCGGCGGAAAAACAAGGAGGAAGAGCTTTCGCTCGTTGGTGCAATCCCACTAGCCGACAGAGATTTAGAGTTTTACAAAGAAACGCTCAATGCTTAGCTCGAGTTAAGTTTAGGACACATTTTTTTCAGCCCGGCCAACAAACTGCATATATGCAAATAGTTGAACAAGGGCGCGTAGTTTATCAGCAGCTTGTCTATCCGGGACGAACTTATCGGACAGTCGTAACACTAGCCAAAGTTAAAGAAAATCAAAATTGCCCATCTAGCGCCTTACTTGAAGTAAAGCTTAATAGCTACTTCATCCCTCGTTCAGTGTTTGGAAAAGGTGATGATTACCGAGTGCTAGGCGTTCAGGTATTCAACTAATCTTTTAACAATTCATTGACGGCCTGAGGATCTAAATTAGAATGAGCATCAACTGCTTCATCTGATCCAAATTTAATTTTGCTACCAGTGGCCTCAGCATGAGTAGTAGCAGCATCAACGTCTTCAAGCTGTGATTGAGCAGATTCTATATTTTCATTAACTAGCTCAGCATCAGGTCCCAATGCTTCCTGGATGGAATTAGCTGTAGAGCTAGAATACGAAACTGCATCACCGAGCGGCTCTAATGAGTTTTTAATATTATTCTGATTGGCTCGGCTTTCTACTGGGGCAGAGTTACTTTCTCTGTTCTTCTTATTGGTTGAATCTAAACTTGAAGATAAAGTTTTAAAACTGTCCCGCAGGGCCCTTGGTGACAAGAGTGAATTGGAAATTTTGTCAACCATGACAACTACTCCTTGGTATTAGTACCATTAAATGAAAACTTGCTTTTAACTTCCTTAGATATTGCTTCGGTTTTAATGTGGAAGTGAAAAATCTAAGGGAATACATAAGTAATATCGGCAAATTAGGCAATTACTCAAGGGTTTGAAGCGATTATTTTTGAAATAAAAACGGTTATATTTAAGGGACTTAGCATCGCTTGGATGAGATTTATTTTGAATTAACCTCATTATTGGCTATAAGCGCTTAGTTCTTTTAAGAGCTTATTTATTACAACATGAAGTCTTTAAATAAAATTCCTACCTTGAATAAAGCCATTGATGTCACCTGTGCTATTATTACTTTTTCCATCTCTTCAGTGCTCGCGTGCATTTGTTCATCAACTGCTTTGGGACAAAATTTGCAAACCGATGCTGTGGATGTTCGCTGGCAAAATGTCAGACCGGGATTAAGTATGTCTGTCTACCCACTTTCTTCTCCGCCGTTGTATATCGGCTCTGAGATCCTTTTATTCAAAATAGATCTAAGCTTTTTAATGGCAAACCTGGCATTGGCTCAAGATTTGGGACAACCTCTATCTGATGTTGAGACGATGACCTTAAATGCCAACGGCATCATTGGTATCAACGCTAATTTTTTTGATCCAGAGGGGAGAGCTCTAGGACTAATCTTGAAAGATTATAAAATTATTCAAAAGCTCTACGGAATAAAAAAATACGGCGGTATTTTCTACATTAAAGATAATAAGCCAGGATTAGTTAATAAATTGGAAGAGCTTCCGGCTGATACGCTACTTGCTTTTCAGGCATTTCCCCGCCTTATTTATAAATCCCAACCAATAGCGATCAATTCTTCCGGAGTGGCTACCAGAAGATCCGGAATCGCTATTACCAAATCTAACGAAATAATTATTTACCTCACCCGGTTAAGGTTTCCAGGTGCGACATTAAATCAGGTGCAGCAGATGTTATTGGACCCAAGATTGGAGATAACAGATGCTTTAAATCTTGATGGTGGTGGTTCCTCCCAGTTATTTCTCTCATCGGAATTAAACAGTCATGAAGAGATTTTAGTTACTGGAGGCGATAAAATTCCTGTGGCCTTAATATTTAAAAGCAAGACTAATTAAAATACCAATTATGTCTCCCGATTCATCTACATTTGAACAACTTTCTGAGTTTGCTGACCCCAAGAGAGTCGCTCGCATTGATGACGTATTAGCGAAACGAACAGGGAATTTAAGAATACTACTGGAAAACATCACCAACGAACACAATATCTCCGCCGTTATAAGAAGCGCCGACGCTTTCGGTATTCAGCATGTTTATTTTATCGGGGCAGAGTTGAGCCTGTGTAAAGGAATCACCATGGGCAGCGATCGCTGGCTATCCTATTACTACTATTCAACTATTGAGGAAGCTGTTTCGGAATTACATCAAAATAATTTCAAAATAGCAGTTTTGCAGCCTGAGGAATATCAGTCTCCGAGTGGCACCTTGAAAAGTGTTACTATCTTCGACTTACCCTATGAGGATAATTTAGTGTTGGCTTTTGGTAATGAAAAAAGTGGGATATCCCCTACCCTTGCCGGGTTAGCCGATTGGCATGCTTTTATTCCTATGGTCGGTTTTGTTGATAGTTTGAATATATCGGTTGCCGCAGCAATTGCTATGTTTTGTTCAATGTTTAGCAATGCCAAGCAAGAAAGGAGAGTTCAACCAATAAGAGCGCAAGAGCAAGAGACTCTTCGCAAACAATGGTTAACCACAGGAATTAGAAACTCCAAAGCCATACTTAAAGAGTTAACTAGGCGTCAGTAAAATGATTAGCGGTTTCGATCTTGTTTTTGAGCGATTCGGAAACAAGTTCGACTTCATATTCCTTCCACAGATATTACTTAAGATTTTGTTTAGTCGTCTGCTGAATTAAGCTCTTATAGTATTTCAATCTTTCCTTAATCTGAGCATCAAGGCCTCGATCTGTAGGTTCATATACGCGAAGATCGCCAAGTTCTGTTGGCAAATATCTTTCAGGAACAAACCCTTGAGGATAGTCATGTGGGTATTTATAACCTAAGCTTTTCCCTTGTGACTTCATCAGTTCGGTCGGCGCATTACATAATCGTTTGGGAATTGGAAGATCAGGATGCTTGGCAACCACTTCTTCTATCGCACGTAACGCTTTATAACTAGCATTCGACTTTGCACAACAGGCAAGATACACTACGCCTTGCGCCAAATTTATCCGACCCTCAGGCATACCTATTCTTTCTATTGCCTTATCTACATTGAGCGCCATTTCCAAAGCACGTGGATCGCAACTAGCATCTTCGGAAGCAAAAATGATCATTCTTCTTGTTATGAATAACGAATCTTCACCTGCATCTAATGCTTTTATCATGTAGTATAATGCCGCTTCGGGATCAGAACCACGAAGAGATTTAATAAATGCGGATATGCAATCATAATGGTAGTCATCTCCCTGATCAAAGAAAGCCGGTTGGTCTCCATAACCCTTAATTACTAATTCCTCAGTTAGAATATTTGCCTTTTCCATTTGGGCGGTTATAGCCGCCCATTCCAAGCCGTTTAAGACGCGTCTTGCATCCCCTTGAGCTAAACGCACTAATAATTTTATCGCGGCTGGCTGAATATCCAAACCAAGTGTTCCCAAACCTCGATCTTTGTCCTTAAGTGCCCTATGCACAAGCTCTTCAAGTGCAATATCCGACAAAGGATCAAGCATGATGACACGCATTCGACTGAGTAAAGCATTTCGAATACGGAAACTTACATTTTCTGTCGTTTGACCAATAACAGTCAACAGCCCGGATTCAATGTGAGGTAAGAAAGCGTCTTGTTGCGCCTTGTTAAATCTATGTATCTCATCGACTAAAGCCAGAGTATGTTGTGCTTGCTGATCTAGCAAAGTTTGAGCATCGGCAACAACTTTGCGAACATCAGCAACGCTATCTAAAACGCCTGATAAGCGGACAAAATGGTAATTACTCGTATCTGCAATAACTCTGGCTATCGTTGTTTTTCCAGTTCCGGGAGGACCACATAGAATCACCGAGGGAAGGTAGCCATGCTGAGATCGTAACAATTGTCCAAATGAAGATTCTTTACCAATAGCGCGATCTTGACCGACAACTTCATCCAGCGTTCTTGGCCGCATTCTTTCAGCCAAAGGCTCTTGATTTGGCAACGACCGTTGTTTGATTTTGTCTATCATTTCATTAATTTACTGGTCAGAAAGTTGAGTATCCCACCAGCAAGATAATAACGAAGCTCTTGCTGAGTATCAACACGACAGCAACCATGGAAATGAGTTTTTTTGCCTTCTGATCCTAAAGCAGAGATATCAACTATCTTATTAATCGTAAATTCGCCACTAAACGTAATATCAAATAATTCATCGCCCTTTAGACCAAGAGTGGTAAAATTCTCATCAGGAATAAATTCAATGGGTATCACACCCAAATATACCAAGTTTGACCGATGTATGCGCTCAAAGCTTTCCGCAAGAACACATTTAACTCTCAGTAAATTAACTGCTTTAGCTGCCCAATCTCTTGAAGATCCGGTACCGTAATTCTTCCCCGCAATTATAATTAGAGGAGTGCTAGAAGCTTTGTAATTTTCAGCAGCATCGTAAATTGACATTTGTTTCATTGATGGAAAATGATTGGTAAAATTTCCCTCTATCTTCGTGCAGAGTAAATTTCTCAAATGAGCGTTAGCGAAAGCTCCTCTAACCATTACCTCATGGTTACCACGACGGGCGCCATAGGTGTTAAGCTCCTTAACACTTGTTCCTTTGCTTTTTAAAAAACGCCCGGCAGGAGAGTTTTTGCTTATACTCCCAGCGGGAGAAATGTGATCGGTCGTTATATTATCACCAAAGACGGCTAAAACATTCGCTTTACTTACTAATATTTTCTCCGCGTTAATCTGAGAATTTGTTTGCATAGTTATAAAAGGTGATTTCTTTATATAGGTCGAATCCGGCCAAGAAAATGCTTTACCGTTATTCCCCGTTAGATTCTCCCATAGCGTGACCTGCTCCGAATTTGCTGAAGTTTTAGCAAAGATAGCACCCGTCATTTTCAGATTTTTAAGTAATGCCTCCACCTCTTCTTTTTTGGGGAAAATATCTGTCAGGGTAATAGAATTTCCCTGCTTATCATAACCAAATACGGCTTCTGTAATATCTTCTGTAATAGTGCCCAGTAAAGAATAAGCAACTACTAAAGCCGGAGAAGTCAAATAATTAGCTTTCACCAAGGGATGAACTCTTCCCTCAAAATTTCTGTTGCCAGAAATTACAGAAGTCACCACTAAATTATTTTTTTTAATTTCTGCTTCTATTTTCGGAAGAAGCGGCCCAGAGTTCCCAATACATGTGGAACAAGAATAACTAACAATATTAAACCCTAATTGCTCCAAATATTGGAGTAACCCTGCTCTTCTTAAATACTCGCTTACCGTTACCGAACCGGGGGCTAAAGATTTTTTAATGTGCTCCTTAGGCTTCAAGCCTTTTTCTATGGCGTTTTTAGCCAGCAATGCTGCAGTAATCATCAGCCTAGGATTGGCTGTGTTTGTACAAGAAGTAATAGCCGCAATTACAATATCACCGTGGTTCAATCCCGATTCTCGCATCGCGGTGTCGAACGGCAAACCATATCCCCCACTATCTTTAGCAGTAATCAATGTTTCATTGAAGGCATAAGCAACAGTGCTTATAGACTGCTTTTGATGCGGCTTTTTCGGGCCGGATAACAAAGGTGAAATCTTTGCTAAATCAATACTGATCGTTTGGTCGTAGGCAACAGGAGATGAATCTCGGTATAAGTATTGTGATCTGAAATATCGATCAACCAGAGTTACTTTATCCTCGCTTTCCCCACGCAATCTTAAAAAGTCTACTACCTGCTCGTCAAAAGGAAAAAAAGCAACTGTGCTGCCATATTCAGGGCACATGTTACTAATTGTCGCTCGATCAAAGACAGATAATCGATTCAATCCTTCCCCGTAGAATTCGACAAATTTACTAACAATCCCGGTTTTTCGGAGTGTCGCCGTAATCTCCAAAGCAACATCGGTTATGGAGGAGCCCGGCGCTAGATCTCCTGTTAGCTCCACGCCGACAACTTGAGGAAGATTTAAGCTTACAGATTCACCTAACATCACAGCCTCAGCCTCAATTCCTCCTACTCCCCATCCCAAAACACCCAAGCCATTGATCATCGTAGTATGAGAGTCCGTACCAATGCAGCTGTCAGGATATAGAAGTTTTTTATTTTCATCGATCAGCAAAACAGGAGAAAGTCGCTCCAAATTAAGCTGATGGATGATTCCTTGGTTGGGCGGAATTATTGTCAAATTAGAAAATGCCTTATCTGCCCATTTTAAAAACTCATATCTTTCTTTATTTCTTTGAAAATCTAGCAGTTCATTCTTTTCTAACGCATCATTAGTGTGCCAGTAGTCAACTTGAATGGAGTGATCAATGATTAAATGGCAAGGAATTTGCGGGTTGACTGTTTCAGCGGTGACACCTTGAGCAACAAGCTGATCTCGAATTGTTGCTAAATCTATCAAAACCGGCACACCAGTAAAATCCTGTAAAACTATCCGCCCTGGCCAAAAATTAATTTCTGCACCAAGATCGGATTTCGCCCTGGCCGTGTAGCTGTTGAATAAATTCAAATGTGCTTGCGTTGCTAAATCTGTGGGATCAAAATTTCGCAATAAGCACTCAAGGATATGTCTAATGCAATAAGGTAATCCCCCTAAAGATAACGAATTTGTTTTGGCATATTCTGGTAAACTATAAACAAAATATTTGCCTAATCCGTCGACCGATGCCGATACCAAGCAAGATTGGAGTCCTTTTTGCGGATGTTGCGACATATTCCCTCGGAAATTTCCACTTTATTTATTTGGCTTTAGCCATTATATTAATAATCTAGAGAGCTATTACTAAATCGATTGTTTTAGGAGCTGACTATATGAGTTCCCCATTAACTGATTTATCATCACTAGAAAATAAAATTGTAGATGTGGTTATTAAGCCACTGAAAACTCATGCTGATGATCGAGGTTTTTTTCGTGAGATTATTCGAAATACGGATGATATTTTTTGTGGACCCTTTGCTCAGTGGAGCCATAGTAAAATGGCTGTAAATACGGTTAAAGCTTGGCACTATCATCACATTCAATATGACTGGTGGTATATTGCGATGGGGCAAGCTCATATCGTTTTGTATGATTTACGCGTGGAGAGTTCTACTTTTGGCCAAAAATTGGAGTTTGATTTAGGTGATACAGATTATGGCCAAGACGTTTTATCTGCTGTCGTGCGCATTCCTCCCGGAGTTGCCCACGCCTGCAAAGCTCTGGTTAACAATACCCATCTCCTTTATGTTACTAGTGAGACTTATAACCCGAATGACGAAGGTCGTTATCCCTACAATGACAAGCTATTTGACCATAATTGGGGAAATGAAGAGGAGCTTATTGTGGTTGAAAATGATAAAAGAGCGTTCAAACCGACGGGCAAAAGGACTATTTTAGCTAGTCGCTAATATAAACCCTAAGTATTCCATACCAAAAAACCAATTTTTTGTTGACGTATTTGTTCCATCTATTTACTGTGTTGCCCATCTGCTATCATAGATAGCGTTCCTGGTTGAGGATAATTTGGGATGAGTAAGCTATGGAAAATCGATCGACTAATACTAATAACGTTACTCCCATTAACAGAGAGTATACAGCGAAAGAAATACAATCTGTTTTGAGGGCGTTAACTAATGAGGATGAAAAAATAGGTCTTGCTCTTTTAAATTACTACGCAAGGACCGATTTAGTCGCTGCCACTGGAAGAACCACTAGTCGCGGCAGAAGAAAGTATAGCTATTCAGATGTTGTTTTATTGTCTTGGTTGTTTCGCATGAAAAGAGAAGGTTTGCCGGTGAACCGCTTTCGCCGCGGTATTGCCTATCTTCGCAAACGTTTACCAAAGTTACACGCCAACCCCAAAGATATGATTATGGTTACTGATGGTAAAAATTTATTTATCAAAAACCGCATCAGTGATCGCGAAGATATCGCCGAGGTGCTGACAGGGCAAGAAGCCGGACAATATGTTTGGGCTTACTCTATCGGATCTCTTATTGAAGAAGTCGACAGTGTCATAGTGAATAAGCTTCTCAAAGCTGCGTAGTTATAATGTCAGTTGAGCTCTCCCGCATAGTTGAGCAGCGCATTCAAGAATCGATTCTTGTCAAGTCTCAGTTTATAGCTAACGCCGGAGTCATATCCGATATTGCTACCCAGTTAATAAAAACTATTCGAAATGACGGTTGTATTTTTACCTGCGGAAATGGTGGCTCATCTTGCGATGCTATGCATTTTGTTGAGGAATTGGTTGCTCGCTACAAGCGGGAAAGGCCGGGAATTAAAGCACAGCATTTATGCGATGTTTCCACCATTACCTGTTGGGCAAACGATTACGATTATCAGTCTATTTTCGAGCGCCAAGTAACAACTTTTATTAAATCCTGTGATGCATTAGTCGCCTTTTCGACTAGTGGTAACTCAGAAAATGTCAATCGAGCATTAGCCGCGGCTAAGCAAAAAGGAGCTTTTACTATTTTATTTAGCGGTAAAGATGGGGGGAAGGGAAAATCCATTGCTGATTGTTCAGTTATCGTTCCCAGCCAAGAGACGGCGCGTATTCAAGAGGCCCACATTATGGTTGTCCATATCCTCTGCGAGTTAATTGAGAACGCCATTTATCCAATATAGATTCAGTTCTTGATACCGAAACTGATTAAACCCGTTTTTTGCGCTTCTTCGTATAAAGCATTTTCCATAACTTTAATTGGCGCCGAACAACCGGTAAAAAGTTCAAACTGTGCAATCGCTTGATAAAGCAACATTCTCAAGCCGTGAATCGCTACTGCTCCCCTTCTCTGGGCCTCCAAAATGAGAGCAGTATCTCTGGTTACCATATCGAAAACGATATGTTTCTCCATTATTTGTTCAAAAGAAAACGGGAAATCATTGCTTGGCACCAAATGTGATCCAATTGGAGTGGCGTTAATGATCAAATCTATCTCTGCGAGCGTTTGTTTTTTCAATTCATCAAAATCTATACCGACAACAGCAACCAACTTAGCTACTTCTTCGCTACGAGCATTACTTCTATTACAAACGACAATGTTTCCGACACCTAAGTGCCTAAGCGCATAAATGCAGGCACGAGCTGCGCCTCCGGCACCTAAAATTAGCGCATTTTTATTTCTTAAGTCGCTGATTTTTTCTTTTAGCGCCTCCTGAATACCTACCCAATCGGTATTTGCTCCCAATAAACTTTGGCCATCATTAATAATAGTATTGATGGCACCAATTTTGAGTGCTTCATCGGTTAACTTATCAACTTGAGATATCGCTCTTTCTTTATGGGGGATAGTTAGGCTATAGCCACGAATTCCAATACCTTTCATAGCGTTAATCGCCGCTTGTGTATCGTTTGTATCCAAAGCCGAATAGTAAAATGGTATTTTTATGTGATTAAAACCTGCTGAGTGCATAGCGTAGCTTAATGTTGTTGGCGAAATGGCTACTAAAGCACATAAATGCGGATAGGCTAATTTATTTGCTGGCATAGACAGTATGCACCCTTATTTTGCTAATTCCACCACGAAACTCAGGTCCGGCTGTGGCTATTAGAGGTTGATTTGCTTTGCGAAAACCATCCTTCTGCCCGAGGCTTTATAATCTACTTGACGTCCAGCAATACAGCCCATGACGAGACAATGATAGCAGCTATTTAGCCTATTTAAAACAATATTTATTTTTACGCATAGAGAATTAGCTTTTAGGGTTGCACATTTCTTATCTATGGTCATAACTCTGGTAGAGCTTAACAAGCATGTAATTATGTCACACGTTTAAAGAATTTCGCCATTTTATTTATTTATTTGTTTGCTTTTAAGATATGAAAAAAATACTCGCATTAATTGTTTTATTATTGCTATTGGCTTTATTTCTTTCCCCTGGATCGAAAGACGAGGTTTTTCAACAGGACATGTCCGAGAGTGGAACCGATGTAACTAGGTTTGGCCAGGGCGACCAGGATAAAGAGTATTACATTCAACCAGAACTCTCTACTACTGAAACAGTGTTTTGTAAGGGAATGGGAAACACCCGTTCTTGCTCAAATAGGCCTCTTCACCCCATGTTTGAAAATGCCAAAGAATTAGGAATGGACATTCCTGAAAAACAAGCTTCTCGTAAGTATACTGATCGCCAAAACAAGAATAGATTTTTCTCATTCTTGTTCGGCGATTAGTTTAAGTTAATTTATTGTAACAGTGTCAATGCTAGTGTTGGTTGTTGGTTAGCCTGGGCCAATACTGAGGATGCGGCCTGCTGTAAGATATTTGTTCTAGTGAGCTCAGCAGCTTCATAGGCTACGTCCACGTCACGAATACGACTTTCCGCAGACATGAAATTTTCTCGCGCAACTAATAAGTTATTGATAGCTACATTAAGTCGACTTTCTGCAGCACCCAAACTACCACGAGAGGTAGTAATGGAGTTAATCGCTAATTTTACAGCATCTAGCGCAATTCTTGCTGAAACTTGAGCCCCAATAATTGTTGTATCATTAATTGAATAGGTCAAACTAGAGGACCCGTTAGCAGCTAATCCCAGCGCTGCTAAGGTTGCCTGCACACCAGAATATGATACTTGTGATGATCTACTACCGTCAAAACCTACTTGGAATACAACTTCAGCACCACCAGATAACAATGCCAAGTCATTAAATTCTGTGGTTTTTGAAATACGCTCTACTTCGCTCGCCAGATTTCTAAATTCGAGAGCTAGAGCTGAACGTTGGATTGTACTGAACACACCGTTTGCAGATTGTTCAGCCAATTCCGCCATACGCACTAATACGGTGGTAATTTCGCTCATCGCGCCATCGGTAATAGCAATAATTGAAATACCATCACTTGCGTTTCTTACGCCAATCGAAGCAATTCGAGCGTCCGACCTTAACTGTTCGGCAATAGCTAAACCGGCAGCATCATCAGATACTTTAGTAATACGCAAACCAGATGATAGGCGCGCATAAGCAGTTCTTAATCTCTCCGTGCTTTCATTTAAGTAACGTTGAGCTTCCAGCGATGGAATATTTGTCCTTATGTTAATACCCATTTTATAACCCCTCCGTGATAACCTTTCTTTGTGACTCGCTTTCTAAAAGCGCTATCTTAATCATCTACCATTACTATTCAGCCATGCGTTCTTTTACTAATTGCAATTAAACAACATAGCTCTCTTGCCCTCTCGAGTGCTGAGCAGTAATCATGCCAAGAGCGGCACAATCAGTTTGTGCCTACCCCATATCTCCATCAAATAATCTTTTATTCTGAGATACTCGCGCTACGTAATCTCTTGTACTCAAAGGTAAATATCTTTTTATTGAATCAAATTGTCCTGGATTCTTACCGGAATTTTTAGCTTTTTCTTGTGCTTCAGCCACTGCCCCTTCGCCAACGTTGTAAGCAGCAACGGCAATTTTTTCCAGTTCATTGGCATTATTAGCCGGGAAAGTTTTCAATTTAGGGGCCAATTCAGTTGGAGTTGAAAATATATTATGTAAATGCCGTAGATAACCGACCCCCAGATATGTATTTTGCTGGGGATCAAACGGCTTGTATTTGGAGCTTAGGCCAAGACGTTTGATCATTTCTTTAGCTGTGGAATCCAATAACTGGAAAAGCCCTTTAGAATAAAAACCATCTGAGCTGACGGCTTTATGGTTAAAAGAGGACTCTGCTTTGGCGATCGCCAGTGCCAAACTGGGATCAAGCCCATGATATCTTCCCGATGCGGATATCATATCCATATACCCTTTTTTATCAAAATTCAGTGCTAGCTGCTCTTTAGGCATTCTAGCTATTTCATTTTCCAACATGCGGCTTACATACTCAGAGGCATCTTTGCTTACCGTAATAGCCTTCGTAGTTGGACCATTGTATGCCATTGCCGGTGTAATCTTGACGGGGACCGTCAGTTGATTGACGCTTGGATCATCAATGACAGTAACTGTGCTGTCGGGTTCATTGGGTTGGCTTAGACTAACCACTTTACTGTTTATAGAATGCTGAAAGGAGTTTATATTAGATAGATAATCCGATGTGTCAGAAATATTTTTATTAGAACTTACTGCCTTGGATTCACTGCTTTTTTTCTCAAAATCGGCTAAAACTTGGCTAAAGTTAGTGTTGCTAATTTCCTTTGGGCGAGAATATGGATTGGAGCTAATTCGCTCTAAAGCATCTTGATATGAAAGATGAAATATACGGCCCATAAAACCTATAATTGACAAAATACTTTTCGCTCTCCTATCCCGGAAAAGCATCTTTCGTGCCAAGTATAGCAAACTAATGGTCTAGATTAAGCCAAGTTTTCTCTATCGACCCATTCTTCAAATGACAGGATACTTGCGGAACTCAGTAATTCGGATTTAACCATACCATTAAAAGCCTGTTTATATTTATCTGCCCCCAAGACTTGTTTTAAACAGGATATCTTATTTTCAACCTTTGATCTTACGATTGCCACTGCTTCGCTTGAAAATGTCGAAACGAGCTTATGATATTCTTGGTTAACATAATTTTCATATAACAAGCGTGTTTTTCTATTTTTCTCTTCACTAGTTTTCTTTTGTGACATTAATTTTAACTCTGGTCTCTTGCTCCTAATTGCTACAATAGATTCAGTTGTCGGTAATTTAAATTCGGTTGGCCTTTCTACGGCTCTATACAAAAAACCGATAGGATTTCTTGAAATTTTAGCGTTATTGGTTTCAACAAGCTCATCATAATAGCTTATTATTTTACTAATACGCTCTAAAGATCCTAAATCTTTTTCAGCTAGCAAATGCTTTACTTGTCCGGAAGAAAGCCCTCTCTTTACTAAGGCCGAAGCAACTTGATCAAACAAAGTAGTATTTGGACCTTCCGACTGTACTTCTGATTTGACCTCAACCACTTTATTTTTCCAAACATCAGCTGCAGTCGAAGAGTAATCCGGTAGTACAGCCGTTTGAGTGCCAGCTTTAGTAAATTTAACAATGGTTCCTTCTCCCCTGCCCTCAAAATCAACGCTGGCAAGAAAACCTTTAGCTATTAATTCATCACAAGCCGGCATTAGCTGCTGCTTAATCGACGATACATACTGATAAGTTCTCGATAACCCCAATTTTTCAAAAACTAAAACCATTAAAGGTTTTTCCAATGTTCGAGAATAGTAAAAATGCTTATCTAAATATCGATATAACCTCCGACTAACTGCACTTTTTAAAGAAAAATAAAACTCCAAATCGATTTTTTTGATAAAACCCGACTTGAAAGAGTCAAACATTAACTCGCTCCAGATAAAATAGCTATTAGGATTTTTTGTCGAATTTCCCCCGCGTTCATCATTTATTTCATACGCATCAATAATACCAAAATTCTTTGTTTGATAGGCTTTCAATGAATTATCATAAAACGCATTACTGGCTTTAATTCTTAGTCCACTAAGACGATCAAGCGATTTGGTAAGACGACTATAGCTCCTTCCCTCGGTCGTCCAACGCAATATTTTTAGCAACTCATATCTTGTAAAATAAACCTTTCGTTCGTGAAAATTCTGCTCTTTAGTTAGCCGCATTAAACCCAAAATAACATCATCATCAGTAGATGTCGGCAATCCAAATTTGTCAGCACCTGTAATTACCCACTGGCGATTTATGATTTCGCCTGATGATAATTTTACCGAATCGCTAAACTCCAAAGTCTTAACTGAAGGATTAGTCCTCGTGGATAACACAGCAAGCGGAAACTCTGCTAAGTTCATTTCGTCTCGCGAAACAGCAGATCCACGCATAGAATAACCATGCAGCATTTTAGCATTGCTGGTAACTGGATATTCAGTTTGGTTTACTTGTGCTTGCATAATATTTTCTCAAAACAAATTTTTTGGTTTAAGTAACTTTAACTCGTTCGCTAGGTTGCTACAATGTAATGTAGTTTAAATCAACATTAGTTTTTATCTTAGTACGTTCTGTGCTGACGAGAAAAACCTTGTAATATCAATAACTAAGGTGAAGAAAAAAACTTCATTTCACGATATATCTAAAGGTCGTTTCACTATATTAGTCATATTAAATTCACGATAAGGCTTGTTTGGAAGCACGATTCTTCTTAAGCCAAAGCACAATGATTAATTCCAGGCACGATAAAATTTTGTTCAATGCACGATTTACGCTTGTTAAGGGAATGCTTAGTTCGAAGCACGATGAAATTCGCAAAACAGCCAATTAGTTCAAAGCACGATTGTTTATTCTTAAGTCAAGACACGATAAAGTAGGGAGAAGTATGTTAAGAAAAGGCTTAACTAATTGATAACAAAATATATAATGGTCATATCCTTGCCATTAATATAGATCTCTAGTTGCTGTCACTGTTTTATTCTTTCAGTAAGAGTCAAATGTTTAGATCTTAATAACTATCTAAAATAACACAATATAAATTTATGATCAGCTATTTTAGAAAATTGATTTTAGGTTGGTTTTTTTTATTAATTTAATTCATTGCACGACGTATTATATCGTACTTTAGGCACAAAAAAGTAAAATTTCGTTACTGAAATTTGGTATTTTTTTCGTTCAATGCTATGGAGCAAAAGCGTTAGTTATAGCTTAATTATATGAAGTAAACTTACTTTCCGAGAGGCTTCTTTGACTGCCATATACGCAATAGTAAACCAGAAGGGTGGAGTTGGAAAAACTACAACAGCAGCTAATATTGGTGCTGCCTTGGCATTGCGACATAGCAAGCGTGTTCTCTTAATAGATCTTGATGCTCAGGCCAATTTAAGTGCTCATCTAGGATATTCCATAAATGATCCTAGCTCCGGATTGTCCATGTATGACGTCCTGCGCTACGGTAAGAAAATAGAAGAAATAATCGTTAAGGTATCTGACAATTTGCATCTTGCACCTGCCAGTTTGTTATTAAGTGCTGCAGATCTGGAGTTAGGCGGAGTTATTGGCCGTGAGTCTTTATTAAAGAGGGCTCTTGTGTCTGCAGCATCAAATTATGATTTTATTATTATCGACTGTCCTCCATCTCTCGGACTTCTTTCATTGAACGGGTTAGTTGCGGCATCTCGAGTTCTAATGCCGGTTCAGAGCGAGTTTTTAGCTTTGCACGGAGTGAGGCAGCTACTAGATACGATTGATAGCGTAAGAAATGCCTATAATCCGGCCCTAGCTGTCGGCGGAGTATTAATATGTCTTTTTGATGCCAAAAAGAAATTAGCAAACAGTGTAGCCGATACTGTCAAAAGCTATTTTGGTGATTTAGCTTTCAAAACAATAATAAGAACAAACGTGGCATTGGCCGAAGCTCCGGCAAAGGGGGAGTCTATTTTTTCTTACTCTCCTAAGAGTAGGGGGGCTGAGGATTATGCTGCCTTAGCTGATGAGATTATAGAACGTGGTGCGTAAACAATTAGACTTTTCGATCAATCCTTTGCTATCTGGACCAACCCTCAATGAGAGAACTAAGTCCGGCAGTCCTTATCGTGAACTGAACATAGATGATATAGACGTCGATCTCAATCAGCCTAGAAAGACATTTGATGAGCAGGCGTTATCTGAGTTGGCTGAATCTATTAAGGTTCATGGAGTATTATGCCCAATACTAGTCAAGGCTGTTGAAGGCGGAACTTTTAGGATAATTGCAGGAGAACGGCGATATAGGGCTAGTAAGTTGGCTGGCTGCTCTACAATTCCAGCAGTTGTAAGCTTTGACGAAGATAGCGATAGCCCTAGCATTTTAGCAAAACAACTTATCGAGAACCTACAAAGATCTGATATTAATCCTCTGGAGAGAGCTATTGCAATAGGAGACCTACGAGAGAAAGCTAAGTGGAGCATTCGTGAGATTGCTTCGAATTTAGGTATTTCTAAAGGATCTGTCCAGCGTAGCCTCGAAGTATTGTTGCTCCCAGATGATTTAAAAGCGGCATTAAGTCAGGGCGAATCGGAAAGTAAGGTGTTAATGTTGAGCTTAGTTGAAGATCGTGAATTGAGAAAAATTTTACTCGAGAAGCTCGATTCGTTAACTCGTGAAAATATAAAAGCTGAAATTGAGAAAATCGGCTTAGGAAAAGAAAAGTACCACGGTGGTACACAAGCTAGAAAAGCACAGACTGAGCACTCAGAAAGTGATAGGCGTATAATAGATGACTTGCAAAATTCTCTAAGAACTAAGGTCAACATCATCAGAGGTAAATCGGATGATAGTGGAAAACTTATAATTGAGTTTTATTCATCTGAAGACCTCAGTGGAATATTTGATAAATTGGTAAAAGAATAATAGCGGGTACCACCGCGGTACAATCAGATGAAAATAGATAATAATATTAAAGGGTTGCGAGAATTCTTCGAAGCTGATCTGGCGAAATTTTTGCATCAAATGCATGATGATACCAGATTGTGGCAAGCATGTGATTATTGCTTAACGGCTCCAGGAAAACGGATCCGACCTGTTTTAACATTAATGGTTGGGCAAATGATAGGAGTGCCACTAGAGAAGTTAATAAATTATTCCGCTGCTATCGAGTTTCTACATAATTCATCTTTAGTTCATGATGATTTACCAGGGATAGATAATGATGATTATCGGCGGGGAAGGTTAACGTGTCACAAGCAATATGATGAAGGAACTGCCATTTTAGCAGGAGACGCCTTAATCGTCCTAGCATATCAGTTGATTTGTTACGATTCGCACATTAGCAACGATCAAAAGCAAATTTTGGTTAATATTCTTAGCGATGCTTTTTATAAGTTATGTATTGGTCAGGTCCTAGATCTTGCAAATATGGGGCATCAGCGCTCTGATAATCAGAACGTTGAAGAGTTATTTCTTGAGCTTAAGCGTCGGCACTTACACAAAACCGGTGCGTTAATGTCTTGCTGCTTTAGTGGCCCAGCGGCTATAGCAGGGGAGAATGATAATAAATTCGAGTTTTTAACGAATATTGGCGAGCACTTAGGTCTATTATTTCAAATGACAGATGACATATTGGATGCCCAGGAAAGTGGCAATACTCAGGCTCAAGACGAGAGGCTCGGTCTAATTACTTATGTTAGTTTGTTTGGCATTGATGAAGCTCGGCGCTATGCCAAACATTCAGCCGACGAAATAATAGAAAAACTTTCTTCCTTTGGTGGTAAAGCAGAAGATTTGAAAGAATTTGTTAGATATATAGAATCAAGAACAGTTTAGTTTTTGTTGCCTTAGATTTTATTCCTTTAACGCTTATACCATAACCAAAAAATAAATTAACTTTTGAGCTGAAAAACATAAATGCTGTCTATTCAACTTCCTTTCTGTATACGGTATAATTTCGCTTAGGTTTACCCTAAATTTTTATTTGGTTGCTTTTTATTTTATTGAGTAACGTTTTGTAGCTTACACCCAATATTTTGGCTGCTTTTGTTTTATTTCCATGAGCTTTCGTTAGTGCGTTTTTTATTGATTCAACTTCCGCTTTTTTTGCGGCAGCGCTCGCACGTTCAGCTAGTTTCAAGACTTCATTTGTAGCCTCGCTGATCACGGACTCAACATTTATTTGCTTTATAATATCATCATCTGCAGTAAAGACTAAGGCCTGTTCGATTGCGTTCTTTAACTGTCGGACATTTCCGGGCCAACTATATGAAAATAAGGCATTTAAGGCAGTTTTGCTTAAGGCTGGTGAGCATTTGCCTTCATTAACTGAAAGACTTTTAACAAAGTAGTTTGCTAATAGTTCAATGTCTTTCTTTCTTTCGCGAAGAGGGGGGATTTCCAGAATTACTACTCCTAGCCGATAGTATAAATCATGACGTATCAATTTCTCTTCAACCGCTTTTGCGATATTACAATGCGTAGATGAAATGATACGAACATCTATTTTGCGCGTTGAATTTGAGCCCAGCGGTCTAATCTCTTCATCTTGAAGAACTCTTAGGAGTTTCATTTGTAAAGCTTGAGGCATGTTGGCGATTTCATCGAGAAAGATTGTGCCGCCGTGAGCACTTTCAAATAATCCGATATGTTTGGAAAATGCCCCGGTAAAAGCGCCTTCCTCATGACCAAAAAGCTCGCTTTCTAGCATATCAGCCGGAATCGATCCGCAACAAATGGGAATAAACGGGAAATCTCGTCTCGTGCTTTGTTCGTGAATGTAACGAGCAACTAGTTCTTTGCCTGTACCACTTTCACCTAGAATCATAACCGGTGACTTTATTGGTGCGACCTTGGCAGCTTGGTGAAGGACCAGTTTTGTGTTTTCGTCTTCTGTTATGAATGGTTGACTAGGCGTTCCATTTTTTGAGGTAAGTGTATTAAGATTTTGTGAACTTTCCAGATTTCTTAACAACGAACATAACATGCTGGGATCAAATGGCTTTGTTATAAAATCTGCAGCTCCTAGCTTCATTGCCTGAACAGCAATCTCTATACTGCCAAAGGCTGTCATGACGACAATCGGGATTAATGGCAATTGCAGTTTTGCTATGCGCACAAATTCAAGTCCGCTTAAGCCCGGTAGTTTTAAATCGGATAAGACTAAAGAAAAAGGCTGTGTTTTTATCGCATTAAGCGCTTCCTCAGCGTTAGAAAAAGATTCAACGTCAAAACCGCTTTCTTGTAACACGGCACAAAGAGCATCTCGCAGAGATTTAGTATCCTCAATTAGAGCTATTTTTGACATAAAGACACAACTTAACATACTCATGCTTTAATTACTTTATGGTATTCGAGTGTATTATCGGCATAGATTCCAAATCATAAAGCCTTAAAATCATGAATTACTTATCTTCTGAGCTGTAGCCCAATAAGTTAAATAGATCGTATCGCAACTAGCTGAATATACTCATAGTATTGTTCTAAGTAGAATCTCTTGATGCGTTGATTAAATGTTCAACGGTAAATGAAGCATTTTACTAAAATTAGAGATTATTAAGTGAGGTTTTTGAGCAAAGAGACTCCAATCGGAACAGCACAAAAGCTTTGTAATTTGTAATAATAATTGCAGAGCAGCGGAGTAGTGGCCTCGCTGTGGAGGTTATTGAAAACGGGTTATTACATAATAAATATTTAATTAACAGGTTGGTTATGAAAATGATGTTAGCAAAAATAAAAAAAGCAAACAAAGTGCTTAGCGATTTTAGCATTAAGCATCATACCCAAGTTTCAAATTATATGTACCACAATAGATCTAAAATCATTTTGGCTCAGGGGTGCTTACTTCTTGCTATAGGGTTAGTAAATATTGCGCAGGCTGATGCTGGTTTAGGCGGTGCAGGCGGCAGTGCCGGCTTTGATGATAAGTATATCAAGGATGCGATTTGTAAGGTAATGGACGTTATTGAAGGTGCATTTGGTGCGTTATTAATGACTGTGGCCGGACTGGGCGCAATAGTATCTGCGGCGATTGGTGCTTACAAGTCAGCAATGAATTGTATGATAGTCGCTTTAGGCTCATGGGTTATTCGTTCTTTTGTTACTTTGTATTTTGGTAAAGAAGTATTTGGCGATAGTTGCAAAAGCGGTCGCTCAGTGAAGACGCCAAATATTTAAGTAAAATAAAGTAAGAAAGTTCATCAACCACATCGTAAAAAGTTTTCAATAAATAACTTTCACGCGTGGATTTTTAGTCTTATATGGGTTATTGTACTTAAGTGTGAGCGTTTGGGTGACGTATATTCCACCTGTATAAAAAAATTTATAGTGAAAGTTTTCATGGCCAGCACGCCGACAACATTAAATTCTAGACTTCGGGTACTAATCGCTAAGTCCTTTAGAGCGGAGAAGTTATATGCCTCGATGAAAAATGATCGTGGCGCTTTGTTACCTGACACAGGCAAAGTTATAGATTTTGCTAATACTATTCGCGCTGAAGTTTGGCAGCAAACTCATTGTCAGCTGAGAAAGGCACTAAATGAAATTGTTTTATTAGGTAGTTCCACTGCTATTTTAAAGTCTCTGGTTGAGCTTTACAATGAGATGCTTAGCTTAATTGAGAAACATAATGTTAGCATATCGGAGCTAACAGTTAGGCTAAAAGAAGATTCTGCACGGCATGAATTTGTTCATTGTCTTAAGTTATCGGTTGATCTTATCCGCTGTAAGTCTTTTATTCAGGTGAATCAGTTAATCGCTGACGAGCTCCATGAAATAATTCGGCATTCTAGGAAAGGTGAGGTTGTTTTTTCTGAATCACCGGAGCTTGAAGAACTTCAGTCTGGAGAAGATTTCTTAGGAGTTGCCGACAATGTCATCCCGTTTAAACGAAAAGCCGTGAATAGCAAAGAAAGATAGCAGCGGTCTGTGGAAATCACACTAAATAATTAAAATTCGCTTACCGTTCTTTTATAAAAAACCTTTGACACCTTTACTCTTTTTATACGATATCACGGCTTCGCCTCAAGCAATGGATTGCCATTGTGACGACTGTATAGTGGTTGATTAGAATTATCGGTGGTACTAAAATTATGGGGATAGTGTGTTTAGCATCTTTAAAGGGTGGAGTTGGTAAAACCTCTATTGCTATCAATATAGGACATGCTTTTGCCAAGCGCGGTTGTCGTACGCTATTAATTGACTTGGATCCCACTGCGCACACCAGCCACTATTTTAATATTGGAGAATTATCGCCAGGTGATCCTGATACGTCTTTGGCCAAACTTTTCTTAGGATTAAGAAATCAAGATCCGACTCAGTATTGCCAAGAGTCTCTGGAACGTTCTTTAAATGGAGAAGCTAAGTTCATTCAGCCAGTTCGTGCAAATCTGGATATCATACATAGTAGTTCTGAGCTTCGTTATTTTTATTGGGGCAGGGGAGCGAGAATATTTTGTTCTCTATTTTCACGCCTAATTAGTGAGCTTAAAAACGAATATGATCACATTATAATAGATACTCCACCTGATTTTAATGTCTTAGTTCGTAATGCTGTGGCTGTTTCCGATCTGGTTTTGGTGCCGGTTGATTCCAGTTCAATGAGTATCCATTGCATGGAAGATATTATCGGTTGTTGCTCTCATATTAATGGGCCGAGTTGGGGAATTATTAGAAATCTTGTCGGCAAAAACGCAAAAAAGATCCAAAGACTGTCGCAATCGCGGCTGGAAAAACATTTGTCATTATCTAAAGAAACATCTTCCTTGCCTTCTGAATATTCTGAAGAGGAAGAATTGGACTCCAGTTTTTTCCAACTTATGGAAAGCGAGCAAGAAGTCTTTACAAAAGATAGCAAAGTTTCCTTTCTCAGGGATTCTTCTTCCATACAAAACAGCAAACCAATCGATGATACAATTTATTTGCTTAATGCCGTGATTAACAGGACTGAGCAGCAGAATAAACTAAGTTATCTAAACAAGACAGCGTTTGATCTGCGTGAAACATCTGCTTTGGCCGAGCAGTATGTAATTTTGGCTCGTGAAATAGAAGAGCTACTTTACATTGTTAGCGATGAAATGAATTTGTTGGAAGACGACACAGAAGATACTGACGACTTAGACGATAATGATTTATGGTTGGAAGCGAGTGGCGTCTAAGTATTCACGAAAATTATGTATCTGTATAAGCTGTAGAGTTTCCGCCGTATTTTTATCTAAAGCAAAATCTCCAAAATCCTCTACCTGTAATTTCTTGGCAATGTCTGGAAAAGTTTGATCGAATCTTGAAAGCGGAACGCGTAGTTTGCAGTTATCTGGCAAAATAATTCTTGCTGCTGCTAAGAATCGAGTGATGTTTTTTTGAAAATTATTTTGGATATTCTTTGAGAATACAGACAATGTTTGATCGATCGTAATAAACCACTTATGATTAGATCCCGGAACGAGAATTTCATTCTTTATATACAAAATATCCGGCAAAAGGAAAGAAGTATAATATTTTTTGATACCCTTCTTTAAAATACGTAATTTTAATACATGGGCAATGCAACATGAAAAGCCCATCTCTGCTGCTATTTTATGTATTATTAAATCTTGTCCGCCATCAATATTGTTAAGACCGTGCGCTAAAAATTCTCTTAAAATATCCTCAACTGCGGTATAAAAGCAGATAGTCTCACTTCTTGCTTCCAGTGCAGCAAGTATATCATAGGTGCTCGGGCAAATATATGAAAAGGGGATATCGGTAGGACATGTTTCTTTTATCTCAGCTAACAATGACAAAAGGTCAGAAAGAAAAAACTTGCCGTGCCAACGGTCAATGGCAACGGAAAAACTATCATTATTAACCAGCAAACTGTTCATGTCTGTCAGCTTATTAATCGCATCTTTAATCGTAAAATATGAACCATACTTTTCAATATTTGCCGCAATGGGCATAAAAATAACCTGGCGGTATTGGGGCAAAAGCCGATCGTCCGAAGTTAAATATTTTACCCTTATTAGTTCCAAAAGTTTTTCTACATTAGTTATTGAAAATATTTTTTTGTAGTCTTCGGTATCGAAAACTTGCTGCTCGTTTAGCTTTTTTGATAATTGTTCAAAAGCGGTTTGTCTTTTCATTCTTATTACTAATAAATTTAATTGAGTCTTTTGGAGCCTTCATATAACCAACAAATACCCCATAATAAAGGGTGAGCAGAATTATCAGTAAAGCCAGCCGCTTCCATAAGTGAGGTAAAAGCATTTCCGCGCGGAAACTCGATAGCTGAAGTTGCTAAATACTTATAGGGCTTTTTTGTTCCAGAAAGTAGGCCACCAAGCGTTGGTAATATAACTCTTAGATAAATTTGGTAAAACCGGTTAACGAGCGGATTTATTGGCCTTCCAAATTCAAGAATAAGTAATTTCCCGCCTGGTTGAAGAAGGCGGCGACATTCCTGTAGCGTGCTATCAATTTGTGGAACGTTGCGGATGCCAAACCCAATTGTGATTAGATCAAAGTAAGATTCTGGAAAGGGAACCTTTGTTGCACTAATTTGAAAAAAAGCAGTGTTGCAGCGCTGAAGAATGTTTTTATTTTGTTTCGATAACTTATCTCTAGCTTCAGCCAGCATTTTATTTGAGATATCGATTCCAATGGCTTCTTTTAGGGAAGATATCTGACGTATTAACAGAAAGAGCAAATCTCCTGTTCCTGTGCAAAGATCTAACAATTTTTGCGGCGAATTTTTTTGCCCGCGCTTAAGTAGCTGTTGCCGCCAATAACGATGAATACCGAAACTTAAATAGTCGTTAATGCTATCATAACTGCGGGCAATAGAATCAAATAAAGCTTCCGTATCTGGCATTATTCTTTATTCTCTAAGCAACCTCTGCCGGGGCCAGTAGCGCATTTTCCTGATCCTAAAAACGGCAGCGGCCATTTTATTAAACCTAAAAAATCAGTCAATTCCTTTGAGGATCTCCCTCGCCCGACTGATTTTATTAGGTTAATTAACAGATTGGCGAGTTTGTCCTGTTCCCTTTTCCGCCGCTGGTGAAATCTGAGCGGCAACTTGCTGGTAGATTGGCGAAGCGGACAAAACAAGACAAGCATTACAAGCTAGTTCAATAGACAAGAGGTCTCTTGGGCCGAGTTTTATACGTCTTCGTTCATCTTCTGTCCTACCGGATACAATTCGTAACCAGCACATTTCTTCGCCCGATAAGGCCCCCTGTGATCCTTTAGGCTTATCTCGATATAACTTAATTAGAATGTCTCCTTCCTCTGCATGAAGAATGATATTTTCATCTAAAGACTCAACACCATATAAAAAGGCTCGCGCTGTAGCCCAAAGACCACCAACGGCTTCTAATGGAACTAAGATGTCGCAAGCTCCCGGAGACTCAGGGGCAAGTTCTCCATTGACACTGGGAACATAACAAAGACGTAGCCCATTAACTTCGGGAATTAACTGTAATCTCCCGAACGACTTGCTAACAGTGAACATCATTTTTTCCATAACCCTCCTAAACATTATCAAAGAACCTGTTAACCTTATTAAAACTCACAAGTTCAAATGACGAATTTTATATTCATAAAATAATAAAAAGTCCAATACCGAGGATGCTAAACTATCAACAGAAAACCCCTAAAATAAGATCCTTTATCAATAAACTAATGTAGGCTCTTGGGCTTTTCGTTACCAGTCGATGGTTGTTTGCTTTTTGTCGAAGTCCCTCCCAAAGAAAACTTTTTTTTCGGCGACTCGTTAGGTTGAATATTAAATTTAGGAGATGCTAACCCCCTGGGTTTATTAGCAGTTTGTGCCGAAGAATCAGATTTGCCTTGAGGCGTTTTTTTCTCTGGCACATTACTGCTTGATTCGGTGACTTTATCATTAGTGGTATTAACTACCGGTGCCGGGCCTGTGACAATAGTTGTTCGGCTACGTGCTATTCCCTTAAAGCCCTTAAATAAATTAATTCTAAATGAACCTGGTTCCTCCGGGCTTTGGTCTGTTTCAGAACTATCACGCATTCCTTCTGCACCATTAGCGGAAGTTTTACCTCTGGCATTCATTTCTCCCAAATAGCTATTTTCTCCTCTACTGTAGTCCCTTTCTGTTTCAGCACGCTCAACGGATAGGATATGTTCATCTACCCATTCTGCTAGTCCTATTTCATCAGCTTCCACCGCTTCATATCGAACAAGGAATTCCCTTCCTTCCCAGGAAGTAGGAACTTCACCATCAAACCAAATAGCGCGCCCTTTTCTTAATCTACCATCTCCTTTGTCAAACCAAGCCAAGCCTTTCTCTGCGGACATTTCATGTTTCAGTTCCTCAGGGCTAACCAAGTCCTCCTCATCTTCCGCTATAGTAATGCCATCGCGTAGAGAATCTGAACTCCTCCTGTTGATTTCTAAATTTTTTGTTAGCTCCCGGGCATTGATGCCGATTGAGGCAGCGGTAGATACGCTTTGCTTTTGCTTAGTAATTTTACCAATCCACTCTGACATATCCAGTGCCGTGCGATTATCTCCTATGCGCATGATAACTTTAAGATTAACGTTGGCAATAACACGTTCGTAGAATTGCTCACTAAGCCCCATGGTTGTATCCATTAGTCCACCAATCGACTGTGCCCCAAACAATAAAGCAAAGCGTCCTTTTCGAGCCAATTCAAATAAATTTGCCCAAGTTGGACCAAATGTTGATGCCCCTTCGTCGATCATCACCATGTGTGGATCTTCTAAACGATAGCCACGGCTGGAAGTGATTTCTCCGATAGAAACCTCTAAATCTTCACGAAAGACCTTAACCATTCGTGCAGCACTTTCGGCTTCTTCTAAGCGTGGCAACATATAATAAATTATTTTTCCGCGTCTGATGGCATCGGTTAAAGAAAGATCAGCGCGCGGAGCACAAAACATTTCCCCCGCCTCAGAGTTGGAAATAGAGTGCAGTTCAGAAGCGATACCTCGTAAGTTATCAGTTAACCGTGCCGAATCTAATCCACCCTTTGCTGTTCGATAACTGCTAGCTAAATGCCCAAGTTCCACCATTGCTTGTTTTGCCCCCTTTTCATGCAAAAGTCCCCGCAATCTAGGGTAAGCGACAGTAAATGCCGAGAGGGCTACGGCGACATCGCGCACAGACCAAGCCAAGCCTAAGCTCTCCATCGCTCTAACCACGCGGTAAACCGCATCAGCCGCTAAACGGTCATAATGTTTGGTCGTGCTTTGGTCTGATGTTGGTGGCAAGCCGCAACGAAGCACTTTTCGTGCTTTGACATCAGCTCTTTGGGTAGTAAAAACGAAATTGTAGGCGCAAACAGGATCGAAGGGGTCAATGACAATCAAATCTTCAATTCTTCCCGTAATTAATGCCATTAAAATAATATCAGCGAGTGTTCCGGGGTCCCTTTTGGCATCAATAAAAGTTAAACCACTGGCACGTCCGCGGGCCATTTGTTGAAACATTAAGCCTTCCAGCCACAAGGTTTTACCGACACCTGTTTTTGCAAAAACACAGCCATGTCCACAGAGCTCATCGTCTGTTACCAAGATGGGCTTGCCGCTATCAATTTCAAAGCCGACCACATACTTATCAATCATTACATTGCCTTGCTCTTTACATTCGGCAATAGTTTTAGAAAAAGCCTCCCTATCGGGTGGAAAGCCAATAACCGGCGCACCATTTCGCCTCGCAGATTCGGCAAGGCGCTCTTTTTCTATCCATGAGTGCCGGCCCCAACTGGCAAGAGCAAAGAAAAGCGCAACTGCAGGAATGATTCCGGCAATTATAAACCACGCCCAGGAAGCTAGGTGGGAATTCCAAGGAACTATAATAATAAAAATGACACTAGCGATCACAGCCCGGCAAGCTGTCCAGGTGCTTTGCAGTTGAGCGGCAAGCTCTCGCATGAAATCAATTTTTTCGTACTGCCTTGCCATAATTATTTAATCAAAGCTTTCCCTAATGTTAGATCTTCGCCATTGGTGGCATCCAAAATACCCTTAGTGGACAATTCCTTTTTAGTAGCCAAATCACTTGCGTAAGAATCGGTGTCAACAAACACGGTAATGTTGTCCGGATGCACAGCTTCTCCAAAATAATCTCGCTCCCAATTTGGGCCAAATAGGTCCCTAAACCTTCTTTGTCTCAAAGGAACCATCGTGGGAAATCCCAATATTTCGGGATGTCTTGCATCATTGGCAGGATTAACTACCACGGTAAAAACAATACCGTTATCAGGCACTCCGTCATCGCCTACGCGAGTTGAGAGCCAGTTATATCTAGTCAACATGCGATGAATAATGATCCATTTGTCCTCATCTGATACCTTTCCTTCTACAGTTGCAGCTCCTAATAACCCATCGAGTTTATCTGCTTGCCTTTGAAATCCCGGTAATCGCGCGGAAACAGCAAGCAACTTACTCAACTTTTTGGACTCCCGGATTAACGATGAAATACGTTCAAGTCTTTCCATCGGGTATCTTTGCAGAGCAAGCGATATGATTACATCTTGGGGGATTAACACGACGGACTTAAACACGAGCCCCTTATCAATACTCGACGCCTGCTCTGATTTGCTGGAACGTTCTTCTTCAGCAAGGGACTCCGTGTGCTTGGCCAAATTATCGCGCCAGTTATGCATAACCTCTTCGATATTAGCATCAAGTTCTGTAATTGTAGCAATATCTTTCTTTTTCTGACGCGGAGCAGATAAAACCTCCAAAACATCGCGTAATGCTCGACTGGGTAGAGGCATATTTTCCGGCAAAAAAGAACGCGCAAAATCGCCATGTCTTCTTGAGCATAAAATAGCTTGTCTAATAATTAAGCGATTATCCCCATCGAATTCATTGTGGTAGCTGACCACGGAGTGCAATACCGCCCGGGCTTGGAGATGAGGGAACTGAGAAATTTTTATAAAATGATTTTCGACTTTTTTATAAACTAAGCACTTGCCGGCCTCGATACTTAAATAGGCACAAGCAATTGCTGAAGGGGAGAGAACCGCCAAAGCGTGCGCCCGCAAAGGGGTCATTAAGTTTAGCAATAGACGCATAAGTGGCGAACACTTGGGACTTATCTTTGCTACAAATTGTTGGTAACGTTCAAATTCTATTTCCTCAATTGTTTTACGTTTAGCTGAGGGGCGAAAAAATTCGCGAAGCATTCTATGAACCGATAGGAGGGCAGGAAGGATTTCTTCAGAATTCTTTTCGATAGTTCCTTCTTCATTGGAGGCGTACCCCGTGACGCTGAGAATCTCATTTTTATTCTTTTTCGAGACATCGGTTTCTTCTTCCACCGGCTTTTCTTCGTCGACGATACAGGGATAATCAGGGTAAGCCAGTATTATTTGAACTAGCCCTAATGTTGTTTCGCAGAAAGCATTATAGTTTTTAAGAGTTTTGACTAAGTTATGATTTATCGCAGAATTTACTGCTACCTGATTGGGGCAGGCGAGGCCGGGACAGGCTATATTTGTTGCGCTAAAGCTATCATTTAACCGAAAAGGTCCATAAATACCCGAATAAAAAACAGATTTTCCACGGTCGCAAATACTTAATATGGGGTCAAAGCCTTTTAATGAGCGAAAATATTTGATCGCCGCAAAACCACATATTGCAGCGATAATCCAAAATGGAGCAAAAGCTATTAAGATAAACAGAAGACGTAACAAGAAACTAATAACCCGTGAAGCAATACCACTACTCAGATCTTGGGCGCTTATATGGTCAAAGGGATTAATTTCTGCTCCCGCATTGTTTTTAATATTCAGGGTGGCAGGTAAATAAGCAAGGGATACAAGCCTTCTGGAGAATCCCCCATAAAAGTTAGTAGCCTTGCTCCCTAGCGGCATTCGGGAAAGAAAATTAGTTCGATCAATGATTAATTTTTCTAATGCACTTTGCTCAAGTCGAGAGGAGTTACTCTGTTGTGCAGATTTTATGTTTGTTCGATCAACAACGAATTTATTCTCAAGAGAAGTTATGGGGTTAAGGAAAGCAATAATAAAGAATGTTATGAGCAAGAAAGAGATAAAAGCAGTGCGTGAAAAACGCAGGGATTTATATTTTGCTTGTTCTGCTTGCTCCTGGAGGAGGGCTAGACGTTTTTGAAGATCGTATCCCACAACAAGTTAAACCTTTTAAAATTACCCTTAAGTATCCGCAACGCTACTGCCGCCATATTTTGTTATTAGCATATTCCGTCACAATATGTCTAAATCCCACATTTAACCTCACATTTTTTAAGAGAAAATCGAAACCAGTCATGGGAGAAGACACCATGTTATGCCTTAGCAGACAGAAAGTATCTCATTTATTCTTATTAATTATATGCGCCTATATTTCAACAAACAAAACCCGATATCTTACTGAATATATTCATAAATAAATAAATATTACCTAAATGCAAAGTTAAATGGCTTCTCTATGCACTCTATATATAAACAATTTTTCAAAATCTGCCGATTGCATTTCAATAAACTACTGTATCAGCACGGTTCTAACATGTTTCTACAAGTTAATTTTGGGAAAACATTGGGATAGCTGATACATAGGTTAGCTTTTTTACAATAACAATCCCGGAGACATTCACCGCATACAGCGGTGTTCTGTTTCTTTTAGAAAGCAACAGGGTTAGGGATTGTTGCAGAGTGGGTCAGATGTAATTCATGTTATCGCGGTGGTAAATATGAGATTCCATAAAAGTTTTCTTCTAGCACTACTAATAATTAATCTAACGATTGCCGAAATCAGTATATCTCAGCAATCGACAATCACTGGAGAGTCTGAACGAGGTTCTGCAGCGATTGGTCATTATGCAAGGTCACGATCTTTACTTGTAGAAGCATTAGCTGAATTTGAGTTGGGGAGGCGACTGGCTGATCCGGGATTAATTATAGATACAGAGCAGTGGCGAATGACACTTGTCTCCCGCACAGAAGAGCTTAACAGAATTCTTGATCCTAAACCTCGCGTAACAAGAAGTGGCGTCCGTTTCAAAGCAAACTCTAAGCTAATTCGCCAAGATAGAGTTCCGAGCGTTGAAGAATATAAGCAAATGCCAAAAGACTCCAATGTTTACGGAGAAAGCTCCACTAGTGACTCTCTAAAAAAACCGTCAAAACAAAAAACATCAAAACAGAAGGCGGTATTACCCGGAGTAAAGGGAGCCAAAGAACGTGTACAAAAGTCTGCTTCCAGTAAAGCTTCTCATCTTGAAGACAGCGAGGAAGAGCAAACAGTGGGTTCCGATATTTCTGAAGATGTGGAAGCACAAAAATCAGTTAAGTCTAAAAAATCCGTTGATAGTCAGCCGGATGACTCCGAAAAGCTGGACCAAGATAGTTATCCTACAGCTGAAAATACTGAAGAATTAGAGGCAAAGCCACTCCCTGAGAGCGCCAACAAACCAGAAGAAACACAAAAACCTGAGGCCGATAGTGCTTTTGACTACCAGATGAATAATGGAAGTGAAACACAGGCGGATAACGCTGATATTAACAAGCAAATTGATCAGGTGATACAAGAAAAAGTGGAAGAATTAAGTAATAAGCCAACGAACTAAGGGTTTAAACATGGAATTTGATGACGGTGAAGTATTACCGGGCCTAAATGAAAAATGGACGTTTTTTGGCGCCACTGCGTTTGAGTGGGCTATTGGCCTCGTTTCATTTATGATGCCTAGTATTTTCGCTCCCAACGGCAAAATCGGTGTGATGATACCCTTCATGTTAATTGCTTGGGTCTTAACTACATATAGTTTTGCCAGTTTAAGGCAGCTCTATCCGGATGAGGAAAGGGGTGTTTCTAATTCATTTATGACAGCCTGCGGATTTGAACCGGTGAACATCCCCAGTCCAGCAAAATTGCAACCATATTGGAGTGCCGCTCCGATTAAAGAGCTGGATAAGGAAAGTCGTTTCGTAGCGGTAGATTTAGATAAGATGTTTCCTAGTTTTGAAGATCAGTTACGAGAAGAAGAACAGGAAGGATAGTTTATTTATGGCAGAGGATAAAGCAATAGATAAATTAAAAGTTGACTTGAACACCATCAGTCAAGTTGATGGTCGAGCCGGCGCGGATACTATCCGACTATGGGAGGGCTATCGTGAACAAGCCTTCATGTGGAGAGCTATCTCTATAATTCAAATGCCGGCGACATTATTTGCTTTATTGGGGATGTTAATAATGTATCTGACGGCGGATATTACTATTGAACCTCCGGAACATCCGCAGCCGGGAATTTACTCAGTTAAATATTTACCGGATAGCGAGTTCTTACGTGCGGCTACAGAACTGGTAAATTTAATAGCTTCCTATCAACCACGTACAGCTGAAATTCAGTTTAAAAAAGCCAGAGAGATGCTTTGGGAACCGGCGTTGACAGAATTTGAAGATAGAATGATTGGCGACGAGTTGCAAAAGCTTATCATGAGCAATCGCTCGCAGGTCTTCTTAGTAAATAATCGCTTAGTAAGAATTCAACGTTTTCCGCAAAAGGATGTAGTAGTTGTCCGACTACCGGGAACTTTACAAAAGTTAATATCCAATTCTCAAGCATTAGAAACTGAGGAGTATTGCTACTATATTAAGATGACGACAATTCCACGAAGTGTTTACAATGAAAGTGGCATCGTAGTTATTGATATCAGAGTTAAAAAACAATCCAGCAAAGAAATAGACGAGCTGGATCAGCAAGAACAAAAAATGCTAGGGTAGCTAGGATGGAAGGAGTGATCTCACAAAATATTGGAAAAGAGGAGCAGCAGAGCGCTTCTCTTATTAACAAAGTGTACCGTGAACAGTCTTATATGTGGCGAGCACTTGCGCTCATCCAATTTCCCACTACGGCGATAGCGATTATTATCGCTATCGTAATGTATGTTTCGGCAGATGTAATTGTTGATGTTAAACCAAGACCAGCGCCGGGGTATTTTTTAGTAGAAGAAATCCCAGAACAAGAATTCATAAAATATTCTATTGAATTTGTTAATCTCATTAGTTCCTTCCAACCATCAGTTGCTGAGCGACAGTTTCGCCATGCGTTAAATTTTTTACAAGGCGAGTTTTACGGGCAGTTCAATATAAAATACCTTCAAGGATTACCTTCAGAGCAGTCACGGCTTAGTGAAATAATGCAGCTGCAAAGGGCACAAATGTTTTACATTAATCGGGATTTAGTGGTCGCTCAGATTGAAAATGATCCGGAAGATCCGCGACAAGATAGAGTTATTGTTCGTGTTCCCGGAGAACTCTATACTTTTCTTAATGGTGTATATCAGCAGAATCGCATTGATTATGGTGTTTACTATGTAACATTGCAGACGATTCCTAACACGGCATTTAATCAAAATGGGATCACAATTATTAATCTGCGCTTAGAAAATTCTGTAAATGGCGTCAGAGGTTCCTCTATCTACGGGGAACTCGAGAAGGCCGATAAACTGTTGCAAGTAAAGGCTAAGAGAAAAAGAAAACCGACGCCGTTTACTCGGTATGAATGGAAATAAATTTTGGCAATTGGATTAAGAGAGGAAGTATGAAGATAAATGAGATTAGGTTAGGAAGAGCAAAATTAGGCGCATTTTGTTTTATCTACTTTTTAGTGAGTATGTTATTGTGTTGTCCAAATGAAACATGGGCACGAGAAATGCGCTATGATGGTAAAGAAGAGGTCGTCTATGTAAATCCCGGAGAAGCGACACAGATTACATTTCCTTCAAAAATATCGAGTGGCTTTAAAAATAAAGGATCAAAGATAACTCTAGATAAACAAGATAACTACTTAATCATCTATGCTGATCCGACCTTAGGATTAGAGGGCGAAGTCATCGTTGTGCAAATTGATGACAAGCGAACGTATTCCATACGTATTATGCCAGCTTCGCAGGAAGCACCAAGAGATGACATAATTGTAATTAATGACACACGTCCTCCGGTTGAAGATACAGAACAAGAGCAGATTCAAATGAGTAAACCTTCAGCGGTTACTGAGTTAATGAAGGCACTGATATTGATTGCTGAATTTGGCCGGCAAAAAGGAATCCCCGGTTATCGAAGGTCGAATCAATATTCAGGCGAAACCATTTTGCATGATGGAACGATGAAGGTGACCATTGATGAGATATTTATGGGCAGCAACTTATGGGGTTATGTTTTGACTGCGGAAAATATGCTTGATACCACGCAGAAAATTAACCCGGCAACTTTTCGCCTAGATGGAACACGTGCTGTTATTGCGCAGCGTTGGGAATTAGCGCCACAGCCACAGACACCGGAACAGGACCTGGCTAAGGCGCATATTGCTAAGATTTATGTTGTTACAAAGTCAAAAAGGCGTTGATGATGAAAACTATTAGATTAGTATTTTTACTTTTGCTGATGCTGCAATTAAGCTGCCGGGAATCTGTGGAGAGAAGAAGTGAGCAAAGGACTAACAATCAAGTTATTCCTCAAGTTGTACAGCGCCAAGTGGAGGCAAGTGGCACTTATAATGATTTAATCAATAGTATCGGTAAGAAAGTTGAGGATATGTCTAAAAATGCAGAAGTGCGACAACAGCTGTTAGAAGAAAGTATAAAAGGCTATCGTGATGATCGAAAACAAATGCAAGCAATTTTTGAAAGTATCACTGACCGCTTAAATGGTATGGATAGAAGTATGACAGCTTTGCAGCAGCGTTTAGGGGATTTGCAACAGGAAGTTCAGAATAAGGACAGTTCAAAACCGAATAGAAATAGAGTTGAGTAGTATATGAGCTTAAAAGAACAAATTTCAAGTATTAAGCTGATCATTCAGAATGATCGCCGCGTTCTGGCAATTGTTATTTTCCTAGGTGTGGCTGTTATGCTTTGGATGTTTTCTTCCTCTCCTAAGCGAAGCCGACCTACTAGTACTCAAACCTATGTTGCTACCGAACAAAAAACTTTAGGAGGAGACCAGGCATTTCAGGATTTAGTAAGATCTTTAGGAAAGCAAGTTAATGATGTTTCTAAATCAACCGAAGATCAGAAAACCAGCTTAGAGCGCACAATTAAAGATTATCAATCTGACCGGGCTCAATTTAAAGGAATTTTTGAGAGTGTTGCTGATCGATTAGATATTTTGGATAGAAATTTATCGGCGTTAGAGGATAAATTATCTGATTTACAAAATCAAGGGGCAGGGGCCGGATCAGGTGACAACGGCACATTAACTATTACCCCAGGCGTAGAAAGAATCGTCAACGAGGAACCGCCAACTCCGCCGCCGCCACCGCCGCCACCCAAACCACTAAGGATATTATTTATTGCGCCCGGAGATTCGGTTCCCGTTAAGCTACTGACCGGAGTAAATGCTCCGGTGGATGGCACGCCTTATCCAACTTTGTTTCAATTAAAAGGGCCGATTGCCGGACCCGATGGTTCTACTCTTGACCTTGGCGAGGCGCGATTAGTTGCTGCGGCTACCGGTTCAGAGACTGATTCTCGAGCACTATTTCGGCTAACCGATTTAGCGATGCGTCACAAAGACGGACGGCGCTCAGTGGTAAAGGTTGATGGTTGGGTGATTGGTGAGGACGGAATTCGTGGTATGAGCGGCAGGTTAATCGATAAACTGGGACGACTGATTTTAGCGACTATGGGCTCGGCTTTTGCCACTACTTTATCTGAGCAGTATTTAGATAAAGCAGACGACAACGCTCAGGTTGTTGTTCAGAATTCGCAGGATGTTACGCTTGATTCCTCGGATCTTGATCTAGCCCAGGCTAGTGCTTACAGTGAAGCTGCTCAGCGGATTACTGATATTTTGATTAAACGCTATACCAAGCTGGTCCCCGTAGTGGAAGTTTTATCAGGTAGAGATGTAGTCGCTGTATTTGCAGCACCGGCAGAGGTTGAAGTAATCGATGAAGAAGCTGACGAAGGTATTTATAATACGGCGTTAGATTAAATTTGTGAGGTAAAGACAAATGAAGAAGGGCTATATACTTTTGTTGTTGGTATCTTTGTTGGTATTTAGCGGCTGCTCAAGTTCGTTTTTTGAGTCGTTAGATCCATTTAACGATAGCGACGATGGTAATGAATTGGGCCAACGCTCTACAGACGCGATTATGGGAGCTGGTTCAGATAATGATCAAGCCAAGAAAGCACGCCATGCACTAGAGGTTATGAGTTCATACCGCAGTGCTCAAGCACCGCAACCGTATTATCCGGTGATGCAACCGGCAGAAGTGCGATTAATGTGGGTTCCTGACCACTTGAATCGGTCAGGAGATCTTGTTCCGGCACATTACTATTATTTGAAAGTATTACCGGATCGTTGGGCAGTGGAAGACGCTTTTGAATTAGAAAAACAGGTTTCCGGTGGAACATCGGAAGAATCTAGTGCTACTCCTTGGGTTTATGGTTCGCAGAACAAGTAGGAAAGAAATACAAGTAATGAAAACTATATTATCATTCACCTTAGTAGTTTTGCTGATCAGCTGTGCCGAACAAAAGGCTAAGGACGTATTTGTTCAGGAAACATATTATCCTGTAATCCGCCAGTTACCGTTAGAGCCAGTTTACAGTCGGGTAACTTGGAGTCATTTACCAAAGCCCATTGGCCCTAGAGTAGCAAGCAATGCCCCTTACTTAAAGAAAGTAATTTTATTTGAGATGCCCAATTCCACACTGCAGGAGAGCATTGTCGCTTTAGCTCATAGTATGGGATATGAAGCGCTTTATGCTAATAGTTTGGCAAAAAGAAAGATTTCGCTGCTAGCGGAAGGAACGCATGAGGAGATTTTAGATAAGATTTGTGAGCAGTCTAAAACAACGGCAGAGATTGATCACAAAGAGAGAATAATTAGAGTTTTTGATGATAATTTATCACCGACGCTACCGTAGCGGTGATAAGGTTTTAGCAGTACTTGTGTTTTTAAATTAATTATTGGAACAAGTCTGTAAGGATATTTTATGAGTCTTTCAAGGTTTACAAGGCAGCGTCTTTATCAGGATGAAAAGCTATTTAACGGCTTGCTTCCCTACGTAAAGTGGGATTACCAAAATCAAGTTTTCTTACATTCCGATGCTTCTCTTTGGTCAATATGGCAATTAAATCCTTTACTCTTAACAGGAGCATCTGATGCCGGAGCCTACCATACTTGTTTTAATGTGCAGTCGTTGATTGATTCCATGGATCATCAAATTAGCGTGCAATTTAATTGGATTACATCTTTTGATGTCAATGATGTTTTAAATGAATGTATTCATAATTACCCACTTGAGGCGGTATCTGGCTGGATGGCTCGGCGCTGGGTTCGTATGTTCAAGAATGCTTCACGTAGTGCTAATTATGGTGCTCGGGTAAAAAAGCTAAGACTGCTTGTCTGTTTTCGTTATGACCCACAATGGAAGGGCCAGTCGTTAATTGAAAAGATCAAGCGCTACTGTAATGTCCTACTTAACTCCGATACAGATAAAGTAAGCATCGAAGACCGGATGCAGGAATATAAAAAATTTGTTGATACTTTTCGTGGGGAAGTTGACGGTAAGGTGGCGCGTTTTGCTGACCTGGGATTATATCCGACACAGATTGATGGCCAAGGGCTAATCAATATTTTATACCCATTGCTTAATCGCCAAAACACCAAGGGTGGAAAATTTAAACGGGGTAGATATAATAGTGTCCCTGTTCCTCTCTATGATCCCGATGACATCTTATCCAATCAAATCTCCGATACCCCGGCTTACCACAGCGAGGACGGTTATATTTCTAAAGGCGGTAGAGTTTTTCATGCAATCAGTATGGTAAAACCGCCGAAACGTTGTTTACCATTGATTACAGTGCCCCTGCAAAGCACGCCCTATGAATCAATTTTGAGTGTTACTTACTCTAAGGATCCGCAGCGTAAGCAGATGCAAGTTTTAGATCGCCGTGATGCTTTATTAGGTTTACGTGAACGTGGTCCGATGGGTCGTTCTAACCAAAAAATTCGCCATCAGATATCTGTAATCCGAGCTGCGCGTGATGAGCTATATAACAACAAGTCTCAGATTGTCAGAGTGGGTGTGCATCATGTGCAGATTACCCAAAATATTGATGAAGCAAGACGTGCGGCTAGTGAAATGTTGGCTATGTTTCCGGCAATGAATGATGCCCGAGGCATGTCGCATATGATTAGTGATTTAGGAGTATTACTAAACGCTCTTCCCGGAGCATATGATCCGGCAACGGATGGCCCGGGGTGGACGACAGTAATGCAATCTTCGCGAGCTGCGAGATTATTCCCGTTATGGGGGAATTGGAAGGGGAGCCGCAATAGTTTATTTGTTCTACCCAATCTTTGGAATCGTGAGCTTGTGGGGTTTGATCTATATGACTCGAATACAGCGCCTAACGTTATTGTCACGGGGGTATCGGGTGCCGGTAAAAGCTATTTACTCAATTTCTTGTTGATTACTTTGAATCGTGGCCATTACTCTCAGCGTCCGGATGGAACGAGACAGGTGAAGTATCCGATAACCTTTGTTTTTGATAAAGGTATGCCCAATCAACCCTGCGGATTTGAGAGAGTTGCTAAACTTTTTGGTGGCCGCATTTATCAGGCTACACCGTCACGGGCGCCAGCCATGAATTTCCTCGCCCGTGTGGGAGAGATGGATCCCGATAGAACCAATGAAGACTTTAAAGATCTACTTGATATCTGCGTTGATGTAATCGTCGATATGGCGACCGAAAAAGATAGTCGTTTAGGTCGACTTGAACGTAACGAAATTGTGGAGTCAGTATTAGAAGCTCATTACAGATATCGCCACGGACCAAAGGATAGGGAATTCTTGCTACGCGATATTTTACGTGTGTTGAAAGAGCCGCCACGACCAAACGAGACAGAAGACAATTTCAGAATGCGTCAGCAATTAGCCATTTTAATGCGAGAATATTACGGTGATGGTACTTATGCGCGATTTTTTGATCGTCCGGGAGCGTTGGAATTGAAAGAACGCTTCATTGTGTTCGATTTAAAAGGGCTAAGTCGTAATCCCGAATTGCAAAGAGTGTTCTTAAAAGTTGCGATGCTTTGGGCTGACGAAGTGATGAATGACCCGTCTGAATTAGATACACGAAAGATCTTAGTATTTGACGAAGCGCATGATTTGGTTGGAAAAACTGCTGCCGGAGTTGTCGAGTCAGCTTTTCGTCTTTATCGTAAGAGAAAAGGTATAGTAATCGCAGCTTCTCAGAGTGGTGAAGATTTTTATGTGGGAGAAGGTGGTCAAGCGATTATACAAAACAGTTCTCACAAAATATTTCTCAAGCAAGATCCTTCGCGTTTCCATTTAACAGCACAAGCATTCAGTCTAAATCAACAGCAGGCAAATACGATAATGGCACTTAATACTGTGAGGGGAGTGGAATCTCAATTCTTCCTGCTTTCTGATATCGGTGAAGCGGCGCTGGTATTACCGCTAGAACCTTCATATTATTGGGTATCAACTAATAATGGTGATGATAATCAATTATTTGCCGCCTTGCTGGATGAATGTGACGGAGATTTCTTCCTTGCTTTACAACGGGCTGTGGATTTAGCACCGCGCGGAGCAGATGAACTTGCTCGCCGAAGAAAGGTTGCTGAGCAAGCCGCCCAGGAGTTAGCTACACGGTCGGGAGGGCGAGCACTAAACTTGTCGGATGGTACATCTAGTTAAGGAGATTTATGCGGAAAATCACAAGCTTGGCTTTAGTTGTTTTATTGACCAGTTGTTCACTTTCTACAGTTCCCGAAGAACAAATAATTGTCAAAGAAAGCCCTGTTCCGGGAACAATAACCGAACCGTGGACCGAAACGATGTATGACTCGGTCAAGGTTCCTGCACAACTTGATCCCACGGGAACTTATTACCGACCAACTCATCAGACGGTGGTGGAAGTTAGACCAGGCAGAGTTCAGCCGTTACAGTACCCGGAAGAAAATGATAAAGTTGATAACGATTGGCAGAGATGATAGTTAGAGTAATATAATCATAATTAGATTGGCAGACAATTATTGTAGATGAGGCATGTTATGAAGTTAGTGTTTTTAGCTGTTATCTTTAGTGGCATGTCATTAGCATTGACGTCTTGCTCTCCGAGTAACATTGCTGAGCCAGATACGGCTAGGGTCATTTACGAACCAACACCGCCGGAAGGCGTGGTCAGGTATTGCTGGGAAGAGCCGATTGTCGATGAGGAGAAAGTTGATGCTGGATTAGATAGTGAAGGCAAATGGTATAATCCGGGTCATGTGGCAATCAGAGAAGTTCGCATGGGTAAATGGCGGCCATGCCGAGAAATTACCAGTAGAACATACGGGAGATACGGCAATGAACGTTAGGAAAGTTGTCGGGTTTATCTTTCCTATTCAAACTATCAATTTTAGAAATATTGTTTCACTACTACTTGTTGCCCTTTTTATTTTTGTTTATTGGTTAAGTGGTGGCAGAATAATCCGGGTTAATACAAAGCAAATACCCAGCTCAGCTTTTGGAGGCGGTTATTATATCCCTAAAAAAGGCGAAATAACGATTAAAGGGGATATAAAAACGGAGGAAGAGGTTACCCCGGCTAGCAAACCCTCATCGACTACCGAAAACAGGGATGCAAATAAAACAAAAAAAGATTTTGAGCAGCTGCAGCAGCGTTTTAATAAGACCAAGTAAACAGTAGATTTTACAATGACGGAAGATCAACAAACATCAAACACGTTGCTCGCTAGCGAGAAGGATGTTCAACATGCTTTTGGGACAGGGAAAAATAGCGTCCGTGATGATTCTGTATTTGTTCAAGACGGGAAACATGTTCGTTATTATTTTTATCCGACTTGGAGAGCTCAGTTACTAAAGCTAATATATTATTTCGTTTTTTGTATTGTTTCAATTAAGTGTTCGCAGATGTTTGATAAGTCAATTATTGAAGGAGAATTATTTAGAATTGGCGATACGATTCTTTATTTGCGATTACCGATGTTTATTTTTCTGCCTGGCGCGGTTTTGGTAAAAATATTTCTTTTCATTTACAATGCCAAATATATCATTGATGAACGAGGAGTGGAGGCTCAGATTGGACTAGTGGCGATGAATCTTCGACAACCGCGCTTACGTTATGAGGATATTCGGGGAGTCGAGCCCAGACAAACGCTGTGGGAAAGAATTTTAGGGATAGGGTCAGTGCTAATCGGTAGTGCTATGACTGATGATGTAGAAATTACCATGGTTGGAGTAGCGAATCCTCGAGCGATACAGCTTCTCATTGGGGCGGAACGTGATAAACGACTGAAATTTATTGAACGCACATTAGGTCATAAATCACGCGCTGACATGGTGCTGGGGGATTAATCTATGGGTAGACTAATAGCTCCTTTATTATTTAGCCTTTTATGTTTTCATTTTAATACAGTATTAGCGATAGACAAAGCTGGCTCCGGTATCGACAAGAAAAAGGTTATTCTTTCAGCAGATGAGATCGAAAATCTTAAAAAACAGAATGCTACTTTGCTTGAACAAAAAGAAAAACTGCAACAAGCGTTGGAAAAAGAAAAAGAGGAGCATGACCAGTCAGTGAAGGAGCTGACAGCACAAAAAAAATTGCTAATAGATGAACAGAGGAAAATCATAGAAAACACTATTTCCTTGAGAAAATCATTGGCTAACTTAAGTAAGGATAGTGGCAATACCTCAGAGAGAGAGCAGCTTTTGTCCAATGAGATATCTAAATTGACAAAAGAGCAGGAAGATTTGATTCAAGAAAGACTTAAGGGGAAAGAAGATAGGGAAACACTACATAGTCTTGTTATTGCCCATAAGACGTTTAAAAAAACTTTTGCTGAGCAACAGGATCGCTGTTTAAAAATTGATGAAGACCTTAGACAATGTTCTCAGTTGAACGAAGATCAAGGCAATCAGTTTTTACGAGAGAAGAATAGTAATATTACCTTAAATGATAAACTTTTAGCTAGCGATGCTATGGTTGAAAAGTATCGTAAAGAGTTAATTCAAGCCAATGATATTATAAAAGCGCTGGAAATTGAAAAGCAAAATTATAATTTACTTAAACAGCAATACAGTGATTTAGAGAAAAGTTTAACGGAAACAAGAAATTTATTAGTACTTAAAGAAACCGAATTAAAAATTTTGGCGGAGAGCGGGAATATTGCAGGTCAGTGTAACAATTTTCGTGCGTCTGTAGCTAATCGGCAGTCACGTAACTTTAAGCAGGATAATAATCGAACAAATCAACTTGAGCCCGCGTTTACTGATCAGGGCAGTAAAAATAAGCAACTTCCAGCTAAGCAGACAATTCTCACAATTATACAAGACGAAGCTTTATTGCGTAGTGGCCCAGGAAATAATTTTGCACCTGTTTTAAAAGTGCAGAAAGGTAGTCGTTTCGTAGTTCAAAGTCAGCAAGGGAATTTTTATCAAGTGGTGACGGCCAATGGTCAAGGTGCTTTTGTGCAAAAAGAGTTGGCCACCGTTGGTGTAGAATCAAACTCAAATCAGGACTCTGCCTATAAAACTGAGGCGCCTAAGCCCTCTTCTAACTTCAGTCAGGGTGCTGCTTTTCAGGATCAATCAGAGGATGCGCAAGCTTTTGAAGCCATCCGCACCGGAGTTAAAAGAGCCCCGTAATGGCCTAACTAGCTGAAATATCAAGTTTAATAGCTTCTATTGCCATCAGTTATTCTCTCTTTCCAAAAGCTTTATTGTAAGTAACACATTCTATTGAACTGCCAATAACAGGAGTAGATTAATAGTGTCGTCTGGGTATATTACCAGGGCGATGTATTATTGAAGAAGACGCAGTAGGCGTTCTTAAAATTAAGGAGTTAGTTATGAAATCAAATATGTCAACTATAAGAGAAAGTTATTTAGTGGCATCTTCTTACGTGCACACTAAAATCAGTTTATTAACTTATCATAATGCCAGCAAAGTTTTGCTTGTGGCCGGGGCCGGATTATTAGCTGTTGGCTTAAGCCAAATTGCCGTGGCTCAAACAGGTATGGGAGGTAGTGATCAAGAATGGGCTAAGGAAATCCAATTAGCTATGGATGGGGTGTTCTCAATTATTGAAGGTTCCTTTGGCGCATTAGTTATGGTCGTCTCCGGATTAGCCGCGATTATTGCTGCTGCGATGGGTGCCTACAGAGCGGCTATGGGCTGCTTAGTTGTAGCGGTAGGTGCTTTCATTTTACGTTCAATGGTCAGATTGTTCTTTGGTGATAAAGTAGACATCGAACAGCGCAACTAATCATTTGAAACAATACTCATCAAAAGGGGGCTTAAATAGCCCCCTTTCAATTTTTTCATCGTGATCTATGTTTACTGGTAAACACGATCAGTGAATATGCTAATGACAACGTAGTGAAAAAATAGCAACTCAAGCAGCCTTTTGCAGAGTTTTAACTGAGCTTTCGCCGCTATTTGTATCAACCGATAACCCATCATAAAACCTGCGTAATTTTTTGCGAAGCATTAATCGCGATCGATGTAAACGTGATTTTACCGCCGAAACAGAAATATTAAGAATTCTTCCAACCTCTTTGTTCGATAACCCATCAATATCACGAAGAACGAATACATTTTTGTATTCATCAGGCAATTTGCTAATAGCTAGCTCAAGAATAGACCTCATTTCTTTGTTAATAACTTCGCTTTCGGAAAGACAACTAGTAGCATTCTCGCTTTCTTCAGCAAACTCATGATAGGAAGCAATTTCGCAATCCTCCAAGGATACTGCCTGTTCTTGCTTATTCTTTCTGAGCTTCATAAAGGCGGCGTTTACTGTCACGCGATAAAGCCAGCTTGAAAATTTAGCTTTTCCTTCAAAACTTTTGATTTTCCGATAGACAGTAATAAATACATCCTGAATTACTTCTTCAGCATCTTCTTGGTTACGTGTAAGTCGTATAGCAAGGTTATGAACCTTCGTCTCATATCGCTGAACCAGTTCTTGAAAACTACACTCGCATCCTTTGCGAATTCGCTGAATCAAAACTGTATCGGGAAGATTAAAAACTATTATAGACATAACGCTTTCCTTGTTTCTGTAAATTGTTTCGCACTTAACTTTAAGTGTCGATCACAACCGCCTCGCCACGAAATGGAGAGTAGCTTATGCCTTTAGGGGATGTGTCACGGATTTGTAAAAGTAGTGAAATAGTTTTGTATAACCCTAAAAAACTCAGCCAATCTCTTTAGGTGGCCCTCAAAAAATCCCGCCGACTGGTTGGTGATTTTCAAATTCTAAGGTAAGTGGGCGCGATTTTTTATTTTTTGAGGCTTTCTATAGCCTCGACTGATTTTTTTAGGTTAACCACATCTTTTGAGAATCTAGTTAATTATTGGCCTAATACCGCTAATTTAAAAATTTCCGCTTGAAGTTATTTAAACTAAAAAGAGCTTGTTGGGCGGTATGCTCACGTTTTCCAGCCTTTCCTTTTTTCTTAACGGGAAGCTCGGCTGACATGTAATTAGTAAAAAGCCCAAAATTAACATTCATTGGCTGAAAATCTTTTCTGTTGGGATCACTAATATAGCCTAAAAGAGAGCCAACCGCTGTATCCAAGGGAAATGAGACTTGTTCTCGTTCGGCAAGTTTTAGGGCAGCATTTATTCCTGCAACTAACCCCGAAGCAGTTGATTCGACATAGCCTTCAACTCCGGTAAGCTGACCGGCAAAATATAGACCCGGGTATTGTTTGCACTCATTGGTTGGCTTAAGAATCTGCGGCGAATTGATAAATGTATTACGATGGACTGATCCCAACCGAACAAATTCGGCGGCTTCCAAGCCGGGCAACTGCCTAAAGATTTTTAGCTGTTCACCATGACGAAGTTTAGTTTGAAAACCAACCATACTCCAAAGCTTGGCATCTTTGTCATCCTGACGTAATTGCACAACGGCATAAGGCCGTTGATTGGTAGTAGGATCAATTAAACCGACGGGTTTCATGGGTCCAAAGCGCAACGTATCATCACCTCTTTCCAACATGCTTTCAATTGGCATACATCCCTCAAAAGGCTTCAATCCGGCTACGCAATCAGCTTCAATTTCGTCATGTCCGCCAAATTTTTCAGCCACTCTTAGCAGCTCAATGAAAGAAGCATATTCGTCCTTGGTTAAAGGAATATTTAAATAATCATCACCATTCTTATCATAGCGTGATTGCCTGAAAACCTTGCTCATATTAATCGAATCAGCGTTGATAATTGGGCTGATAGCATCAAAAAAATGCAAATGCTCCATACCAAACATACTTTGAATACTAGAGGCCAAGGTTTGTGAGCACAATGGACCTGCAGCAACTATTGTAATGTGTTCATCAAGGACGATTGCCGAAACTTCTTCTGTAATCACAGAAACTAAAGGATGCGAGCGTAGCTTCTCATCAATAAACTTACTAAATAGTTCGCGATCAACTGCTAAAGCCCCACCAGCGGGAACTCTAGTGGCCTCGGCAGCCATCATGATTAATGAGTCTAATTGCCTTAGCTCTTCCTTCAATAGCCCCGCTGCTTGTGTAATTTCATTTCCTCGCAATGAATTTGAGCAGACCAATTCAGCGAAATATTGAGTATGATGGGCTTTTGTATATTGATGAGGACGCATCTCGTAAATTTCTACGTTATAACCTCTGCTAATGAGCTGCCATGCGGCCTCACTACCGGCTAAACCGCCACCAATTATTTTTACTTTTTTCACCAAAATAGCCTCAATTTGAGCAAAACGTATTGAATTGTCCGAGTTTTAGATATAGCTAATAACATTCTTAAACACAAACAACAGAAGAGTTTATCATGGCTAAAAAAATATACATGCCTCAGTTAAGTGATACGATGTTTGATGGTACTATTGTTGCCTGGAAGAAGAAAGAAGGCGAACCAGTTAAACGTGGAGATATCCTTGCTGAGGTGGCTACCGATAAAGCGAATTTAGAAATTGAATCTTTTGATGAAGGCGTTTTATTAAGAATTTGTGCAGAAGTTAATATTAAAGTTTCAGTGGGCAGCGTAATTGCCATTATTGGAGATCAAGGTGAGGATATCTCACAAGAGTCTGCCGAAGAATCTAAAACAACAGGTAAAAGCGTTACTAAACCTGAAACTCCTCTGTCTACTGTGAATAATTCAGCAAAAAAAATAGATGCTTCCGATTTAGAGCAAGAAAGGCTTAAAATTTCCCCTCTTGCTCGCAAGCTAGCTGAGGGTAAGGGAGTAGATTTTAGTCAGGTTCAAGGTAGTGGAGAAAACAATCGTATTGTGAAGCGCGATATTGAAGCCAAACTAGGCGTTAATGAGACGGTTCTTATTAGCTCAAAAGGAGAAGCTGCCTCTTCCATGCGCCAAACAATTGCACGAAGAATGCTGGAAAGCAAGTTAACTATTCCTCATTTTTATATGACCACTAAGATAGACGTGGCAAACACATTGGCAGTTATTAAATCTTTAAAAGAAATGCCTGGCTACACCCGTCTTACATTTAATCACTTGATACTTTTTATCGTGGCTCGCTGCTTACGTGAGTTTCCAAAACTTAATGCGTTTTATGCTGACGATAAAATTACCCAACAAGAGCAAATAAATTTGGGAGTTGTCGCTTCTTTGCCTGATGGATTATTGATTCCGGTATTAAAAAATGTCGATAAGCTCACATTGGAAAATGTAGTTGAACAAGCAAGTGCACTGATAGAAAGAGCGAGATCAAATAAGCTTAAGGGAGATGATTTAATTGGTGCGACTTTTAATATCTCAAATGTTGGCAAGTTTGATATTGAAAGCTTTGCTGCGATTATTTCACCAGGACAGAGTGCGATATTGGCAGTAAGTTCGATATCTGAGGAAGCAGTTGTTGGAAATGGGAACATCAAAGCAACTTCAGTTATTCGTACAACCTTGTCGGCGGATCATCGATTACTAGATGGATTAGATGCAGCAAAGTTTTTAAGTCGCTTAAAATTCCTTATAGAAAATCCATTAGTGTTGTGGATCTAAACGGGTTACTATGGCTAATATAAGCTGGATTGATCTTGGAAAAGAATGTGACTATCAAGCTGTTCTCGACCAGCAACGGGAAATTCTGCAACAAAAAATTATAGATAAAACTTTTGCCGATACAGTATTTGTCCTTGAGCACAGCCCTGTTTACACCTATGGAACAGGTAGTCTTAAACAATCTCCTTTGGGATCGCCCGCCCAATCTGTTCCTTGGCATGAGGTATCGCGCGGTGGAGAAGCTACATTTCATGGCCCAGGTCAAATAATTATTTATCCAATTGTCGATTTAACCCGTTGTGGCTTTGATCTTAAAGGTTATTTGCGTATCTTGGAGAGCACAATAATCAAAATGTTAAGTTATTTTGGTATTAGCGCCTATGCCCGAGAAGGGTTAACCGGAGTTTGGATTAATATGCAAAATGATGAACCTCGGAAAATTGCTTCACTGGGCATCGGTGTTAAGAAGTGGATAAGTTACCACGGTATCGCTTTAAATATCTCGACTGACTTAAAATATTTTCAAGCCATATCTCCTTGTGGACTTGGGGGGGGGATTATGACAAACTTGCTTCACGTTTGTGAATTCCTAAATATTCCTTTACCCTCGGAGGAAGAATTAAAAGAGAAAATACGTTTTTTTCTGGAGGCTAATATATCGCCGGTTATTGGAAGAAAACCATATTGGATTAGGAATATAGCACCGGGCCATGGTAACTATACGGCTACCCATAGGACAATAACTTCCAATAAATTAGTTACCGTTTGTGAGGAAGCAAGATGTCCAAATCGCGGAGAATGTTGGGCACATCGAACGGCAACTTTCATGATTATGGGAGAGGTTTGTACCCGAGCATGTGGTTTTTGTGCCGTTCAGCATGCAAAAAAAGGAGGATTATTACCCCTTGACCCTAAGGAGCCATTATCAGTTGCTGAAGCAGTGCAACAGCTTCAGCTGAAGCATGTTGTCATTACATCAGTAGATAGGGATGATCTTGCCGATATGGGCGCCGGGCATTTTGCCACCACTGCTAAAGCAATTAAAAAAATAAATCCTCATTGTACGGTCGAAGTTCTCATTCCTGATTTTCGTGGTGATAATAAGTTGTTGCAAATTTTATTGGCTGACAATTGTATAGACATTCTTGGCCATAACGTTGAAACGGTTCCTTCTTTACATAAGAAAGTTAGACCAGGCTCAAAAATGACACGGTCATTATTCGTGTTGCAAGCGGCAAAGGAAATAGCTCCTAACATACTGACAAAATCAAGTATTATGGTTGGTCTAGGGGAAACCCGGGAAGAGGTGATGGTGACATTAAAATTATTACGAGAGATTGCTTGTGATTTTGTAACAGTAGGCCAGTATTTGCAGCCTACATCAGGGCAGTTACCAGTGGAGAAATATTACTTGTTGGAAGAATTCGCCTGGTTTAAAGATCGAGCTTATGAACTGGGTTTTAAGCATGTAGAATCCGGGCCACTTGTTCGCAGCTCGTATCATGCGGCAGAGGCAATGGCGAAGGGTAGAAACAATTGATAGAATTTCTCATCTTCGTTCTAGGGAAAACTTAGCTAATCAGTATTTTACTATTCCCATAATTAGTAGTTGCCTTTTTGTGAGTCCGCTATTACGTTCTTATCCAGGGAAATACTAGAGCGAATGAACTTTAACCTAGGAGGCAATTAGACTATGTCAAAGGCAGTAATTGAAATTAATGATAGTGATTTTGAAGCACAGGTTCTCAAAAATGATCTGCTTGTGCTAGTTGATTTTTGGGCTCCTTGGTGTGCACCTTGTCGCTCTATTGCTCCTACTCTGGAAGAAATTGCTAATGAGCTTTCAGGAAAAATGATTGTAGCAAAAGTGAACGTTGACCAAAATAAAGAGTATGCAGAGAAATATAGTGTTAAAGGCATTCCTAACCTGATTTTCTTTAAAGGCGGTCAGCCTCAACAACAGATTAGAGGTCTTATTTCAAAACAAGAAATTCTTGATGTAATAAAAAAGCTACTTTGATTAACCCAAAACGGCAGTAGCCGTTTTATTAACCCTAAAAAACTCAGTCAATCTTTTTAGGCTTTCTATCGCTTCGACTGATTTTTTTAGGATTAAGTGGCTATTGCCAACCCTTAAATGGCAATGTCATTTAGTCGGCAAAAAAGACGCGTGATCTGTTAATGCATTCAGATAGCTTGTTCGAATCTTTTTTATCGATAGCATCAATAATCTCCCGCGCAACCCTTAAAAACTCGGCTCTTATTGCGGGGGAATGGCTATTAAGAAATTGCAAATCTCTTATTAACTCATCGTTTTGTCCTAATGACCGTTTAATTAAAGCTAAGACTTGCCGTGAAATTTTGGTATTAAACATGACGGCTTGATCATAGCGGTCAAAGTTTCTGACCATTACATCGGAAATTAATAGGAGGACTAAATTTACTAGCCCCTGGGTAAAAGCCGTTCCTTTATCGTGTTCGTCAATACCTGCGTGAACTATATTGGCACCGTGTTTATAAAACAAATCCTCTAAAGCATAGGCCATTTTGCTAGAATTGTTGGTTCGGGTAATAACAATATTTTCACCTTTAAGTGAATCGATATCACCCTTAAACATGGTGTGTATCCCCAAAAGCTCTACTCCATCCAGCAAGGAATCTTGCAATAGGGGAAGAGAGCAACTCTTTATACTGCAATTTTCCACTAACAGCTGACCAGGTCTTAAGTGCGGTCTTAAATTTGCTAGGACTTCGCTTACTTGAGTCATGGGGATGCTCAATAAGATTACATCAACTTGAGCACAAAACTCTGCATAGCTTATACTGCTTTCTCTATCTATGACTAAAATACTAAAACCTAGGCCTAAGAAAAAGTTTTTAAACCATCTTCCCATCATGCCATTGCCGCCAACTATACCGATGGACTTAAATGGAATAGGTTTGAACTCTTCTCTTTGATAGCAACCCAATAGGGTAATCTCTGCGATATCACCTGTTAACTTTTTGCAGTAGTTTTTCAGTTCATTAAGGCATCCCGCAATTTCTCGGCTATTATAGTGACCCTCCAAATCGAGAAAAAATACAAATCCTCCCGCTGCATCAGGCCGAGAATGAATAGAAAGCATATTAACTTTATGCTGCGCGCTGATAACTTGAAGCATGTCATACAATATACCTTGCCTGTCTTTTTGGGGATTTATTGCTATTGATGTTACATAATCCCCTGGCGGACAAGATAAGTCAGATTTACTGAGGTAAAGGCTTTCCGCATCTCCTTGTGTTACTAAAGCAAAACGGGTCTTATTATCTTTTTGATCAGCGATGTTTTCAGCGACAATCACTAATCCTGACTGAGAGAGCGTTTCTTTCGCCGCAATTACCGCAGCAGTAATATTCTTATTTCGAATTAACTCTATTGCTGCTGTTGTGCTTTCTATCTGATGAATCGTTGCCTGAGCAACATGGCTAGTTAAAAAGCGCAAGCATTGTTGGAGCGCCTGATCGCGGGAATAAACAGCCGGAATATTTTCAAGAGAGCCCCCAATTGCTAAAAAATGCTCAGGGAGCATTCCGAGAGCATGATTAATATCTAAGACAATACTTTTGCCGATATTAATTTTGCCGCGATTTTGTAGTAACAAGTCCCAGGATTCTGTAACTAACCCCTGAATAATATTTTCCAATGGGATTAAGCCATGGGCAACTTCAGCATTTATTACTTTGGTGATAATTTCAGGAATGGAACGACAAGGTATCCCATTATCCCCGTGCTTGATTTTAATTAAAGCCAAATGAGAATAAGTCCCTTGCGGTCCGAGATATGCTATTTTAGTATTATCTGTCACTGGTTTCTTTCGTATTTATTGGACGGCAATAATATCACCGTTTTTTAATTCCGGATTGGGTTGTTGGCCATTTACCATTTTGTCGTAACTGAGACGGTAGCGGTAGTCGCCACTGGTAGCCTTTCTGATTAAAAAAATCTCAGATTTATTGGCAAAAACAGCAAAGCCTCCCCCGGAAGCTATTGCCTGCAGCAAAGTAATAGGTCCTTCACTTTTGTACTCACCGGGAGTTAAAAAAGAGCCGGATAGATAATACTTTATTGCAGCTTGTTTAAATATCGTTATCGACACAGAAGGAGCCTTAATATAATCGGCTAATTTGGCAGTTAGTAGCTTTTCTAATTCGGCTGTCGTTTGGTCACTAACATCAATATCCCCGATTAGTGGCATGTTAAGTCTTCCATCATCACGTACATATCTTTGTCCAGATAATCTTGAATCTCCCCAGACATCAATAGTAATGACATCGCCAGCACCTATTTTATATTCCTCAATCTTTCCCGTTCTCTGTAACTCATCAAGTGGGCGCAGATTCTTGTCAAACTGGCAGGCAGAAAAAGTAGCTGCGATAATAAGCGATAAAACGAATAATTTGATCATAGTTCAACCTTACTTTAAGGATTCCTCCAATTTTTGTAGCTCAACACTTATCGAACTGCCCGGCGTTGCCGCATTTTTTGCCTTTAATAAATAATCCTTAGCTATCTCTCTTTCCCCGAGGGCCTCCTTTACTACAGCCATGTGATATAAAAGCTCGGCACTAAGTTTTCCTGCATTGGATTGTTCTAGATTAATGGCTTCGGCTAATTCTGTTGCCGCTGCTCTGAAGCTTCCCTGTTTATAATAAACCCAACCGAGGGTGTCTGCGATATTCGCCTCGTTGGGCATCTCTCTTTTTGCTTGTTGCGCTAAGGTTAATGCCTCATCAATATTGCCATTTAGATGCTCTACTAATAACCAAGCGAGGTTATTTACTGCCGGAGCAAAGGAAGGAGCAAACGAAAGAACCTGACGATATAGATCGGCGGCCTTCTGATAGTCTTTTCGACTCTCATAGATGAGCGCTAAGAGGATATGCGAAGGTAAGTGTTTAGGCTGGGCTTGGATGATTTTTTGATAACGATCAATAGCCTCATTGATGTTACCCGACTTGAAATCTAAATCTGCCAGAGAAAAATAAGGAGGCATAAATTTTGCTTTAATGGCGATTGCCTCATCATAATACGCCTTAGCTTTTGCTTTATCTTCATTGCTGGCGTTTGGTTTGTAACGATAGAGCTCTCCTAAAATATAATTATGTTCAGCAATTGACTGTTTACTTTGATCTCGCAAGGATAACATCTCCTGAATTGCCCTATCAAAACCTTCCGTGGCCACCAATATGTGTGCAAGCCGATTGATGGCAATGTAGGGTTCCTGATCGAAAGAAATTACCTTTTTATAGTTCTCAATCGACTTAGCATTGTCCCCACTTTTTTCGGCTAATAAAGCAAATTTAAAATATGGGAGCGGAGAGTTCGGAAAAGTTTCTTGAACTAGTTTGTAAATAGTTTCTGCAGTTTTGAAATCGTTCTGCACTAAAGCCAAGTCGGCACGCAATATATTGGCACCAATTTGATGGGGATGGCGCGAGAGAACTTTATTTACATGCTCAATGGCTTGAGCATAATCCCGTTTTACAAAGGAATCACGAGCAAGGGCTAAACGGGCGCCAATATCAAAAGGGTTGATTGCGATAGCCTGATTGAGGTGTTCTACGCCCTCACCTACTCTCCCCAAGAACAATTCAGCTAGCCCAGCATGACGAAATGCCGGGGCAAAGTTAGTCAGTGTCGTTATTGCTTTAATAAAGTATTGCAAAGCTTCAGAAGGTTTCTTGTCCAATTGCGCCAACCTTCCATTAAAATAATCAGCTGTGGGATCTTTTGGAAACCTACTGATTAGGTCCTGAGCCAATGCCCTGGCCTTGTCAATCTGTCCACTGGTCAAATAAGCATCATATAAGCGATCCCGGGCATTATGAATTAGAGGATCATACTGTAATATTTGCTCATACTGGGGCACGGCTTTATCAATCAAGCCTCGCTCTAAAAGAAACTCGGCGTAATAAAAACGTAGTGTTGAGTTTTTTGGATTATCAGTTAGCACAGAGATTACTATTGTTTCAGCATCGTTTAAGCGCCCCATTCTTGAATAGAGATCAGCAAGGCTGATGCGAATGGCTTCGTTAGTGGGCTCCACAGATAAAGCTTTCTTGTAATATGCTTCAGCAGAAGCACCATCATTTTCCTTGATCGAGATATCGGCTAACGTGGCTAAAGCCTGCGGGTTATCAGGGCTAATTTGTAAAACTTTTTTAACCTTATCTTTCGCACCCTCGTAATTGTTTCGAACAACATCAACCGAGGCTGAAATTAAAATAGCGTCGATATCGTTGCTGTTCTTTTCCAAAAGTTTCTGCAAATTAGACTCAGCCTGCTCAAGTTCTCCTCCCAAGGCCATAAATGCGGCTATTCGCAAACGGGTAAGTCTATTTTCAGGGTCTAAATCTAGGGCAATGCGATAGTTCTCCAGAGCTTTGGGTAACTGCTTAGTAGCAACAAACACTTCAGCGATATCAAAATAAGCCGTTGCCTGATTTGGCTGCAGGTCAATGGCGTTGAGTAAGGTAATTCTGGCCTCTTCAAACTTCTCCTGTTTTTTCAGCTCGGTGGCCTCAGCAACAAGCCTTGAATATTTTGCCTCCGGTGTTTCTTTGGGCTTACAGGCAACGACCAAGATGAGCAACGAAGCAAATATAACAAGAAAGAATAACCTTGTTGATAAATGATTTAAGCTTACAAAAGGCTTTTCTTCTATTCGATTGAAATTAGGTTGATTAAAACTATTTTTCATTTGACCCATAAATTTTATTAGCTATGCAATGCCGGAGTTTGTCTGAAAATTTAAAAACATTCCCTGGCAACTGAGGTAAGATAAACAAATATAATAAATAGTGAAACCCTTGATGCCGGAAAGGACTATAAAGTCGCATAGTCAATATAGTTTGCTAAGAGAATGAAATTTCTAAGTTTGAGAAAAATAATTTGTTTTGATAAACTTATTATACCTTTATTATCAGCTAGTTACGTTTTTTAGGGCCAAGGTCGATCGGTTTACAAAATAAAGCAGTTATTGTATAGGGAATTCCTTAGTTGTAAGTCCTTTCGGCAAAATATTGTCTAATATGAGTTTAATACTAGGTAATGAAACGAAGTCATTGACTGAAATAGTCACGCCTTTCCTATATTCTATGCAACGTTATTGGCCTGCTGTTTTGGGTCCCACTCTGCTAGTCGCTTTAATTGGCTTATTTATAACCATAAGGCTCCCCGATTATTATGCGGCAGACGCCATAATATTTATTCAACAAGAACGCTTAGCGACCAAAGTAGTGGACAGCCCCGAAGACAAAGAATCTAAAGCAATGCAGATTCAGTTTGAGGGGCTGTTACAAGAGATTTTATCCAGACCACGCCTGCGGGGTATTATAAATCAGTATAAATTATATCCTGAGATTGCCGGAGCAGGAGCAGAACAAAAAGCAATATTGAAACTAAGAAGCAAGGTTTCGATATCAGCGGTAAAATCCGAGACTGGCGTTGTTAATCCGCAGGCTTTTCAGCTGAGCTTTTCGCATTCAGATCCGGCGACAGCCTATGCGGTAACTAAGACGATTAGCAATTTATTTATTGAGGAAAGCTTAATTGCGAAAAAAAGCGAAGCGCAGGGAACGGAAGAATTTTTAGATTCAAAGTTAAGAGAAGCAAGAGAGCGTTTAGAGCAAACGGAAGCCAAGGAGCAGGAATTTGTAAAAAAAAATTACGGCAAACTTCCTGAGCACTTGGAGGCTAGTGTTGCTCGATTGCAGAATATGCAATCCCAACTGGGAACAAACTCACAATTGCTTGCCGCCAGCCAGTTACGGCGATCTAATTTAGAACAGGAATTAAGTATTGCCCGTAAAGGCGCGGAAACAGTCGTTGGTAAAGATAATGATTTGTCTAGTCCGGAAGAACGGTTAGCCCAACTCAAATCAGCTTTAGTCGTGTTAAAAAGTCAATATTCAGACAAACACCCAGATGTAATTAGAACTAAAGCTCGAATTGAAGCATTGGAAAATAAATCTCCCGGGGAAGGTAAAACTAGTGCAAAATCTGCCACATCTTTTGCCGATAACCCTGGCGTAACCAGAGCGCGGCGAGAGTTAAATGATGCTAATATTCAAATTAAAATGCTTGAGCAGGAAAATAACCGATTGCGCACAGACATTGCGAGTTTAGAAAAAGATATTCAAGAGATGCCCTTAAAGGAACAGGAACTTTCCAAGCTCAGACGTGATTATCAAAATAATAAAATGACATATGAAAAGTTGTTAGCGAATAAGGAACAGGCGTCTTTGCAGGGAGATTTAATCCGCAGCCAAAGAGCAGCTCAGTTTAGAATTGTTCAGCCGGCGGAAATTCCCAGTTTCCCTGCTGGTCCCAACCGAATACTTATTTTTTGCCTTAGCTTAGTAGTGGCCGTTCTTTGTTTTTTTTCCATGCCGATAGCTTTATATTTCATGAATGACTCATATAAGTTCAAGGAACAGCTTGAACAAGAAATTGGAGTTACCGTAATAGGCATTATTCCCTCAATCGACACCGAGGAAATGCGGCACGACAAGCAGATAATTCTCAAGTGGTCCACGGGTATATCGTTACTTGTGTTTGTAGTATTTGTAATTATTTTTCAGTTAAGTTTTTAATAGACTGAGGTATTTTAATAATGGCTCTTAAATCGCTAAAGTATAACCTTGAGCAGAGATATCAAAAGCTAGTTGGTAACTACAGCGCAAGTTTATTAGAAGCAAAGTCCGATTGGCAAAAAAAAGAACTCTATCATGGTCGGGTCTTGCTCTCCGATGGATATGTCCAGTCAATGCCCGTGGCCGAAAGATTTAGGTTGCTCAGAACGCGCATAGAAAGACGAAACTCTGTCGGTAGAGATGAGAGAGTAATTGCTGTCAGTAGCGCTGTGCCGGCTGAGGGTAAAAGTCTAGTTGCTGTTAACCTAGCTCGAGCTTTTGCTACGGATCAAACAGGCAAAACTTTACTAATTGATTGTGACTTGAGAAAGCCATCAGTGGAGAAGTATTTCTCATTAGGTGAAGTGCCGGGATTAACGGACGCTCTGCTAGCGAGGATTTCTTTAGGTTCTTTTGCTATCCCAGTGAGTCGCGGACTAGATGTCATTACAGCGGGCAAAGCAGTAGAAGATCCCGTTAAGATATTTGATGATCCGGGGTTTAATAAGGAGCTTACTGTATTAAAGAATAAATATAATTATATAGTGTTAGATTGCCCACCTGTTCTATTGTGTCCGGAGCCGGGAAAGCTAAATATGCTTGCTGATGGGATGTTAATGGTGGTGCGTGGTTGGCGAACGGAACGCCACTTGTTAAAGGATGCAGTAGATATCATTGGAAAAACAAAGATTATAGGTGCTGTCATTAATGATGGCACCGATGCTGCCCGACAATATCGTTACTATCGTTATTATGGACAAAATACTCAGAACAATTAAACAACTAGCGAATAATTTACCTGTCGCCTTTGTAGTTTTGCTAATTAATTTAGGGAGCGCCTGTAGCTTTCGTGTGCCCACAATTAGTGAGCAAAAAGCCTTAGAGGAAATGGGAGCTTTTCCGGGCGGCGCCCCATCTTGGGTCTCGGCTTTTCCTGCGAACAGTAAACCTAAAGTCTTATCTGGTATTATTCCTAATAATTTTGTCCAACCTTCTAAACAAGGTGAGCTTTCTCCGGTGGGGATATTGACCGAAGGGAATTTAAATGATCGGCAAAATGCAACCTCGGAGATCAGCATAGAACGGACCGCGCATACTCCCTCGTTAATAGGCAATAAAGCTGACTCAATTATTAGCAAAATAGAACGCGTTTGTTCAGGAATTGATGGTTTGTTAGCCCAAGCTGTTATTACTGAGGATACAGCCGAGCGTTTAAGTAAATATGAAAATTTGGTCAAGCGTTGTGACAAAAGTTCCGATCTCTGGTTTTTGCTGGGCAAGGAATACCTCGTTGATGGGCAATTGAAGAAAAGCGAACAAGCTTTACAGAGAACAATAGCGTTAGATCCTAATAACTTGGAGGCTATTTCGCTGCTACAAAATCTGAAAACAGCTAATTAACGGTATTAGCAATTAAAAGTTGGAGTGGTCAGTAAATCCAAGTGGTAAATATGGCCGCTGCTGACAGCATCCTGGACCTCGAGAACATAGCGCGCCAGTGCCTTAGTTGTTAAATATTGATGAGTCCAACGGACAAGCTTGCCTAGCAAGAATGTATAAACATCCTGTCCTTCTCTAGTAAGAAAATACTCGGCACCTTTCTTTTCAATTAAACTGGCAGCTTGATATGCCTCAAGCTTAGGGAATCTAGTCATTGTTTGCATCGGGCATTCGACAAGATGCAGAAAGTTAGGAATGCACTGATTAGCCAATATTTCATAATGTCGTAATCCATCCCAGCCTACTTTTTGCATGGTGATAGCAAAAAAACTTTTTTGGTAATCCGCATAGTAATCCGTTTCATTGCCGAAAATATAAGTTTCCTTATTGCGCGCATCAACCTGAGCAAACAATTTATCCTTATTGACAGGCCCAGTTGATAATTTAGACTCGGGTATAGCAAAATGAATGGGGAACACCCCTTTTAAGGTTTGATTTAATTCTCTTTTAAAATACAATCCGCGTTGAATTAGTCCCGGATATAGCCACTGATGATCTTCTCCATCAATAAAGAGGACTTCTTGCGGCTTATAATTCTCCAAAACAAGTGAAATGTATTCTAATGTTTTAAAAACATTACCGTAAATTATAAGGTCAAAATAATGAGCTTTAATTTTAGTGTTAATATCTTCGCGATCAGCATTGTTTTCAGGCAGCAGTCCATAGAGTGAGAAGCCACCACCACGAAGACTTTTTAAGGAATGAGCTCCAGAGCTAAAATCAGTTTGATAGAGCATCCAGCGTCGGCCAAAGTCTACAACACTAACGTTACCTAAGGAAAGTAAGCCATGGAGCAAACCATCACACAAATAATCTTCAAATTCGGCGTCGCTGATATAAAGTATTTTCATTAATAAATTATCTAACCCAAAGCGGGTTAATAGTTTTTTAACTCAGACGTTTATAAAAACAACAAACTAATTATGTGTGCACAATCACTCAAATGAGCGATTAATTTATACTTAGTAAAAACAAAATCTTATAAGCGACCCTCTAACATGAAATTTGAATATGGGGCAAGCAACTAAGCATGGCGCTATTATGAGCTAGATTAGACACTAATTCTATAGATTAGGCTATTTGAACCTTGTATACGGTAAGAGGTGATAGCGGAAGGAATCACCAGCGCCTCTCCACTGCTAATGCGAGTCTCGAATTCATTGCTTTGAATGAGGCATGATCCATTTAAGCAAAATATTAAACAAAGGCTTTGATTATTCCCGACCTCACTCGCAGCATTTAATAAACACTCAACTCTAAATTCCTCTGCAGGGGTTCTATATATAGAGAATGAATGATCGCCGTCATTTTTTAGAGCCTTAAGAATCTTTGGTCTATTCCTTTTGAATAGCAAATTTTTTGTAACAGTTTCTATATCAATAAACTTATTGGTTAATCCAGCGCGAATGGTATTGTCAGAGTTGGCCATACATTCAAGAAGTTCTCCGGTTAGATAAGCATGGGGAGTATTTGGTTCAATAAAAATTGCTTCTCCGGGTAGGAGGTTACAAAGATTATGCAAGTAAAAACAAAAAAGACCGACATCGCCATCTATGTAGAGAGGTTTCAGTTTTAGTATCCAGCTTTCCTCAGGACTACATGTCTCTTGTCTATCTAAGCGAGCATATAGCCGATGAGAATACTCCCTTATTGCTGATGGACTGGTGGTAAGAAGTGTCGAATAAGCGATGCGAATGAATACCTCTTCTTCAGTAGATGAGAAGATCTCTTCTGCTAGCCTGCTTTTTAACAAATCCCCAAGTTCGGGAACAACTTGCATATTTGTTTTAATTTCTTCAGCTGAACGAAATCCATAAAGTAGCTCACAAGGAGTGATAGCAATAGCCATTTCAGGCTTATGGTTGTTATCAGGATAATGCTGTGGATATTTTTTGTGTAACTGCTCGGCAAGTTTCTTATCCGGGTGGGCCTGAATAGATAACGGATGCCCGATAGATAACACCTTAAAAAGGAAAGGTAATGTCTGCCCAAAGCGAGAAATAATATTCTCCCCCAGTAATTGATCACCAGCTTTCCTGATCAGGGTATCTAAGAGATGTTCATTATTATCAATTAGTGCAATTGAGGGAAGACTGGGATGTGCCCCATACCAAAGCTCGGCATAATGTTGAATGCGGTCGGTTGAACCCGATAGCTTAGCCACATAACAATCGAGAGAGTGGCATCCCCACGAGAAATTTTGCACGCGAGGAATAATTTTAAAAGGCTTGGTGAAATCCATAGTAAGTGTTTATTCAAATAATTGCTGATTGCTTTCTTATCAGTATTTCTGCTTGATTTAACAATAGCTGCATAAAAGAATCCTCACTATTGTTGAGTGTAGAGTGGTAGCGCATACGGTGTTTAAATACAAAAGGCGCCAAGTATTTAAAATCATCGGCCGTAACGTAATCTCTTTCATTAACCAAAGCCCAGGCAGACAGAGCATGTTTAAACATTATAGCCCCCCTGGTAGAAGCGCCAAACTGAAATAAAGAAGAGGACCTTGTTTCTTGGGCTAAATCAATGATCGCCTGCAATACTTCATTAGATACTTTGACATCGCTTGCCATTCTCCTTGCCGACAGAATATCTGCTCTGGTGACGATAGGTTGCACTGTTTGCAAATCGTGTTCTATTAGTTCCGCATCTCTTAATATTTCCAGCTCTACTTCTCTGCTAACATAATGCATGGGTATCTTGAGCAAGAATCTATCCAACTGCACTAGTGGTAGTGGATAAGTACCGGCTATTTCTAAGGGATTTTGTGTTCCGATAACAAAAAATATTTCATCAAGAGAATGGGTGATGTTGTCAACTGTAACCTGTTTTTCGGCCATACATTCAAGAAACGCAGATTGGACTTTGGGACCCGTTCTATTAATTTCGTCGGCAAGTACAACATGCGCAAACACGGGACCATGTTGGAAGCGAAAAGAAGAACTCTGAGCATCATAAATAGTAACCCCCAGAATATCAGAGGGCAGTAGATCGGGCGTAAACTGAATACGTCGAAAAGGTTTAATATGAGAAGCTGACTCGTTTAATGCCGAGCAATCAATCATTGCACCGATAAGTTTAGCTAACGTTGTTTTACCTAGGCCTGGTAAATCTTCAATTAGTACATGACCATCAGCAATTAATCCTGTGAGTAGTAACTTAACAGTTTCATTTTGGCCTCTAATGATTTTGATAAGCGCTTCGTATAGCTTTTTTAGGGAATCAGTGGTTTTATAGGTTTCAGCCATAAATTATATTTTCTCCTCAAAACTGACAGCTGGCAATGCTTCGGCTGTCGGATCGCTATGATGAATAAACACCTTGTTTACAAAATTGTCCACCGCTTGGCTAATCTCACTGTTATTAGCGCTGCGGGCAACAACTTCCGATGCTAGTATTTTGCCATTGGTATTCTCCTTGAAAATAATAACGATACCGGGAGAGTCAGTGCTTACCTGATTGTCATTAATTTCCACAGAATACCTCAAATTTTGGCCGTTTTTCACAGTTGTAAAATGGTATTTGAATATAAGATCGGTGACTCCTTGTATCAATTGATTGTCGCTATTGCTTGTGACGGGCAACTTTATGACAATCGGTAGGCGTATATTAAAATAAGTAAAATAAGCTGGACTTAGTGAAAACAGTAGTTCCTTATCTGCTACAATTTGCTGAACCTCCTGTTGAGCAGAGGAATCAGCAGCTTCTATGATTTTGATCTTGTATCGTAACAGCTCAGCAGAGGCAAGGCGATCAAATTGGCGAAATGATCCAAAAATCTGTTGAAGGATATCTAAACTCTTCTGGTTATCGCCATGAGAATAAAGATTAGTAGCCCAAAATAATTGATAATAAGATTTAGCACGCTCACGTGTTTCGCTGTCAATTAAATGTTCAATTCGTTTTTTTACACTGGCACTGGGAAGGGAGGATATCAGGTCACCCAATGAAGGATATTCTATCATGGCATCACTATGTCGGATATAAAGATCTTCAAAATTATCCATTTGACCAAAAGCAAGTTTTTGTGCCTCGCGTATGCGCCAATAACCCTTCAATTGATAATAACAACCCTGCAAATAATCATTTAATTTATTAGCTATTCCCGAAGTGAGTTTATTTTTCAGCACTGCGCCATATCCATAATAACTTTGCCCTAAGCCAATCATAGCGGCAAGTTTGACATCATTTTGGTTTGTGCCGATTTTACCAAACCACTGTTTCCGAGCTAATGCTTGTTGAAAGTAATTCATAGCCTCAACTGGCTTTCCTGAGCGAAGCGCTATCTTTCCATAGCCCAGGGCTAGGAGTGCTCGATGTTCGGTATCGGCCCGAGCGGGGAACCGGGCAAAACAGGTTTCAAAATTTTTTAAAGTTCTCTCCGCCTGAATCAATCGAAGTTCATCAATTTGCAGAATTGCTAAATTTAGGCTCGTAAGAATATGTTCACATTCTATAGACGCGGCCAGAGATTGAGCAAAAATTGCTTCGGCCTCCCGATCCAAGAATATTTCTCGATATACCTCTCCGATGTTGTTCAAAGGAGTAGAAATCTGGCCATATTTACCTAGTAGCTTTTCATATTTAATGGCCTCTCTAAAAGTTTGTAGGGCGAGGCTGGAATTATTCCTTAAAGAATACAAAATTCCCAAAATGTTTAAAACATGGCCAAGATTATGAGACTTCATTAATCCTAACTGCGCTGTTTGAATGGCCTCATCGATGCGTTTAAGTTTCATTAAAACCCAGGCCTTTGTGGTTGCTACCCAATCAGCTTCGTAAGTAGCTTCAAAACGTTTAATAATTTGCAGGGCAGGATCGTATTCGTCCAAATTAACTTTTGCTTCTGCCATTAGTCCAAGGATTCGTGAGTTCATCATGTGTGCTTCGGCTTTTATAGAATCGTCTAATTCACTTCCCCAGGCAGCAGCGAATAATTGGTGAGCACGCATAATATATTTATCGGCGAGCTGAAAATGATTAACCTCTGACAAATAATAAATTCCCAAGAGTAAATGTGGGCGAAAATCAGCGGGGGCGATGGTGAAGCTATGTAATAGTTTATTGCGAGCATCAATTGAATGTCCGGCAACAAAATCTAATTGTGCCTGCTCAAGTATAGTCTCTAACTCAATGTTATCCGTTCGACCAAAATCTGCTAACAATTTACTTTGAGCCTCGACGGTGTGGAAAATAAAGAAACAAAAAAGCAAAACGAGAAGTAAAAAGCGTTTAGGTCTTACAAATATTGTCCATTGTCGTTGCCCCACGATCATAAGCTCCTTAGGCGAAATAAAGTAAAAATATTAAATACACCAATCATTCGCTTCTCAAGGCTAAATTGCCGTTGCCAACTTGCCACAAATATCTGACTGGCTGATCTGCTTTGCTGTTGGTCAAAAAGATGGATAACTTTTTTATTTATTTCCTCCTCAAACAGCATTGTAAGGTTTTCCAGATCAAGGGCATGCAAGTTGTGAATGCGTGTGGCGAATTCTTGCCTAGTTTCGCCAAAATTGCGGATAATACCAAGGTCGGAAAGAAGACATAAGGCAGAGAAATACAAAAGACGCACCTTAAGTCGATACGGGCAGGGTAAGAGGTGTAATAGGCGCAGAAATAGCTTAGCTGCGATAAGCAAAAGCAACAAAAACATTAGGCAATAATAAAAATGCAGCGAGTAAGTTATGAAAACAGGAGATGACGTACGTTGTTCAGGTATAGTTAATGGATTAAGGCTATCAAATTCAATGTCATGACTAACCTGCTCCATGAGTTCTTCCAGTAATTTTCTGTCAGGTTCAAGAACTTGCTCATTCTCTGCCTTAGCCGGGCTTATATCCAAACTGATCCAACCATAATCTTCAATATAGACCTCTGGCCAGGCATGTCGATCAGCCATTTGCAATAAAATATGACCATCTTTAGCAAAGGTTAAATCCGTCAAGTAGCCGGTAGCAATTCTTGCGGGAATACCAATTGCGCGCAACATGTAGACAGCTGCGTGTGAAAAATGAACACAATAACCGCGCTTTTCTTTGGCGAATAAGTAAGCAGCAACCGGATCTCCTGTCTCAGTAACATTGTGATTAGGATTGCGAGTATAAATACTGTTTTCAGATAAATAATTTATGATAGCATAGGCCTGTTTAAGTGGATTACTTATGTTCTGGGTAATTTCATGAGCCAGAATTAAATAGCGTTGATCCTCTCCGTCTTTATTGTAAATAGGGTGCGTCAAATCAGCGGAATAAGAGGTCATATTTGCATTTGGAGTATAGAGCATTTGTCCCGGAGCACGCAGATAATGATCCCATGTTTCTTTATTCCATTTTGAATCACCAAATTTCAAATTATCAATGTTATCAAGCTTAGTAGATGGTGCAGCTGACAACACCTGATAGGAGGTGACGAAACGTCTGGAGTCAGGATTTTTGAGAAGGCGATAATACAATGGATAATCGATAGAGAACATCCCCTGTTGACTAACGAGTACAAAAATGGATTGAGTAACTTCTTGCCTTACTTTTTTATTGTATGGCTTCTTATCAACTTTATCAGCTTGCTTATCACTTCCTAAAATATCTCTATCATACTGTGGTGGAGCTATTACTAGCTCTTTGCCATTAAAATCAGAAAGAGCATTTTCTCTAAGATAGAGCAATGGTTCCCAGGGGTTCTCGGAATAATCAGTCTCAAGTCTGACCAATGCAGCCGGTTGTTTTGATTGACCAAGGGAAGAGTGAAACCCTAACGGACTTTTCCCTACTTCTGATTCTTTTCCCACACCATTCATAACTCGTGAGAGATTATTAGAATATAAACGATTAACTAAGATCAAATAAGTGGAGTAAAACACGGCAAATAACATGACGCAGAAAAGAATTGAGACGATAACACTTTTTTTCTGCGAGTAGGTGATAATGTCTCTACTGGATAAAGAAACTCTGAATGTTCCCAAAAACAAGTAGTAGAAAGAATATAAAACGGTGCAGCCGATACCAAAGAGGATAAATAGTATTTGTGTCTCAAGGTTTAAATGCCACGCCCAGATTCCAATTTGCTGAGGTGCGTCAAGGAAATAATTTCGATGCGGACTAAACATATAGACGACAAATGCGATCAGCCCAATTCCCTCGATGAGTATATAAAATTGAAATCTCCAAAATAACCAGGTACTAAGCAAGGAAATAAGAAGAGTCCAAAAAATAATTTTGCATTGTTCAAAAACCAAAAATAACTCAAATTCATTTCCTGGCAATGGAGCACTATCGACAAAATAGGTATTAATTGAGTTAAAGGAAATATAGCCTACGGATATTGTGGCCACGACCATCAAAAATAACAATTTAATCTTACCTGTGGATCTAAAAAGAGGATAGGCGGCAAGGATTCCGCAAGTGATGGCTATATGTATTGCAAATATGTTTAAGGTTAAGCCATAAATATCAGCGGCTAAACCCGAAATAACTAGCGCTGTAATTATCCGCGTGAGCTGGACAATTACAATAACGCGCTGTTGACTGATTCGCTTCAACATGTTCAGGTGACCTTTTCTAAAAAAGTAAAATTATCGGCTATGCTGTTTAGTCTCTGCAAACGCTCATCGTGTAATTGATTTGCCTGTGCTAAGGCCGACTTCTTGTTGATAGAAAACTTTCCACTAAGTGTAAACGAAGTTGAATCCAAGCCACCTTTTGTGAGTAGAACACTTACCTCTAATCCCTGTTTCTTAATTGATTGGAGAGCAGTTAAAATATTTTCTATGTTCTCTTCAGATCCTAACACTATCAACGAACGAGTATTTTGGTAGCGAGATTGTATTGAGGTCAGGTAATGAATTAATCCCTTACCGCTACCTGCTAAAGTATGCCAAGCAAGTTGGTTAAGTCTATACCAATAATTTGTTAAGGTATTACCTTTGAACCCATCTTCAGATTTATCACAATCATAAGTGAGCCCATCACTACCTAATACTATCTCCAGGTCACTGCTTTCTAGGCTACTCATTATACTTCGATAGGCACCAACAACTTGGTCTTCATTTTTAGCTGCTATGACATATAAAAATAATTGCTTGTCGGCAGAACCCGTTTGTTCTGGTTTGCGGACGACTAATTGACCGGAATGGGCGTAAACTTTCCATAAAATGCGGTTAATTCCGTCACTAGGATGATATTGGCGCCAATCATAATAATCGCCTGCTGAGTTTTGATGATGATAATGGGCCTCACCGCTAATAGCGCTAACGGCGGGGAAATGCATTTCATGTAGTTCATAGTTAGGGGCTATTACCTTAATTACCCGTTCTAGCGGGATAGCCCATGATATTTTACAAATTCCAAATTTGTCTCCGATGCTTATGCGATAGCTTTTTAGTAGCCAAAACCCCCGATGAAGAAAAATAAAAGTTTCTTGGCACTCAAAGGACTTATTTTTTACCGTCCGCAAAAAGTGAATGTTGCTTTTAACATCCGGGTGATCAAAACTGGCATGTAGTTCGCAATAATTCAGGAAGGGAAAATCTAAATTATTAACTAATAATAAACAATTGACTGGCAATTGAGATACAATTTCATCAACAGGGGCAACTAACTCAAGCGACAAATGTTTTCTTACAAAAATGAAATTAGCGACTACCGAGACAAAGCAACCAATGATGATAATTAATAAACCGCCGCTGACACTATAAGCGATTAAATCGTTTTGTGTTCTGGCCACAAAAAAAAACAAATAGAGAGCAAACAAGAATAGAATTATCCCCTGAGGTCTTAATGGACAAAGGCCCAGTTTATTATGGAGGATAAATCTGAGTTTAGGGTAGTGTGCTGCTCGCATTAATGTTTGAAATATCATAAAATCTTACTGGTCGGCCGAGCTTCTAATAGCCTTAGCCTTTATCGTTGAGAGGGGAAATTTGCAAAGCGGCCGAGTTCTTACTTCTAATACCCTTTGAGCGGCGCCAAATACATCCTGAAGTTTTTTTATCAAAAATTTATAATCATGTGGTTACGCTGAGTTAGATCATTTTTATGGCATTTTATGGCAATTCCTATGGTTATGCTCGGAAAAGAAACGCAAGTTTCTACCGATAATTAATTAGCAGCTTTCATTATATGGGCGAGGAAGGCTGGTAATTAATAATTAAAAAACAAACTCAAAAACATTTAAAACGGAGAAACATGAGCACGGAAAATATTTTAGCAGAGGGTCGTCGTGTAAAGCGGGGAAACTACTATCGCTGCGAGATGCCAATAGGCTTTGTAAATCAAGGTACATATAAATATGAAGGCATGAAAGAGGGAGTAGCATATTTAAGCGTAGGCGCCGAACTGGTGGCGATTAGCCCCTCCTTCTTAAAATATTTTAAACGCGTTTCGGCGAATATACTTACCAAAGAAAAAGAAACTAATCAGCAGAGCTATCGCGATTTTTTGATCAATAAAACTTGTGAAAATGGCGCGACCTTTTCAGATTTTAAAGAATATATTTATTAAGGAGAAGTTATGGCTAAGTCTAAACCAAAAAGAAAAAGAAAATATATAACGAATAAATTTCAGAGCGGTTTTCGCTCATATAAGAGCTTCAAACCTGGTGATTATGTAATACTTCAAGAACAAGTGGAGTTCATGGATCCGGGGCTTTATCGCTTTGATGGGAAAGTAAACAATTTAGCGTTTTTCTCGATAGGCGATGCCATGATGACATCAGACGTAGATACTTTAGATAAGTGCAAGAAACATAGAGATGAGGTAACACACGATGAAATTTCTAAACGTTTCGATGAGCACATGAAATGTTTTAACTCGTGGCAGGGAGCCCCATCGCTAATCAATTTCGAAGGAATAAAAAATTTCATTAACGACGGGTTTCTCACCTGAAGATTTTACTGGCATAAATTTATGATTATAGAGTGGTCAGCCCATTTCTTACGGCAAATAAAATTAGTTCGGCATTGGAATTAACATGGAGTTTTTTTACTATACGCGCCCGGTGAGTCTCGACGGTACGCGGGCTAATCGATAACTTAATAGCAATCTTGGAATTTTGCAGACCGTGAGCTAGTAAACCAAAAATTTCCCGCTCGCGCTTACTTAGTGCCCAGAGAGGGTCTTGCTCATCAGGGATAACCACTGTCATAATCTGCGAGGCCAAAGGCTGAGTGAAAACAGTGTCGGCATAATAATGCTTTCCCGCTAAGACCACGTTAACGGCCATTTTAAGGATCTCCAATGGTTGTTGTTTATAAACTATAGCTCCGACACCATTCGCCCGAGCCTGTTGCAATACTAGTGGGGACGATTCTTTTCCGGCAATGACAACTACCGGCACATTAAAATGCTGCTCACGCACCTTATGCAGAAGAGAAATAATATTTTGATCAGCTAGAACCGATTCTGTAATCACTAGATCAACTGGAGTTTTTGCAAGTAAATTGAGAGCCTCGTAAACTGAAATAACCTCACCAACGACATCCAATTCCAAATTGTTTTCTAATAGAGACCTGAGAGCGGAACTTATTAATCTTTCCGAACTGGCAATAATTGCCTTTTTTCTTACGTTCTCAGTGTTCATAAACTCAACCTGTCTCGGTTCTGCCTGGTATTAACAATCTCAGTAAAAGCCTAAAGGGGGACCCTAGAGTCATTTCCAAGAAATGATTCTAAAGATCTGAGGCTCCTATACTCTTGTTATAGCCAATTGGGTAGCAAAGGTTTAGCTCCTAAGACCACCTAAAGCCTAGTGTGGAAAAGTGACTTAATCAATTAGTTTAATATAAGTAATAATAGCATAGTGATATTATGCTATTATCCCCTTAAGGATCAAAGGATATTTATTGGCTACAGGCTTGCAAATCCTCACAGATTGTATTATTGCCGTGCCCGCTTGGTTCGGGAGCCATAGTTAAATATCTTAATTGTTTAGACCCTGTAAGTTTAAGGTTATTTTAAACTGTATCGGGCTGTCTAGTTTGCAGTGTTCCTGGATGAAAATTTTTTACTTTTTGAAAAAAGTGACTCAAAGGGCTTGCTAAGAGCTAATGAATCAGGCATTATCACGCGCCCTCGAAGTGCTGGGTGAAACGGCACTAGAGAGAGCGACACTGAAAGATGAAGTTTTATCAGGTAGTGTTTTTGAAATCTAGGCTGGAGTAGAAGAGAGCGAATATTGGTTTGGTGTATATGAATTAACATCAACCTCGTTCAAATTTCTTCAAGTAATAAACTTGAATAGGCAAGTCAGGAAAATAAATTTATGGCTATTATATAATAATAGCCGATAAGCAGATCTCTTCAATTGAAGAGTTTGATCCTGGCTCAGAACGAACGCTAGCGGGATGCCTCAAACATGCAAGTCGCACGGGAACGATCCTCGGATCTAGTACAGTGGCGCACGGGTGCGTAACACGTAACTAACGTCCCTCTTCGCTGGGGATAACTCCGGGAAACCGGAGCTAATACCGAATGAGCTGCCTTGGACTATGGTCTAAGTCAGCAAAGCCGTAAGGCGCGAAGAGATCGGGTTGCGTCCGATTAGCTAGTTGGTAGGGTAATGGCCTACCAAGGCGACGATCGGTAGCTGGTCTGAGAGGA